>NZ_JASAMU010000001.1:0-746627 GCF_029909885.1 Ochrobactrum sp. AN78
CAGGCTCATAACCTGAAGGCCGCAGGTTCAAATCCTGCCCCCGCAACCAAATCAGAAATAGCCCCGTCTCCGACGGGGCTTTTTGCGTTTAAAGCAAACCAAATCTAAAGCCCGCTAATCAATAAAAAAACGCTAGCACGCAACGGATCTTAAACCGAATACTGAAAATCATGTGGGAGGGAAAAGGGTCAACTCCAAGCCCCCATGTAACAAAGGTTACTGTCTCTAGAGCGCCAGATGCCAAAATATCAACGCCGACAATGATGGCAGTCTGAGGAAACAGGCCCCCGCCACCATAAAGAAAAGCCCCGGCAACAATTGTTGGCCGGGGCTGGTGCCGGACTGCGAAACCGTAAAGTGCAACCCATCCTGCAGCTGCAAGCGGCTGTTATAAACCGATGTCACCGAAGGACCTATTGAAGCCACCGGCAAGCCAACGCTGATCTCGAACAGATATTTGAAGAAGGATGCAGCGTGATCCGATGAGCCGCGGGCAGCCGTCGTAATCACACGTGGCTTACGCTCTTCATAGAGACGTTTGATTGCCGCGATCGTTGCGGCTTCTTCAGTCAGCAAACGCGAAACAACGGCCGAGGCCTCAATTGTCTCTTTGCGCATAAATGATGTCGTGACCATGAAAGACCCCGTGTGTCTCTTCCCTACTGCATAGATGCTTATGCAATTCAGAACGTTTGTTTCCGGGGCGTACACAACGCAGACGCTCAGGAACCTTAACATGCGCGATGGAGCGGCATTGACATCCATCATCATGACCTCCGGCTGAGCCGGTGCAGGCTATTGGTAGAAGCGACCGGGATGCATGGCTTGATAAGCGTCTGTCGTGGGAGGAAACAGTCGCCGCTAGTTTCTCCCGTGCCGGGTGGGCTTCTGTACTGCCTATGCTAATCGACACGGTTTTGCCTGTCGCCGGAATTCCCCAGCAGTTCACTTGTAACCAAACTTCAGGACAGGTCACAGACACGGCATTAGGAAACCCAACAACGGGTGGCATTGATGATGTCTACAAAGCTGGCATTTCATTGTCTCGCTTGCTTCCAGAAGGGGAATGGTTCCAGCAAGAGGCGAGGGCAATCTTGCGTGTCCTTCCATTCGGGAATGCGCTCCCTGCCGTTGTCTTCGCGAATGTGATGATTGGCGATTTGCCGAAGTACGGGCCGAAAGACGCACGATAGGGTAGGTAGAAGGTTCCCCGTGGGTTCAAGCTCACGGGCACTTTTTGTTGTGGGTAGGAGTCTAAACAATTAGTCTAAATGGAAGGGTGCTTAGATACTAAGCGGTTGAATTATATATATAAAGAGATGATTAAGCTAAACTGGCGGAGAGAGCGGGATTCGAACCCGCGATACGGTTCCCCGTATACACACTTTCCAGGCGTGCGCCTTCAACCACTCGGCCACCTCTCCGTCTGATTTGCTGTCTTGAAATCCGCAGTGCGGTAAGAACTCTTGCAAACGCACCACCACTTTTCACATCAGGCATTGGTTAGTTGCCAAAACAGGTGCTGCGGCGCGCAATATAGCCAGAATACACATATGTTCAACTGCTATTTGCCAGTTTTCGCTTTAATTTATTGTGGCCTATGCAATGTCCATGAATATAAGCATAAGATATTGTTTTTACAGAATATTATTCTGAGTTTGTTTCGGAAATTTCTTCGATTTGAGTGCATTAGTCGGTTTGTGGTATAATTTAGCGGCTGGTAACGCATAGATTGAATGGCAAATAGCGCACATTTTTGCATGATGCTTATGGATAAATTCAAAGGCAGAGAATCGTGTTTCGTTTTGTTTTGCGTAGTTTCGCGGTTTTGTTTCTGGCGATAGGTGTCATTTTCGCCATTCTTGATGGTGCGCGTTCTGTGGGTGCCTCGGAATTGGTGACCAAATCGCTTCTTGATATTTGGGCACGTGGTGCGCCCGAGACGCTGGGGGATGTAGAAGCGCTCGTGACGCACTATATAGGGTCTGCAGTGTGGGACAGGCTGTTGCTTCCCGTGCTTGAACAGCCCGGCTGGCTCGTTTTCGGTGTTCTTGCGCTTCTGTTTTACATAGCCGGTCATCGACGTAAGAAGCCATTAGGCATTTTCAGTGCTTGAGCCTAAAGCCGTTCGGAAGAGAATGATGACTGGAGGCGGCTTTATCCAAGAGGATTGTGCGCACATATCCCGTGCGTCTCAGGAGGTGTTGAATGGGTTTCCTAGACAGCTATCGCAAGAAGATTGAAATGCCTTCGCAGAACGACGCCTTGCCGGGTCGTAGGGATGCTATTCCTACGGCTTTGAAGCATTTTGTGTCGGGTCAGCCGCTTAAAGGTCCATGGCCTGAGGGCATGAAGCAGGCCATGTTTGGTATGGGCTGTTTCTGGGGGGCAGAGCGGCTTTTCTGGCAGGTTCGTGGTGTTTACGTTACCGCCGTTGGATATGCAGGCGGAATTACGCCGAACCCGACCTATGAGGAAACCTGCACTGGTCTGACCGGGCATGCTGAAGTGGTTTTGGTGGTTTACGATCCGAATGTTGTGAGCCTCGGAGAGCTGTTGTCACTGTTCTGGGAAGAGCATGATCCGACACAGGGAATGCGACAGGGCAACGATATCGGCACAACCTATCGGTCTGTGATTTATACCTTCGATCAGGCCGATCGTGAAATTGTGGAAAAGAGCAGGGGCGCATATCAGGATGCACTTGCTGCTCGCGGTCTCGGACCCGTCACGACGGAGATTGCAGATGCTCCGACGTTCTATTACGCGGAAGATTATCATCAGCAATATCTGGCCAAGAATCCGAACGGCTATTGCGGCCTGCGTGGAACTGGCGTGAGCTGCCCGATACCGGCGGCGTCATAAAAGTGGAAAGATCGCGCGGCTATGACCGCGCGATTTTCTTATTCATGATCAGCATGCCTTCATCGTCGCCCTTGAGCTCATCGAAGTCATCCCAGGCAATTTTGCGGTAAAGGTCGGGCTTGTCCGTGTAAAGATAGGCTTCGCTATAGCCGAGCTGGTGGGCAGCGCCTTCAATTGCGGCCATAAGAGCTTTCGCAACTCCTCTCCCACGGTATTCCGGTGCAACGAGCAGGCTCGCAACCCACGGCTTGAGATGAGGGTGGCTGTCCAGATCATTGTGGATCAAAAGGACGAATCCTGCGAGTTCGCCATTCCAGAGTGCCGCACGGACAGCCTGCCCGTCAGTGGAGTGGATGATCTCCTGCAACCCGGAAACGATGTCTTCTTCGGTTGCGCCCGACAAATATCCCCACTGTGTGTGGTTCCATTTAGCGCAGGTTGCTGCAAGGTCGGCACGATCAGCAAGCGTTATAATCTCAATCATGATTTTACCAGTGTGGGGGCTTGGTGACAGGGATTTCAGGAGCTGTTTGTCCCTCTAGTGTCAGAAAACGATCGGTTAACGCGGACAGCTTTTTGTTTAATTGATCAATCGTCTTCCACTGCTCGGCGAGGACAGATGAAAGCTCTTCAATGGTCTTTTCCTGTTCAGCAACCCTTATCTCAAGTTCCATCAGGCGCGTTTCCGTGGACATGATCAATCTTCCGTCTCTTTTGATGTTGAGAAGATAAAAAATCCGCGCTGGCTGCTCAATACCAATTATCGAGCAGCCAGCGCGGATTAACTTGTTTTCTATTGTACGATTTGAAACTTACTTCGTGCCGTACATACGGTCGCCAGCGTCACCCAAGCCCGGCACGATATAGCCTTTTTCATCAAGGCGTTCATCGATCGAAGCCGTGAACACTTCGACATCCGGATGGGCTGCGGTGAAGCGTTCGATGCCTTCCGGGGCTGCCAACAGGCAGAGGAAGCGGATGTTGGTTGCGCCGCGCTCTTTCAGCTTGTCGATAGCTGCTATCGCAGAATGACCGGTGGCGAGCATTGGATCGACCACGATGATGAGGCGATTGACAATATCTTCCGGCGCCTTGAAGTAATATTCAATCGGCTGCAACGTGTCGTGGTCACGATAGAGGCCGATATGTGCCACGCGGGCAGCAGGCACCAGATCCAGCATGCCTTCAAGCAGGCCATTGCCTGCGCGCAGGATGGAAGCGAAGACCAGCTTTTTGCCTTCAAGGATAGGTGCTTCCATTGGCATCATCGGTGTATCGATGTGCATGGTGGTCAGTTCGAGATCGCGCGTCACTTCATAGCAAAGCAGCAGCGATATTTCTTTCAGCAAACGCCGGAAGCTTGCTGTTGAGGTTTCGCGCTTGCGCATAATGGTGAGCTTGTGCTGGACAAGCGGGTGGCTGACGACAATAACGCCCATGTTCTTTCCACTTTTCTTGTTATCTTTTTTGACCTTAGAGCGGTTCCAGTTAGGACTGAATCGTTGGAACCGCTCTATTTATTTTTACGCATTATCCAACGAAAAACCGCTTCGCACTTTTATTGGAAATGCTTTAGCGGCGAATGATGCCGGAGAAAACGCGTGGCAAGCGCACACGCACAGTTTTCTCTGTCTTCGACCATTTTACACAGTTCCGCAAGTCTGGAGCGCGTCTCTATCTGATTGAATCTGACCAGTAGATCACAAAAGGGGTATCGGCTGGCGGTCTGTGCTTGTATCGTCCGGTACAAGCTTTATATGCATCAAGCAAACGGAAAACGGAGATCGTCTTCGTTTCGCACATGAACCGGCAGGATGAGTTATGAGCCAGCAGAACGGCAATGCGGACCGCGTGGGCGCGCAGGGTGGCATGGAGCATTCATTCGGCTTCAAAGCGGTCGATGAAGATGCCAAGCAAGGGCTGGTCAACGACGTTTTCCATAAGGTTGCCAAGCGTTACGATGTGATGAACGATCTTATGTCCGGTGGGCTGCATCGCGTCTGGAAAGATGCGATGATCGGCTGGCTGGCACCGTCCAAGCGCCCGGGTTGGACTTCGCTTGATGTTGCAGGTGGTACGGGTGATATCGCATTCCGTATTGTTGAAGCTTCTGGTCGTCAGGCGCATGTCACCATCCTCGATATCAATGGCTCCATGCTTGGTGTGGGTCGTGAGCGCGCGATCAAGAAGGGGCTTGCTGAAAACCTCGAATTTGTTGAAGCCAGTGCAGAAGAGCTGCCGTTTGAAGATGCAAGTTTCGATGCCTACACGATTTCATTCGGCATCCGTAACGTCCCACATATCGATAAGGCGTTGTCTGAAGCCTATCGGGTGTTGAAACCGGGTGGCCGTTTCATGTGTCTCGAATTCTCCGAGGTCGAACTCCCGCTTCTCGACAAGGTTTACGATCAGTGGTCGTTTAAGGCTATCCCGCAGATTGGCAAGATGATCACGGGTGATGCCGATTCCTACAGCTATCTGGTGGAATCTATCCGCAAGTTCCCAAAGCAGGAAGACTTTGCACGCATGATCCGCGATGCGGGTTTCGAGCGGGTAAGCTATCGCAATTTCACGGGCGGTATCGCAGCACTTCATTCCGGCTGGAAGCTCTGAGTCCGATATGAGCAATATTTCTGCGGCCCTACGGTTGATGCGTGCTGGCTGGATTATGGCGCGCGAAGGCGTGTTGAGTTCACTGCCTGTCGATGATGCGGCTGGATTGCCTGCTCTGGGGCATAAGGTTGCCAAGCTGCTTGCGCGCAAACGTGCGAAAAATACCGCTCGTTCCGAGCGTATTTCGCGTGCGATGAACAAGCTTGGCCCGTCTTATGTGAAGCTTGGCCAGTTTCTGGCAACGCGTCCCGATATTGTCGGGAAGGATGTGGCGGCTGATCTTGAACTGCTGCAGGACCGGCTCGATTTCTTCCCGCAGGTTGAAGCAGTTGCGGCAGTCGAGAATTCTCTTGGCCGCAAGATCGATGATCTATTTGTGAGCTTTGACGCGCCGATTGCGGCAGCATCGATGGCTCAGGTGCATCCGGCTTATGTGATGAAGGATGGCGCGCCACACAAGGTTGCGGTCAAGGTCATCCGCCCCGGCGTGCGCCAACGCTTTGCACGCGATCTGGAGAGCTTCTTCATGGTCGCCCGTATGCAGGAGCGCCATGTTCCTTTTACGCGGCGTTTGCGTCCCGTCGAGATGGTGAAAACGCTGCATCAGACCACGCGTATCGAGATGGATCTGCGGCTTGAGGCGGCAGCACTTTCCGAAATCGCCGAGAATATTAAAGATGATACAGGCTTCCGTGTTCCCAATGTCGATTGGGAACGTACCGGGCGTGATGTCCTGACGCTTGAATGGATCGACGGCATCAAAATGTCGGACGTGGAAGCACTAAGTGCTTCAGGGTTCGACCTCAAAAAGATCGCCGAAACGCTGATCCAGTCCTTCCTGCGTCATACGTTGCGCGACGGTTTTTTCCATGCCGACATGCATCCGGGTAATCTGTTCGTTGATCCGCAAGGCATGATTGTTGCGGTCGATTTTGGCATTACCGGGCGGCTCAACAAGCAGCAGCGGCGGTTCCTCGCTGAAATTCTCTATGGCTTCATCACGCGAGACTATATGCGTGTGGCGGAAGTGCATTTTGAAGCTGGTTACGTGCCGCACACACATGATGTGGCGAGCTTTGCGCAGGCAATCAGGGCCATTGGCGAGCCGATCCACGGTCAGCCAGCTGAAACCATTTCCATGGCCAAGCTGCTGACGCTGCTATTTGAAGTGACCGAGCTTTTCGACATGGAAACGCGGCCAGAACTTCTGATGCTTCAGAAGACAATGGTTGTGGTGGAAGGTGTTTCGCGTACGCTCGATCCGCATTTCAATATGTGGAAGGCAGCCGAACCGGTGGTTGGGGATTGGATTCGTAAGAATCTCGGGCCGCAGGGCATGTTGCTTGATGCAAAAGACAGCGCTTATGCACTGCTGCATTTCACACGCAAAACACCTGAACTGGTGGCGCGTGTCGAGCGTGCATCGGTGGCACTTGATGAGATGGCGCTCAACGGTCTGCGCTTTGATGAGGCTACAGCTGAAGCCATCGGACGCGCCGAAGCACGGCATTCGCGCTGGGGTCGGATCGCACAGATTGTGATTGCAATTTCGCTCGCAGCGATAGCGATTAAGCTCTATATCGAGCTTTAATTCAACGCATTGTTGATTAATCAGCAAAACAGTGATTTCATTGATTGCATCAGCATTAGACCGGTGCAATCAAATGGCCAGTATTACAATCCGCAATCTTGACGATGCCGCTAAAGAAAGGCTGCGCGTTCGCGCAGCGCAAAACGGGCGGTCGATGGAAGAGGAAGCTCGGTTGCTGCTTGGCGGGGTTGACGGAGTGAGCGCTGTCACGCCAGCTTCTGTTCCGGCCGCGGGCACATTGCAGGGCAAACGTATTCTTCTCATTATTGGCGGCGGGATTGCCGCTTATAAGGCGCCTGATCTCATTCGCCGCCTACGTGAACGCGGCGCGCATGTGCGCCCTTTGATGACATCAGCTGCACAGCAATTTGTAACGCCGTTAACCATTGGTGCGGTGTCCGCCGATCATGTGTTCACTGATCTGTTTTCACGTGAGGACGAGCAGGACGTCGGGCATATTCGGCTCGCACGGGATGCCGATCTGATCGTTGTCGCGCCTGTGACTGCTGATCTTATGGCCAAGATGGCACATGGTTTGGCGGATGACCTGGCAAGTGCCGTGCTGCTTGCGCGAAAAATTCCGGTGCTGGTTGCGCCAGCGATGAACCCGGCCATGTGGGAAAATCCGGCAACAAAGCGCAATCGCCTAACCCTGGTAAATGATGGCGTGCGGTTCATTGGTCCTGAAAAAGGTGAGATGGCGGAAAGTGGTGAGGCTGGCACTGGCCGCATGAGCGAGCCACTGGCTATTGTTGCAGCTGTTGAAACTCTGCTTGCGCCACGGGCAAAACCGCTTTCGGGCAAGACAATTGTCATGACGTCTGGACCGACCCATGAGCCGATTGATCCGGTGCGCTATATCGCCAATCGTTCGTCCGGCAAGCAAGGGCATGCCATTGCCGCCGCGCTCGCGAAATTGGGTGCCACGGTGCATCTGGTTTCGGGTCCCGTTACGATCCCTGATCCGCAAGGCGTCAAAGTCATCCATGTTGAAACAGCGCGTGAAATGCAGGCAGCAGTGGAAAGCCATTTTCCTGCTGATGCTGCCGTGATGGTGGCAGCGGTTGCTGATTGGCGGACGGCCAATGCGGCAGATCAGAAGATTAAGAAGCAGCCCGGTGAAAGTGCGCCGACGCTTAGCATGGTCGAGAACCCGGATATTCTGGCAGGTGTTGGTCATAGTGCCAAACGTCCCGGTCTTGTGGTTGGCTTTGCGGCGGAAACACAGGATGTGCTCGCCAATGCCGGACGCAAGCTGGAAAAGAAAGGTGCGGACTGGATCGTTGCCAATGACGTTTCTGGCGATGTGATGGGTGGGGATCGCAATCGCGTACGCATTCTGAGCCGCACCGGTATCGAAGAATGGCCGGAAATGAGCAAAGAACAAGTCGCTGAAAAGCTTGCAGAAAAGATTGCGGGCGCACTTCTTGAAACAAAGCGCTGATTTTTTTTACGCAGCATGTCACAATTGCATAGGGCTATCTCGTCTTGATGATGAACGACAAAAGCGGTCGTCAACTTCAAGGAGAAGACATCATGGAACAGAGACTTGCCCCTTATACATTCGCCCCGCAAATCATGCAGGCAATGGTGGAACTGGAAAAGCGCGTTGCGGCCAGCGGGCTTGAATATAGCCTCTATGAACTGGTGAAAATCCGCGCTTCTCAGATCAATGGCTGTGCTTATTGCATATATATGCATACGAGCGATGCCCGTAAGGCTGGTGAAACTGAAGAACGTCTTTATCTGGTTGCTGCATGGCGGGAGTCGCCGCTTTATAATGCACGTGAACGGGCAGCGCTTGCCTGGACAGATGCACTCACGCTGCTCGCCCAGACGGGTGCGCCAGACAAGGATTTCGATGCATTGAAAGCGCATTTCACTGACGAGGAGATTGTGAATCTTACCATGCTGATCACCACCATCAATGCGTGGAACCGCATCGCGGTTGGTTTGCGTCTTGTGCACCCGGTCAAGTCTGATGCAGCAGCCGCTTGAGCCACAAATGAAAGATGCGGATGTGTTCGAGGCCTTACGGCCTCGTCTCACCCGCATCGCCTATCGCATGGTCGGCACGCATGCCGAAGCCGAAGATATTGTGCAGGATGCATGGTTACGCTGGAGCGCTGCCGATCGGAAAGCAATCCGCGAGCCCGAAGGTTGGTTGGTACAGGTGACGAGCCGTCTTGCACTGGATCATCTCAAATCGGCTCGCGTGCGTCGCGAAACCTATCCGGGCACCTGGCTGCCAGAGCCGCTTGTCGAGGAAGAAGAAGATCGCAGCGACGATATTACATTGACGCTGATGCTGGCTCTCGACCGGCTGTCGCCACTGGAGCGTGCGGCGTTCCTTCTGCATGATGTTTTCGATGTCGGCTTTGATGAAGTGGGGCGGGTGCTTGATCGCGATGCGGCGGCATGTCGGCAGCTTGCGAGCCGTGCGCGCGACCATGTACGCAGCGGTCGCCCACGTTATGCTGTGGCGGAAGATCGTGGCCGAACGATTGCAGAGGCTTTCTTTCAGGCTTCCCGCAGCGGCGACATGACAACGCTGCAGAGCCTGTTAGCGGAAGATGTCGTGATGTATTCGGATGGTGGCGGTATTCGTAATGCAGCGCTCAACCCGATTTTCGGTCGCGAGAAGATCATGCGTTTCTATGACGGCATCGCTCGCAAGGCCGACGGTCTTGTGCCAGCCATTCGTCATTTTGCACTGTTTGACGGACTGCCGGGTCATATGAGTCTGGAAGCGGATGGCTTGCCGCAAGTGGCAGCTTTGGAAATTGAGGATGGACTGATCCGGGGGATTTATTTGATCCGCAATCCGCAGAAGTTGCACCATCTGAAAATTGGTGAACGGGCCGAGACTGGGCATTAGAGCCCATCCCAAACGTCTCGTCGGGAACGTGAGGCTGGCCGTCTAAAAGAACTCATCCAACAGACGATAAAAGGTGATCTTTGTTTCGTCTATTGCCGGACCATCATAGATGTCGAGGAATGGCTTAATCCATTGCTCGCCAAGATTATAATGTATGCTCCAGCAGGCAAGTGCCAGATCCTGATGGCGATCGGCAAGGCCTAGTCGGCCACAGTCGATGTAGCCGGCGAAAACATCACCGTCTGCCATGAAATTGGGCAGACAAGCGTCGCCATGGGTAACGACAATATCCTCACTTGCGGGTTTGAGGCTGCAAAGTTCTACAAACAAGTCCTTGGCAGATTGCCCTGCACGGTCATCATCAAAGTCGTCTTCATCGACAGCGCCCACAATCACCCGCTTGTGGGCATCTTCGATACGGATGTCGAGCCGATGATCAAATGGACATGACGCCGGATCACTCGCGTGCATCCGCTTTAGTGCTTTGGCGAGAATTTCGACGATGCGCTCGGGTGGGAGGTTTCCAACGCAAGACGCAAGGTCCGCGCCGGGAAGCCGCGTCATCAGGAGAAAACTACGATCTTGCTCCTGCTCAAAGCAAACGATGCTTGGACAAATGATTTGCTGACTGGCAAGCCACTCAAGTCGGGCTGCTTCATCAGCCAGTTCACCAACGGGGCTTGTCGGCTCGGTCTTCAGAACCAGCGGTTCTTTTTCAGGGTGGTTGAGGAACAGAACTGTGGCCGTTGAACGCCCCAGTTCGTCCTGTTGGCTGCGATAATCTACCAGATACTGCGTGAGTACATTAGGCAGGCTTAGGGCAGCCAAAACAGGATCGGTCATAACTCACCATGACGTCAGGCGTTATCGCGCACCTGATAATCTTTGATTGTGGCAAAGCGGATCGCCTTCCAGCGCTCAGCTTCATAATTCAGCGAGAAACCATTCTGCGCGAGGAATACCGGATCATTGTCAAGATCGTGTGCGATATCTGCGCGATGGGATGCAATGAAGCGATCCAGTTCCGCCGGATCGTCTGCCGTGATCCATCGACAAATCGAGAAGCGCGACATTTCAAATCCGACCGGCAGCGAATATTCGATCTTGAGGCGTTCGGTCAGAACGTCGATCTGAAGCGCACCGACAACGCCGACGATTGCTGGAGAACCATCGTCTGGTACGAAAAGCTGGACGACGCCTTCTTCCGCCATCTGCTGAAGTGCTTCACGCAGCTTCTTGGCCTTCATGGCATCATCAAGACGCACACGACGCAAGATTTCTGGCGCAAAGTTCGGTACGCCGCGGAACAGAATGTCCTCGCCCTCGGTCAGCGTATCGCCAATGCGTAAGGTGCCGTGGTTGGGAATGCCGACCACATCGCCTGCAAAAGCTTCGTCCGCAATCTGGCGCGAACGGGCAAAGAAGAATTGCGGTGCCGAAAGGCTCATCGGCTTGCCGGTGCGTACCAGCTTGGCCTTCATCCCGCGTGAAAGCGTGCCGGAGCAAACGCGCAGGAATGCGATACGATCGCGATGGTTCGGGTCCATATTGGCCTGAATCTTGAACACGAAGCCCGTCATTTTTGCTTCGGTCGCACCCACCATGCGGCTATCGGCCTGCTGGTCACGCGGGGAAGGGCCGAAATCGCAGAAGGCTTCGATTAGATCGCGCACGCCATAATTTTTTAGTGCCGAGCCGAAATAAACCGGCGTCATATGACCTTCGCGGAAGGATTCGAGATCGAACGGGCGACAAACACCCTGCGCCAGTTCGAGGCTGTCGATCCACGCCTGACGTTCATTTTCCGGCAGAAGCTTGGCTGCTTCCTCTGGTCCACTAACCTTGGTTGGCTGCTCTTCGGCATCTTTTTGACGCACAGTGTTGTTGTGCAGATCGTAGGTGCCAGCAAAGCTTTTACCCGAACCGATTGGCCAGGTGATTGGGGCGGTATCGAGCGCCAGCTTCTCTTCGATCTCATCAAGAATTTCGAGCGGGTCGCGTGCTTCACGGTCCATCTTGTTGATGAAGGTGACGATAGGAATATCGCGCATACGACACACTTCGAAGAGCTTCAACGTACGTGGTTCGATACCCTTGGCGGCATCAATCACCATGACCGCGCTATCGACTGCGGTCAGCGTGCGATAGGTGTCGTCGGCAAAGTCTTCGTGGCCTGGCGTATCGAGCAGGTTGAAGATGCAATCCTTGTACTCAAACGTCATCACGGAGGTGACGACGGAGATACCGCGATCGCGTTCGATGTTCATCCAGTCCGAACGGGTCTGGATGCGGTCTTTCTTGGCCTTCACTTCACCGGCAAGCTGAATAGCGCCGCCAAACAGCAGCAATTTTTCGGTGAGCGTGGTCTTACCGGCGTCCGGGTGCGCGATGATCGCGAATGTGCGGCGCTTGGAAACTGGATGGTCTTGAGCGGGCATATAAAGAAACTCGTAATTGCGAAGTGATGGGCTGCGCAAAAACACGCGCCGCGAAGATGTTGCGCAGCATCTAGCAGTCATTAGTCAAAAGGTCGAGTTGAAATGAAAAAGCGGCGTGTAGCACGCCGCTTTTAAGGTCCTTTATCGGCTCTTGATACCAAGGCCGAAAGCGATGAACGACCAACCCTGGAAAATAAGATCGATAGCCAGAAACAGGCCAAGGATAAACAGGCTATTGACGGGCCATTGCAGTGCAATGACGAGACCCGCCAAAACCGTGATAATGCCCGCTGCTACAATCCAGCCCCAACCGGCTGCGGGTTTAGACTTAAAGCCTAACCAGATGCGGAATGCGCCCGCGCCCAGAAGTGCTGCCGCCAGTAGGAAGGTCAGAACGCCAGCAGCCAGAATCGGATTGACGAAAGCCACGATGCCTGCGGCCGCATAAAGCAGACCACTGAGGAGCCAGAAGAAGAAGCCGCCCCATGTTTTCACACCAAAGGCGTGGATGATTTCGATGACGCCTGCAACCAGCATCATGATGCCCACATAGTAGACGGAAACGACTGTCGCCAGCACGAGATTGCCGAGAGCGATGCCGCCAAGGATCAGAAGTGCGACGCCGAGTGCGATGAACCAGCCCCACTTGGCTGAAACTTCGGCTGGAAGGGTAGAGCGATTAAAGTCATTCTGTGCAGTTGCCATAAGATGTCCCTCAATTTGCATTCCCGATCAACAATATAAGGCAATCAGCAGATTTAGCCAGAGATGTGAATCGCTCCCTAAAAGGGTGACAAATCTCCTGTTGGAGTAAAGTCAGGAACACGATATGTCTTTGCTGTAATAACTTGTTTGGCTCGAGCGGATTCCGTTAAGAGTGAATCTTTCGAACCGCTCTAATTGTTTGTTTTTATGCATTATCCCACGCAAAACCGCTTCGCAGTTTTGCCGGAAATGCTCTAAAGTCGGTCCGATGTTTGATCTGGTTTCACACTATTGGCCACATATTCTGGCGGTCCTGTCGATCGTTCTCGGAGCGATAGCAGCTATTCACGCGACGATGACTAAAGATGAGGTGCGAACGGCACTTGGCTGGGTCGGCGTCATCGTACTTTCCCCAATCGTTGGAGCGGTGGTCTATGCGCTGGCGGGTGTAAATCGCATCCGACGCAGCACGCTCGGCCATCAGCGCGACAATATGGGGAATATTGCGCTTTACCATCTCTCGCATTTTGACACGACGAATGATCTTGTGCGCGCTGCTTTTGGTCGGCAGTTCGGAGCAATGAAAATCCTTGGCGACACTGTCAGCCTTTATGATTTCACGAGCGGCAACAACATCAGGATGCTGGAGACCGGCGACGAAGCCTATGCCGAAATGCTCGAAGCCATCCGTAAGGCCGAGCGCAGCATCATGCTGGAGACTTATATTTTTGACCGTGACGCCATTGGCGAGCAGTTTGCCGATGCCTTGGGTGAGGCGGTCAAACGCGGTGTGGAAGTGCGGGTTCTAGTGGATGCGGTCGGCGCGCGTTATTCCATTCCAAGCATTGTCAACTTGCTGAAAGAAAAAGACATTTCTGTTGATGTGTTCAATGGCAACATCATCATGGGACTACGTTTGCCTTATGCCAATTTGCGCACGCACCGTAAAATTCTGATTGTCGATGGCAAGCTGGCATTCACGGGCGGCATGAATATCCGTGCTGGCTTTGTGAAAGCCATTGCGGGTGATGCGGTTGCGTTTGACACGCATTTTCGCGTTGAAGGCCCGGCAATCGCCGATCTTTTCCATGTTGCATCCGAGGACTGGCGCTTTGCGACTGGTGAATTGCTGACGGGCGACGCCTGGAGCATTGCTGCACCAAAGGATCCACCTGGCACAGGTAAGCTGATCCGTGTGGTTGGTTCAGGGCCGGACAAGAACATTGAAACCAATCACCGCATGATGATGGGCGCATTTTCGATTGCTCAGGAGCATATCCTGATTATGTCGCCCTATCTTCTGCCAGATCGTGAACTCATCAGTGCGCTGGTCACTGCGGCGCGGCGCGGTGTGTCGGTGGATGTCGTTGTTCCTGGCGTTAATAACCTGAAACTCGTGGATCGCGCCATGCGAGCGCAGTTCGATCAGCTGCTTAAAGGTGGTTGCCGTATATGGCGGGCGGGCGGCGCCTTCAATCATTCCAAGCTGATGACGATTGACGGCGCATGGTCCTATGTCGGCTCGTCCAATCTCGACGCGCGTTCCTTGCGACTGAACTTCGAGGTCGACATGGAAATCCTTGATCGCGATATCGCGCTGCAGGTGGAAGAACGTATCGGCAAGGTGATTGATGTGAGCCGTGAAGTGAACCTGACACGGCTCAAAAACCGCCCCTTCTATGAGCGCCTCATTGACCGGATTATCTGGCTCGGCTCGCCTTATCTCTAGAGTATTTCCTGTTTAAGATGAATCGTTAGACATGCGTCTCACTATTTGTTTTACGCATGTTTTTATCCAATAACCGGCTCCCACTTTTGGGCGATGTGCTCTGGAGCCGTTCCAAAGTTCAATCCCAACCGGACTGCTCTAGTGGATTGAATTTGACGTTTGAATCCCAATTGACACACACGCTGTTTCAAACGTCAAATTTGAAAAATCCACTAGGTTCATAAATTTGCTAGTGGTCTGCTTGATTCCGACATTTGTCCGATGCCTGTATCCGAGGTATGCAAATGTCGGAATCAGACCACTAGCTGTCCGAACTCGAGTTACTCGTCAATAGAGAAGGGTTGAACTCTTCCAGAAGCTGCGCGGCTGTCTTGAGATCAAGATGCGCCTTGATTGGCAGATGGTCAGAGGCCGTGCGCGCCAGTGGCGTATTATGGACTTCAACAGCTGTTACCAGATTATGTGGCGTACCGAGAACCCGATCGAGCGCAAACACCGGAAAGCGCGAGGGAAAGCTTGGTACTGCCGTCGCCACATGGTTGAACATTGGCATGAGCGAGGCCAGCGACGAACGCTTGCCAACGCGCCATTCATTGAGATCACCGATCAATAGTGTCGGTAATGTATCGGCTTCCTGCAGGGCTGAAAGAATGCTTTCTGCCTGCTGTTCGCGTGAGCGTTTCAAAAGCCCGAGATGGGCGGCAATGACTCGCAAGGGGCCTGATGCAAATTGCAGGTCCGCGACGAGCGCTCCACGCGGTTCTACACCTGGAAGCGACAGTTGACGGACATTGCGGACCACGCCTTCGCGAAACAGCAGCACGTTGCCATGCCAGCCATGGCCTTTCGGCATGGTTGAGGTAATTGGTACTGGGACGAGGCCGTGGCGTTTTTCGAGCAGGCCAAGATCAAGCAGACCGGAACGCTCGCCAAAGCGCTTGTCTGCCTCTTGCAAGGCAATCACGTCTGCGTCGATTTCACTGATGACATCGGCAGTGCGCTGAGGGTCGAAGATCTTGTCGACACCAATGCACTTGTGCACGTTATAGGACGCAATAACGATATCGCCTTCAGTGACGTTGGTGTGAAGCGGCCTGAAACCCGGTCGATTCCGGATGGCCGTCAGTATCTTTTTGGAAATTCGACCTGGGTCTTTTTTCTTCTGCACCCGCTTGCTGCCCCATGTGGTTAGCTAGAGCATTTCCTATCTAAGATGAATCGTTAGAAATGCTCTATCTATTTGTTTTTACGCATGTCTTTATCCCAAAATCGGTTCCCGCTTTGGGAGGCATGCTCTAGAACTGTCTGGATACCCATATAAATAGGGCATTTTGCAGTTTGAACAGTATTTGCGGATCACAGATTGCTGAGAAGTTTGTTTTTCCACTTGGTCTATCGTGTGATGAAGCGGACAATCCGGTCGACAAGCCCGGTATAAGGCGGCTTGATCATGTCCGTTGATGCAGGCTTATATTTCGTCAGAACCGGCATAGCCTTGGAAAAGGTGAGGAAGCCGTCTTTGCCGTGATAGTGTCCTATGCCGCTATGGCCCACGCCACCAAAAGGTAAATCCCCACAGGCGAAATGGTAGAGGGTGTCATTGATACAGACGCCGCCTGCAACGACATGAGAAAGTACAGTGTCGATTTCAGCGGTATTGTCGCTGAAGCAATAAAGCGCCAGTGGTCGCTCCTGCCCCAAAACATAAGCGATTGCCTCATCAATTGATCGATAGCTGATGATCGGCAATAAGGGGCCAAAAATCTCTTCGCTCATGATTGCGCTGGTCGGCGCTGGCTCAAGGATTGCGGCTGGTGTCATCAGGCGTGGATGGCTTGCAGCGGCAGAGGCATTCAGAAGCGGGATGATGGCTTCGCTTTTATCTTCCGCATCATGCAACAGATTGGAAAGACGCGCATATTGCATATCATTGATGATAGTCGTGCGGTCGTTTTCAGCCGATGCGCCATTATAACGCTTCTGTGTTTCTTCTCGTAGCAAAGCAATGAATGCATCGCGTTTGCTTTGATGGATCAGTACGTAATCGGGAGCAATGCAGGTTTGACCTGCATTGAAGTATTTGCCCGTTGCGATAGAGCTGGCCGCACGTTTAAGGTTGCTGTGATCGCTGATGATTGCGGGCGATTTGCCACCCAGCTCCAGCGTTACGGGTGTGAGGTTTTCTGCAGCTGCTTTCATGATCTTGCGACCGACAGCCGTCGATCCTGTGAAGAACAGGTGATCGAAGGGCAGGGCGGAAAACTCTGCTGAAAGACCAGCGTCACCAAGAATGACCGTTGCCCGATCATCCGGAAAAGCGTCGGCAATCAGTTTTTGCAGGAATTCGGACGTATGTGGCGTGTGCTCTGAGGGTTTCAGGAACACGTGGTTTCCCGCAGCTATTGCCGCCACAAGGGGCGCGAGTGCAAGATTGACCGGATAATTCCACGGCGAAATGATACCAACCACGCCAAGAGGCACAAAGCGCAGTTCTGCTTTTGCTGGCCAGAGTTTCCAGCCAGCCTTGCGATGCTGTGGTTTCATCCATCGCTTGAGGTGATGAAGTGTGTGGTCAATCTCGGCGAACACGACGCTTGCTTCACCCAACAGCGTTTCATGAATCGAACGGTTTCCGAAATCCGCATTGATGGCTTTTGCCATATCATCGAGACGTTCATGAAGCAGCTTACGCAGGCGACGCAGGTCATCAATGCGCTGTTCAAAAGGTGGGCGATGATCGATCCAGTTTTGCCGCAGGTGTTGGAAAGTCGTTTGCAATGTTTGCTGTGATGAAACGGCTTGATCAGCGCTCATAGGCAAAGTTCTCCGTTGAGCGTGCAAAAAGGAATTGTGCCACATAATAGGTGCTGAGCACCCAAAGCCCGGCGAGGGGGATTGATGTATAGAAACGGTTAAAGGCGAGCAGCGTGTCGCTTACCATGAAGAACAGACCACCCGCAGCCGCGAGTGTCGCGCTATAGCGCAAGGTGGGTGAGAGTTTGTCTGAAAGTGCACGACTAACGGCCTGCGCGGCCATCACGCCAATTGCGGTTGCATAAATGACAACCGGAACTTTCATTGCCGACGGCAGAGAAGTCCACAGGCCTGCGATAATTGCAATTGCGAGGACGGCGAAAATCAGGAAAACGAGTTTGTTTTCAGCAAAGCGCGTCTTGCGACACAATGCATAAATGTAAATGCAGTGGGTGATGAGGAAACAGATCAGCCCGACCAAAAAATAATCGCCCGGCAGCATCAAAAAGAAATCACCAGTGGCGGCAAAGGCCAACCCTAGCGCGATTGCAAATCCATAGCTTTTTGAGATGAGGCGCGGAGCGCACCAGATCGCACAAAGCAGCAGTAATGTTGCGGTGGGCTTGGTCAGATAATGTAGCCAACGCCAGAAGGGTATTTCCCCATTCTGGCTCAGCACGCTGCTTAACACGGCGCAAATCGCGCTTACCAGAAACAGCCGGTAAAACAGGCCATTTCTTCCGAAATCGAGCAAGCCTTTGCGACGCATTTTTCTCCCCCTCTTGCTTTATCTCAGGCTGATATTGTTCTGGTTATTAAGCTTTTTGATCCAATTGGAGCGGCTCCAGTTAAGATTGAATCGTTGGCCGCGTCTCACTGTTTATTTTTTATGCATTGGCCTCACGCAAAGCTGTTTCGCACTTTTGGCTCAATGCTTCATTCGTTTGTCTGCTCAGCCTCACGACGACGTTTACGACCGATCCGTTCCGCACGCGTTGAGAGTTCAGTATTCCCTTCGAGGTCTGATTGCAGAATGAGACCATGCTGCCTAAGCCAGCGGATTATCTCCCCAAACTCAAGATCGTAGGCAGGTTGATCCATCTGATTTGTCCTTCAAATCGCATTGCGCAGACGAAGGATGCGCGGAGTTCTCGCATGTGGCAAGGCCCAAAGCATTGTGGGGCAATGAAGCGATAGTCGGTTAACTATTTATTAACCAATCCTGCTCACTATAGGGCCATAGCTGTTGTCGTGACTGCGGATGTACCAGCACTGACAATAGCGCAAAAAGGCCGGCTAATTGCCCGGCCTTTTTCTTTTTCAGGGTTCAATTTCCCAATAGTACGGCAGGACAAGCTGTTACGCAGAATGCGAAGGGGCGGAACGGCTTGGGGCGTCCGATTTGTTATTGCCCCAATCACGATCCTTACGGTCTGTCGACTGACATCCCGATGCTGCCAGAGCAATTGCCACCACGGCGATGAGCGAGAGTGCTTGCTTCTTCATGTTATTCATTTTCTTTGGATTTCGAACTCAAACGTTCGGGAAACTTGCGCGTTGAGCAGGAAGCCGGAAAGCTTGAAATGCGAGAGAAAAGGATAGAGACGGCGCGTGTCTTTTGATCGAAGACACCCCCGTTTCCATCAGCCCGACATGGCAGTGATTTAAGCCTATCCACCCGTGCCCGGTCTAGTTTGAAACCGTTGATTTTCGGGTTCATTCATATTCAAGAAGCGGTGCTCACAGGTCGTTTTGTGCCTGTTGATAAAGTTGCTACGCTCTTGGTGAAAGGAAACTGTCAGCGGAAATTTGGGCAACAAAAAAGCCCGCTTTCGCGGGCTTTTTGGGGTGCTTCTCGACCTTGGTAGTGGTCTGAAGACTTGGAAATGGTGCCAGAAGAGCACTCGTATTTAGATGATAATGAATTGATTTATAGTGGCAATTTAATCAACATATTTCTATTTTACCACAATATTTACCACAAAATTAAATGGTACCCCTATTGCATCGCAGCTTTTCCAGTCAGGTGCGACCTTCCTCGCGGATCAATTCAATATTGCGGGAAGAACGCTCAATATGATTGCAACGGTAGCCACAAGCATTGTCGCAACGCGTATGGCCATCCGCCGCTCGTAATTTACTAGTTCCGCTCGAATTGCCTCGCGTATGTTCATGGTAGGAGTATAGCGGGCAATGCGACGGGCGGAAAACAGGTGCTGAAAGATTTCAGGCTGGAGCGAGGCTTTTGACTTCTTCGACGAAATCCCTAACGAACTCCGCCGCATCTTCTGGGGTGTAGTCGTCGTCGCCTACCTGCATCAGCAGGTCAGTCAGAACTTGGCCGGCTTCCTCCTTGTCATTGAAGCTGACATATGCCGCCTCAAAAGCTGCAATCGTGTCGTCCGAGCAAGCTTCGACGGTGTCACGAAGCATTTCCAATGACTGCATGGCGCCGTCATAGGTTTCATCTTCCGAACTATCGCGCTGGTCGTGCCAATAATCGACCTGGCGCTGGAAGCTATCTTTCAGGAATTGCGTATACGTCATAGTCTCCCTCTGTTCGTGAATAGATTTGTCATGGATAGGCATCGTCGCATGCAACGGCAACCGCTTCTTTCAGACCTTCGACAATCTCGTCAAACACATTTCTTTGGTCATAGTTATTTGGTTTGCTGGTACGAAGCCGTAACATCCTCACGGCTCATGGTGTGTTGGATCTCCGGGCACATGTCGTACCGGCGCAAAACCTCTGCCAGCGATACGAGAGCGGGTACGACATATCCGCCACGCCCGGTCGGTGCCAGCTTGTAAACGGTCATACCGTCGGCGGTAGCCTGAATGGAATCAGTCACTGGTTCGTCTCCAGATTTTAAGGGGAAGGGTTACTGTTGCTGAGTGGCAGAGATAGTAGTCAACAGTGCAATCTGTGCTTCTATCTGGCGACGGCATTCCACTATGTCGATCCGCCATGGCTTATAGGAAAGCAGTTCAATTTGTTCGCGGAGGGCTTCAACTTTCGCCAGAACCGGATTGCTGGCACGTAGAGCGGCATCCTTGGCGCGCTTCCACGAAAGTATCAACAGCCAGTTGAATGTGCCGCGATTGAAAACCCGTTTGCTGTACTGGCGCCGATAGCTGGCCCATGCTTCATTCATGATGGCTGACAGGTTAAACATTTTCTTGCTCTCTCTTGTGTGTGCTGTTAGCATAAAAGTAATGCTTTCAGCATATGCTGTCAACACATATTGTGTGCTATTAGCACTATAATGGAGACAAGATGACGCCGGAACAGTTTAAAATGGCGAAAGCGGCCTTAGGACTAAGCAATCCTGAGCTAGCTGAAAGGACGGGATTGCATAGAAATACCTTGAACAAACTTGATCAAGGCGCGGGAAAGGATTCTACCGTGCAGCATGTGAAATTGGCACTCGAAGCAGCAGGCGTCCAATTTCTCGAAGATGGACAGGTTGCAGGCGGGCCGGGAGTGGCGTTGAAAGTTAAACAATGAGGGTCAAACTCCCCGCCCCAGTCGCAGCTATCTATTTAGCTGTAGAAGAATTATCGCGGATGTATCCGGGCCGAAAGTTCACGCCTGACGGACACCTTGTCGGATCTATCGGTGAGGTAGTCGCCGCTGAAGCGCTTGGACTTACGCTCTACCCCAGTTCAAACCCTGCACATGATGCGTATGATGCGAATGGATGCAACGTCCAGATAAAGATGACCGCAGGGAAAAGTGTAGCGATGTATGCCGATTGTGAGCGGCTGGTCGTATTGAAAGTCGTATCCCCTCATGAGGCAGAGATTGTATATAACGGGAGCGGGTCGATTGCGTGGGAGAACGCAGGGAAAATGGGCAAAAATGGACAGCGCCCAATCTCAGTGTCTAAGCTGAGGAGTATTGCACGAGGTGCTGAAGGAGCACATTGAGGCTATGAGTGAACCATCCCTCAAGCGACTAACCAGCGGCATTGAGGCAGAATATTTTGTTTTATCACAACTTTACCGTTTAGGATTTGATGCTCACATCACTTTGGGTTCAAGAAAATCCATCGATATAGCGGTGATACTTTCTGATGGGACCGCGATATCTATAGATGTGAAATCCGTGAGAGGTTACTCATCTTTTCCAGTCGATAATGTCCTGCAAAAATCAGGGCATTTTTTAGTCTTCGTTCCGTATGACAATCGAAAAGACGATACCGCTTTCTTTCCTAAGACGTTCATCGTCCCCAGCGTTGATTTAATTCACATTCAAAAGGATTTTAACGGAAAGCGACGCGTTCTTAGACGTAAGCTGAATGGGGGTGGCTATTTGAATGCGTGGCACCTTTTAGGTGAGATTTGATCGCTATTTGAGGATAGTTCCCGGCATAGTCGATACATCCGGCAACTTGCTGCCACAATTAAATTGTGATTTAAGTAGCTGAATAAAATGTACAATTTAATTCATATTCTGCTCAAGAAACCGTTCTAACGAAGAAATAAATAACCTAGTGTCACCAAAAAAATTTGGATAGGCATTTTGTAGGTCTGTAAGCGAGTCCACCGAAACAAGAACAGCTTGATTAGTGGTTTTAGAAAACTTCTCTTCGATAGAAGCGTATTCAATCCGTGCAGCTCGCGATAGTTGGCTCGGATAGGATTTAAAAAGAATTCTGTTTTCATCCGGACGCAACTCTAGGAGATACCAGTAGTCCTTACCTTTTTTATACCCCTGCATGTGCTTCGTAATTTGTGCGTATGAACGCAACTTGTAGATAACATTAAGCTCATTTGTGAGATGCAGCAGCTCAGCGTGAAGTTCTTTAATATCATTCGGCGTGCCAGGAACTGTTGGGCAGTTTTCATAGACTGCGTGTACTGAGCTCACTAATGAAAAGAATCGTTTCCAGTTTTCCGATCCGTTACCAAATTTTAAGTTTTCCCCGGTGAAAGCATCAACCGTCTCCACGGCGGTAGCCCAAGAGTGTTGCAGTTTGGTCCTAATTTGGATCTCAATACGTAGCCTGTCCCAAGGAGAAGCGCTTGCTCTTCCTTTAAATCTATATCGCATGTGGATACTACGATAACCGTCTTCTTTGGGGTGGGAGATGTAATTATCTATTTTTGTTAGCGAATGATTGAGAGGCTTTTCCGTATACAGCGCCATCAATTGACGCAGTTGTCGCGGACCTGACAGGATAGCTCGACACCCACCAACATCTTGCATCTGCGACATCTGCATGCTCGAACGTCGTCTAAGTTTTCGTAAGATTGAATCGAGCCGTTTCAGGCGTTGAGCAACAATCGCGTTCTTGTCAATCGACCGGACACGGTTTTTTAACGTCATCGAAAGCGCGTTCAAGGGATAACCGTGAGCGCTTCTCCAATTAAAAAGGTGATTAATGGCTTGTTGGAAGTCATCAATATGGCATTCTTCCGCAAACATTGATTTGCAGAACTTATCTAATTGATTCATGCTCATTTTGGGCTTCTCGTAAGCCATATCACCGTCCCGGTATTAGGCGGCAGGTTATCTGCCTGTCATGAAATGTGTCGATACACCAAGCTCGAGCTTCACTTACAACTCTTGCTTTTTGCGGCATTCTCAATCGCGTTGACCTTGCCTTTCGACACGGCAACCTGTCCTTCCTTATCGCCGCCAAAAGTGCTCGAAGCTGGAACGCCGATCAGAAATACACCAACAGCGTCACCGGTCGCGGCTTCATTCTGCTGCTTTGACAAGCTTGCGAGGGTCGTTCGCTCTTTCACGAGTTCACTTGCCAATCCTTGGCAGCTGAGATTGGTATAAGCGGCCATTGGAATATCGACCGGCACAATCGCGTCAGGACGCTTTGCACATGCAGTGGAAAGCGCGCTGACGGTCAGCACAGCAATAATAAGCTTTTTCATGAGGTTCCCCTTTGCCCGTCTTGATCTGTGACAAAGGCTGGGTGAGTCGTCAATATTATGCTTTAGTAGCTGATGCTTTCATGCGGGTGACTTCGGGGACAAAGATGTTTATAGATTCTAGTGAAATTCTCAGCCAGAACGACAAAATTCTCAGGGCGAGCGAATGGGGAATGGAGAACGTCGAGTTTGCAAACAAAGCAATCGATGTTCTTCGCTCCGCATCATATTTGCCTTTAGATGATGCCGACGACATCACTCTGCTGCGGTTAGCAATTCGGCTGATAAATTCTGCCGGAGCAGCGGGCATTTCTTCGATGAATGGCTACTATCAACCCGCCGCATCAAATATCCGCGACATCATCGAAGTTGCTTTTCTGCTCGATTTGTTTTCGCGCGATTTATCACAGATTGAAAAATGGCGAACGGCTGATAAAAAAACGCTTTTTAGCGAGTTCCGCCCACTCAGCATTCGTCAAAAACTCGACAAATTTGATAACCCGGAGGGCGGAGAGCTTTCTTTCCGTAATGATGCATACAAACTTTATTCTGAACATGGCACACACATGAAGGCCAATGCCGTTATTCTCATGAGCCCAAACATGAACACGATTGTGGGCCCATTTCCTGATGCTGAACGGTTACTTGGTCTGAGCTTTGACATCGCTCGTTATCTCGGCGCCGGAACATTCTACCTATTTCGATGTCTTAACCGCGAAATGGAGAACACAGATCAATTAGAAGCGTTTGTGTCATTCAGTCGGATTTTTTTAGACGCGCTCAAACAATTTAAAGCCCGAACAACAAAGCCCGATTTGTGAAGCTACGCCTTATAACTTACAGTCTGTCCGTTATCCGCCGTTATAAAACGGAGCCTGCGCATAATGATTACGGCCTATATCTGCTCTGCTGCGCTTAGTGCTGGGGTGTATCTCATGCTGAGGAGCAAGCCACCGAAGACGCGGCTCACAATCGCCACCAGCGTATTCTTAGTGCTGTGCGCGCTGCTCACCGTCTGGTTCATCAACACGGGTGGCACTTACGGCATCATGGGCAAAAATGGCATTACTCCGGATTGGGCAAATGAAAATTAATCCCTAATGATAACAAACAGGATTGCGCCCGCCCGGTTTGCTGTATGCGCTATTACGTCCGCATAAACGTCCATTTCGCATTCTGTCGTATGGGCAATCGCACGTTCCTACATAAGCAGAACGCGCTGGTTGTCCCGAACGACGCGCTGGAGCAACGCGAGCCGCAACAGGCGGTGCAACCGACCTAGAAGGGTTAGCTGCCTTCGGCGGTGCGATGGGTGGCTTTTCTGCCAAATACTGCTCAGACACCCAACCAGTACGATTGTCGTAAGACACACTGAACCAGCCGGATCGATAGTTCAGAGCTGTCACCACTTTGCCTCGCTGGATTGAGGTGATGATTTTTGCCGAAACAGAAGGTTCCTGCCTCATATTTACGTTAGCGGTAGCATACACCGATTTACCCACCAGCGGATGACGGTCTGTTGATGGAGGCGGCTGTTCCGTCTGCCGTAGCGAAGTCGCCTGCACGAAGCCCAGCGGTTGAATTGCAGGTTCGGGAGATTTGATAACAGGTTGCGAAGCTACAGGCGCTGAGGCTGGAACAGTCTGCGGATCGTCCTTACCGAAGACCTTCACAAGAACGAATAGCACAGCTGCCCCCAGTATCCAATTTTTCGCCTTCGACAATCTTGAATCCCCCAATCCCCAGACAGATCAAAGCAAAATTGTCGAAGGCTGTCGAGATAGGTCCTCACTGAATGCCCTTAGCCTTTCGACTGGATTGCTCAGCAATAACAAAACAGTCGGGCGCGAAGCCATTCGCCCGAGCTAGATCGGACTCCGCGTCGTGCTGTTCCTCCAGCGGCTCGGGCTCAAGGTCTGGATTATCGTCCATCTGATCCGGCATGTCGATCAAGCGCTCAATTTCGACAGCAACGGAAAGAAGGTCTAGTTTCATTCGACCCTCCAGCTAACAGAAATTTCAACATCGAGAGCAATGATTGCTTTGCAGTCCGCAGGTGGGCGATGTCAGTTTTATAGCCAGTCACCTTTCCAAAAATAGTACTTGGTGTCCCGCCAACTCATCGAGAGCTACCATTGAGTAGCGCAGTTTCGCGGAACGCTGGCGGATATCGTCCAAGATAGGATACCCTGCTGCGAGCTTCGCCCGGATTTCTATCCGCCAGACAGATTTCCACCATTACCGGCTGAGACGCTGTAGGCGCATTGGCCCCGCTGCTTCAGCGGGGTTATTTTCGCGTTAGTATATCGGCGAAGGCTCGATCCGGACGGTAAATGCACGGGATCTGCATTCCTTCCTCGAAGTTGGTAAGAAGTTTGCTGACTGGATCAAAGACCGTATCGAGCAGTATGGTTTCGCCGAAGAAACTGACTATGTGACTTTTTCCCAAAACGGGGAAAAAGGTCGCCCAACGGTTGAGTGCGCCATTTCGCTCGACATGGCGAAAGAGCTTTCGATGGTTGAGCGCAACGAGAAGGGAAAACAGGCACGTCAGTATTTCATTGAATGTGAGCGCCGCGCCAAAGACCCGCTAGCTGCTCTCAATGCCCCTGCCGCGATGCGCGGTTCGTCGCTTGCCATATGCCGATATGGGACATGTGTGTAGCGCGACACTAATAAGGCACATCAACCCTAAATGCCTTTGCCGTTCGCTATCCCGATCAGCATCAACCATGCCTTGCCTGCTACCCATGCACCCACACATGCAAGCCAAGCGAGACAATGCTAAGGCCATGGTATGAGGGGTCAATAGGTGAGGTGATGCATAGGCATGAAAGCAAGGCTAGAAGCCGATATCTGCAAAGCCACATAGAAGGCCATAGAGAGGCGTCTGTAGTGAGTGATCCACACCCGCATGAATGGATGCAAACATGCGTATGTGGCCCGCTATGGGGCAAATGCGATGCATCGAGAAAGCTTTAGGGACCGTATATGTCTTGCATGGCCTGCGGGGCGCAGCTCCCCGGCATAAAACGCAATTTTTTCATTACTAGGGGGGTTCCCTCGTTTTTATAGGTAACCCATTGATTTTAAACATGCGGATATAAAAAATTTTGCAAAATCAGAGGGAGGGGGTTCCGTTTTTCTGATGTCATCATAAAAACGTGCCGCACGGCGCGCGGCAGCCCGGATTGTCGCGCAAGCTTCTCTCACAGTGGTTTCAGTCCCCCAGGTTGTACTTACTCGATTGACACTCGCGTGTGCGGTGCAGCAATCTCAAAATGTGGAATCATTTTGGGGGTAGGGAATATGGGCAAAGTTCTTTGTTTGGTGGCCGGGTTTCTTTCTATTGCAACCGTGGCTAATGCTGGTTTGCGTCAGTGGACATCTGAAAGCGAGGCAGACCCGTTTTCCGGCGGCAAGAAAGTGACCGTCGATTACATGGACACACTGCGCTCTGGTGTGCTTATTTCTTGCGATACAGCCGAAAGAGGCATGCAGATCCGCGCTATTCCCGGTTTTGATTATGTGAGCAGTTTGGCGCTGGTCTCGCCTTCGGCTTCATTCGCTATTGATGGAAGCCGGTTATTTGATGCTGACGGCCAGACTGCCCAAGTGGGCAACAATCTTGCTGCTGTGAACATTGACCTTGATACCGATCACGCGTTCAAATTTACAAAGGCGTTTGCATCTTCGAAAAAGCAAATTGCAATCCAAGACGGTATTTCGGACAAGCCGCACTTACTGGCAGCAAATGGCTCAACGAAGGCGGGGAAGCTTCTGCTCGGCTGCCTCGAAGCGCAGAAATCAGATTCTAGCGAGCAGCAGGATAATGCATCTATAGAAAAGGATACTATATTAAAGCCGGAAACTGTTCAGGCCATTCTGAAAGCAGTTCAGAAGAGCGCTTACGACGCTAGCAAAGATGCGGGCGGCGCAGAAACTGCAGCTTTAGATGCTGGTAAGAGTGCCCAGCAGGTAGTGCGAAAGCTGCTTGGCCTTCAAACAAATGATTAGGTGTTGCGAGGCTGTGAAGCATTGGCCCTCGGGGAGCTTATCTATAGTTAATCAGCGCTCCCGCGGAGGCAATTTCATACCGAGAAGTCTGCCCGTATCTCCATCATCGGTAAGACGTAGACGAATCGCATCGTTGATAACAAAATCCCCAAGGTGATCCTTTGGTAGCGCTCCTGCGTTTAAGCAGCAAATATATTGAAAGCCTTCTTTAGCCGACGTACTAGCAGCAAGCTGCAACGCCAAACCATATTGCCTTGGATCAACATCCGCGAACATGGTGCTGTCATGTATAAGAACACTGAACGGTGTGTTCCTCCGTGCTCGAATAGTCGCTATGACGAGATCGAGACAGAAAACGACCATTTGGTCAACTCCATCGCTACCTTCTCGGTCGATGGTTATACTTAGAGAATAACCTGCTTGTTTAACATCTATCCCAAGCTTACCTGGCCGCCCGTAAAGAAATTTCGTATACTCAGAAAAAAGTCCTAGAACTTCGTCAATGATAGGCCGTCGATCTTCAAGGTCTCGTTTTAGAAGAGCTCTCGTTGCGATCATACTAGCACTAAGCACATCTTTACGAACATCAAAGCGCTTTCTTTCGTCGATCCGCGCTTTCAAAGAATCATGCGCCGCTTCAAGTTCAGTTAAACCTCTCTGTAGCAAAATCAAGGTATCGAGCGCGCCACTAGACTTTAGGGATCGAAGAAGTTCTGTTTTTTCAATTGAGAGTGTATCAATGTAACCACTACGCTCTCTAATTTCAGCGCGGAGGCGCAAAATCTCTGTTGCTAAGAACTCTCGTCTGTTGCGATAAACTTGCTCATGGAATGTTGCGACCTCGGCTAGAGAACGCAGTGCTTCTTCCCGGAAAATAGCTCCAGCGTCGCTGAGTATTTTTAACGGTACTTCAGCTGTAGCGGACGGAACATCTTTCGCGTTATTTAAATAGTATTCCAGTAAACGCTGGTCGCTGTGATTTTGGTTGACGGCATCATGGATTGACAGATCCACTTGATACAATCGATTTTCCAACTTTGTGTAGTCTGAGCGAACATTAAATCCAGCAACTTCTTCCCTTTTTTCTGCAATATCGTTCTCTAAAACCACCCGCTCGGCTTCGAGTTCACCGATTGATATTTCGTCAGCAGAGTCTTCTGCATCTTTCAGAGCCTTTATTGCGTTGGATATTTGTTCTCGTTTGTGCTGGTCTTCGTAAAGGATCCGCTGTTGATCCCAATTTAGATAAAGCAAGTAAGAAAGTACGATTCTGCGTTGCGGCCCTGACTGCCCTCGAAAGGCTTGTTGTGGATCTGTGTAAGCATCCTTCCCGACACGCGCCTGATATAAAAACACATCTCGAAAGCTGGGAATGTACTTTGCGGAGTGTGGTACAAAAGTGTCTGCCGTGAATCTATGGGAGAGAACCCGCGTCCAGTCTGTTGCTAAAATTCGGACCTGCTCTCCGGTTCGTGCGTATACTTTAATTTCCAAGCCATCGATGAAGCCGACGCTTACATCTACAGAATCTTCGCCAACCTTTCGATTTACGCAGATTTTCTCGCCTTTGTAGTTAAATACCAAGCCGAATGTCACTCCGTGCAGTGACGGGTGGCTAAGAATTCGATCACGGTTCAGGCTGCCACCAAGACAGAAGTGAATGATGCGAATTAGTGTTGTCTTTCCGAGTCCGTTGGTACTCTCCGTTTCGTGGGAATCTGCAACGGTATCGGCTAAAACAATGTTCATCGCATTTGTAAAATACGCCGTTCTAAAGTGAGGCAGGCTCGAATTAACTTCCTCAATCATAGTTCACCTTGACCCGAGCGTAGCTTCCGTAAGATGCCGCCTTCAATCACGATGACCGAACCTGTGTAAAGAAGGGTCAAAGCTGAAGCATACCGGTCAAATGTACGAATTTTAGGATTAATCGAAACGCGATCCCAGAGGCTCGAAACAGTATCGTTTGGACGCAGTTCAGCAATAATTGTTGCCGAAATGCCGAGGATTGAAAAATCAAGAGGAACATATTTTGTGGGAAGTGCAGACATCTATTTCTCGAACACATCACATAGAATAAATAGGTGGGTCAGCATGCATAGACCTGCCGCTCCTCTCGGCTTTTCGATACCTTCGCTCGCACCCGCCCAATCGAGCATTTGAAGAAAAAGTTCATCGCCACCATATCCAGATTTTTTTAGTATGGCATATCGCTGAACAAATCCTTCACGTAATCGATCCGGAAAATCCTCATCAAGCTGCGCCGTTTTTCTGATAACTTCTGCACATTCTTGGGATTTCGCCGCCCCCATGGTCAGCAAAAACGCTACACTAGGGCCTAAACGGTTTTTCTCGAGTTTATCTTTGGGAGGGATCTGTTTCAAAGATGAGCAATTGGGTGCTAGTTGGGTTGTTAGTAACGCCTTGGCGGCGATTTCCAATTCGGCGTACCCAAGGTCAGTAATGGCTCGTGTTAATTTGCCACTGAACTTTTTCTCATGTTGGCTTTTCCACGTGAGAAGCATTGCGCCGGGATAAGTCTCGTGTTGGGCATCAACTTTAACGTGGCAGGTCGGGCAGAGGAGCAGGAGATTGGAGGCTGCGTCACGTTCCGCGGGTGTTAATCCTTCAATTGAACGAGGTCCACCGTCGCTATGCGCATATATATGCGCTATTTGACCGATGACCTTTGCATCGGAATAATCTGTTGCGGAGGCAATAATTGGCTCCGAACAGTCGGGATGGGCGCATTGATTACCCGACATGCCAAACAAGATTTTCAGACTTGCTTGGCTGTAATTTCTAGCCACTTTAGCGCTGGTATTTTTGGGCGCAGGAGTTTGGTGCGTTTCAATGTTCATAACGATAACGCCGCAGCACAAATCACCACCCGGCACCTAAATGCTGCCACCCAGAATTAAAGCTAAGGATGCTGAAAATCGGTGCTGAATCGACCGACCCGCTATCCCCCCCAGTGACAACTAACCATGCTCATAGAAACACGTCAAGATCTTACCCAATATAAGCAGATACGCTTAAAGGAAAATTCATTTCGACTAATCAGATACCATAATCCTATCTTGAGAGTGTCTTGGCCAATTAACTCCTTATACCTTTGGCCACAGTTGAAAGAGGCCAGCTGTTGCACTGACCTACTCTCGATATAAAGTTTGCGATGGGTTCAAGGTGTAATTTGGTGATCGGCAAACGATCTGCGGAGCTGACTATTAAGATCAGCGACAGTCGAAGGAATACCAACTGCCAACTGCTGAAGGGTCGCAACACACGCCTGCAATTTAGCCTGCAATGCGCTCAGTCCAGCGAGATCAACAGTTGGCCCAACGGTGACGTTCAATGCATTGCGGATATCTTCTGCAGTGCTATGGGCTTGCTGGAGAGCTTGCTCCCCATTGACTTGCGGCGTAATTGACCCGTCTGACGAAGCCCGGTTGCTGGCAAAAGTTCCGTCCGTATCGATTTTGAGCTTGTCGCGAATGCTAGTTGAACTGTCGCCAAGCCAAAAATTACGGTCGCCCGCCCATCCGAAATAGCGATTCAAGTCGCGTTTCAGGCCGTCTTTACGATTAGCCTGGATAGCTGCTTGCTCTTCGAATGTATCGCCTGGACTGTCGGATAATAAGCTCGTCGCCGTTGTCAAAACTGCCCCAACAGTGGCGGCCTTTCCCAATGCGGCAGTGATGGCTGACCACGTTCTATTTCCTTTAGGCGGGGTCTTGTCGTCCGGCCCCCCTGGCATCCCTCCCGAAGCGCCTAGACGGGCCGCAGCGGCATCAAGAGCAGCCGCGGACCCTTTTAGGGCCGTACCGGCAGTGATCAGATCCCAGCCAGCCTTACCCAGCAATGCAATTGGACCACCTACGACCGCAGCCCCGCCGACAGCCAGACCCGACCACGCAAGTACGTTTCCATCTTTAAGGGATTTCCCGAAAGCATTGAGAGCGCCTGAAACACTATTCAAACCCGGAACAATCACCGGCATGACGGTTTCGCCAATAGCAGCAGACAGGTTTTCGAATGATGTCTTGAAGCCTCCCCATGCGACAAATGGATCTTTCACCGCAGCAGAGTCCGCAGCACTTGTGCCCATGGCAGCTGTATACTGCTCCCGCTTTCGGTCAATTTGATCGCGCTGGGTGATCATGCGCGTAAGCATGCCGGAAGCGTTTGTGTTTTTGGTGAGCTGCGCAACAGCCTTCGCAACAGCTGTATCATTCTCAAGGTCTAAGCCGCTCCTTTCCAAGGCAGGGATCAAGTTCTTTGTCGCCCATGCATATAGATCCGTGCCAAACAGATCGGAGTCAACGAGTTCACCTTTACCATTATTGCCAGTGCCAGACCTCAAACCGAGGTCGCGCTGGGCTTGAACGTTAATTTTGCTGCTGTTGGAGTTGGCGCCGATTACAAATGCTTGATATGCACTGGAGAGAGCGTTACCGAAGCCAGACGCGGTCATGTCCTGCATCATCGCAGGTGACGTCGTCATAATAAACTCGGTACTTAATCCGGGTCCGGCAATCTTCGAGCGACGAGCGAATTCAAACATTTTAGCTGGGTCGAAGTCGCCACCTTCAATCTGTGCGGCGCGAATAGCACCATCAATGATATCGAGTGTGTTCTTGACACCGATCTCATCAAGAGAGTTTTTGCCAAGGTTGTCGATACCGTTCAACAGGCTGGCGAGTGTCTGTGTCGCGACATCAACGCCTTTGGTTGATTGAAGCGTGACAAGCCCCTTGACCAGACCCGGTAGGATATCATTGCCCCGCTCAGCGCTGCCCATGGTGGTGTAGGCGATGCGCGCCATTTCCATAATCTGCGTGGCAGAAGCTGATGGATACTGCCCAGACAGCTCTACTGCCCTGTCCGACATCAACGCACGGTCCTTTTCAGGCAGGCCAGCCATTTCTTGGCGGAATAATTCACGCTGCCGCTCGGCAGAAGCAGTAGATGCCGCGCGACCACCTCTGGCTGCTGCGTTTGTGAGGCTGTAAACGCCAAACGTGCCTACGCCAAATCGAGCAGCCTCACGGAAACGCCGCATTGCAGACTCTTGACCGTCCCCGAGACGTTTCCACTCTGCCCGAACAGCGGTCAGATGGGTTACTGTTGATTGACGCCAAACTGAGATGTCGTTTTTGCGCATAGCGGCGGTGAGATTTCGAGATTGAAACCCGCTAATCAAATTATCCCAGCTGCGCCGCACAAGATCCAACTCTCGCGGGGTGGCCTTCAGTTTATCAAGCTGGCGCTGCAATCCCAGACCCCAAGGGGAGGCATTTAAGCGTTTGGAATCCTGCTCGATTTGTCGAAGCGCATTGCTGACTGTCTGAACTTCTTTTGTATCGGCTTTCACCCTGAGCAAAAGCTCGCCGATTAATGTCCGTGCCATTCTGGCCTCCATCGTTAGTATTTTCAGGAATTCTAACGATTACGAAGGTTTTGAACCCTAGCTGAATCCGGCGTCTGATGCGGTTCAGAAACGCGTCTGGATACATCTGACGTTAATTCAAAAAAAGGGAATAAAAAATGGATATCGAAACCAAAAACACACATGTACCGATGGCTTTTCTCTTAAATCGTCCACGTCTACGAAGAAAAGACGTTCCCGAATACCTGCTTACGGTCCATGGAATCGAAATTGCGTATGCCACGCTTGGAAAGCTCGCCAGTATTGGCGGCGGTCCAGCCATGCAATACAGCGGTAGAATTCCTCTTTACCACAAAAAGGATCTCGACGCTTGGGCAGAGGAGCGACTATCTCAATCCGTGACGTCGACGGCGGCGCTATCTTCTGTTCGGGATGACAAGCCGAGTCCATCTCCTATAAGGAATCACCAGCCACACGCCGAATTTTCTATATTGGATACTACACCACCAGTGACTAAGCAGATGCTGCGATCACAAGTTGCACTTGCAGTTCAAGCCGCAGGAGGAGTTAGTACTCTTGCGCGAACACTCGGCATCAAACACCCAGCCATTTATGGATGGACGCGGATTCCATCGGAACACGTTCTGAAGGTAGAAGAAGTAACCGGTATCCCTTGTTATGAACTTCGCCCGGATATCTACCCGCCACATAGGGTTTCGCCGCACCCAGTAGAAATAGGCTAAGAGTCCTGGCCTCATTTGTCCGTGGCGAGTTTATTCCTGACGGCCATCTCAACTTGCACTCACCATTCCAAAAGTGATGCATACTCAGTTCAATAGAACTCGTTCGGATATTCTCGTTTAAAGTAAACCGCTCCAAGTCTCAGCTTGAGCTTTGGAGCGGGGTCCGGGGGTGGAAGGCTAGAATATTTTCCACATTAGTTGAGGATGTATCCCCAGTTTCGAAAATCTGGGTGATTTCAGGACGGAACAGTGCCGGGCCTTCCTGGCGCTGGAGCTGAGCAGTAAAGTTTTAGATCGTCGTGCGCAGAGGCTGTAAATCACTGCCAGCCGTGCTGCTGAAGCGGTGGCAACTGGCGCGTGCAAGCTTCCGCACCGCCTCTGGGCTTTTCGGGCTTCAATTCTGGATATGTCTCATCTTCCTAAGGTTTAGCTTCGAGCGTTCCCATCTGCAGCTCAGAGCGTTGTAACGTGATTCCTCGCTCATCCGCTTATTCTCTCTTCGATCACCGGTAAGCCGATGACTAAACTATTGTCGATCATGTCGCCTTCCTGGAAGATTCCGGTTAATTTGGTCTCACGAAGTGCGATTACGGCGGCGGCATATCGGACGCATAATTCGTTAATTGAAACGCCACAGCGCACCGCCCGCTTCTCGAGTTCCTCTCGTAGCGAGGAGGTGACAGTTACCGGGCGTAGCGGCAAAAAGGATTTTTCGGAAGCGTGCATTTTAGCTCCATGCGTTGTTGTTGTGGAGATAATATGAGCCAGACGAACCGGGAGCGATTCCCCCGATCCGGCAAATTCGGCATATGTTTCAGGCAGCGCGTCGTACTTTCAGGGCTTCACGTGCGGCTTGTTTATATCTGGCGACTGTGGGGTGGCCATGCTCACCGCCGCGGAGTAGCTCCAAGGCTTCTCTGTCCCCGTGGATGGCCATCAAAAACGCTGTGGCGTGAACTCTTATCCCTGTGCACGGTCCGGCTTGCTGGGAGATGCGATGCTTATGGCATAGGCTTCTGACAACGCGATACGACCACCCCGAGACGAATGCGGCTTGCTTCAGGCTGAAAACCTGATCGGATGGATGAAAGATCAACTGATCGGGCACTGATCAATCTCCGTCCATAACCGCTTGGTACAGATCGTCTTGTGCTACACGAAATGCCACGCGCTGAATGAACACCTCGGGCGTTAACCCTAAACGCTTCGCGCGGCGATTAATGACGTTGCGTTGAGCACTAGATACGGGAATTGACAGATGCACAGCCCGGTGTGCCCGCCCATGTCTGGGGAGATTCCAGCGGGAGCATAGACCACGAATTGTGCCGTCAAGCGTACCATCGGCGAGGAGTTCCGCAATCTCACGGCTAGACCGTCCTCTGCCCATCCAAAAGCCAATTGTTGCAACCTTAGAGTTTGGCCACTTCTCGCGCGCGCCACCTTTAGATTTTTTCATTGCGCTCCCCTTTATGATTTAAGTTTGCGAGAAAGGCCGAGTGCATAGCGCTCACTAGATCGTCGGCTAATGGCTGCACGCGGTCCATAAATTCACTAGAGCCTGCCAAAGCTGCTGGTTCGGTGACGCCCGCAGCGCTCATTGCGTTTTGCAGAACCATTTTCAGATCGCTTTTGAATAGCTCGCCAATAGGCCGGGCTCGCTTCTCGGATGCTGCTAATGCAGCAACGGATAACGCCACCACTTGAACAAAAAGGTCGGCCCTAAGCATTTCATTGATCTGTCGTTGCGCATTTTTCTTAGGCCTAGCCATTATTGCATCACCTCTTCTGAGATCATGGCACCGCTTGGTGCAGTAAGTAATGACGCTTCGATCTCCGCTACAAATGGCGCGACCCTGCTCATAAGCGTTTCATACCAGAAAACTGCCTCCGCGTTCGTCATACCTGCTTCGAAAAGTTCCCCACAAATGGCCATACGGATTGTGTCAGTGAAGTGGTCAGCGATAGGCCGTGTCGACGTTTCTGCGATGCAAACGCCAGCCAAAGCGAGTGCAATTGTGTGCGCATACAGATCGCTTGCAAGCATCGCTTCCAGTGCTCGGCGGGCCTGTTTCTGATGTTTTTGCGTGTTTATCATTTCAAATCCCCTACGTTCGAATGAAATTAGCTTGTGCGGCCGCTGAGCAGACTTCTGGGGCATTTGGGCACGGTTTCTGGCTGTCGGACATTGTTGTCAAGCAAACAGCAGCGCCGCCCCCTCGCAGGTTGTTATGATCACTCATGCACGTGCCCCTGCAGAAAGTTCTGCTACGTTGCTGTTGCGGGGCTTCGCCCCTGCACCCCACTGGGGGATGATCCCCCAGACCCGCTCTACCGGTCCGCTACGCGGCCCGTGGGGATTGCTGTGCTTGGCACCGGTCCCGAAGAGAAAGTCGAAAAGTTCAGCTCCAGAAAGGCTTAGAAGGGAAGGTCGAGTAGAAGGATTGATTGGTGAACCTGTTTTATGAGTGTGAGCATGTACAATCTCACTAATTGACACCATGATTTCGGCCTGAGCTAGGTCCATGGATTCGTGCCGCCCACAGTCGAATTCTACTCCATCCAAAACAACCAGTGCACGCCACCGATTGCGAGATGAATCCAGATAAACTTTAGCGCCAAGGTTTATACAATCCACTACATCTCCGTATATATAGGGAGCGTCTTTTCCTAAGATGCTGGAATTATTGGATAAATCGACTGGTTGGACGTGCGTGGGCGCTCCGGCAAATTTGCCGGTAAATCCCCCTTTGGGCGCAGCGGCAAAATTGGCCTTTGAGGTCGCATTTCGGATGATCTCACGAGGAAGGTTGAAGTCTCGCTCTGTGGACAGAAGGATGACGTCGTTCGCACGCCCACGTACCCCCCATGATGTTTGCCGCGTTCTCAGGATGACGCCGAGCGCTTCCATGACTGTCAGTTTGTCGCGAAGGCTGCGAACGGAAACGCTAGCTTTCTTTGCGATCTCGTCTTGCAATAGGGTGCAAGCGCCGCCCTGTTCTGCGCCTGCTAGCACGTTGAGGATTCGAGACATTGCTCGCTCCTCAATACGCTGGCGGCTTGCCCATGCAACAGACCGCGCACTCATGCCGCTGCTCCCGTGGTCGGGAGAGACGATAACCAGGCATCCGCATCCGTTTTAAGGATGAGGGTGCGCCTGCCGATCTTACGCGCCGTCAAGCGACCAGCGCGAAGTTCATTATATGTCAATGAGCGGCTGATCCCGTACAGGTCACAAAACTCACTCACTGTGTAAGCCACCTTAGAGTGGCTTGTATTTTCATTCAGTCCTTCGGACATTCGATAATCCTTCCTTGAAGAAGCAATAAAAAAAGGCCGCAACGAGAGACCCTTCGAGAGGAAGGGGCAAACGATACGGCCTCGACATCAATGGTCAGGCTATTCCTGCTCCCGTGCCGCAATTGATTGCGAGACGGATTCAGCGGGTATAGAGGCTATGGAAGACAGTCAGGTTTGGCGGGAGACTTTTGGATAAGCCGAGCGCCTAGCTGCGATCTTTGTTAGTATATATATACGGCGTCGGCGCACACCCAGCAACAGTGAGCGACCCTGAAAACCAATAAAAACTTTTGAAATTTTCCTATTGGAACATTTAGTGATCAGGCAAATAATTTGACAATGTTTTCAACGGTGCGGAGTGAATCGCACTCATCTGCCCAAGCTTGTTGCATCTTTACACGTTCGTCCCAGTAGACGGCGCGGTGATAAGCCTTACGCACCTGATCAGCGCCAACGTGTGCTAGTTCCGCCTCTACGGCGTCAGGAGACCATTGCCCGCTTTCATTCAGGATTGTCGAAGCTGTGGCGCGGAAACCGTGGCTTGTTGCTTCCTGTTGCGAAAACCCCATGCGGCGCAGCGCCATGTTCATGGTGTTCTCGCTCATCGGACGCTTGCGTGAGTGGAACGCTGGGAAAACAAGCTCTCCATCCCCGGTCAAGGCGCGCTGGTCGCGCAGCACTGCTAAGGCTTGCATTGAAAGCGGCTTCCTATGCTCCCGTCGCATCTTTGTCCGGCTGGCTGGAATCGCCCAGACAGCTTCATCTAAATCGAATTCTGACCATGAGGCTTGTCGTAGTTCGCCGGGCCGTGGATAAGTGAGCGCCATAAGCTTCAGTGCGTTCACCGTGCTTGGCTCGCCTTCATATGCCCACACTGCCTTCAAGAGGCTGGTAAGGCCTGTTTTTGTGGTAACGGCTGCTCTGTGTGTGACGGTTGGCGTGGTAAGGGCACCGCGCAAACCAAAGGTTGGGTCATTCTCAGCGCGGGCTGTAGCGATTGCATATCGAAATACCTGTCCGATGGTCGAGCGCAGCCGGCGAGCGGTCTCATAGTTCCCTTCGGCTTCGACTTTTCGCAACGGTATCAGTATTTCGGCCGCCGTGATTTGTGCTATTGGACGGTTGCCGATGTCAGGCCGCGCCAGCCCGACTAGCCATTCCTTTTTTTTCAGGGTGACGGCGGCTAAGCCTTCACGCTTCGCCTTGGCTATGAATTCGTCTGCCAGAGCGTTGAAAGAATTGTCCGCTCCTGCCTTTGCGGCAACTTTTTCAAGCTTAGCTTGCAAGCCGGGATCTGCGCCGTCAGCTAGAAGCTTTTTTGCCGCGTCTCTTCTCTTCCGTGCTTCAGCCAAGGAAACAGCAGGATAAGCACCAAACGAAAGGACTTTCGCTCTTCCGGTGAATGAATAGCCCCATTGCCACAGCTTTGAGCCGTTCGGGCGCACGAGCAAATATAGCCTGCCGCTGTCGGTAGCCTTGTAGGGTTTATCTTTTGGTTTCAGTGCTTTGATCGCGGTGTCGGTGAGTGCCATGGCTCGTCAACGTGGTAACGGTTTCTAATCGTGTGGGGCAATTTCACATTTTACCACGCCATTTACCACAGTTTTTCTTGGCTGCTGGCGAACGTCCGCGAACGTTGAAACACATCTAAAAATGAAAAACCCCCGGAGAACCGAGGGTTTAAACACATCCACGTATTGGTAGATACGTAGAAAAACAAAATTATGGTGCCCAGAAGAGGACTCGAACCTCCACGCCCTTGCGAGCGCCAGCACCTGAAGCTGGTGCGTCTACCAATTCCGCCATCTGGGCGACGAGGACCGATCTAAGGGGTAGGCCTCACTCTGTCAATCGCGTTTTCGAGATTCAATCAGCTTTTTTTCACATTGCTGTTTCGAATGCAGAAAAAGCCTAGCGCATCGGTCCTAAAACCGGAATTCGGGCGCAGTGCATAGATGCATCTGCGCCCGAAAATTCATTATGCGGAAAGCACTTCCTTGGAAGCGACAGTCGAATCGGCGTTCAGTTTGTAGATGATCGGAACGCCGGTGTTGAGTTCCTGCTTGAGAATCTCTTCCGGTGTCAGACCATCAAGCGCCATGATAAGCGCACGCAGCGAATTGCCGTGGGCTGCAACCAGAATGGTTTCGCCACGCAGCACATGTGGCTGGATGGTGTGCAGGTAATAAGGCCAGACGCGTGCGCCCGTATCCTTCAGGCTTTCGCCGCCCGGAGGAGGAACGTCATAAGAGCGGCGCCAGATATGGACCTGTTCTTCTCCCCATTTTGCACGTGCGTCGTCTTTGTTGAGTCCCGAGAGGTCGCCATAGTCGCGTTCGTTGAGAGCCTGATCGCGGATGGTTTCGAGATCGGACTGGCCGAGTTCGTCAAGAATGTGCTGGCAGGTGACCTGCGCGCGCGACAGGACCGACGTGTATGCGAGATCGAACTTGAGACCCGCAGCCTTCAGGCGCTGACCAGCGGCTTTGGCTTCCGCATGGCCTTGTTCGGTAAGGCCCGGATCACGCCAGCCAGTAAAAAGGTTCTTCAGGTTCCATTCGCTTTGGCCGTGGCGGACCAGGACGAGGGTACGAGACATCGCAGCACTCCGTTGGGATGAAAATAACAGATCAGTCGTTAAGCCCGAGAACATCGAGCATGGAATAAAGGCCGGGTTTCTTGCCATGCGCCCAAAGTGCCGCTTTCACAGCACCTCGCGCAAAGATTGTGCGATCCTGAGCATGGTGAGAGAGGGTGATACGCTCTCCTTCGCCAGCCAGAATGACTTCGTGGTCTCCGATAACGGAGCCGCCGCGTAACGTCGCAAAACCAATCGTGCCTTCCTCGCGCGGGCCCGTATGACCATCGCGTACGCGCACGCTCTTTTCAGCAAGATTGATGGCTCTTCCTTGGGCCGCTGCCTCACCCAACAGAAGGGCGGTGCCTGATGGCGCGTCGACCTTGTGCTTGTGATGCATTTCGAGGATCTCGATGTCGAAATCTTCAGGACCAAGTGCTTGAGCTGCCTTCTTGATCAAACCAGACAGAAGATTGATGCCCAGACTCATATTGCCGGATTTGACGATTGTCGCATGGCGCGCGGCAGCAAGAATTTTTTCTTCGTCTTCAGAGGAAACACCTGTGGTGCCAATGATATGGACGATGCGGGCCTGTGCTGCGAGCGCTGCATAATTCACTGTGGTTGCAGGTGTGGTAAAATCGAGCACACCTTGCGCTTTGACAAAAACCGGCAGCGGATCGTCGGTGATTGCGACGCCGAGATTGCCGACACCTGCAACTTCGCCAGCATCTTTTCCAAGAAATGGGGAACCAGGGCGCGCAATGGCACCGGACAACCGCGCACCGTCGATAGCATGGATGGCGCGGATGAGAGCCTGTCCCATACGACCATTTGCCCCCACGACCACAAGGCCCATTTCAGCGTTCTCAGCCATTCGACGTTTCCTCCGAGTCAGTCTTTCCGATGAGCATGTCATCCTTGCCGCTCTGAAGCTGATAGAAGCGGGCATAGACGCCATTTGGTATCTTGATCAGGTCGTTGTGACGGCCTTCCTCGACAACATATCCGGCTTCCATCACGACAATGCGGTCGGCATTGACGACGGTGGAAAGACGATGCGCGATGACGATAGTCGTACGATCCTGCATGATGTGATCAAGCGCCTGCTGCACACGCTTCTCGGACTCATTATCAAGTGCGGAAGTCGCTTCATCGAGCAGCAGTACGGGTGCTTTACGCACGATCGCGCGAGCAATGGATACACGCTGACGCTGGCCGCCGGAAAGCGTTACGCCATTTTCGCCGACCGGAGTATCATAGCCCTGCGGTTGTTGAAGAATGAACTCATGCGCATTGGCAAGCTTTGCTGCCTCGACGATTTCATCCAGCGTCGCATTGGGGCGTCCATAGCGGATATTATCGGCGATTGTGCCTTCAAAAAGATAAGGCTGCTGCGATACATAAGCCACGGAATGGCGCAGCGACTCTTTCGTGACTTTTGAGATGTCTTGTCTGTCGAACAAGATTTGTCCATCGGTGACATCGTAAAAGCGTTGCACGAGACTGATGAGGGTCGATTTGCCGGCACCCGACGCCCCCACGATAGCGGTGGTTTCGCCTGCCTTGGCTGTAAAGTTCACACCATGCAGAACTGGTGCGATATCGCTATAGGCGAAGTGCACATTCTGGAAATCAATTTCGCCAGGACCAGCCTTGAGCGCAATGGCATCAGGCGCGTCACCCTGATTGGGTTCGATATCCAACACTTCATAGATCATGCGTGCATTCACAAGCGCACGTTCCAGTCCGACCTGCAAACGTGCCAGACGGCGGGCAGGGTCGTATGCCAGAAGTAGCGCAGTGATGAAGGCAAACATCGCGCCCGGAGGCTGCTGATTGAGGATCGCATTGTAGCCGCTATAGGCCAAAACGCCTGCGATAGCGAAACCGGCCAGAATTTCGGCAATCGGCGTGGTGCGTTCTGATACGCGCGCGATCTTGTTGCTTCTGTTTTCTGCCTGATCGATCAGCGTGCTTATCTTGCCGCGAAGCTGGTCTTCCATGGTGAAGGCCTTCACGATGGAAATACCCTGCACGGTTTCCTGCATAGCTCCCAGAAGATGGGAGTTGAGGTGCACGAGATCGCGGGTGACAGACCTGATGCGGCGAGAAATATAAGAAACTGCGAGAACGAGCGGTGGCCCGACCAGAAAGACCACAGTCGACATGAACGGGTCTGTATAGAACATCATGCCAATCAGGCCGATAAGCGCGACGAAATCCCGCGCAATCGATGTGATCGTCATGTTCAGGAGGTCGCGAATACCATTGACGTTCTGGTTGATCTGAGCTGCTAGATGACCCGAACGCGTGTCGTTGTAAAAATCCAATCCAAGCCTGAGCAAGTGATCGAAGATGCGCTTCTGATAGCGCGCGACCAGATTGTTACCGATCTTTGCAAGCTCGACCGCCTGAATATAGCTGGAAAGGCCGCGCAGCACGAAAATGCCGAGGATCGCGCCACAGATGACCCAGATGAGACCGATTTTCTGTTCGTAGAAAATCTTGTCGATCATCGGCTTCATAAGATAGGCGAGCGCACCATTTGAAACGCCGACGATAAGAGAGGCGGCAATAGCTATGGCATAGCTTGTTTTATACTGATGCGCATTTTCCGACAGCATGCGGCGAATGACACGCGTCGCTTCGCTCGGATCGATCTTCTTCTTTTTCTTTTTGAATAGGCTCACGGGCAAAGTGCTTTTTATCTAGCAGCCGTTGGCTGTCGTTGATCTTGCATTTTCGCGTGTCTCTTTGGACTGGAAACGACAAAAGGCTGCAATGAGTGTTTTCATTGCAGCGCTTCTATAGCGTTATCTTTGTCGCTTGACCATGCCTGCGATAGCGAAGCCGCTTAGCTGATACGCCAGCGGCGACCATCGGTGGAAACCTCAAATCGGGACGGTGCACGCGCAAATGCAGAAAGTCCGCTCAGTGCTGCAAGCGGATGCACAACGACGCGAACCGGAATATCCCACATAAAATGTGTATGAGGGGCTTTGTCTTCAAAGGCTGCTCGGAACGAGCCAGCTTGCAAAGCAGGCAGAATGCGCTGCGGGATGCCGCCAGACAGATAAACGCCGCCATGCGCCTTGTAGATCAGTGCAAGGTCGCCTGCCAGTCTGCCGAGATAGGTCACGAAAAGATCAAGTGTTTCGACTGCCTGTGCATTGCTACCATCAAGACCTGCGGCCGTGATATCCGGCGGTGTGTCGAGAACTGGCGTTACCATATCTGCGGCGCAGATTGCGAGATAGAGATTGCGCAGACCGCGTCCGCAAAGAATTTGCTCTGCAGCGATGCGGCCTTCGATTGGTTCAATATGCGGGAAAACCTGATAATCGCGCTCGCTGCGGGGGCCGATATCGATATGTCCACCTTCGCCGGGAACTGGAACCCAGGCCTTGCCAGTGCGCACAAGGCCAGCAACGCCAAGACCGGTTCCTGGACCAAGCACTACGCGTGTGGCGACGAGCTCTCCGTCGTGACCGCCGATCTGGTGCAGATATTCCTTGCCGATCGAAACGACAGCGAGCGCCTGAGCTTCAAAGTCATTGAGAACGGTGACGTCCTCAAAGCCTAAGTTTGCGATCAATTGTTTGGGGCGAACCACCCAGTCGCAATTGGTCAAGTCGATTTCATCACCATCGACAGGGCCTGCAACAGCCAGAATAGTTGAGCGGGGGCGTAAGGACGTGTGATAGAGGACCGTTTTCTCGATTGCATCGTCAATCGTTGCATAATCAGCTGTCTGGACCACGGGGAACTCTTTGGGTTCCGCATGGGCATCAACCAGGAGCGCAAAGCGCGCATTGGTTCCACCGATATCGCCGACGAGGACGGGAAACTTGAAACTCTGGTCAGCGTCAATCATGGTCTGCCTTGCTGCTTCGTCTGTTCTTATTGTTTGCGGGCTTATCTGAATATGCTGGTTAATCCAGCACTCTTACCAGCTTTTCAGCGGTTGCGGGATTAAGCGCCATTGGGATGTCATAAACACTGCCGAGGCGTGTCAGCGCTTTCACGTCGACATCATGTGGAAGTGGCGATAGCGGGTCGATGAAGAAGATCAATGCCTGCACCGTTCCTTCGGCAATCATTGCGCCGATCTGCTGATCGCCGCCAAGCGGTCCGCTTTTGACACGATGGATATTGAGCGAAGGGCAGGCCTCTTGGATGAGGCCGCCTGTCGTTCCGGTCGCAACGATATCGTAGTGTGACAAGGCTTTCTCATGCGTACGCGCAAACGCGACCATCTCGTCTTTCTTCAGGTCATGAGCGATCAAAGCAATGCGCAGACGTTCTGTCATGAGATTGATAACCTTGTCATTTGAACTTTAAATCGTTTAAACCCTATAGCGAAGCCATGATTAAGTGAAAAGCATGTTTTCTATTTTTTGAGAACTGCTTTAATTCGCACCATAAATCACGTCCGCAATCGAATCTGGTGACGGACCATTGAGCACTGCGGCACAGGCTTTTGGCAAGTCTGAAACCATAACCGGCTTTGGCTTCTTCGGAGGTTCTTTGGATGGCTTTGCAGGCTTCCAAGGCTCGTCGGTAAACCACCACGCCAGCGATTTGTCGCAACCATCACCTGCCGCCACCTTGGGCTGTGGCTTGCAGTCGGGCGATCCGGGCTGACAATGCAATCTCACATGAAAATGATAGAAATGCCCCCAATAGGGACGGACTTTGCCAAGCCAGCTACGGTCGCCTGTCACTGTATCGCAAAGCTGCTTCTTGATGCCGGGGTGGACGAAGATGCGCTCGACTTCCGGATAGCTGGCTGCGTGCCTGATGAGTGCCGTGCGGGCAGGGGTCCATTTCTGCGGATCGACGTATAGCGAATCCTTTTTCAGCATGGACACAGCGGACACACTTTCACGTTCTGCATCGGTGAAGCGTTTCTTTGGCATCGGCGTCAACCAGATATCCGCATCAAGTCCGACCTGATGCGAAGCATGGCCTGTCAGCATTGGGCCGCCACGCGGCTGTGAAATGTCGCCGACCAGAAGACCGGGCCAGCCGTCTTTTGCTGCGTCGCGGGATAGTTTTTCCAGCAGGCCAATTGTGCGCGGGTGTCCCCAGTTGCGATTGCGAGAAAGCCGCATGACCTGCCAGTTGGGGCCATCGATAGGGAGGGCAACACCACCGGAAAGACAGCCCTTGGCATAAAAGCCGATGGATTGCGGTGATTGCGCCAGAACCGGCAGCTGTTTGCTGCCGAATGCCTGCTTGGCAGGGGCGTCCTGAGCTAAGGCCTGCGTTACAAAGTCCGGGGCGATCATTGCCGCAAGACAGGTTGCCAGAACAAGACGCGGCCAGAATTTCGAGCTGGATCTCTTTGCCATGGGCAATTTCCCATAAAAACTTTTGCTCGAATCATTCGAGCGGATGGGCCGGATTATGCTTTGCGTTCGTCAAAACGGCAATCAACTACTCATTTTACCCATGTCTTCACGCCAAAACCGACGCCCATTTTGGGGAGACATGCGTTAGCGCCAATTATTGTCTCGCCACATGGCGGAAAAAGCGGCTTTATAATCGGGATGGATGAAATCATAGCCGAGATCTTTGATGCGCTGGTTGGAAATGCGCTTGTTTTCACCATAGAAAGAGCGCGCCATCGGCGTCATGTCCGCTTCCTCAAATGGAACTTCTGGCGGAGGTGCAACGCCCATCAACTCGGCTGCGTAGACCACCACATCCTGTGGCGGTGCAGGCTCATTATCGGTGATGTTGAAAGCGCCACCTGTATTGGTGCCTGCCAGAAAACGTAGCGTTCCGGCAATGTCATCGACATGGATACGGTTGAAGACCTGATCTTCCTTGATGATCCGTCGTGCCGTACCGCGCTCCAGATTAACAAAGGCATTGCGTCCCGGACCGTAAATGCCGGACAGACGCAAAAGTGCGACCGGTGTCCCGTGCCGTTCGCTTAAAGCATCCCATGCATCTTCTGCTTCAACGCGCTCAAGCGACCGGCGCGAAGTGGGTCCGCGTGGGGCGGTTTCATCGATCCAGTTGCCATCCTGATTGCCATACACACCGACGGTAGAAAGATAGCCGATCCAGCGGATCGTGTTGTCAGGACGACGAAGCGCTTCTTCGACGATTGCTAAAGAAGGATCGCCGCTTTCGCGAGGCGAGATCGAGATAACAACGTGTGTTGCTTTCGCAAGTCGGTCGATCAGTTCTGGGGAGGCGCCTTCACCATCAAAAATAATCGGCGCGATGCCTGCTTTTTCCAGCGTTGGGAAGTTTTGCTCGTTACGGGTGGTGCCATCGATGCGTTCTGCCTCTCCGGTCATCAGGCGGGAAAAAGCCTGAGCAGAATAACCGGCTCCAAACAGAAAAATGCGCATGTCAGCTGTCCTCCAATATCCATTCTTCGCGCACCGTATCATCCTCTTCGCTTGAGGCCAGACGTTTCTGCAAAATTGTGAAACGTTCTGTGGTGGCGAGCTGCTTGAATGCCCAGACTGCTGCACCACGTACAACGGGGGAGGTGTCTCCAAGCAGATTTTCGACCTGAGCCAGTAGCGACGGATCTTGCGAATTGCCCGCTGCGATCAGCACATTGCGTAAGAAGCGGTCGCGTCCAATCCGTTTGACTGGAGAGCCAGAAAACAGCGTGCGAAAAGCCGGGTCGTCAAGAACCAGAAAATCGGCAAGACGAGGGGCTTTGAGATCGTCACGGGCTTTCAGCTTCATTTCGCTGGTTGCTTGAGCGAATTTATTCCAGGGACATACCGACAGGCAGTCGTCACAACCATAGATGCGATTGCCCATCGATTTGCGGAACTCGGGTGGGATCGGGCCCTTATTCTCAATGGTGAGATAGGAAATGCAGCGTCGCGCATCGATCCGATAGGGCGAGGGAAACGCATTCGTCGGACAGGCATCAAGACAGGCACGGCAGGAACCGCAATGATCGCGGTCAGGCTTATCGGGTGGAATTTCTGCGGTCGTAAAAATTGAGCCGAGAAAAAGCCACGAGCCGTGTTCGCGGCTCACTAGATTGGTGTGTTTGCCTTGCCAGCCAATACCGGCAGCTTCCGCCAATGGCTTTTCCATAACGGGTGCGGTGTCGACGAAGACCTTGACATCCTGACCAGCGCGGGCCGCAAAACGGCTCGCCACATGCTTGAGTTTACCCTTGATGATGTCGTGGTAATCGCGGTTCTGCGCATAGACCGAAATTGCCGCTCGGTCTTTATGTTCAAGAATGCTGAGCGGATTGCTGTCCGGACCATAATTCATGGCAAGGATCATGATCGAGCGGACTTCCGGCCACAATACACTTGGATTGGCACGGCGGTCTTCCGTTTCCTCCATCCAGAGCATGTCCGCGTGATGGCCGTCGGCGATATATTGCCGAAGTCGTTGCGGTGCTTGTGGGATAGTGTCGGGTGTAGTGAAAGCGACCGCGTCGAAACCTACAGCTTTCGCTTCCTCAATGAGAAAGCGCTTGAGCTTGAGATCCTTCTCCGAAACCTGTCCAGAAACCTGTTTTGTCTCAGAAGTCGAGGTCGCCATAATGGGCCACTGGTGCTAGTCCGCGCACACGATCGGAGAGCAGAGGACGGAAGGCTGGGCGCGATTTCATACGTGCATACCAGTCGCGTGCGGCCTTGGTTTCGCTCCACTCGATTTCGCCGAGATAGTCGAGCACGGAGATTGATGCTGCTGCTGCCATGTCAGCATAACTCGGATGACCACCAGCAAGCCAGTCCCGTGTTGCAGCAAGCCAATCGATATATTTCATGTGCTGACGGATATTGGTACGGGCTGCGCGAATAGCCGTTGAGTCAGGTGCACTACCGCCCATTTCGTCGGCCATTTGAAGCTTGAACACACGTTCGCGTGCAATATGTCGCGTGACTTCGTTTTCAAATTTCAGCAGGAACCAGTCGACAAGGCGGCGCACTTCTGCGCGCTCCATCGGACTTTCAGGCAGCAGGCGGCGACTGCGCTTCAATGCGCCACGCGTCTCGTCGAGATATTCTGCAATGACTGTCGCACCGACAACCGGCAGGTCGCGTTCTGCGAGCAGAACGGGCAATGTTGCGGCCGGGTTGAGCGCTAGAAATTCTTTACGCCGCGACCATGGTCGCTCCTCAATCAGTTCGGCTTCCACATCATATTCGCCGAGGATAAGCCGCACATAGCGCGAGCCTGAAGACATGGGATGATGAAAAAGCGTAAGCATAATCGACGCGGTACTCTCGACTGACAAGCTTTAATTGATACCCGTAGAGGCCCAGCGGCTGGCATTTGCGCTGACAGCAGGTTATTTCTGCAGTCAGGCGATTCGAACCACCTCAACGGAATGTTTAGTCTATAAGGGCTATGCCTGCGGGAGACAAGCAATCGCTTAAGTGCCTATTCTTGCATTTTCATGCTTAACAGCTCGTCAAGACACGCCATTTTCATCCTGATCACCTCCCTAAGGTACTGACTTCATGGAAATTTATAATCTTCTGGAAGCCGCTTTTCTTGGTCTCATCGAAGGTTTGACGGAATTCATCCCCGTTTCCTCCACAGGCCATTTATTGCTGGTCGGTCATTTTCTGGGCTTTGAATCGACGGGCAAGACCTTTGAGGTGCTCATTCAGCTCGGCGCGATCCTTGCGATCCTGACGGTCTATTCGGCAAAGCTCATCAAAATTCTCACCGATTTTCCGCGCGATGCGCGGACGCGTCGGTTCGTTCTCGGCATTCTCGTGGCGTTTCTGCCCGCAGCGGTCATCGGCGCGATGGCCCATGGCTTTATCAAGAGCGTGCTTTTTGAAACGCCAATGCTGGTCTGCGCTATGCTGATCCTCGGTGGTTTTATTCTTCTATGGGTCGATCAGCTGGAGCTGAAGCCGCGTTATCGCGATGTAATGGATTATCCGTTGCCGATCTGTCTGGCCATTGGCTTTATCCAGTGTCTTGCCATGATCCCGGGCGTATCGCGCTCTGGTTCAACGATTGTTGGCGCCCTTTTACTTGGTGCAGACAAGCGTTCGGCAGCAGAATTTTCGTTCTTCCTTGCCATGCCAACTATGGCCGGCGCTTTTGCCTATGACCTCTATAAGAGCCACAGCATGTTGTCGATGAATGACGGAGCGCTGATCATCGTTGGCTTTGTGATGGCATTTATTTCAGGCGTGTTCGTCGTGCGCCATCTGCTCGACTATGTTTCCCGCCATGGCTTCAAGCTGTTCGCCTGGTGGCGTTTGATTGTTGGCTCGCTTGGAATGGCTGCTCTGCTAATCTGGGGGTAAGTCGAATTTAAAGCGTTTCCAGCAAAAATGGGAACCGGTTTTGCGTTCGGAAATGCGTAAAACAAATAGTTACAGCGGTTCCAACGATTCAATATTAATCGGAACCGCTGTAAAGCGTAAAAGAAAAGGGGCCTTTCGGCCCCTTGTTTTTGGTCTCACACTATACTCAGGCCAGTCCGGTCTTTGTGTACTGACCCGCAACACGATAACGCCAGAGATAGGCTGGAAGGATTGCATCCACGGCTTCAGGCGTAATGCCCATGCCCTGAAGCGTGCGGCCTTCCTTAGCAGCCTGTTCCGACACGACATTATCGTATTTGAGTAACGTCACCTGATCGTTGGTGAGCAATGGGTTCGGCAAAAGGCCAAGAACCGATGCCTGCAGACGAGCAACCCACCATGGCATGGAAATGATGATGCGCTTGCGGGCGATGACGCCGAGCATATCTTTCATCCAATGCTTGAATGACTGTGCGTCCGGGCCGCCCAGTTCATAAACGCTGCCTGACTTTAGCTTGCCATCAACTGCGTGGGCAATGGCCTCTGCGACGTCACCGACATAGACCGGCTGGAGCTTTGTTTCGCCACCACCGATGACCGGCAGGAATGGCGAAAAACGTGCCAGATTGGCAAAGCGGTTGAAGAAGCGATCTTCATGGCCAAAAATGATCGACGGACGCAGGATAACGGTGTCCGGCAGAACCGAAAGCACCGCCTTTTCGCCTTCTGCCTTGGTGCGGGCATAGTCAGACTTCGAATTGGCATCGGCTGCGAGCGACGAGAGATGCGTCATCGGAACGCCAGCAGCTTTTGCGGCCTCCGCAATGTTCTTGGCGCCCAGCACCTGAACGCTGTTGAAACGTTGCTTGCCGCTTTCCGAAAGAATGCCGACAAGATTGATGACGTGATCAGCACCCATGATGGCGCGCTCGACCGACCAGCGATGGCGGACATTGGCCTGTACCATCTGGATCTGGCCGACATTGCCAAGGGGTGCCATATAATAAGCAACTTCCGGCTTGCGCACGGCAACGCGCACGCGATAGCCGCGCTTGGTGAGGCTTGCTACAACCGCGCGCCCGACAAAGCCAGAGCCGCCGAAAACGGTGACCAGTTTTGGCCTGTTGTGGACTTCGTTCGGTTCGGTCTTCATCCTAAACTCCTGCATGAAAGCCTGATTATACCGCCAGACGATATGATTGCGGCATGCTTTTATCGCGGTGATTTATCGCCTTTTGGCAACAACGCAAAGGGGACTTGTTGTCACGATGTCGAAACTGACCGCTTTTCCAGCATTAAACGCGCAATACCGCTTTGAGATTTCGCGGCTTACTGGTAAATCGCGCGCATGAGCACACCACTTGACCATATTCGCAATTTTTCGATCGTCGCCCATATCGACCACGGCAAATCGACGCTGGCCGACCGCCTCATTCAATTGACGGGCGGGCTGGACACGCGTGAGATGAAGGACCAGGTCCTCGACTCGATGGATATCGAGCGCGAGCGCGGCATCACCATCAAAGCCCAGACCGTTCGTCTTAACTACAAGGCGAAGAACGGCGAGGACTATGTGCTGAACCTCATCGACACCCCCGGACATGTCGACTTCGCCTACGAAGTCTCGCGTTCGCTGGCTGCGTGCGAAGGCTCGCTCCTGGTGGTGGATGCCTCACAGGGTGTTGAAGCGCAGACGCTGGCCAATGTTTATCAGGCCATCGACAACAATCACGATATCGTGGTGGTGCTGAACAAGGTTGATCTTCCGGCAGCCGAACCAGAGCGGGTTCAAAGCCAGATTGAAGAAGTAATCGGCATTGACGCCAGTAAAGCCGTGATGATCTCTGCCAAAACTGGCCTTGGCATTCCTGACGTGCTTGAAGCTATCGTCGAGCAGCTGCCGCCGCCGAAAGAGGGCGACCGCAATGCGCCGCTGAAAGCCATGCTGGTCGACAGCTGGTATGACAGCTATCTCGGCGTTATCGTTCTGGTGCGTGTTATCGATGGTGTGCTGAAAAAAGGCCAGACCATCCGCATGATGGGTACGGGCGCAAAATACCCGGTCGAACGTACCGGTGTGTTCACACCGAAAATGGTGCAGGTCGAAGATCTTGGTCCGGGCGAACTGGGATTTATTACTGCTTCCATTAAAGAAGTCGCTGATACCCGCGTCGGTGATACCATCACTGAAGATCGCCGCCCGACCGAAAAGCCCCTGACGGGCTTTAAACCTGCGCAGCCGGTCGTGTTCTGTGGACTGTTCCCGGTTGATGCGGCAGACTTTGAAGACTTGCGCGCTGCCATGGGCAAGCTGCGTCTCAACGATGCGTCGTTCTCCTTTGAAATGGAAACCTCTGCGGCACTCGGTTTCGGCTTCCGCTGTGGCTTCCTTGGGCTTCTGCATCTTGAAATCATTCAGGAACGCCTTGAGCGCGAGTTCGATCTCGACCTGATCACGACAGCTCCTTCGGTTGTGTATCGCCTGAACATGCAGGACGGCTCGCAGAAAGAGCTGCATAACCCGGCCGATATGCCGGATGTGGTGAAGATCGAAGCGATTGAAGAGCCGTGGATCCGCGCCACCATCATGACGCCAGATGATTATCTTGGCACGATCATGAAGCTCTGTCAGGAGCGTCGCGGTCTCCAGATCGATTTGACCTATGTCGGCCCGCGCGCCATGATCACCTATGATCTGCCGCTCAATGAAGTTGTGTTCGATTTCTATGATCGTCTGAAGTCGATCTCCAAGGGCTATGCCTCGTTCGACTATAATCTGTCGGATTATCGTGAAGGTGATCTGGTCAAGATGTCGATCCTGGTCAACGAAGAACCGGTGGATGCGTTGTCGATGCTGGTTCACCGTTCGGCTGCAGAGAAGCGCGGTCGTGTGCTTTGCGAAAAGCTCAAGGAGCTGATCCCGCAGCACATGTTCAAGATCCCGATTCAGGCAGCCATTGGCGGGCGCATCGTTGCGCGTGAGACGATCTCGGCTCTGCGTAAGGACGTGACGGCCAAGTGCTACGGCGGCGATATTTCGCGTAAGCGCAAACTTCTGGACAAGCAGAAGGAAGGCAAGAAGCGCATGCGCCAGTTCGGCAAGGTGGAAATCCCACAAGAGGCCTTCATTCAGGCTCTCAAGATGGGCGATGATTGATCTTTTGGTCTTTCGATTAGCTATGGACGATCAAACGTTTTGCCTATGCACCGGATGAAGTGTCTTCTTTCGATGCTGTTCCAATCCGATGCTGTTGAAAGATTATTGTATGAAATAGGGGCGCGTTAGCGTCCCTTTTCTTTTGGGATATTTATTTTGATAGCGCTACCGCTTTCCCGCATCCTGAGGAGCCGTTGAAAACGGCGTCTCGAAGGACGGGGGGAAGTCGCCAAAAGCCGAATATTTTTGAGTAAGCTTCTACGGTGTATCCCTGCCATCCCTTGTCCTTCGAGGCTACGCTTCGTAATTGAGGGCGATAAGCACTTCATTCTTGGCGCGCGACCATCCTTTGATCTGGTGTTCGCGTGCAATTGCATCAAGGATCCGGTCATAAGTCTCTGTGAAAACTAACTCCACCGGCCGTCGCTTCTTGGTATAGCCTTCATAGATGCCTTGGTTATGCTCCCAAATCCGAGCCTCAATATCCTGCTTGGTTAGGCCCGTATAATACGAACCATCCGCACATTTGAGAATGTAAATCGTTGCTTCCATGACTTGCCCCCGCGTATCTTTGGAAGCTAGATATTGCTCGAAGTGCGCCACCCTAACAAGTCGGGCAATTGCTTGAAGGCCTGCCGTGGTTCAAAAGGTTAAGTTCATGTCGATACGTCCCCGCATCTCCATCACCTACTGCACGCAATGCAACTGGATGCTGCGGGCGGCGTGGCTGGCGCAGGAGCTTTTGCAGACTTTCGGGCAGGATCTGGCGGAAGTGGCACTGCGGCCCGGAACAGGTGGCGTGTTTGAAATTTGCGTTCATATGACCGATAGCAATGAAGAGCTTATCTGGGAACGCAAGCGTGACGGTGGTTTTCCAGAAGCCAAGGTTCTGAAGCAACGCCTGCGGGATATCGTCTGGCCAGATCGCGATCTTGGGCATTCAGATAGCAAGCCGAAACCAGAATAGAAAAAGCCCGCAGTTTGCGGGCTTCTTTGTTTGGATGGGCTGTTAGTCTTCGTCCACCACGCGCAGCCGCATTTGGGTGGGGGCGGTTTCTGGCTGGCGGGTGGGGCGCTGGGCCTCCTCAGTCGGCGCTGGTCCAAATTCAAGCGCTTCGATTTTTGCACCGCGCTTTGTCACTTTGTTCGAGGACACCAGAATATCGTCGATATCCTTATTGGCCTGCAGGAAGTGGGTTTGCAGCTTGCGCACACGCTCATCAAGACGACCCACATCTTCCATCAGCCGCACCACTTCACCCTGAATGACATGGGCTTGCTCGCGCATGCGGGCGTCCTTAAGGATCGATTGGATAACCTGAATAGACAGCATGAGCAGCGACGGTGAAACAATAACGATCCGCGCCCGGTGTGCACGATGGATCAGCGCTTCAAAATGCTCGTGAATGTCCGCGAAGATCGATTCCGATGGCACGAACAGGAACGCGGTATCCTGCGTTTCGCCGGTAATGAGATATTTGTCGGACACATCCTTGATATGCACTTCCATGTCGCGGCGGAACTGTGCAACGGCGGCCTTGCGTGCCTCCGGGTTTTCCGTTTCGCGCATGGAATTCCACGCTTCAAGCGGGAATTTTGCGTCGATCACCAGCGATGGTGAATTGTTTGGCATGCGTACCAGACAGTCAGGGCGCGTGCCATTGGTCAGTGTCGCCTGAAACTCATAGGCACCCTGAGGCAGACCATCGGCAATGATCGCTTCCATGCGCGACTGGCCGAATGCGCCGCGTGTCTGTTTGTTGGCGAGGATCGCCTGCAACTGTACCACTTGCCCTGCGAGCGACTGGATATTGTTTTGCGCGGTGTCGATGACGGCCAGGCGCTCCTGCAATTTGGCAAGATTCTCATGGGTTGAGCGTGTCTGTTCGGTCATGGTCTGGCCGATGCGGTGCGTCATGCCGTCAAGACGCTCGCGGATGGATTGATTAAGTTCTGCCTGCCGCGAACCAAACACTTCGGCCATGGTCTGCATGCGGCCTTGCATCTCGGACTGTGCTTTCAGAATCTCGGCCATGCGATATTCCGCATCACGGGCACGATCTTCTGCCTGCGCTTCGGCCACCGCCCGAAGACGGGCTGAGCGCGCTGCCGCAATGAGGAAAATAGCCAGGCAAACTATGAGCACAACAATGCCCGCCAGAAGAATATCTCCGAGCGAGAACGAAGAAGCACCGAGCTGCAGGAGCGGCTCATTCAATAGATTCTGATTTTCCATGCGTCCAGCTTAGCTGATTCGTCATGCAAAGGTGAGATCAAAACGGGAACATTTTACAAGTTACAATTGACGATTCTTTTGCGAGCGATTACGTGAAACTCATGTCTATAAAACCGCTTATTATTCTTCCTGATCCCGTTCTTCGTGAACTGTCCAAGCCCGTCGAGCGCTTTGATGATCAATTGCGCAAATTTGCCGGCGACATGTTCGACACGATGTATGACGCGCCGGGCATTGGTCTTGCCGCCATTCAGGTGGGCGAACCTTTGCGCATGCTGGTCATCGACCTTGCCAAGGAAGATGAGGCGAAGGCCCCGCACGTCTTTATAAACCCTGAGATTGTTGCTTCGTCTGACGAGCGCAGCGTTTATGAGGAAGGCTGTCTGTCAATCCCGGATTATTATGCGGAAGTTGAACGGCCTGCGACGATCAAGGTCAATTATTTTGATGCCGACGGCAAACCGCAATCGATGGATGCCGATGGCCTGATGGCAACCTGCTTGCAGCATGAGATCGACCATCTCAATGGTGTGCTGTTCATTGATCATATTTCCAAGCTGAAACGCGATATGGTCATCAAGAAGTTCAAGAAGCTCGCCAGCCAGCGCGCGTCAAACAGGGCGTTGTGATGCGTATCGTATTTATGGGGACGCCGGATTTCTCGGTGCCGATTCTGACTGCTATTATAGGGCATGGCTATGAAGTGGTGGCGGTCTATACACAGCCGCCGCGCCCGGCAGGTCGTCGCGGACTCGAACTGACCAAGTCGCCTGTTCATGAAAAGGCTGAGGAATTCGGCATTCCGGTTTTCACGCCCAAAAGCCTTAAGGGTGCCGAAGAGCAGGATGTTTTCGCAAGCCTCGAAGCCGATGTTGCGATTGTTGTGGCCTATGGCCTGTTGTTGCCGCAAGCCATTCTCGATGCACCGCGTCTTGGTTGCTACAATGGCCATGCCTCGCTTCTGCCGCGCTGGCGCGGAGCGGCGCCTATTCAGCGCGCGATCATGTCGGGCGACACCGAGACCGGCATGATGATCATGAAGATGGATGTGGGGCTTGATACAGGCCCTGTTGCCATGGCTGAAAAGATCGCGATCACGCCGGATATGTCGGCGGGTGAATTGCATGATCGATTGAGCATGATTGGTGCCGATTTGATGGTGCGTGCGCTGGGAGCGCTTGAACGCGAAAGTCTGACACTTCAGCCGCAGGCCGAAGAAGGCGTGACCTATGCCGCCAAGATCGACAAGGCCGAAGCGCGCATCGACTGGTCGAAGCCAGCTGCGCACGTGCACAATACCATTCGCGGTTTGTCGCCGTTTCCGGGTGCGTGGTGCGAAATGGAAATCAATGGCGAGGTTGAACGTGTAAAATTGCAGCGCTCCACGTTGGGCGAGGGCAATGGTGCGCCGGGCACAGTGCTTGATGATCGGTTGACCATTGCATGTGGAGACGGTGCCGTGCGGCTCGTCACGCTGCAGCGTTCAGGCGGCAAGCCTCTGGCGGCGCAAGAATTTCTGCGCGGTGCGCAAGTCGCGAAGGTTCTCTGAGCGGTGCCTCGTTATAAAATCACTGTCGAATATGACGGCACGCCCTATGTCGGCTGGCAGAGGCAGGAAAACGGCCATGCGGTGCAGAATGCCATTGAGCAGGCGTTCAAGAAGTTCTGCGGTGAAGATCTGACATTGAGCGCGGCTGGACGTACAGATGCGGGCGTCCATGCGAGCGCGCAGATTGTTCACGCCGATCTCACCAAGGATTGGGGCGCTGCGAAAATCCGCGATGCACTCAATGCGTATCTGGTGATGGCTGATGAACGTATCAGCATTCTGAATGTCGAAAAGACGACAGATGCGTTTGATGCCCGGTTTTCAGCACGTGGCCGGCATTATCTATATCGCATTCATAACCGTCGTGCGCCGTTGGCGATTGATTATCATCGTGTTTGGTGGGTGCAGAAGCGCCTTGATCATGAAGCGATGCACGAGGCCGCAAAGCGGCTTTTGGGCGAGCACGACTTTACAACTTTCCGCGCAACGCAATGTCAGGCAAAGAGCCCGGTGAAGACGCTCGACAGGCTCGACATCACGCGCGATGGCGACTATGTGGAAATGCGGGTTTCTGCCCGCTCGTTCCTGCACAATCAGGTGAGATCCTTCGCGGGTAGTCTCATGGAAGTAGGCGTGGGGCGTTGGACGGCAGATGATCTGCAGGCTGCTTTGGAAGCCAAAGACCGTAAAGCTTGCGGTCAGGTTGCTCCGCCTTACGGCCTTTATCTCGTCGGTGTCGACTACCCATTTCCATTCTAAAAAGTTTGCGCGCTAATCCCAATGCCGAAAAGCTGCTGCAGGAACACTGTGATGAACAGTGAGCCGAAGAATACGCAAGCGAAAAACGGGGCGACATAGGCGTGTGGACGTTGCAGCACGATGAATGTCAGTCGGTAGCTCAGGATGACAGAGATACCGAACAGCACGATCGCAAACAGCGTCGCAACATCGAGAAAGCCCGGAAAAAACAGTTGCAGCAGCGTAATCGGAGCGAAAAGCCACGACAGCAACGCGCTGCCCCAGTTTGTTGCTATGACGTAGGCTGCATAGCGTTTTGAAATGCCTATCCGTCGGGCCAATATTCCAATAATGACAAGCGGTATTACCCACGCGGAAAGGTCGACGAATGCCGCGCGGATGACGATTGCAAGGCGCAGGCCTGCTTCATCGCGACCGGCAGTCAGATCGGCCGCATAGGCAACCCATGTTGCCAAAAGCGGAGGCAGGGCGATGACAATCGCATAGAAAGATGCCCAGAAATCTTCTGCAGAGATATCGAGGTATGCAAGGCCGTCCTTACGGCCAAGCATCATCTTCCAGACGCCCGTGAAATATCTGAAAATATCATCCAGACTGGGCATGAAGTTCCTTATCCAAAGAAATCAGCGATGAAACGTTCGTAAATCTGTGTGAGGCCTTCAAGATCAGCAACCGCGACACGTTCGTCAACCATGTGCATGGTCTGTCCGACAAGGCCAAACTCGACCACTGGACAATAGTCCTTGATGAAGCGTGCGTCGGACGTGCCGCCCGACGTAGAGAGATTGGGGCGCTTGCCGGTGACTGCTTCAACGGATGCTGTCAGCGTACCGATGAGCTTCTCGTCACGGGTCAAAAAGACATGGCTCGGATTTTCGCGCCAGACCAGTTCGTAGTTGATTGGCGTTTCACGACCTGGGCGCAGGCGGTTATTGCGTGATGCCTTTTCAAGACGTGAGATGATCTCCGCCTTCAGGCTATCCGCTGTCCATGTGTCGTTGAAGCGAATATTGAAGGAAGCACTAGCCTTATTGGCAATGACATTGGTGGCCTTATTACCGACATCGACGGTCGTCACTTCAAGATTGCTGGCCTGAAAATCCGCCGTACCTTCATCAAAAGCAGGGTAAAGCAGGCTGTCGACGAGCGTCGTGATGCCACGAACCGGGTTTTCAGCCAGATGTGGATAGGCGGCATGGCCTTGCACACCATGGACCGTAACGATGCCCGAAATCGAGCCTCGGCGTCCGATCTTGATCATATCGCCAAGTGTGTTCGGGTTTGTCGGTTCACCCACAAGCGACGCGTCCCAGCTTTCGCCGCGCTCTTTAGCCCATTTCAGAAGCTTTTCGGTGCCATTGATCGCCGGGCCTTCTTCGTCACCGGTAATCAGGAAGGACACGCTGCCCTTTAAGCTTCCATGCTTTTCGACGTGACGTGCGACGGCTGCGACAAAGCAGGCAATGCCACCCTTCATGTCGACCGCGCCGCGCCCATACATAATGCCGTCTTCAATGGCTGCCGAGAAGGGCGGATGCTTCCAGTCGGCTTCATCGCCGGGAGGCACAACATCGGTGTGGCCAGCAAACATCAAATGAGCGCCATTGCCCGATTTGCGCGCGTAGAGATTTTCAATGTCAGGCGTGCCTTCGTCGGTGAAGACCGGGCGCTGGATGGAAAACCCCATCGGTGCAAGCATGCCTTCAAGTGCCGTCAGCGCGCCACCCTCAGCCGGCGTAACCGACGGGCAGCGAATGAGAGCGGCAAGGTTTTCGGCAGGATTGGTAGGCAGGCTCATGGTGTTACAGCTTTACTCTGAGAATCGTATGGGCTTGAGATTAGATCGGGAAGCTTCCAGATGAAACAACAATCCCATAACTGGGTAAACACGAGTGGATCGGCCCTAAAATCGGAATCGATGTTAGGAAAGCACGATGCTTGGGTTCAACAGCTTAGAGCGTCCGTGCGCAGAGCCGAAGAGGGCGCAGGGCGCTCTAAGAGCAGACATTTATCGCGGCTTTTCTCATTTGGTTGCAATTCGGGAATGAAATTTCCTTGACCAAGGGGGCTTTGTCATCGTTAGTTAAAAAAAGGTTGATAGCGAGATCCGGAAAACGGACCGGTCACCGGGGAATTGTCACTAGAGAACTTGTTCTAGGGGACATTTTAATAATGGGAATCTGTCATGCGTTCACTGATTTCTGCGGCAGCAGGTATAATGGCCTTATCCGGGGCGACGCTGGTCCCGGCCAAGGCAGCTCAATGGAGTGAAGCGGGCGGAATAACGAGTATTCCCTACGGTCACCTTGATTATTGTAAGCGGACACCACGCGATTGCGGAGCGCACCGCGCGCTTTCGCCGATCAAATTGACGCCTGAGCGCATGCAGATGCTGCAAAGTGTCAATGCATCCGTGAATGCTGCGATCAAGCCTGTTTCCGATCAGGATAATTACGGCAAGCGCGATTACTGGACCATTCCAAGAAATGGTAAGGGTGATTGCGAAGATTATGTGCTTTTGAAGCGCGCCAAGCTGATGGGGCGCGGCATCAGTCCGTCACAGCTTCTTATTACGATGGTGCAGGGTAGTGAGCCGCACATCGTACTGACTGTCCGGACGGATCATGGTGATTACATTCTCGACAATATGCGCGGGGAAGTGCTGCCGGTCGAAAAGACGTCCTATCGTTACATCAAGATGCAATCGCCAGCCAATTCCGGCCAATGGGTTTCGATTGCGGGTCGTTCTATGGCTGTTGCTAATAATTGATGTCGGGCGCGCGGGATCTATAGCCGAGATGAGGCGCTTATAACTCAATTGAAAAGGTTCGATAGGGTCGCATTTTGTGACCCTATTTTGTTGTGAGCGTCTTGTTGTGATGGGCTAAGGTTGCTCTGAACGATTGTTTTACGGTTTTCAAATCATGGCGGTGATGAAACGATCAGCCACATAACTGTCGCCAATAGGCCTTATTGTTCGCTATTATTATACAGTGAAAGCAAACAGACTGTTCGAGGATAATGAACAAAAATACCCATATAACAGTTATGTGAATGCTGATATATGAACTAACATACTGTTTTAAATTATTTATTTTCTAATTTTTATCTGATTTTTAAAAAATTGGCTGCACGAATGTGTGATTAAGAAAACATTTTCGTGACTGGAACTTTCTCCCACTGTCACCCATTTGAGATGCATGAGGACGACGCATAGTACGTCGCCCATCTGACTAAATGGAGATAGAAAATGAATAAGTTTGTTCTTGCTGCTGCTGCTCTCGCACTTAGCGCCGGTGCTGCTTTTGCTGAAAACCCACGTGTAGGTGAGCCAGCTGATCTTTATGCAAATGATCGTACCCCAGTTGCTACACAGCGCGTTGATCACACCGCGACTGCAACAATTGGCCAGTCGACCTATATGGATGGTTCGGCAAACCGTTTCGGTGATGCTTCGCCTTCGAGCTTCTCGAACTAAGAGTTCGACTAAAAGCTTTGCTATCCCGGTCTGATCGCAGGCCGGAATAGCAAGACATGAAGGTAGTGAGTGCGGCCTCCCAAGGTTCTCACTACTGGAATTAAAATACTCAACGATTTTAACTGATCTCCCCGGAGGATGGCTTCTTGTCATCCCGGAGTCCCCGAAGGGAAAGGCAATTTGCCATCCAAAGGGGCGATAGAAGGATTATAAAAATGAAAAAGTTTGCTCTTGCTGCCGTAGCCGTTGCCCTTAGCGCCGGTGCTGCTTTCGCTGAAAACCCACATGTTGGTGAACCAGCTGATCTTTATGCAAACGACCGTACGCCTGTTGCAACACAGGGCGTTGACTATACGGCTCCTGCTTCGATCCAGACCCAGGGCCAGACCTATAGCGACGGTTCTGCACACCGCTTCGGCGATGCATCGCCTTCGAGCTATCAGAACTAATATTTCTGATATTCTATAGAAAAAGGCGAAGCTTTGCGGCTTCGCCTTTTTTGTTTAAAGCATTTCCAGCAAAAATTGCGAAGCAGTTTTGCATTGGATAATGCGCAAAAACAAGTAGTTACAGCGGCTCCAACGATTCAGTCTTAACCGGAACCGCTGGAACGGTGCTGCATGATCAGTCTCGCAGCAGTTCGTTGATCGAAGTCTTGGAGCGGGTCTTCTCATCGACGCGCTTGACGATCACGGCACAGTAGAGGCTTGGGCCCCAGTTTTCACCCGGAACATTTTTGCCTGGCATGGTGCCAGCGACAACAACAGAGTATGGTGGCACTTCGCCATAGAAGACCTCGCCGGTCGAGCGATCAACAATCTTGGTCGATTTGCCGATGAATACGCCCATGCCAAGTACGGCGCCTTCGCGAACGATACAGCCTTCGACAACTTCCGAACGAGCGCCGATGAAGCAGTTGTCTTCGATGATGGTTGGTCCAGCCTGCATTGGTTCCAGAACGCCGCCGATGCCGACGCCGCCCGAAAGATGCACGTTCTTGCCGATCTGTGCGCAGGAGCCGACGGTCGCCCATGTGTCGACCATCGTGCCTTCATCGACGTAAGCGCCGAGATTGACGAAAGACGGCATCAGGATTGCGTTTGGCGCAATATAGGCTGAATGACGGACGACAGAATTTGGAACAGCGCGGAAACCGGCCTTTTCAAACTCATTTGCCGTCCAGCCGTCGAACTTGGAAGGAACCTTGTCCCACCAGGAAGACTGACCGGGACCGCCTTTGATGACTTCCATCGGGTTGAGACGGAAAGAAAGCAGCACGGCTTTCTTGAGCCACTGATTGACCTGCCAGTTGCCGTCCGCCTGTTTTTCTGCCACACGGGCTTCACCGCGATCGAGCATAAGCAGCGACTGTTCAACAGCATCACGAACTTCGCCGCGGGTTGCTGTGCTGATGCCATCGCGTTCGTCAAAAGCCTTCTCGATGACCTTTTCAAGGGAGGCGAAATCTGGCTTGGTCATATGGCGGTCTCCATAAAATGGCAGGATAAGCGGCTGCCACCTTTTCGGTCGGCAGTTATCGTAGAAGTGATTAAGCGAAGGCACCATATGGGTCAATCGCGTTATTGTGTGAAATAGCTGGTCGAAATTGCGACAGATTAAGAAATTAGCGCCAGAATAGATGATAGACATCAATACGCATTGTAATTGAAGGAGCAGGCAAGCATGAACCCAATGGAGAAGTCCGGCTGGACGCCTTTCCCGAATTCCGAGGAAGCTGCTAAACAGGCGCGCACTGTGCCGCAAACCCCTCAGACTGAGGCTTCTGCCTATCGTCTTGCCTTTATGGACGACGACTTCATGACACGGCGCGACATGCGTCCGGTGCGGCTTCAGCTTGAACTGCTTAAACCTGAACTGATCCTGGCCGACCGCGGTATCAAATCGACGGTCGTGATGTTCGGTGGCGCGCGTATTCCTGAGCCGGGCGGCGAAGCCTGGGCCGCGAAAAATGAAGTGCAGAAGAAGAATCTTGAAGCCAACTCGCGTTACTATGAGGAAGCGCGTAAGTTTGCCCGCATCTGCTCCGAATATTCAGCGACCACCTATTATCGCGAATTCATCGTTGTTACGGGCGGTGGTCCGGGTGTTATGGAAGCTGGCAATCGTGGGGCGGCTGATGTCGGGGCACCAACGATTGGGCTTAATATCGTTCTGCCACATGAGCAGGCACCGAACGCCTATGTGACGCCGGAGCTCTGCTTCAATTTCCATTATTTTGCGCTGCGCAAGATGCATTTTCTGATGCGTGCAAAAGCCGTCTGCGTATTCCCCGGCGGCTTCGGCACGATGGATGAGCTGTTTGAAGCCATGACCCTGATCCAGACAGACCGTATGGAGCGTATGCCGCTCATCCTGTTCGGTAAAGAATTCTGGAGCAAGGCGATCAATATCGAGTTTCTGGCAGAGCAGGGCACGATCTCTCCGGCAGACATCGAATTGCTGACATTTGTCGACACCGCAGACGAAGCATGGGACGAGATCAAAAACTTCTATAAGCTCTGATTTTTTCTGGTTGAGAATTGCCAAGCGCCCGGTTCATCAGGACCGGGCGTTTTCGGTTTCTGAATACTCGCGCGGCCGGTGCACGAGTGTCACCAGCACGACTGAAATAATCATCAGCAGATACCATGAGCCGAGCTTGCTCATTGAAACCAGCTCCCATCCATTGCGCTGGTTGGGATAGAGCCAGGCCTTCGACCACGTACCAATATTCTCGGCAATCCAGATGAACAGTGATGTGAGCAGGAACGCGACCAGCAACGGCATTTTATGCCGGAAACGAAACACGCGATAATGCATGCTGGTGCGCCAGTAGAGCGCGAAGGTGACTGCAAACAGAACCCAGCGCATATCCCAGATGAAGTGATGAGCGAAGAAATTGATATAAATTGCAGTTGCCAGAACAACCGTCATCCAGAGCGGCGGATAGTGATTCAGCCTTATATCGAAGATCCGATTGATACGCGCCATATAGGAGCCGACGGCCGCATACATAAAACCAGAAAAGAGCGGAACACCACCGATCCGGAAGAAGTTTTCTTCGGGATAAATCCATGAACCGGCATGGGTTTTGAATATTTCCATCGCTGTTCCAACGATATGGAAAATGACGATGACCTTGGCTTCTTCCCAAGCTTCCAGCTTGAAAATAAGCATTCCAAGCTGGATCAGCACAGCGGAAAGAAACAGGAAGTCGTAGCGGGTGATAAATCCTGTGCCACCTTCAATTCCACCTTCTGGCCAGAACCAGCGTGTGAGAATAATCAGGCCCAGCATTGCGCCGCCAAACAGGCAGGCCCATGCCTGTTTCAATCCGAAAACCAGAAATTCAATCAGTGCATCGCTGAAGCGGTGACGAGGTAAGCTGTCGAGAAGGCGATGGGCCGCCTTATCTATGCGCTTTTCAAGGCCGGTAAACTGCCTATCGGTCTGCAATTATAGTTTCCAGAAATTGGGTCAGATTATCGGTCACATAATCCACCTGATCCGTGAATTCCGGGTCACTTTCCCAAATCTCCGAGAATGTCGGCTCAAAATTGTTCGGAACCACCAGCACGGTTTTCATGCCCAGCGTCTTTGGCACGACAAGATTGCGCGCGAGGTCCTCAAACATGACAGCCTTTTGCGCATCCACGCCGAAAGCCCCGAGAAAACGGTCGTAAGTGACACGCTCTGGTTTTGGCGTCAGACCTGCTGCAACAATGTCGAAAATATCATCGAAATCATCGAGAATGCCGAGCTGACGTGCGGCGCGTTCGGCGTGTCCGCGATCGCCATTGGTGAAGATGAAGCGGCGACCGGGCAGGGCACGGATTGCTTCTCCAAGTGCCGGATCAGGTTGCAGCCAGGAATAATCGATGTCGTGTACCTTCTTTAGAAAGTCGTCCGGATCGATTTCATGGCATTCCATCAGACCTTTCAGCGTGGTGCCATATTCCAGATAAAACTGCTTCTGAATCTTGCGCGCTTCGTCGCGCGGCAGCTTCAGGAGGTTCTCGACATAGCTCGTCATGCGCACATCGATCTGCGAGAACAGATCAGCTGCGTGCGGATAGAGCGTGTTGTCGAGGTCGAATACCCAGTCAGTGACGTGAGCGAAGGCCGGAGCATCAGGTTGATTGGTCATAAGTCTTTATGTCACGAAGGCGGGCCAAGAAAAAGCCGCCCGAAGGCGGCTAACTGATTATGGCACAATGAGTGTGCATTTTTCTATTATGGCACGATAAGCGTGCCGGCACCGTGTTCGGTGAAAAGCTCAAGCAGTACCGAATGCGGTGTCTTGCCATTGAGAATGACCACACCTTCAACGCCGCGACGGATCGCGTCGATGCAGGTCTCGACCTTTGGGATCATGCCGCCGGAGATCGTGCCGTCCTTGATCAGCGCCTGTGCATCGGCAACCGACAATTCCTTGATGAGCTTTTTGTCCTTGTCGAGAACGCCTGGAACGTCGGTAAGGAACAGAAGACGCGTTGCAGCCAGTGCCCCTGCGATAGCGCCCGCAAAAGTATCGGCATTGATGTTGTATGTATGACCGTCGCGACCCGGTGCGACAGGCGCAATAACCGGGATCATTTCTGAGCGCGCCAGAAGATCGAGAAGCGTGCGGTCGACTTCAGCTGGTTCACCAACAAAGCCCAGATCAAGCACCTTTTCGATATTGGAATCGGGATCGATGACGGTTTTGTGCGCCTTGCGCGCAAAAACCATATTGCCATCCTTACCGCAAAGACCGATGGCCCATTCGCCTTCAGCATTGATGAGGGCGACGATCTCTTTGTTGATGGAACCGGCGAGAACCATCTCCACCACTTCAACCGTCTTTTCGTCGGTAACGCGAAGGCCGCCTTCAAAGCGCGATTCAATGCCGAGCTTGGTCAGCATCGCCTGAATCTGCGGGCCACCGCCATGGACAACAATTGGATTGATACCTGACTGCTTGAGAAGCGCGATGTCTCGGGCAAAGGCCTTGCCAAGCTCTGGGTTGCCCATGGCGTGACCGCCATATTTCACCACGACATTCTTGTTTTCGTAGCGCTGCATATAGGGCAGGGCTGCCGAAAGGAGTTGCGCTTGCATTTCAGGATTATCAAGAGTGGTCATCGCGGGCTCCATGGCTGGCGACAGGGCAAGAGAGGCAGGCTTTTCTAAGCAATATGCAGTGCTCTGTAAAACGGTTTTCCATTGTTTGTTCGCGAATATTTGAACGCGTCGCCAAAGACCGCCCAATTAAAATCCTATGAGAGCGCTAAAAGATTGCGCATAACACATGCTCTTGGATGGAGTGGTTTAATGCGACGGGCAGTTTTCACGGCTTTGATTTTTCTGGCAGGTATAGGTGCGTCGCAAGCAGCATCGACAACTGAAACCATCATCATGTTGCGCCATGGCGAAAAGCCGGATCAGGGCTTGGGGCAACTCAATTGTCAGGGGCTTAACCGTGCGCTGAAACTACCGGCGGTGATTGCGCAGAAATTCGGCAAACCGGATTATATCTTTGCGCCCAATCCTGCTCAGTTGAAGGAAGATAAGGGCGCGATCTATTCCTATAATCGCCCGCTTGCCACGGTTGAGCCGACGGCTATCAAGTTCGGAATGCCGGTCGATACGCGCTTTGGTTTCAAGGATATTGAGGAACTGCAGGCGGCGCTCGCGCAGCCTGAATATCGCAACGCGACAGTACTGATCGGTTGGGAGCACAAGCAGCTTGTAAAGCTTGCCAGAAACATCGTGAAGGATAGCGGTGACGATAAGGCTCTCGTACCCAAATGGCCAGGCGAAGATTTCGACAGCATGTATGTTCTGCGTGTCACGCGTGATGGTTCAAAGACCACCACGCAGTTTGAGCAGCTCAAGCAGGGACTAAACAATCAGTCGGCAAGCTGCCCGAGCTAAACTAAGCGAAGTCTCCGCTTTTCCCGGAAATGCACTATTCCTTGGCTACCAGCGCAATCGCGGCACGCAGCTCGTCCAGACCGAGGCCTTTCTCTGACGAGGTCGTGATGATGCCGGGGAAGCAGGCCGCACGCTTTTTGGTAAGCGCATCGGTTTCTTCCAGCAGACGGGGAATGCCAGCAGCCTTGATCTTGTCGATCTTGGTCAGCACGATCTGATAAGAGACTGCGGCCTTGTCGAGCAGGTCGAGCACTTCAGCGTCGTTCTTCTTGATGCCGTGGCGGGAGTCGATCAGCAGATAGACGCGCTTTAACGTCGTACGGCCGCGAAGATAATCGAAGACGAGACGCGTCCATGCGTCGACATGGGCTTTTGGCGCTTCAGCAAAGCCGTAGCCCGGCATGTCGACAAGCGCCAATGGCGGAAGGTCGCCATTCTCGCCAGAATAGCCATCAGGAACGAAATAGTTCAATTCCTGCGTGCGGCCCGGTGTGTTGGAGGTACGGGCGAGTGCCTTTTTGCCGACAATCGCATTGATAAGCGAAGATTTACCGACATTTGAACGCCCGGCAAAAGCAATTTCAACAGGGCCTTCCAGTGGCAGAAATTTCATCGACGGCACGCCACGGATGAAGATCCACGATTTCTTGAAGAGCAGGCGCCCTTCTTCGACCAAAGCTGCATGTGCTGCGCGGGTCGCATCTGCTGCTAACTGGGCTGCTGCCTGCTTTTTATCCTGATCGCTCAATGTGGTCTTCCTGATCGTGTACTCTAAAGAATACACGCATCAATGTTAGAGGCTGTAATGTCAACTGTTCTGGATGAACGAGCACAAAAAAAGCCCCGCTAGTGCGGGGCTTTTTGTCTTTTTACTTTTTTACGTCTTTCGGCTTTCGCTTGAAGACGTCTTTCAGATTGTCAAAAAGTTCGATTTTGACACCCTGACGCTTCATGATCACAGCCTGCTGAGTGATGGAAAGCGTGTTGTTCCATGCCCAGTAGATGACGAGACCTGCTGGGAACGATGCCAGCATGAAGGTGAAGATGATCGGCATCCAGGTGAAGATCATCGCCTGTGTTGGATCTGGAGGCGTTGGGTTCATGCGCATCTGCAGGAACATGGTGATGCCCATGATAAGCGGCCAAACGCCAATCATCAGGAATGCTGGAACTGCGAAAGGCAGAAGACCGAACAGGTTGAAGATCGATGTTGGATCGGGTGCTGCAAGATCCTGAATCCAGCCAAAGAATGGCGCATGGCGCATTTCGATGGTGACGTACAGAACCTTATAGAGTGCGAAGAACACCGGAATCTGGACCAGCACTGGCCAGCAACCTGCAAGCGGATTGATCTTTTCCTGCTTGTAGAGCTGCATCATCTCTTGCTGCTGCTTCATCTTGTCATCCGCATACTTCTCGCGGATTTCAGTCATCTTCGGCTGCACCAGCTTCATACGCGCCATCGACTTGTATGACTTGTTGGCCAGTGGGAAGAACAGGGCCTTGAGCAGAACAGTGACAACCAGAATGGCGACACCGAAATTGCCGGAGAATTTGTAGATCCAGTCGATGAGGTAGAACATCGGCTTGGTGATGAAGTAGAACCAGCCCCAGTCGATCAGCAGTTCGAACTGCTTGATGCCGAGCTTTTCCTCGTAATTCTTGATATCCGAAACGACCTTGGCACCAGCGAAAACATGGTTCTTGATGGTGCTGGCTTCACCAGCGGCAACCGTGATCGGTGCGCTGAGGAAATCCGACTGGTAGCGCGGACGGTCATTGGTGAAGTGCGAGAAACGCGCCGTGTATTTTTCGTTCTGTGGTGGAACGAGCGTGGCTGCCCAATACTTGTCGGTGATGCCGACCCAACCGCCTGTGACGTCCTTGAACGAAATGTCCTTGTCGTCTTCAACCTTGGAATACTTGATTTCCTGAAGGCCGTCCTGACCCATGACGCCGATAAGGCCTTCATGAAGAACATAAGTGGCGCTGGCGTGTTCTGGCTGGTTGAAACGCGTTACACGGCCATAAGAAGCAAGCGAGATCGGAGCACCGGTGTTGTTGGTGACCGTATCGTCGACTTCGAACATGTAAGCATCGTCAACCGAGATGACGCGCTTGAATGTGATGTTCTTGTCGTTGGTGAAGGTCAGGGTAACAGGCGTCGATGCCGTCAGCTTATTGTTGCCTTCAACGGTCCAGACAGTGTTTGGACCAGGAACTTCGCCGGTTGCGTCGTTGCCGGTGAAACCGAGTTCAACGAAATAACCCTGCTTGAGAGCCGATGGGGCGAGCAGTTCGATTTCAGGGGACTTGTCGTCAACGGTCTCGTGGTACTTTTTGAGATAGAGATCATCAAGACGTGCACCCGTCAGGTTGATTGAGCCGCGCAGCGAGGCTGTGTCGATTTCGACGCGCTGCGACTGCGCTGCAGCAGCTTCGCGGGTCAATGCGCCGCCTGCGGCTACGCCATCGCCCTGGCCGGGTATTGCGCCGGACGTACCGGGCATCTGTGGGGTGTCACCGCCCTGCGCGCCGCCCTGAGCCCCACTTTGTGTGGCTTGCTGGGTCTGGCGCTGCTGCTCCTCAATGCGTGTCTGCTCCCGCTGGGCTTCCGTTTTCGGTCCCAGATAGAATACTTGCCACAGCGTTAATACGAGGATGGACAGGGCAATGGTGATGAAGAAATTACGATTATTTTCCATTGACGGGTCCTGATTCCGGTCTTTCCGTTCGGCGTTTCTTTTCGTCCCGCCGCCCATCCGTAGCTTTTAAGCGTTTGGAGAGTTCTGCGGTCAATTGCGAAAAGGGCGCAGTGAGTGCTTGCTCGCGTGCTACGATCACATAGTCTGTCGAAGCCGCCATGTCACGCCCCACGTGACAACGAACCGCTTCTCGCAACCTGCGACGGATACGATTTCGTATCACTGCATTGCCGTTTTTCTTGGTGACAGTGAAGCCTGCGCGGGGTTTTTCACCGATTTTGGCTGCTTCAGACTCTTCTTCAGAACGTTTCCGAACTTCGAGAAGAAACAGTGGACCACGCCGTTTTTCACCATTCCTTACAGACAAAAACTCCGCTCTCTTGCGAAGGCGGAGTATTTGTTTCTGCTTTTTCATATCTTTATTCACCGCGCTGGACGCGCGGAAAAAGATTAAGCGGAAAGCCGCTTGCGGCCGCGCGAACGGCGAGCGGCAAGAACCTTGCGACCGCCGGCAGTTGCCATGCGTGCACGGAAACCGTGACGACGCTTACGGACGAGATTTGATGGCTGAAAAGTGCGCTTCATTTATTTAATACCGCGGTGTGCGGCCCTTCTTGGTTCTGTCTTTGAACAGGAGCTAGTTCATTCCCTCGCGGAGCGGACAGCACAAACTATCCGTTAACCCGTGCGGGCGAACGTGGTGCGGCTTATAAGAGCACGGGCATCAAGAGTCAATTCCCACGAAGGCGTTCAACGCAAACATGTGATCAGAGCTGAAACACGCTCTAATCGTCTATTTCTGCGCATAACTTTCCGAAAGCCGCTTCGCACTTTTGCTGGAAATGACTAATATCAAAGTTCATTGAGTAAGACTCATCGGACTTTGGTTAAGCCCGTGTGGCGATTGAACATTTTCAAGGCGTGATGCGTCAGCATCTTGAGCCGCCTTGGTATTAACGACGGGGCGGCTTTGCCTTGTTGAGCATGATGGCCGCGCGGACGAGCGCTTTCAACGCATCTTCATTGATGGCTTCGCCTTCGCGTATATCGATTGCCCGTCTCATATTGCCTTCCAGACTTGAGTTAAAGAGAGTTGACGGGTCCGCGAGGGATGCGCCTTTGGCGAAGGTCAGCTTCACGACGCTTTTATAAGTCTCGCCCGTACAGATTATGCCTGTATGCGACCAGACCGGTACGCCTCGCCATTTCCACTCTTCAATGATCTCTGGATCAGACTGTCTGATGATAGCTCGGACCTTTGCAAGCGTTTCGCCACGCCAGTCTGCAAGATCCTTGATCCGGGCGTCGATCAATCGCGACGGGTTTTGGTCTTCATCTGCTTTTACTGAGCTGTTTTTGGTCATGATGGCTTCATCCCATTCGGGGCAACCATAGCACTGCACTTTATTGCAGGCGAGTGTGACGCGTTCTGGGAGCACTTTCGACGGAATTGTCCGCATCAAGCAGTAATCAGCCATTGCCAAAGCGGGCAGGGGCTTTAATAAGGATGCGCAACATTTTTAAATGCGGGACGATTTCCGCAGCAGTCATGAGAGGAGTTCACCATGAGCATCCGTCGTATCGAAGTCGGACCACGTATGAGCCAGGCCGTAGTTCACGGCAATACCGTTTATCTCGCCGGTCAGGTTGGCGAGCCGGGCGCAAGCGTGACTGATCAGACCAAGGCCGTTCTGTCTGAAGTTGATCGCCTTCTCGCAGCCGCTGGTTCGGACAAATCAAAGATCTTGCAGGCTATCATCTGGCTCGCAGACATGAAGGACTTCGCTGAAATGAACGCAGTCTGGGACAGCTGGGTCGACAAGGCCAACACGCCCGCACGCGCGACCGGCGAAGCAGCACTCGCGACCCCGGATTACAAAGTCGAGATCATCATTACTGCGGCAATCTAATTCTTCGTAGTTGCCGATTGGAAACCCCGCGCAAGCGGGGTTTTTTATTGGCGTATCCGCTCCGAATAGCCATCGCGACCGCCTGCTTGTGCCTTTTCGTCGATGGATGCACGCTTCTCTATCTCTTCAAGCGTGCCATTGTTTTCGAGCCAGCCATGGTCATAAAGATAACCTGGCAGATAGCCGGACAAGAGAATGCGGTAATCAAATGGGAATGTCGGATCAAGCACACGCGCCATTGTGAAAATGATCGTCGTGCAATTGGCGCTCAGCGTATTATAGAATTTGGCCTTAGCCGCCAGTTCGTTCCCCAGCTCCACATAGGAGAGAAACAATTCGCGCGCACCCGCTGGAGGCAAATTCACGCGGTATCGATAGACATCTTCTTTACGTACATTGGTGCGTAGAAAAACGATGTCGCTTTCTTCGGCTGCAATCATAGCCAGTTCGAATTCACGGAAAAAGCCGCCGACGGCAGAATAGACCTCGTGATGTTCCTTGCGAATTTCGCCGGAAAATACGACATGTCGCCCATCTTCAAAGCCGAAGGACAGTAGTGTGTGGGCAATCGCCGGTCCCGCCCAATAGGACAGATAGACATCGACTGAGTTTATCTTGTTGAGGTCGTAAGTTTCTTCTTTCCAGACCGGCGTGAAGTCCTCTGGCGTTCGCCAGTCGAAATCCCGAACATTGAAAAGAGTGACCTGATCGCCCTCCACCTTGCCTGTGACTGTGCGTGCGACCTCGGGAGCCCAGATGCGATCAAGCGAAGGGCGGATGGTTGCCCACCAGCCCAGGAAGACAAGAGCAAGCAGGCAGAAGAACAGCCTCTTGCGCAGACAAAAGAACTGTCGCTCGCCTGCTATCACCCAAATAGCGATAAAGAGCCAGGCTGCAATTATAGAGCCGCGCACAGCATTGCCGAAGGGAAGCTGGAACCACATCCCGAAACTGGCCCAAATTGCAAAGATGATAACGAATAAGACGAAGACCAGTTTGCCTATGATACGGACGGTTTTTGATTTCAAGATAGAAGACATGGACATCCCGTATTCGCCTGGCGCGTCATTTGCCGAAGTTGTAGCGATACTGACATGATTTGCATTGGAATGTCATCGCCTATCCTCCAGGAAAGGCGATTTATCTGATAGATTAGACTTAATCAAAAGAAGGAAATTGTATTTTATTTCTTTAATATTACAGCGGCTTCACGCGGACGTTTTACTTGCTTGCTTCCTTTGGTAAACGGGCGTGCAACGCGCCAAAACAGAAGTGTTGTTACAATCGCTGCGTAGATTATCGGCTCAGCGGGCCAGCTTTTAACAGACATCAGAAAATGTATCGCACCGCCAGCAATGGCGACATAGACAAGCTTGTGCAGCGTGACCCATCGCCGACCGAGCTTGCGAATAGACCAGTTGTTGGAGGTAAGCGCCAACGGCACAAGAAGCGCCAGACTGATCATGCCTATGGTGATGAAGGGTCTTTTCACAATATCGGCTATGACTGCCGAAATGCTGAGCGCCTGATCCAGCACCATATAAACTGTAAAATGCATCAGCACATAATAGAATGCGAGAAGGCCAAGTGCGCGTCGATAACGCAGCAGACTGATGCCAGTGACATCGCGGATGGGTGTTACGAGTAGTGTCAGAATGAGAAAGCGCAGTGCCCAGAGGCCGAGCGTATGCTCAAAGCTTTTGACGGGGTCTGCGCCGAGCTGATCGGTTGCACCGAGATAGAACGCCCACAACGCTGGCAGCAAGCCCAGGATATAAAGTCCCCAGACCTTCAATTCATTGACCCGTGCAGATTTGGTCTTGGCACTGGCCATGTCAGTAGTTCTTCTGCAGATCCATGCCAGCATAGAGCGATGCCACTTCTTCGGCATAGCCGTTGAAAGGCAGGGTAGGGCGGCGACTCGAACCGAAGAAGCTGCCTTCACCGATCCTGCGTTCAGTAGCCTGGCTCCAGCGCGGATGGTCGACTGCCGGGTTCACATTTGCATAGAAGCCATATTCATTGGCAGCTTGCTGTTGCCATGATGTGGGCGGCTGTTTCTCGACGAAGCTGATTTTGGTGATCGATTTGATGCCCTTGAAGCCATATTTCCATGGAACAACCAGCCGGACGGGGGCTCCATTGGCGTTAGGGAGTGTTTCGCCATAAAGACCGACGGACAGAATTGTGAGCGGATGCATCGCCTCGTCTAAACGGAGGCCTTCGACATAGGGCCAGTTCAGAACTTGGAATAGCCCTTTTTGGCCAGGCATTTCTTCGGGGCGAACAACACCGGTAAAGGCAATGTATTTTGCAGAGCCAAGTGGCTCGACCTGGGCCAGCAGACTTGCCAGTGGGAAGCCTATCCAAGGGATGACCATCGACCATGCCTCCACGCAACGCATGCGATAGATGCGTTCTTCTAGCGGCATTTTGGCGATCAGATCCTGGATGTCGAATTCCTTCGGCTGTTTGACAAGACCATCGACTGTCAGGCGCCATGGCAAGGGTTTGAAATCGCCCGAATTGGCTGCCGGGTCGCTCTTGTCGGTCCCGAATTCATAGAAATTATTGTAGGTTGTGACGGCCTCTTTTGGCGTCAGCTTTTCATCGACTTTATAAGACGAAGCTTTGGCCTTGAGCGGATCTGCAAACGCACCAGAGGCAAGCCCTGTTGCTGCCAGCGCACCAAGTCCGACCATGAATTCACGCCGCCGAAGATAGAATGTGCGCGGCGTGACCTGATCATCCGTCAGTCGGGCAGGCGAGAAGCGGCTAAATTTAACGTTGGTCATCGTTTTGAAATCCGTTCGTCGCAATCATAGCCTATTTCTCCGCCTAAAGGCGTCAAAATCATGAATAATTTGCCGCTCCATTGTGGCTCACGCTTTGTTGATGGATTTGAGGTGCTGTAACAGAATTGTAACATTGCGTAACTTTTCGTGTATTCCGCCACATTCTCGCTAAAACTCTGCTGTTAAGAGCACTACATTCATCGAGCCGGCAGGGGTCATAGAGAACCCGGGTGGAGCTGCCTTAAAACCTTCGTTAACATATCAGTGGCAAGTTGAGCTTATGGTAAAGAAGACGTTTATAGCCGCCATTATGATGGCGCTCGCAGCAACAACAAGCACCGCATTTGCGGAAGGCCAGCCTACGCCTGTGAAAGTCGTGAGTAAGGCTCAGGGCATGGCATTGAACGGCATTTCTGCCTCAATGAAAGATGAAACAGGCACTCCCCAGCTGGGTGAGGGCGTAACAATGCGCGAAAAAAAGATGGACGTAGAAACAACCCCTGAACAGAATTTTTCGCGCAGCAAGCGGTTCATTTATCGCTTCTATAAGCCTGAAAACGCTTCCAACGAGCTGATTGTTCTCCTGCATGGTTCGGGCGGCAATGAAGCGAGCCTCGTGCCACTGGCGTCTAAAATTTGGCCGCGTGCAACGCTGCTGGGTATTCGTGGCCGTGTGATGCAGGATGGCGGTACGCGCTGGTACAAGCGCATTACACCTGTCAAGTTCGACCAGAAGGATGTGAAGCTTGAAGCCAATGCATTCGTGACGTCTTTGACGCGCTTGGCTGAAGAAAAAGAACTCGACCTCTCACACGCAACTTTTGTTGGTTATTCCAACGGTGCCAATTTGCTGGCCGCAACCATGATGTTGCACCCCGATCTGGTGAAGCGCGCGGTGCTGATGCGCTCCATGCCGGTGCTGGACAATGTGTCGGTTGCCAATCTTGGCAAAGCCCGCGTGTTGACGATTACAGGTCAGGAAGACAAGCTTTATTCGCCTTTCGCCCCAGCCTTGTCAGCCTTGCTGCGCTCAGGCGGTGCAAAGGTAGATGCCCGTACAATTGAGGCTGATCATATGCTGGGTGAAAAAGACGCGGCTGCAATTAGCCAGTGGGTTGCATCGCTTGGACCAGATGGCGGACCAACCGTCACGATGAAAGCGAAATAATCACAAATACAAAAACGCCCCGGATTGCCCGGGGCTTTTTTTGATTACAGCGGTTCCAGTTAAGATTGAATCCTTGCAGCCACTGTAACTTTTTTGCGCATTACCCCTACGCAAAACCGCTTCCCACTTTTGGCTCAAACGTTTTAACTTATCAGACTGATGTCATGTCGATGACGCCGCAGTCACCTGTTTCTGAGCCAAAGGCCAAACGACTGCCTTGGTCGTCCCAGCCCATGCTGGAAATTGCACCCTTGCCCGGACGACGCAGAAGAACTTCCTTCTGGTCCGAGAAGCGCACAAGAAGAACCATGCCGTCATTATAACCAATAGCGGTGATATCTTCGACTGGATGGCAGGCAACGGATGTTACCATGCTGTCGGCACGCAACCCCAATTCGAGCGGCGCTTTGCCCATCGGGCCATCTTTGCCAGCAAATGGCCAGACGATTGCGGCCGGTGCACCGGAGGTCGCCAGCCACTTGGCCTTAACGCTCCAGGACCAATCCTTGACCTTTGCGGGATAGCCCGTCATGCGCATGTGCTTGGTGTCTTCCAGACGCCAGCCGTGCAGCGCATTTTCTTGCATCGAGGTAATTAGAAAGCGACCGTCAGGCGAGAAAATGACGCCAATGTGCGCGCCTTTCCACTCCAGCTCCACAGGCTTTGCTTCGGTGCCGGTCCATATCAGGGTTGCGCCGTTGTAGCGCGCGATTGCGAGACGCTGCCCCTTGGGCGCAAAGGCTACGCCTTCGACACTGCGTTCCTGTGGAAATTCCTGCACTTTACCGTTGGACGTACGAACCCACGCGGTGCGCCCGGAGGCAAACCCAACGGTTCCGCCAGGGCCGCTTGCGACCGCAGTCATCCACTTGCGAGGAACTTTGGCCAATTCGGTGACGGTTCCGTCCGAAGCAGTGTGGCAAACGCGACCATCTTCGCCGCCGGTTACCAACGCCTTGCCGTCTACAGTCAATGTTGCGCTTAGAAGGCCGTCATGAGCCGTACTGGTTTGGTGGCCATTGTCCAGCCGATGGATGGTTCCATCGGCCAGAGCAAAGAAGGGAACGCCGCTTATAAAGCGGGCATAGAGGCAATGACCATCAAGGTCGAGCGGGGCAACTGTAGGCATCAGCGTCCAATTTTACTTTGCCAATTTTACTGGGATTGGCAGTTTTCAAAACCGACTTTGAGTTCGGCCGCATTAAGCTCGCGTCCGATGAAGACAAGGCGGCTTTCATGCTTTTCTTCCGGCTTCCATGCGCGTTGATGATCGCCTTCGATGATCATGTGAACACCCTGAACCACGTAGCGGTCCGGATCGTCCTTGAACGCGATGATACCCTTGAGACGCAGAATGTTCGGACCCTGTGTCTGGGTGATATTCTGTATCCATGGAAAGAACTTTGCCGGATCGATTTCACCAGCACGAAGCGAGACGGATGTCACCGTCACGTCATGGATCGGCGACGCATGATGATGATGGTCATGTCCGTGGTCGTGTTTGTGATCGTGCCCATGGTCATGCCCGTGATCATGCCCGTGATCATGATTGCAGTCGGGGCCGCAGGTATGGTCATGATCATGGTTGTGGTCGTGTCCATGATGATGGTGATGATCATGTCCGTGATCGTGGTCGCAATCAGGGCCGCAAACATGGTCCGGGTGATCGTGATCAAGGAAGTGAGGATCGGTCTCAAGCGCGCGCTTCAAGTCGAAAGCACCGCGATCGAGGACGCGCTCAAGCGGGATCGAAGCGCGTTCGGTGCGGTGAATGATGGCATGCGGATTGATGGCGCGCACAGTCGCTTCGATCACGGCCAGTTCTTCAGGTGTCACGAGGTCGGTTTTGTTGATCAGAACCACATCGGCAAATGCGATCTGGTCTTCAGCTTCGCGGCTGTCTTTGAGGCGCAGCGGAAGGTGCTTTGCATCAACGAGTGCGACGACCGCATCAAGGCCGGTCTTGGCGCGCACATCATCATCCATGAAGAACGTCTGCGCGACGGGAACCGGATCGGCAAGGCCCGTGGTTTCGACGATGATGGCGTCGAAGCGACCGGGACGGCGCATCAGGCCCTGCACCACGCGGATCAAGTCTCCGCGCACGGTGCAGCAGATGCAGCCATTGTTCATTTCGTAGATTTCTTCGTCCGATTCGACAATCAGATCGTTATCGATGCCGATTTCGCCAAATTCGTTGACGATGACAGCATAACGCTTGCCGTGATTTTCGGTGAGGATGCGGTTGAGAAGCGTCGTTTTACCCGAGCCCAGATATCCGGTCAGAACGGTAACGGGAATGCGGCCAGCTTCTGTGCCAGCGTCTGTAATAGACTTGTCCTCAGTATGGGCTTCAGCTTGGCTCATTGTTCATGCCTCTTGAAGTTGCTGCCTTTTGGTGCGCGCACAAACATGCGCCATCAAGGCTTCAGATCGGGTTATTCATATAAGGGAAGGCACTCGTGAATGCTATATGCAATGCTATATTATTACATGGGGACCAATCACGTTCTCGCCAATTGCTTGGGTGCAAAGCGTGCCAGATCAAACTGATCTACATCGCGGAGAAGCTCGATAAAGCCTGCCACGGCGTGCGTGAGGATTTTTTCGCCAGCTTCTGCTGTGGCAGCACTTGCATTCCCCGCAACGCCTTCCGCATTCAAATCATGCATTTTCCAGCCGAAAGCATGCGGACCATAGGCACGTAAATGTTTGAATTGTTTCGAGAATTCCGATTGCGCATTGGAAAAGCTTCCGGCTTTTGACATGTCGACGAGATCAGGCCGCAGGGCCAGCATCACCGATGTTTCGACAAAGCCGCCATGAATATCGAGCGATTTTTCTTCCGGTGTAATTAACCCCTCCGGCAGACCGAAACGGGTCCAGCTTGTGGCCACGGCCAGCATGTCGAGGCGTGTGCGCAGTTCGGTTGCGACAATGGTCATCAGCGGCGCGTTGCCGCCGTGGGCATTGAGCATCACCAGTTTGCGGATGCCGCCGGCATGAAGGTTTTCACCCATGCCGATCCATTGATTGACGGCTTCTGAAAATGCGAGGCTCTGGGTGCCTTCTGTATCCATGTGCTCAATGGAATAGCCAATGGGTTGGGCAGGCAGAAAGTTGACATTCATATTAGCGGGCAGGGCTTCGTTTACACGCGCGACGATGCCTTCTGCGATGATTGTATCTGTTTCAAATGGCAGGTGGGGGCCATGTTGTTCGTGAGCGCCAAGTGGCAGGACGACGATCATGTCACTGTTCTGGTCGCGCAGGTTTGTCATGTTTCCCTCATCCTATTTCAATTAGTGCACGGTTCGATCTGATTGAATCAGATTCGTGCTCTAAAATATTGTCTTGATGCGCATTTGACCGAAAGCCGGTCCCCACTTTTCGGGATGCGCTCTAAATGCAAAGCCTAACGCCAGTGGACTACGACCGCAACCTAGAGCATTTCTTGTTTAAGACGAATCGTTAGAAATGCTCTATCTATTTGTTTTTACGTATGTCTTCATTCCAAAATCGGTTCCCACTTTTGGGAGGCATGCTCTAAGTCCTTACTTTGTTAGACCAAGAAGAGTTTCATCGAGGTGGAATAGTCAAAATCGCACATAGCAAAAGAGTGTGTAGGCATTGCTAGAGCGCTGTTCGCCCTCTTGGGCGCACAAAGGTCACTCTAACACTTTATATTTACAGCATAATTCCTTAAACTGATTCAAGTTTAAGGAATTATGCTGTAGCGTCATACGATTTTCACCAAATTGATAATTACAGTCATATTTACTGGATAGATGTTTGTTATTTCATAAGTCGGACAATATTTTACTTTATAAATATGTGTGACAATGTCGATCCAGCGACAAACTAAAGTCGCAACAAGGGCGAGGTGGCGATGAGTAAGGACAATAAGGCGGTCATGCTGTACCGGCTGCAATCTGTAGCGCGTCTGACACGTACAGTGTTGGCAACACGTCTTCTGGAGCTTGGGCTCTATGCTGGTCAGGATGCGGTTATGCTGCAGCTCGCCTCAGAAGATGGCCTGCCTCCGGGTGTGCTGGCTCAACGGTTGGGGGTGCGCCCTCCGACTATCACCAAAACCATCACGCGCCTGCAAAGTCAGGGTTTTGTCGTCAAGCGCGCTTCGGAAACGGACCAGCGTCAGTCACATGTCTATCTGACACCGCAGGGGCTCGAAGCAATCAAGGTCATTGAGAAGGCCATTCGCAAGACTGAAAAAGACATGCTGAAAGGCCTCGACAAGAAGGAACGCAAGGCTTTTCTGAAGATGCTTGGGCGCATGGAAAGCAACCTGGTCGCGCGCGGTGCAGCACGCCTTACCGACGAGTTGGACAAGGAAGTTGTTGATGACGATGATGTGGAATAAGTGCATGGTCGCTAAGCCGCGCTGAAAAAACTTTCAATTCAATGATTGCAATGGCATAACCATCTGCAAGATGGGATGGCCGATCCTCTGATTGTCTGGCCGATGCCATCCTGTTTCGACTGTGGCAAGACCATTTCGGGGAGGCGACTTGGCTCAGAAAATCAAGCTTTCGACCATCGCAGACGCGCTTGGTGTTTCGACGGCCACCGTTTCGCTGGCATTGCGCGACAGTCCGCTTGTCGCCGACCAGACGCGTGAAAAAATCAAGGAACATGCCCGAACCATCGGTTATATCTATAACCGGAGGGCGGCGAGCCTGCGGACATCCCGTTCCGGGATCGTAGGCGTTGTTGTGCATGACATCATGAATCCGTTCTTCGCCGAAATTTTGCGGTCGATTGAAACGGAACTTGATCGTTCGCGTCAGACCTTTATTCTTTCCAACCATTACGACCAGCTGGAAAAGCAGCGCACCTTTATGGATACGCTGCTGCAGCTTGGTGCGGATGGTGTGATCATGTCACCAGCCATTGGCACTCCGCCGGAAGATATTCAGCTCGCGGAAGATAATGGTCTGCCGGTCGTGTTGATCGCACGTAGCGTCGAAGGTGTTCATGCGCCGGTTTTCCGCGGCGACGATGCCTATGGTATCGGGCTTGCGACCAACCATCTTATCTCGCTGGGCCACACACGCATTGCCATGATCGGCGGTACGGACCAGACCTCGACTGGCCGCGATCGTTATCGTGGTTATGTGCAGGCTATGGATAAGGCCGGATTTGAAGTGAACCCGGAATGGCGCATTTCGGGTCCACGTACTAAGCAGGGCGGCTTTGAAGTTGCGCCGCAATTTCTCGCATTGAAAGATAAGCCGACAGCGGCTGTGTGCTGGAACGATTTGACCGCTATCGGTCTGATGAACGGTATTTCACGTGCAGGCCTCGTGCCGGGTGAAGATATTTCTGTCACTGGTTATGATGATCTCGAAGAAGCGGCGATTGCAACGCCTGCACTCACAACGGTCTGGAATGGCCAGCGTGAAGTCGGCCGCCGTGCTGCGCGTGCGCTTCTTGATCAGCTGAACGGGGTTGAAGTTTCGTCGAACCAGGAACTCATCAAACCGGAATTGCATATCCGGCAGTCCACTTCAAAACCGAAATACGCCTGATTTCCTCATAACCGGGCTAGGTCCTCTGGTCCGATGAATTCTGCTTGAACTTAAGGAAGCTGCCATGACCCAACGTGAAGCGACCATTCTGGTGCTCGGTAATTTCAACGATTATGCCGTGCAGAGGCTCTCGGGGGAGTTCAAGGTCAAACGCATTCCTAAGGGGGATGCAACACTGGTCGATGCAAGCTGGGCGGAAGAGGTCAAAGGTGTAGCAAGCATGTCGACGGTCAATGCCTCATTGATCGACGCATTGCCAAACCTCGAGATCATTGGCAATTTCGGCGTCGGTTATGACGCAGTCGATGCAAAGCATGCCGCGACCAAGAATGTCATGGTCACGAATACGCCGGATGTGCTGACCGAAGAAGTTGCCGATACGACGATCGGTCTGCTAATCGACACTGTTCGCGAGTTGTCAAAGTCGCAGGAGTTTCTCCGCGCGGGAAACTGGGTGAAGGAAGGCCGTTACCCGCTTTCCAAACTATCGCTGCGGGGCCGTAAGGTCGGTATTTTTGGGCTTGGACGTATTGGCAAGGCTGTCGCACATCGCGTTGAAGCCTTCGGTCTGCCGATTGCCTATCACAATCGTCGCAAGGCTGATGATGTGGCTTACGATTATTATCCAAGCCTGCTTGAGCTCGCCCAAGCGGTTGATACACTCATTCTGGTCGCGCCGGGTGGCGCTGAGACTGCCAAGGCAGTCAACACAGAAGTGCTGAAGGCGCTCGGTTCAGAAGGTGTTCTGGTCAATATCGGTCGTGGTTCGGTCGTTGATGAAGGTGCGCTTGCAGCGGCTTTGACGAATGGCACGATTGCTGCCGCTGGACTTGATGTCTTCGCCGATGAGCCCAATGTGCCACAGGCGCTGCTTGATGCGCCTAATACGGTATTGCTGCCGCATATTGGTTCTGCATCCGAGAAAACCCGTCAGGGCATGGCCGATCTTGTGATCGACAACCTGATTTCATGGTTCGACAAGGGGGAAGCACTAACGCCCGTGCCTGAAACCATTCACGTCAAGAACAAGTAAGATAAAGCGCCAGTCTCATTCATTGAAACTGGCGCTCTGATTTCAGGCTGTGCGCTGGGCCTTGTGTTGGCGCACCGCTTCGCCAAAGGCTTTGAAGATTTTCTGTGACGGGCCGTCAGTCTTTACCCAATATTCCGGGTGCCACTGTACGCCTACGATGAAACCTTTGGCGTTTTTCACGGAAACAGCTTCGACCGTACCATCCTCTGCCATTGCTTCAATTTCAAGTTCCGGAGCCAGTCTGTCGATTGCCTGACGGTGAACGGAATTGACCTTCACACTATCGGATTTCAAAATTTCAGCCAGACAGGAATTTGGTGCGATTTTCACCGGATGCTGAATTGCGAAGCGTTCGGCCTGACTGTCAGATACTGGCGCACGGTGATCCATCCGTCCTTCGAGTTCCTGAATTTCGGTGGCCAGCGTGCCGCCCAAGGCGACATTTAATTCCTGCAGGCCTCGGCAAATCGCTAAGACCGGGACGCCCTTTTCAATGGCTGCGCGGATCAGTGGCAGCGATGTTGCGTCGCGCGCATTATCATATGGCTCAAAGGCCGCGCTCGGTTCCACGCCGTATAGTTTTGGATTGACGTTCGATTTTGAACCAGTGACGAGCAGACCATCCACGCCATCTAAAATCGTGTCGGTATCCATTTTCTCGCCGAAGCTTGGAACAAGAAGAGGCGTGACCTCTGCGACATCAATTGCAGCTGCGAGATATTGCTCGGGTGCTGCGTGCCAAGTGTAATTTTCAAACGGCTTTACGTCTGTGGGCACAGCAATAAGAGGGCGAATAGATTTGGGCATGGTTGATTGCAATCCAGCAAAGGGATGTTGTTTGTGCATATGTAAAGCGCTGTACCGACCCGTGCAATCGTGAAGCTGATCACAGCTTCGCAACATATCGCTACGTTCTGTGTACTCTATTAACCGAGCGAGTTTTCAGGTGGTTATTGGGTTCACATAAACGTGATGTTGCTCTAAATATATAAAGGAAATTGGCAGTCGGGGGGATAAATGGCTGACGATCAGACTTTCTCTGTCGCAGGCAAAGTGATTGCCGTGACCGGAGGCTCTTCCGGTTTGGGTTTGCATATGGTGCGCGTGTTAGCGCGCCATGGTGCGCGTGTTATCTCGATATCACGCAGTCATGAAGGCGCAATACTCTGCCCCTCAGGTGGAGAAGTGCTGGAACTGATGGCAGATGTGACCAATCCCGATGAAATCAAAACCGCATTCGATGATGCGGAACAGCGTCTGGGACCAATCAACGTGTTGTTTAACAATGCAGGTGTCGCCCACGTGGCACGTGCGCTTGATACAACCCGCGACATGCTTGAGCATATCTTCGACGTGAATGTTGGGGGCTCTTTTTTTACCGCGCAGGAAGTGGCACGCCGGATGATCGAGCGCAGCCAAAGTGGCGCCATCGTAAATACGACAAGTATTCTTGCTGAGCGCCCTCAGAAGGGAACTGCTGCCTATGCGATGTCCAAGGCCTGTGTAACACAAATGACGCGTGCGCTGGCGCTTGAGTGGGCATCGCACGATATCCGGGTCAATGCCATCGCCCCGGGCTGGTTTCCGACGCGAATCAATGAAAGCCAGCTGTCCGGTCCTGCCGGCGGATATTTCAAGGGACGCAATCCAATGCGGCGTCTCGGAGAAATGCAGGATCTAGATGGCGTTGTCCTAATGCTGGCGTCAGATGCGAGCCGTTACATGACCGGGTCTGTGATTACTGTTGATGGTGGCCATCATATTTGACGTCTCGCGACGATCTTCCGGTGGTTTCTCCGCAATTTGACCTATGAACTGAGTTTTTCACTAAAAGAAGTGCCCGGTTTGGCATTGTATTCAGTCTTTGCGTGTCGTTACGGTGGCTTTTAACTTCATAATAGTCGATAGATCCTGCGCAGCGCATGGGTTTCGGCGTGTTGCAAATAAACTGAAAGCTGCGCCATGAGATCTTAGAGTTGTATTATTGCGTCCAGGTTGTACCGATCGTTGTTTGCTTAATAATAATCTGATTACATCTTATGGTAGTTGTAATAACAGCTTGTGGTTTAGTTTTACGAAAGGTATTTTTAAGTGATTGGTGGCATATTACCCCCTATGAAAGGGGTACAATCAACGAGATGTGGCGAAGCCTTCAACCTGAGATACCTGCCGATGTGCGGCTATCGTTTCTGCGTGCGCTTTACGGCAATCGCACAACTTTATGGTTTGGTTTGCTCGCCCACGTTGTGGCGTGTGTCGTCATCTATGTAAAAACGGCTGACTGGCACTTTCTGGGATTTGCCAGCTTTTTTACGGTTGTGGCGCTCGGTCGCCTCTATGACATGCATAAATTTGATCAGGCGAAGCTTGGCAGCCTGTCCCATGCGGATTTGGATAAATGGGAAGCCCGCTATCTGGTCGGTGCCTCCTTGGTTTGCGCAACGCTTGGAATGCTCTGCTTTTTCTCGAGCTACGTGTTACGTGATTCCTTCGCTGAACTCGCAAGCCTCACCATTTTGCTAGCATCGGTTGTATCAATTGTTGGGCGCAATTATGCGTCGGCAAAAGCCGTGATCTTGATGTCGGCTTGCACGCTTATTCCGGTTCTGGCTGGCTTGATCCTCGCGGGAACGCCGTTTCATGTCGTCATTGGCTTGCTGCTGATTCCTTATTTTCTGTCCAATATCCAGATGGCCAACGGCCTTCGCGAATTCCTTTTCGCAGCGGTGATGGGCAAGCGGCGATTGTCCATCGTGGCCGGACGTTTCGATGCGGCGCTGAACAATATGCCGCAAGGACTGCTGATGTTCGATGCGCAGCAGCGCATTGCCGTTATCAATCACAAGACCAAGGCGTTGCTAAAGATCGCCGAGCACACCAAATTGCGTGGTCGCAGGTTGGAGGTGTTGTTACGTTATTGCGCCAAGCAGGGCCTGTTTCCGCATAATGATCTGATCAATATTCGTACCCGCATGCAGGACTTATTGTCGGGACGCAAAGCGCGCGACATTCTGCAACTGGCGGATAATCGCTATATTGAATGTATCGGTAATCAGACATCCAATGCGGGTGTGGTGCTGATGTTTGAAGATGTGACGCAGAGGGTCGAATCCGAAGCGCGCATTCAGCATATGGCTCGTTTTGACGGTTTGACCGGGCTGCCGAACCGTACTTACTTCGAAACGATGGTGCGTTCTCTTCGTGCACATCAGGAGCCCGATACACTTGCGGCGCTGATCGTCATCGACATCAACCATTTCAAGCATGTCAACGATACGCTTGGACATCATGTTGGCGACGTATTCCTGCGGCTTTTTGCAGAGCGGCTCAATTCGCTTGACCCGCAACGTTATGTTGCCTCGCGATTTGGTGGTGACGAGTTCGTTATTTTTGTTTTCAATCTTCGCGGCGAAGATGAAGTGGCTTCCGTCATGGACCACGTCATTTCGGTTGCAAGCGGCGTTTATGATCTTAACGGCGATCAGGTTCATATTGAAATCAGTGCTGGTGTCGCTACCGAGACGATTGAGAAAAGCGACGTCGGCAGCATGCATATGAATGCTGATTTGGCGCTGTATGAAGCCAAGGGCGAAGAAGGTAAGCAATGGGCGCTTTTTGTGAGTGCCATGGATACCAAATATCGCGGGCGGCAGAAATTGAAGGCTGATCTGCGTTTGGCTATTGAAAATCGCGAGATCAAGGTTGTTTATCAGCCGATTGTCAGCGCGCAGTCACTACGCGTCGTGGCCTATGAAGCACTGGCACGTTGGGAGCACTCGGAGCTTGGGCATGTGCCTCCGGCGGAATTCATTCCACTTGCAGAAGAAATAGGTATCATTTCGCAGATTACGCGATTTATGCTCGAGCAAGCTTGCTTAGACTGCAGCACATGGGGTGACCGGATTGGGGTTTCTGTCAATCTGTCGGCTATCGATTTGAAGAACAGTGATATCACCCGTGACATTGCCAATGCACTGCAGAAATCAGGACTTCCAGCCAGGCAGCTTGAGGTCGAAGTGACGGAAAGTGCGATCATCGCAGACCGTAACCAGACCTCGCTGGTTCTCCAGCGTCTTAAGAATGCAGGGATCAATATTGCACTGGATGATTTCGGCACCGGCTATTCAAGCCTTAGCTATCTCAACAGTTTGCCGTTGACCAAGGTCAAGGTTGATCGGTCTTTTGTGCATGACATCACCACTGACCGCCGTTCGCTGATGTTGTTACGAGGTGTGACCCAGCTTTCGCATGAGCTTGGCCTTGCCGTTACGGTTGAGGGCGTTGAAACGGAAGAGCAACTGGCACTAATACGTGTGGCAGCGGGTGCTGATCTGGTGCAGGGTTATCTCTTAGGTAAACCTGTTCCTGCGGTAGAAATTAGATCCTCTTCGGCCAAGGCAGTCGTGCCTCATGAAAGTGGGCACAGTTTCGTCGGATAGAGCGCTGTGCGCCGTTTTGGGCGCATAAAAGTCGCATTACTTTATTTACTAAGCATCGTGCTTTCCAAAAACCTCAACGGTTTTTTGGGCCGATGCAGTAGTGATTGCATAAGCAAGTGCTCGATCCTGTAAAACGAACCGTCTATCGGCAATGTACCCTATTTCATATTGGCAAATTTTAGCTATTTTCTTTAAAGCAATAAAGATGAAGATATTCATCTGTCATTGAATGGCGCATTTAATTCGCTAATTACTTATAAGTAAAATTTAATAAAGGGGAAGGAATGAAGCGGTTTTTACGTTATCTATTATATGTATTTATATGCATAATAATTGTTCTAGGTATTGGAGCGGCATTCTTTTGGAAAAAAATACATGAGTATTGGGCGGTGTATGAGTATGCTCAGGTGTTTAAGCCCGATGTGATTGATGAGAATTTTCGCAATCTTTACAAGCGCTACTCGTCAATCCGCATCCCACATACGACTGATGTTAGTCCTCTGCCAAAAGCCGAGCGGGCATTGCCCGAGACTTATGTCTACAAAGGCGAAACGCGCAAACTTTCTGATTTTCTCGACCGGACAGATACGACAGGATTTATCGTTCTCAAAGACGGCGTGATCGTCCATGAAGAATATGCGCGCGGTAACACCGAGAAAACCCAATCCATTGCGATGTCTCTTTCAAAATCCTTTGTTTCCTTTCTGATCGGCAATGCTGTTCATGATGGGCAGATCAAGCTGGACGAGACGGTCGATCATTATGCGCCGGTGCTCAAAGAGGGTGGCTATAAGGGCGTTACTGTCAAAAACGTTCTGCAAATGTCGTCAGGTATCGGCTTCAACGAGAATTACGGCGATCTGAATTCAGATATTGTGCGTTACATCGTGCAGATGCTGACAGGCTCGGTTGTTGATTTCACCGCTCATTTGAAAAATGCTGTGCCACAGGGAACCGTCAATCAATATGTTTCTGCTGATACGCAGGTTCTGGCTCTGGTTCTCGAAGGGGCGACGGGCGTGCCGATTCAGCAATATTTCGGCGATAGGCTTTGGTCAAAGCTCGGAGCAGAAGCTGACGCATACTGGCTGGCTGATTCAAAAGGCGAGGTTGTCGCTGCGGGTGGCTTGAATGCTGTTCTTCGCGATTATGCCCGCTTTGGGCTGCTCTACATGAATGAAGGGCGCAATTATCGCGGTGAGCAGATTGTGCCTGCCCAGTGGATCCATGATTCCGTAACGCCTGATGAGCCATACTTGATGCCTGGACGGGAAATGCCCTCGGGAAAGACGGCTTATGGCTACGGCTATCAGTGGTGGATTCCCGCAGAGCCTCAAGGCGACTTTTGTGGCGTGGGGATTTACGGGCAATTCATCTACGTTAATCCCGCCAAACGCGTGGTGATCGTTAAAACGTCGGCTTATGCAAATTTCAATGTCGATGGTCAGGCAGTGAAAGAAGAAACAATCAACATGTTTCAATCTTTGGCCAACGCGATCTAGAGCATTTCCTGCTTAAGATGAATCGTTAGAAATGCGTCTCACTATTTGTTTTTACGCATGTCTCCCAAAACCGGTTCCCACTTTTGGGAGACATGTTCTAGCTTTGATCAAGGACAAGGTGAATGGCTGTGTAGAGCGTCGATCTGATTATCAGGTCGACGCTCTACACATTTTAACGCGCATCTTGGTCCGAAAACCGTTTCACACTTTTCGGGGTGCGCTACAGGCAGCTATTCACCGTCCCCATGTCACAAGTTAGGCCTCACGATAGCGTCACTTTGCTGGGTAAGAAGTTTATCTTTCACCGACGTGTGAGAAAAACTCCAAGTTATACCTTTACACGCTCATAAAGCATCTTATTCTGCGCGCTGATTTGATGGGTGCGGATACAATTTGAATGACCAATGAAGCTGTCTCCGGCGTGCAACCGCCGCTATCCAATTTCGCGCGGCAGCTCTTGCAGTTTCTGGATCGGGTAGAATATCGTCGTGTTGTTCAAGCGGAAGATCTCGAAGAGATCGGTCGGTTGCGCTATCGATCCTATCGTACACGCAATGTGATGCATGAAGCGGAAGTGCCATCAATCGTCGATGACATTGATCGCGATAGCCATGCCTTTGTCTATGGTATCCACATTGATGGGCAGTTGGTCAGTACGTTGCGAGTTCACCACATCACGCCAGATCATCGCCGCGGCACAAGCTACGCACTTTTTCCTGATATTCTTGATCCGTTGCTGAACAGCGGCATGAGCTTTGTCGATCCCACACGATTTGCAGCAGATCCTGAGCTGCTGAGCGAATATCCGGCCATTCCTTATGTCACGCTTCGCATTGCCGCGATGGCTTCCGAATATTTCGAAGCTGATCAATGTCTTGCTTCAGTCAAGCCAGAGCATATGGCGTTCTACAAGCGCATTTTTGGTACAACGGTTATGGCTGAAGCGCGTGAGCATGAAGGTTATGGTATCAGGGTTGGCCTCGGTGCCGCGCCTATCCGCAATATTCGTGACGCGGTTGCTGTTCGATTTCCTTTTTTCAAGTCGCAGCCGCATGAACGTCGCGCCATGTTTGGCAATCTTGTAAATGGCGTGGGACCGCTGACCATCTTGCCGACCGCCAAATATACGGGTCTGGGTGTGTAACATCAATTGATGCGGAAAATGTGCAAACGCACGATCCTTACGACTGATCTTTTAAATCTTTTTGAAAGTTGCTCTAAATATTTAGATGTAGCACTTTTTGAAAATTGCCGCTAGTTAGGTGGAGGAGCCGCACTAAGCGGCCACTTGCGGAATGGAGGGGCGCTGCGACAAACAGCCGGGTAGGAAAGCCAGAGGCTAACTCCGGTAAAGGTTGCATGCGCGTTGAAGATTGCGGATATTCTGGCTAAGAATAGTCAAAATATCTCAATGGGTGGAACTAAACATGGCAGAACATCACAATACAGCCCCAGCTGAACTTGGCGCGTCGATGGATTATCCTGAGCATGAGAAAACTTATGCGGGTTTCACCATCGTATTTAAATGGGGCACAGTAGCACTCGTTGCGCTTCTGGCTGCCATGGCGTTCGGCTTCTTCGCGGGTGGTTTCTTCTCCGCGACCGTTCTTTTCCTTCTTATCTGCGTTGCTGCCTGGTTCCTTCTCTAAGGACTTAAACCAGCAATAATCCGTACGATTTGATCGAATGCCTTGGTATTGGTGCCGCCCGCACCGTGCCGGGGCTTTATGCATGTCGTCTACTTTGAGCGCATCTCGAAAATTGTGAAACGGTTTTCGGAAAAGATGCGCGCGAGAACAAAATGTTGAGACCGCCGATCTCAATCAATGAGGTCGAAACGCCTCGAATGAACTTTGATGGAGCCTCTTCCCGGAGGTTCTGAATTGTGCCCGCCCGCAAGGTCGGATCAAGCCACGAAAGGGAAACCAGTTGGCCCAGACTATATTCATTCCGAAAGAGAGTGATCCCAACGAGACCCGCGTTGCGGCATCCGCCGAGACGGTGAAGAAATTCATTGCTCTTGGCTTTGATGTCGTGGTGGAAAAAGGCGCAGGCGAAAAATCGCGTATCATCGATACCGAATTTTCTGGTGCCGGGGCGCGTATAGGAACTGCGACAGATGCCAAAACGGCAGATGTGATCCTTAAAGTACGCCGTCCAAACGACGCGGAACTCAAAGGATATAAATCGGGCGCGGCTCTCTTTGCGATGCTTGATCCTTATGGTCACGAAGATGCCGTCGCAGCATTGGGCAAGGCTGGAATTTCCGCATTCACCATGGAATTCATGCCACGTATTACGCGTGCGCAGGTGATGGACGTTTTGTCATCACAGGCCAATCTCGCGGGTTATCAGGCGGTCATTGACGCGTCCTCAACCTATGATCGCGCCATGCCGATGATGATGACGGCAGCGGGCACTGTTCCTGCAGCGCGCGTTTTTGTCATGGGTGCGGGTGTTGCAGGCTTGCAGGCTATTGCGACCGCACGTCGTCTTGGTGCTGTCGTAACCGCAACCGACGTGCGTCCGGCTGCCAAAGAGCAGGTGGCTTCCCTTGGTGCGAAATTCATCGCTGTCGAGGATGACGAGTTCAAGGCGGCTGAAACATCAGGCGGTTACGCCAAGGAAATGTCGAAGGAATATCAGGCAAAACAGGCTGCACTCGTTGCCGACCATATTGCCAAGCAGGATATAGTCATTACCACAGCGCTTATTCCGGGTCGTCCGGCTCCGCGCCTCGTGACGAAGGAAATGGTCGCGGCCATGCGTCCGGGTTCGGTGCTGATTGATCTTGCAGTTGAGCGCGGCGGCAACGTTGAGGGTGCAATTGCTGGTCAGGTTGCCGAGGTGAATGGTGTGAAGATTGTCGGGCATCTCAATGTACCGGGCCGGATCGCAGCGACTGCCTCGCAGCTTTATGCGCGTAATCTTTATGCGTTCCTTGAAACGCTGGTCGACAAGGAAGCCAAGCTTCTCAAACTCGATCCAGAAGAAGAGCTGGTAAAGGCAACGCTTCTTACCCATCAGGGCAAGGTCGTGCATCCGGCTTTTGCCAAGGTTGACGTGGTCCCCGTGGTTGAGGCCGAAACAGTCGCAAAGTCGAAAGCAGCACCCAAGACAAAGCCAGCGGCTGTGAAAGCAGAAGCGGCACCTGCTGCTGTAAAACCTGCTCGCAAGACAACCAAAAAAGCTCCCGCAAAAGCCGCAAAAACTTCCGCTGATGGAGGAGAGGCATAATGGCCGATACAGCACTTGAAAAAGCTCTCGAGAGCCTCAATCAAGCGGCAGATGCCGTAAGACAGGCAGCCGAAAACACCGCTGGTCTTGGGGATGCAGCGGCGGCTGCAGCACATGCCGCAACGGGTGGTGTGGTCGATCCGTTTGTTTTCCGCTTTGCGATCTTTATCCTGTCGATCTTCGTCGGATATTACGTCGTCTGGCAGGTGACACCTGCGCTCCACACCCCGCTTATGGCCGTCACCAACGCTATTTCATCCGTCATTGTTGTCGGTGCACTGCTTGCGGTTGGCCTGTCGCTTTCGGGCTGGGCCACTGGCTTTGGCTTCATTGCGTTGATTCTTGCGAGCGTGAATATTTTTGGTGGCTTCCTCGTCACCCAGCGCATGCTTGCCATGTACAAGAAAAAAGAAAAGTGAGGCTGAACCATCATGAGCATTAATGTTGCAGCCTTTCTTTATCTCGTCTCGGGCGTGCTGTTTATTCTGGCGCTGCGTGGTTTGTCACATCCCACGACCAGCCGTCAGGGCAACACGTTCGGCATGGTTGGTATGGCCATTGCTATTGTTACGACATTGTTGCTGGCCCGCCCAAGCTTCGGCGGTCTGGTCCTGATCCTTCTTGGTATCGGTATTGGTGGCGGTATTGGCGCGGTGATTGCGCGTCGTATTGCCATGACGGCGATGCCGCAGCTCGTTGCGGCCTTTCACTCACTGATCGGTCTTGCGGCGGTTCTCGTTGCGGCTGCTGCGATTTACTCGCCGCATTCCTTTGACATTGGTGAAGTGGGCCAGATCCACGCTCAGGCTCTGATTGAGATGTCGCTTGGCGTTGCCATTGGCGCGATTACCTTTACTGGCTCGATCATAGCCTTTCTTAAGCTCGACGGCCGTATGTCGGGCAAGCCGATCATGCTGCCCGGACGCCACCTGATCAATGCGGCACTCGCAATTGCGATTGTTTTGCTGATCGCCGTTCTGGTGAACACCGAAAGCCATTTCGTATTCTGGTTGATCGTTGTCCTATCGCTTGTCTTCGGTGTGTTGATCATCGTGCCAATTGGCGGCGCGGATATGCCGGTTGTCGTCTCCATGCTCAACTCTTATTCGGGCTGGGCTGCGGCAGGTATCGGTTTTACGTTAGGCAATCTGGCGCTGATCATCACTGGTGCGCTGGTTGGTTCGTCCGGTGCGATCCTGTCTTACATCATGTGTAAGGGCATGAACCGTTCGTTCATCTCGGTTATTCTTGGCGGGTTTGGTGGCGACACGTCTGCTGCCGGCGGTAATGGTGAGGTCGAACAACGCCCGGTCAAGCAGGGCTCGGCTGACGATGCGGCTTTCATCATGAAGAATGCATCGAAGGTTATCATCGTGCCGGGTTACGGTATGGCGGTAGCACAGGCACAGCACGCGCTGCGTGAAATGGCCGATAAGCTGAAGGCCGAAGGCGTGGAAGTGAAATACGCAATCCACCCTGTTGCCGGTCGTATGCCTGGCCATATGAACGTGCTGCTGGCTGAAGCCAATGTGCCTTACGATGAAGTGTTCGAACTTGAAGACATCAATTCGGAATTTGCGACGGCTGATGTTGCCTTCGTGATTGGTGCGAATGATGTGACCAATCCGGCAGCGAAGACCGATCCGCAATCGCCGATCTTCGGTATGCCGATCCTTGATGTCGACAAAGCTGGCACGGTTCTGTTCATCAAGCGCGGCATGGGCTCAGGCTATGCGGGCGTGGAAAACGAGCTGTTCTTCCGCGACAACACCATGATGCTCTTTGCTGACGCGAAGAAGATGGTGGAGAGTATTGTGAAGGCTTTGGATCACTAGGCCTTTGATATTCGGGTTCTGGCGGCCTGCAAATGACATGGTTCTGCGCTTCCGGTGCTCATGTACTTTAAGTACACTCCGCTCCGGTTCTCAAACCCCACCATTTTCGGCGCGCCATTTCCCCGAATCTCATAAGGCCGGGGTGTTCTGGCAAGAAACAAAAACGGCGGCTTCGAGCCGCCGTTTTTATTTGTGCTGGTAATTTTCGATCAACCGTAGATCATCTTGTCCTGCAACGCACGCAGCTCGGCAATCTTGGAGCCGGGCTGTGGTGCTGCGTTGGCATAGGTGATGAGTTCACCCTTTTTGATTGGTGCAGTGACGGTGCCGTTTTGCAGCAAGCCGCAAGGAATGGCCTTGGCACTGCGTGCTTCCGGTGTCGTCATGATCCACGAACGATAGCAATATTGACCGATGGCATCGAGATGATCGCCCGGCTGCAAGTCTTTCTTTGCGACCGCGCAGACTTCCGCTACCGGCTTTGGCAACGGCACCATATCGGATTTGCCGTATAGAACGGCGCGCGCGACTGTCAGTGGCACTTCAAGCGACGTAAGGTGATAAGGGCGGTGGAAGGTGAAGTAGGGGCCTTTACCGATTTTCAGATCTTCCAGCCGCTCATTGAGGCGAGGGTGGTCCATCTTAGCCACAACAAAGACGCCAGGTGAAACGCCTTTGCCGATAGAATAATCGACGACACCGCTTTTTGTCAGCACGCCACCATCGGCTTGTGGGATAAGCGTGCTGCTTAACTGATCGATTGCTGCACGCGGTCCGTGCATCCCGGCAATATCAGGAACAAGGCCAGTTGCATTGGCAATGGCTGCCATCTCGACCATGGTTTTTGAACCATCAATGAATTCGACCAGCAGGCGGACATTCATGTTCCGGCGGTCGGCTTCTTCCTGATAGTCGTCAGGGATGGCATCAAAATTGAGCGGGTTGTTCTTGCCCTTGCCTGCGGAAACGACTTCGTAGCCAAGCGCCGAGACGAATTCGATCAGTTCCATGCAGGAGGAAGGTTCGTCACCTGCTCCCAGCGAATAAATCACGCCGTGTTTATCTGCTTGTGCTTTAAGATAAGGGCCGATGGTGACATCGGCTTCGACATTCATCATCACAAGATGCTTGCCGTTTTCAATTGCCTTGATACCGGTTTCAGCACCCACTTCGGGAATGCCGGTTGCATCGATAATGACGTCGATCAGCGGATTGGTGAGAATCAGATCGTTGTCGCCAGTAACTGCAATCTTGCCGCCCTCAATGGCGCGGGTCATGGCACTCTCAGTATTTGCTTCTTGTGCGTTGTCTTCATCGCCATAAGCGGTGCGCACGGCTTTGAAAGTGTTAGGCAGGCGTCGCGCAGATAGCGCGCCGACTTCAATGCCAGGCATGCGGGCAACTTGCGTGACAATATCGGTGCCCATCTCGCCAGCACCGATAAGACCTATGCGGATTGGTTTCCCTGTTTCAGCGCGTGCCTGAAGGTCGCGCGCCAATCCAACCAGTGCCACATTCGTTGTCATGAGAGTCTCCGCAATTTTTTAAAGCGGCTCCAGTTAAGACTGAATCGTTGGAACCGCGTCTCACTTTTTGTCTTTACGCATTATCTGACGCAAAAAGCTCACGTCCTGATGGCTCAAATGCTTTCACTATCTATTCCGCGATAATTTTGTCACGCTTATACTGTTATAGATGCGCAATTGACGAACAGTCTCTATATCAACAGTGGCAAGCGCGCACCTCAAATCGGCGCGACAAAATACGCATTCCACATACCTACTCCATCGGAGCCTTCATGAGTAATCTATCCCCCTTCGACCTCGTTATCTTTGATTGCGACGGCGTGCTCGTCGATAGCGAACCACTATCTTGCCGTGCATTCGAGCAGGTTTATGCCAATCACGGTATGGCACTGCCGCAAGGCACTGTAGCCAAGGGGATTGGCATGAAGCAGGCAGATATTATGGACATGATTGCCGATCTGACGGGTCATCGTTTGCCGGAAGAGGCGACCAGTCAGTTTTGGCCTGAGACGAAAATCCTGTTTGCCGAACACTTGCAGCCTGCCGTGGGCATTGCAGATTTTCTTAAGGTTCTGCCGCATAAGCGTTGCGTTGCCTCGTCTTCGCAGCCGGAGCGTATTGCATTCAGTCTGGAGAAGACGGGGATCAACCAATATTTTGGAGAAGCGGTCTATTCTTCCAGCATGGTCAAGCGCGGCAAGCCTGCGCCGGATCTCTTCCTGTTTGCCGCAGACAAGATGGGCATTGATCCAGCGCGCTGCGTGGTGATCGAAGATTCGCCTTTTGGCATTGAGGGAGCTGTTGCTGCTGGCATGACTGCTTTTGGTTATACGGGCGGTGGCCATACTTATGAAGGTCATACCGAAAAGCTATCATCAAAGGGCGCAAACCGCGTTTTCTCCCACTGGGATGATATTGCACGTGAAATACTGGTCGCTGCCTAATCGGCGACCTTGCCGTCTTGTGATTAGAGCGGTTCCAGTTAAGATCGAATCGTTGGGACCCTCTAATTATTTGTTTTTACGCATTATCCCACGCAAAACCGCTTCGCACTTTTGGCTCAAATGCTTTAATGGATAACAAAAGAGTATCAGTTCAGCAGAAAGTTTCATGGCATGAAAGACGCAATTACGCTCGACCAGTTGCGCGAAGCAATCGGTACGGAAATTGGATGCTCCGAGTGGCGTGAAGTCACACAGGCGATGATTAATCAGTTCGCGGATGCGACGGACGATCATCAGTTCATTCATGTTGATCCGGAGCGCGCAATCAAGGAAACGCCTTTCGGCGGCACGATTGCTCATGGCTTTCTGACGTTGTCGCTGCTTTCGACACTGGCATTTGAAGCGCTGCCGATGCTGGAAGGTGCCACGATGGGCATCAATTATGGCTTCGACAAAGTCCGGTTCATGTCACCAGTGAAAACCGGCGCGCGTGTGCGTGCCCGCTTCAAGCTCGCTAACGCCGATATCCGTCCATCAGGCCGCGTGGTCAATCATTACGATGTGACGCTCGAAGTCGAGAATATGGTGAAGCCAGCACTGACCGCCACGTGGCTTACCATCGCCGTGGTTGAGCCGCCGCAAGCATAACAGCTTTCCGTTTTACGGATTGATAAGCCGTCCCTCTTCATCGAGCGGGGCGGCTTTGTCTTTATAGGTCGTCATCAGTTCGCGGAAAAAGAACGGGCCGTGCAGAAACATGCCGAAGTCAAAGAAATTCTTCTTCTCCGCACCGCGCATATAAAGCAGATGCATGAGGAAGAAGTTGCCCTTTGAGCGCTTGTAGCGGTTTTCGCTATGAACATTCTTAAAGCGGATACGGTGGATCAGGGGCGGATTGGCTGTCTTGATCTTGAGCGTTTTTGCGGGGTCAGAACCGTAGAAGTGGATGATATCCGTCAATACCTGAAACTCTGACCAAAGAACCGGACTTTCTTCCATCACCACACGCACATCTTCGCGCAAGCCACGTGCCTTTGGGTGAAGTGCGATCATCAGGAGGCATGAGCCAATGGCCAGCATCGATACAGGCTGTTTCTTAAGCAGATCAGGGCGCTCACGCTGAACATCCGCCAGTGCTTCGACAGCTGGAACCGTTCCGAGGCTGTGGGCGACGATAATCACTTCGTCAGCGTTGCTTTCTTCGATCTTCGTTTTGAGCGCTTCGGCAAAGGCTCGGCGACGTGCATTGAGCTTGTCGTTACGGCAATAGATGCGGTCATAGGCTGCCGACCAGTCATCCAACAGATAGGACATGAAGAAGCGGTCGCCTGGCCAGCGCACGAGCAATGTCGCGATAACAGCAGCCAGCGGCAGCGACCAGACGAGATTCCACAACGGGAAGCCTGCAAGCGTGGGCGCAGAGGCAATCAGGGCCGCGATTGCTATAATGACGATGGACAATAGAAACGGCCACATGAAGAACATCACGAAGCGCCAGCTTGTCAGCAAGTAGCGAAACAGGGTGCCGGTGAAGAAAATATTCATGAAGGCGTGAAAGCCGGTCAGCATACGCTTCGGTGTGGAACGGGCAGCATAGTCATCGAAGATGTCAGCAGTACCGAACTGGCAGAACTCCGTCTCGGTTTGCCAGCCGTTGCCCTGCGTCGTCGCGATCAGCGTTCCGCAATCATCTGGCTCATCGGTTATGGGTGAAAGCTTGGTCTTGGCTTTCCATAACCGATCAAAATCCTTCAGCGCCTGTGCATGGCGTATGCGCACAGCTTTGGGATGCAGGCCTTCATAGCCTGTAAACTGAATAACGAGTCGTTTGCGTAGGGACATGAAATTTAAGCGAAGGAATCAATCGAAAGGGAAAAAAGGCTGTGAATTGCCTGACTGTTCCTATGGTGGAGCAATGAGGCTGAATTGTGCGAAACTGGGTGGCAGATAGCGTATTCGGGACCAGTCAGTCATTATAAATCGATATAAGTCCATTATTTATCTGCAACGGTGGGCAAAGTTGCATCTGGAGGTGGACAGGGGGTGGGCTATCTGGTAATAGCCACCACCAATTTGCAGCGTTTAAGCTGCGAAGCTTGGGAGCCTTTGGGCGTTTACCGGTTGACTCGATTAGCTGGAACTCGTTAAGAGACGCCCTTAATGCCTCAGGCTCAATCGAAATTCTAACCGATACGGGATTACACGTGCAGGTACTCGTCCGCGATAACAATGTTGATCAGGCTCTCCGCGCTCTCAAGAAAAAGATGCAGCGCGAAGGTATCTTCCGCGAAATGAAGATGCGTGGCCACTATGAAAAGCCGTCTGAAAAGCGCGCCCGTGAAAAGGCTGAAGCCGTTCGCCGCGCACGCAAGCTGGCTCGCAAGCGCGCGCAGCGTGAAGGTCTCATCGGCGGCGGTCGTCCTGCTGCTCGTTGATTGATCTGAAATTGGCGCTGCCTATGCGGCGCCTTTTTGCTTTCCGGTGCGGCTTATGGCTTGCGCCGGTTTTTGCATGTCTGACGGTCGGAGCATAGTTCTGGTGTGCTTCACGAGATAAAACATGCCGATTTTATTAGTCAGCGGACCGCCATATACAGACCTTTATTGTGGCGTTGATCCATCTGGAGCGAAGATCCCATAACATCAGATCGTGCTTTATTGAGTTGAGTTAACGCGTATCTTCTCCGAAGGACGTCTTCAGTTTTCGGATGCGTTTTAGGGCGCAGTTTTTCTGCTGCCTTTTGCTGTGCTATAGAAGCAATTATAGTATTGTGGCTGTTGTATCAGCCGGGGACAAAGTTGACGGACGTTCAGGGTTTTAGATCCTTCGCTCCGGTCAAGCAGAAAGGAACGCTGTCTTTGCCAAAACGCTTTAAGGTGATGCATTCGTCCGGGAAATTTGTTGTGATGGCCGGAAAATCAACAAGCTCTCATTTTGCACGAAACAGCCTATTGGCGGTCACGGCAGTTCTGGCACTTGCTGTTGCTGGATGTCAGAGTTCTTCCACGAGCGCATTGACTTCTGTTGATCGTGCGCAAGGTTCGAGCGAGAATATCGGTTCGCTCACCAGCGTCATCCAGAGTAACCCGCGCGATCCTGAAGCCTATAATGTGCGTGGCTCTGCCTATGGTAAGGCTGGGCGCTACAAGGATGCGCTACGCGATTTTGAGCAGGCTATCGCGCTTAATCCGAATTTCTATCAGGCTTATGCAAATCGCGGACTGGTCTATCGTTACATGGGCGACAGCGGCAAGGCAGCGCAGGATTACAGCCGCGCAATCCAGATAAACCCGCAATATGACGCAGCTTATGTCGGCCGCGGCAATGTCTACCGTCTGGCCGGCCGTCTCGATCAGGCGCTGAGTGATTTCAATCAGGCGATTGCACTGCAGACCACCGATGGGCGTGCTTATCACAATCGTGGTCTGATCTATCAGGCTAAAGGCCAGCATCAACAGGCGATTGAAGATTTCTCAAAAGCGATTTCGCTCAATTCGACGGCGCCTGAGCCTTATAATGGTCGTGGCATTTCCTATGTTGCCCTTGGCGACTACGACAATGCTTTTGACGATTTTAATACGGCTATTACCCTTGATGGAAACATTGCTGAAAGCTGGTCCAATCAGGCGCTGGTTTATGAACAGCGTGGCGATAAGGCGAAGGCTGCCAACTCCTATTCGCGCGCGCTTCAGCTTGATGCAAACTATCAGCCAGCCAAGACAGGCCTTGCGCGTACACGTGGCTGATCTTTGACTTAGAGTGTGTCGCGCTTAATCGCACCCATGGCGCGTTCGCTCTAGATTCTTTTAACTGTCGCATGTTCGCGGGAGCTCAAATGAATCCATTTAACTGCAACATGCTTTAGGAATAATAAGGGCGGCGCTCTCCAAAATTGGGAGCGCCGCTTTCCTTTATTCAAAGCCGACATATAATGAACCCTATGTCGCTCTTCGATCACATCGGCTTTCAAAGCAGAAATCTTCGCCGCAGCCTTTCCTTTTATGAAAGCTGCATGCCCAAGCTTGGGCTGGCCGTTATTGCCCATTCGGACAGCGGTTTCTTCGTCAGCGGCGGGGAGAGGGCGCCCGTACCCTTTCTATGGATACATAGCGGCCCAAAGCCGGGCGCTGACGAGCCTGGCGGCAAGCCGGGCAATCACCTGCATCTCATGTTCAATGCCAGCAGTCGCGACGATGTAGAGGCATTTCACCGTGCGGCCCTTCAGGGCGGCGGCAGTGAAAGCGGGGCGCCGGCTTATCAGGGGCCGGAAGAAATGGGATATTATGCGGCTCTGGTCTTTGATCCAGACGGCAATACGCTGGAAGCCGGTTTCCGCCAGCGGGTAAGATAAAGCATGTAGCAGCTAAATGGGTTCATTTGAGCCCCCGCGAACATGCGACAGTTACAGCGGTTCCAGTTAATATTGAATCGTTGGAACCGCTGTGACTATTTGTTTTTACGCATTTCCGAACGCAAAACCGATTCCCACTTTTGCTGGATGTGCCCTACGCTCTCGAACGCAGATTGCGCTTGTCGAGACGGGTGACCAAACGATCACCGATCCACTGAACACCACAGACCATGATGATCAGAATGATCACAACAGCGATCATGATGGTAGTTTCGAAGCGCTGATAACCATAACGGATTGCAAGATCGCCAAGGCCGCCTGCGCCGATTGCACCAGCCATTGCTGACGCACCAACAAGGGTGATGATGGTGACGGTGAAGCCTGCGACGATGCCCGGCAGTGCTTCAGGCACCAGCACTTCGCGAACGATTGTCCAGCGGTTTGCCCCCATGGAGCGTGCAGCTTCAACAAGACCGTTGTCCACTTCGCGCAGCGAAACTTCCGCAATACGCGCATAATAGGGTATAGCAGCTATCGACAGCGGCACGATGGAAGCCCAGGTGCCGATAGACGTGCCAACGATAAAGCGTGTGACTGGAATAAGGGCCACCAGCAAGATGATAAATGGCACCGAGCGGAAGCCGTTGATGATAGCGCCCAGAAAGGTGTTGAGCGTCAGGTTCTGCGCCAGTCCACCACGTTCGGTCAGAATCATGATGAGTGCAAGCGGCAGGCCAACCACCAGCGAGATCAGGCTCGAAAAGCCCGTCATAATGATGGTTTCCCAGAAAGAGCGCCAGAGAAGATCAAGCATCGCCTGAGACATAACCAAGTACCTCCATGGCGTCTGCGTGGGTGTTGATGTAGCTGATGGCAGCGTCGAGTTTTGCCTTGTCCAGCGCGGGCAGGGCAACGAAGAGAGTGCCGACGGGCTCACCCTGAATTGTATCCATGCCGCCGTGAATAAGGCGTGTCTCAAGACCTGTTGCGGACGTGATATCGTTGAAGAAGGCGCTTCTTGCCGCCTGGCCAGAAAGTCTGATTTTAACGACTGCCTGATCGCTTGTTTCACTGACGAGCCGCTCACGCCACGAGGCAGGCAATTCTGGCGTCAGTACGTGCAACAGACTTTGCGTGACTGGCGCCTGTGGCCTTGCAAAAACCTTCCAGACCGGACCTTCTTCAGCAATTGCGCCGTGATCAAGCACAATTACGCGATCGGCGATACGACGGATCACATCCATTTCGTGGGTGATCAACAGGATCGTGAGGCCGAGCTTGGTGTTGATGTCTTGAAGAAGCGCCAGAATCGACTGTGTTGTCTCAGGATCGAGTGCTGAGGTTGCTTCGTCAGACAGCAGAACGGCGGGTTCGGCAGCAAGTGCGCGTGCGATGCCGACGCGTTGCTTTTGGCCACCCGAAAGCTGAGCTGGGTAGTGCTTTGCCTTATCGGAAAGTCCGACAAGCTCCAGCAGTTCCGCAACACGCTTCACGCGCTGGGCTTTCGGCTGCCCTGCGATCTTCAGCGGCAGAGCGATGTTCTGCTCAACGGTTTTTGCAGACAACAGATTGAAGTGCTGGAAAACCATGCCGATGCGACGACGCACCGGCTGCAGGCTGTTTTCCGTGAGTGCCGTAATTTCGCGGCCTTCGATCTTGATTGAACCGGCATCGGGTTTTTCAAGGCCATTGATGCAACGGATCAGCGTAGATTTACCTGCGCCGCTGCGGCCAATGATGCCGAGAATTTCGCCGCGCGCAACCGAAAGAGAAACGCCGTTGATGGCCGGCGTTTCACCGAACATTCGGCGCACGTCTTTCATTTCGACGATGGGCGCTAAAGCGGCGGTTTGCGGTTGAGTGGTCACGATCGTATCTTCTGCTTCTTGCACCGCGGAAAACCGCGACTTTCTAATCGGTAAGGCTTCAATGAAAATGATGCCAAAGGGGCTCATATGGGCAATGCCGCATTATATGTGAGCCATCGCGGATGCTTTTGGGCAATTTTTTTGCGTACGTCAATAAAAGCCGCGCCGGAAAAGCTTTTTCCGGCGCGGTCTTTCAATCTCCTACAGGGGATTAGTTCCAGGCTGGAATACCTGTTCCCTTGTAAACGCGGTCGAGTTCGGCCTTCACAGCATCGTTCTGGAACGAGGCTACGAGATTCTTGACCCATTCAGCGTTTTCATCATCGGTGCGGACCGCGATGAAGTTGTTGTATGGGTTGTTTTCCTTCGATTCCCAACCGATTGCTTCTTCCTTCTTGAGGCCAGCCTTGCCAGCCCAGTCGTTATTCACGATGGCGACATCGAGATCATCAATCGAGCGGCCGACAACACCGGCGTCGAGTTCCTTGATTTCGATCTTCTTAGGGTTTTCGACAATGTCGATTGGGGTTGCGAGAATGCCTGCATCTGGCTTCAGCTTGATGAGACCGCTGGCTTCAAGAACGCGGAGCGCACGGCCTTCGTTCGATGGGTCGTTCGGCACACCGACAACTGCGCCTTCTTTCAGTTCATCAAGACTCTTGATCTTGCGCGAATAGATGCCGATTGGCCATACAGCGGTGTAACCTGCAACGCTGATCTTGTAGCCGTGCTGCTTGATCTGTTCGTCAAGGTAAGGCTTGTGCTGGAAAGCGTTGGCATCGATTTCCTTGCGTTCCAGCGCTTCATTTGGCTGGTTGTAATCGTTGAAGGTCACGCGCTCGATGATGAGGCCGTGTTTCTTGCCTTCTTCGGCAACAACTTTCCAGACGTCTTCATCTTCGCCGCCCATGATGCCGACCTTGATGGTCTTGTCTTCTGCATGGCTTGGCGCGCTTGCAAAACCAACGGTGAGAGCTGCAGCGGTGAAGAGGGCAGCTTTCAGACCCGCGCGGCGGGTCAGCGAATAGCGGGAAAGGACTGACGACATTCTTATTTTCCTTGTCTAAAGTTTTTTGGAGAGCCGGTCCCGGAAAGCGATCATGTTAGATGATCTTTCTCCCCCTGCCCACCTTGATGCCGATAATTCCCGTTTGCACGGCAATAAACAAGGAAAATTATTTCAGTTTAACGAGATTCAGCAATCGCAAAATTGCGTTCACAGCTGCGTGAGCGGATTGCCATTTCCGCTCATCGGGCTCACGGGAATCGGGTTCTAACGATTGTCCGAAATGATCATCTGAGCCGCCTTCTCGGCAATCATCAAAGTGGGTGAGTTTGTGTTGCCTGAAGTGATTCCGGGCATGATCGAGGCATCGGCCACGCGCAATCCCTGAATGCCGTTAAGCCTCAAACGCGGATCGACAATCGCTTCTGCATCAGCGCCCATTCGGCAGGTGCCGACCGGATGGAAAATCGTGGTGCCGATATCGCCTGCTGCCTTTTCAAGCTGTTCCTGCGTTTCATAGCTTGGTCCGGGCTTGAATTCTTCCGGACGATATTGCTGCAGAGGTGCCTGCGCCACGATGTGGCGGGTCAGGCGGATGGAGTCGGCTGCAACGCGGCGGTCACTCTCCGTGGCGAGATAGTTTGGCCGAATTGCCGGTTGCATCCGATGATCGGGCGACTTGATATGAATCGAACCGCGGCTGTCGGGACGCAGATTACAGACCGATGCGGTAAAGGCCGGGAAGGGGTGGACGGCTTCGCCGAATTTCTCAAGGCTCAATGGCTGCACATGATATTGCAGATTGGCTGTTTCATAGGATGAGTCCGAGCGGGTGAAAACACCGAGCTGGCTGGGTGCCATCGACATGGGGCCAGAGCGGCGAAGCAGATATTCCAGCCCGATCATTGCTTTGCCTGAAAGTTTACTGGCTTTTTCGTTCAGTGTTGGAATGCCGGTTACTTTATAGGCGCAGCGCAGCTGCAGGTGATCCTGCAAGTTTTCGCCCATCTGCTGGCGTTCGAGTTTCAGCGGAATGCCTGCCTGTTGCAGCACATCACCGCGCCCAACCCCTGAAAGCTCCAATATCTGCGGCGAGCCGACGGCACCTGCTGCCAGAATAATCTCGCGTTTTGCGTGTATGGTTCGGGTTGTCCCATTCTGATCGAAAGTGACGCCGGTTGCGCGCAACGCTTCGATTTCGATGCGGCGAACATGGGCACCGGTTTCAACACGCAGGTTGGGGCGATCAAGGGCAGGACGCAGAAAGGCTTTGGCCGTATTCCAGCGAATGCCGCGCTTCTGGTTAACCTTGAAATAGGACACGCCTTCATTGTCACCGCGATTGAAATCGTCGGTTGCTGGAATTCCGGCAGCAACCGCTGCATCACGGAATGCATCCAGAATATCCCAGTGCAGGCGGGCGCTTTCGACACGCCATTCGCCGCCCGCACCATGCAGCTCACTTGCGCCTTCAAAATAGTCTTCCGACTTTTTGAAGAAGGGCAACACGTCGTCCCAGCCCCAGCCGTAGCAACCGGCCTGTCGCCACAGATCATAATCGCGCGCCTGTCCACGCATATAGATCATGCCATTGATGGAGGAGCAGCCACCAAGCACTTTGCCGCGTGGATAGCCGAGCGAGCGTCCATTCAGGCCTGCTTCCGCTTCTGTGGTAAAACACCAGTCGGTGCGCGGATTGCCGATGCAATAAAGATAGCCGACGGGGATATGAATCCACGCGTAATTGTCTTTGCCGCCTGCTTCAAGCAGCAGCACGGAACGGTTCTTATCTGCGGAAAGCCGGTTCGCAAGCGCGCACCCTGCCGTGCCCGCGCCAACCACGATGTAATCGTAGGTGTCGGTCATGATTTCATATCCAGTAAAAAGGTGGAGCCGCTATCGTATGAACATGCGGCTCCGTCGGTTATCCGAACAATTTCTTTCCAAGCCGCGATGCATAGAACTCGCCTACGATGCCTCTACGGAAGAGCAGAACGCAGGCCATGAAGATGACACCAGTGACGATTGTCACGGGGAAGTCCGAGGTTGCGAGATAGTTCTGAAGAGCGACCACGAAGGCTGCGCCGACGATAGGGCCGATCAGCGTTCCGATGCCGCCAAGCAGCGTCATCAGGATCACTTCGCCCGACATCTGCCAGCCCACATCGGTGAGTGTGGCAAACTGGAAGACAAGTGCCTTCATGCCGCCTGCAAGGCCTGCAAGCGCTGCCGACATGACGAAAGCTGCAAGCTTATAGTGATTGACGGAATAGCCCAGCGACACGGCGCGGTTCTCGTTTTCGCGCACCGATTTGAGGATCATGCCGAAAGGCGAATTGATGATGCGCCAGATCGCAAAGACCCCGATCACAAACACAGCCAGCACAAAATAATACATATTCATGGGCTGATTAAGGTCGATGAAGCCAAAGAGATAGCCGCGCGGCACACCCTGAAGGCCATCTTCGCCGTGTGTAAAGGCTGCCTGCAGACAGAAGAAGAAGAACATCTGCGCCAGTGCCAGTGTGATCATCGTCGAATAGATGCCCTGACGGCGGATGGCGAGATAGCCGATGATGAGGCCGAGACCTGCGGCTGTCAGCATACCAAGCAGAATGCCGATTTCGGGCGTTACACCCCATTCCTTGACCGCATGAGCCGTCACATAGGCAGCACCGCCAAAGAAGGCTGCATGGCCAAATGATAGAATGCCGGTATAGCCGAGCAGCAGATTGAATGCGGAGGCAAAGAGCGCAAAGCACAGCATCTTCATCAGGAAGATCGGATAGACCATGAAGGGTGCTACGATCAATCCAGCAATGGCCATGGCCAGAACGACTGCCGAAAGGCTGTTGAGGGCCGGCGCTTTTGCCTGATGATTTGCCGTCGTTGCTTTGAGAGCAGTATCAGTCATATCAGGCCTCCTTCCCGAACAGTCCGGCGGGTCGCACCAGAAGGACGATAGCCATGATAACGAAGATGACGATGCTGGAGGCTTCAGGATAGAAGACCTTGGTCAGACCTTCGGCCAGCCCCAGCACATAGCCTGTGATGATCGCGCCAAGGATCGAACCCATGCCACCGACCACAACCACGGCAAAGACCACGATGATAATGTTCGACCCCATCAACGGGCTGACCTGATATATTGGAGCGGCCAGAATTCCGGCAAAGCCGGCAAGGGCTGCACCCAGAGCATAGGTGAAGGTGAGAAGCAGCGGCACATTGATGCCGAAGGCTTTGACCAGTGTGGGGTTTTCGGTCGCAGCGCGAAGATAGGCGCCAAGCTTGGTCTTCTCAATCAAGAGCCATGTGCCAATACAGACAATGAGCGAGGCCACCACCACCCATGCGCGATAGTTGGGCAGGAACATGAAGCCCAGATTATTGCCTCCGGCAAGCGATGGCGGGACGGCATAGGGCTGACCGGCAGCACCATAATAATAGCGGAAGGTGCCTTCGATCACGAGCGCCAGACCAAAAGTAAACAGCAGGCCATAAAGCGGATCGAGATTATAGAGCCTTGAAAGGGCAACGCGCTCGATGATAGCGCCGCCCAGACCCACGATCAGCGGAGCGAGAATCAACGCTGGCCAATAGCCGATGCCTAGGCCGCTCAACAGCAGATAGCCGACAAAAGCACCGAGCATATATTGTGCGCCATGAGCGAAATTGATGATGCGCAAAAGCCCGAAGATGATGGCGAGGCCAAGGCTCAGGATTGCATAGAAGGACCCATTGATAAGGCCCACGAGCAACTGCCCGAGAAGTGCCTGCACAGGGATACCGAAGATCATTGTCATTGTTTCAGACCCCCAAGGCTTGCGTGAGTTCTGCCATGCGGGCAGGCAGCTCAGTGGTGGGGAAGTTTTCCGTCACCACACCATGATCCATCAGATAGAAGCGGTCCGCGACCTTGGCGGCAAAACGGAAGTTCTGCTCGACCAGAAGTACCGTCATGCCTCGCTTCTTCAGCTCCACCAGCACATCGCCGATGCGTTGGATGATGACAGGCGCCAGCCCCTCAGTCGGCTCATCTAGCAACAAAACTTTGACGCCAGTGCGCAATATCCGCGCAATCGCCAGCATCTGCTGTTCACCGCCCGATAGCTTGGTACCGGGGCTGTTGCGACGCTCGTAGAGATTGGGGAAGAGCTCATAAATTTCATCAAGCGACATTGCCCCGCCGCCCTTGGCGACAACCGGCGGAAGCAGCAGGTTTTCATGCACATTCAGCGTTGCGAAAATACCGCGCTCTTCTGGCACGAAGCCAAGACCTGTCCGGGCAATGCGATGCAGCGGCACGCGCAAAAGGTCTTTGCCATCAAGCGTGATCGTACCCGTGCGCTTGCGAATGATGCCCATGATCGCGCGCAATGTTGTGGTTTTGCCGACGCCGTTACGACCTAAAAGCGTGATGGTTTCACCACTCCAGATATCAAGATCGACGCCGTGAAGCGCATGGCTTTCGCCATACCAGGCATTGAGCCCGCGCACCGAAAGCAGAGGTTGGCCTCTATTCATGTTCAGTTCCCATGTAAGCGGTGCGGACGCGCTCGTCTTGGGAGACGGTGGCATAATTGCCCGATGCGAGGATCTCGCCGCGTTGCAACACCGTGACGTGATGAGCGATGTCAGCCACCACTTTGAGATTGTGTTCGACCATCAGCACCGCGCGATCCTTCGCTACATCGGTGATGAGGGCGGCAATTATGTGCACGTCTTCGTGCCCCATGCCGGCCATCGGCTCATCCAACAGCAATACTTTCGGATCGAGCGCCAGTGTGGTGGCGATTTCAAGCGCGCGCTTGCGGCCATAAGAAAGATCGGCGGCCAGCGCATGACGGGCATCAGCCAAACCGACGCGCTCAAGAAGATCAATCGCTCTTGCATCGAGCTGATCGAGTACAGATAGTGACCGCCAGAACTGCGTTGCCAGACCACTCGGGCGTTGAAGCGCGACCTTCACGTTTTCAAGTACCGTCAGATGGGGGAAGGTTGCGGAAATTTGAAACGAGCGCACCAGACCCATCCGCGCCACCTTGGCGGGGTTGGTTTTGGTGATGTTTTCGCCCAGAAGTGTAATCTCGCCGCTTGTCGGCTGGAGGAATTTGGTGAGCAGGTTGAAAACGGTCGTCTTGCCTGCGCCATTCGGTCCGATCAGGGCATGAACGCGGGCGTGCTCCACATCAAGATCGACATTCTTCACCGCATGAAAGCCGCCAAACGACTTGCCCAATCCACGCGCCGAGAGAACGGTCTGAGCAGGCGTTTGCACCACATCTGGCCCTGCTTCACGCAGGGCCGTACCGGTTTGAGTGTTAATTGCCATTAAATTACACCCTTACTGCGTGACCAGAGGGCAGCCGCTTTCTTCAGGCTTCAGATAAGCCTGATCGCCGGGGATGGTGGCCAGCACCTTATAGTAGTCCCATGGTGCCTTGCTTTCGTCAGGCTTTTTCACTTCCATGAGATACATGTCGTAGATCATGCGGCCATTGGCGCCGACCTTGCCGTTGCGGGCGAAGACGTCATTGACCGGCATTTCATGAAGCTTCTTGGCGACAGCTTCTGTCTCGTCTGTGCCTGCTTCCTTGATGGCTTTCAGATACTGAAGCACAGCCGAGTAAGTGCCTGCCTGGATCATGTTTGGCATACGACCGGTGCGATCGAAAAAGCGCTTGCTGAACTCGCGCGAATCATCGTCACGATCCCAGTAGAAACCTTCGGTGAGGGTTAGTCCCTGGGCAGCTTCAAGACCAAGTCCGTGAACTTCCGCTAATGTGAAGAGCAACGCCGCAAGACGCTGACCGCCTGCAACGATACCAAATTCCGCAGCCTGCTTGATCGCGTTGGATGTATCGAGACCGGCATTGGCTAGGCCAACGACCTTGGCGCCTGACGACTGGGCCTGCAACAGGAACGAGGAATAGTCGGTGGTGCTCAATGGGTGGCGAACGGAGCCGAGAACTTTACCACCCTTGGATTCAACGAACTTCGACGTCTGTTCTTCCAGCGAATAGCCAAATGCATAGTCGGCCGTCAGGAAGTACCAGGTATCGCCGCCCTGCTCGACGAGCGAACCGCCGGTGCCGACCGCCAGCGCGTGGGTGTCATAGGCCCAGTGGAAACCATAAGGCGTGCATTGCTTTCCTGTGAGTTCTGATGTCGCGGCACCCGTATTGATAGTGATTTTCTTCTTGTCTTTGGAGAGCGCCTGAACGGCCAGACCGACTGAAGAACTGGTCAGCTCCATGATGGCATCCACCTGTTCGGTGTCGTACCACTGACGGGCAATATTTGCGGCAACGTCCGGTTTGTTCTGGTGGTCAGCGGTGATGATTTCAATCGGTGCATCGAGCACCTTGCCACCGAAATCTTCTGCAGCCATCTTTGCAGCTTCGAATGACCACTTGCCGCCGAAGTCGGCATAGACGCCGGATTGGTCGTTAAGGATGCCGATCTTGACCTTGCCGTCCGATATTTCTGCTGCGGATGAAATTGCGGTTGCAGCAAAAAGCGCAGCCGTTGCAAGTGCGAAAAGTTTCATTCAGTGCTCCTCCCAATAAGTCCATAAACCACCACGAGAAATCGGGCAGTAACCTCCAGTAAAATGCCTTTCAGATCGGGCTTATGGCCTTCCTCCTGGCCATTTTCTCTCTTTGCCTCCGCCCGATTTGTTCCTCCATTCGGGCAATTAATTAGAACGGTAGCATTGACAAATGCGTACACGAACAACAATTTTTGAACACAGTCTGTACGAAAATGTACAGACAGAGGCAGGGAGGAAAAGTTGCGTCAATTTACCTGGGACGACCTGCAATATTTTCTGGCTGTCGCGCGGACAGGCCAGCTTTCGACAGCGGCGAGACAATTGCGGACAAGCCATGTCACGGTTCTGCGCCGAATTGATCGGTTGGAGCAGTCGTTAGCAACCAAGCTCTTCGAGAGAAACCCGCGTGGTTATCTTTTGACACCTGTGGGTGAGCGGCTTGTCGAGCCAGCGGAGATCATGGAACGTGAGGCCATGAAATTTCGCACAGAAGCAACGGGCAATCTATCCGCGCTTTCCGGCGTGGTGCGGCTTTCCACGCTTGAAGGTTTCGGCAACTTCTTTTTGGCCGATCGCCTGCCGGTACTCGCGCAGTCCTATCCGAGCCTGTCCGTCGAAGTGGTCACCATCCAGCAGATCATGTCACTCTCGCGCCGTGAAGCGGAATTATCCATCACACTGCATATGCCGCGTACTGGCCCCTATCACAGTGAACGTCTCACGCCTTATCGCCTGTTCATCTATGGTCATCGTGATTATCTCAACGCGCATCCGCCGATCAAGTCGCGTGAAGATCTGACGGGGCATCCATTCATTGGCTATATCGACGATATGGTGTTCACACCTGGCCTTGATTACATGCGCGAAATATTGCCCGGGCAGCGCTGCAGCTATCAAAGCTCAAGCATTCACGCACAACTGACAGCGACACTGACCGGCTATGGGCTTTGTGTTCTGCCTTATTACATTGCCAGCCTGCACCCAGAGCTGGTGTCGGTACTACCTAGAGAAATGCATCTTGAACGCGAGTATTGGATGAATTGCCATGTTGATGTCATGGCCGCGCCGCGTATCAGAGTGATCAGCGATTTTATGCTTGGTGCGGTACGCGAAGCCTCAGCAAGCTTTCTGGGTGAGGATCTTCTTCGATCCAGAATGTGAGTTAGATCAGCCCGCCGCCAATGGCGTAAATGCAGGTGATGACAAGTGCGCTGAAGCCAAAGCCAATAATGAATAGATTAAGTGTTCGCAATTTACCCTCCCGTTTGCAACCCGGGCGGGTTATCTGCGACTTGTGCGGGAATGTCTACCCTAAATTGTATTCATCCCAACTAAAGTTGCATTGGCCGGATTTGGGACGGTTCTACGCTCGACATCGCGGTGAGTCCTCCTAATTCTAGGGGGAATCTCCGCGTTTAAATGGATTGAATTGACCTGAACATGGCTTAACCGGGTTTTCATGATCGAAAAAACCCGGCTTGAAGTTGAAAGCAAAGAGAGTCGCTATCTCTGTTTGGCTAACCCCTGTTCGCGCATTTGGCTCAGGGTCATTTTAGGTGAAAGAGCTTCCGGATCGATGCGGATTTCAATCAAAGCGGGTTTGCCAGATTGCTCGCAACGCTTGAACGCTTCCGCAAAGTCTGCGGTCTTTTCCACCGTTTCCCCATGCAGGCCATAGGCTCGGGCAAGCGCTGCAAAGTCAGGGTTTGCGAGGCCCGTGCCGGAAACACGGCCCGGATAGGTGCGTTCCTGATGCATACGGATGGTGCCGTACATGCCGTTATTGACGACGATGAAAATCGCATTGGCACCATATTGCGCAGCCGTTGCGAGTTCCTGACCGTTCATCAGAAAACAGCCGTCACCGGCAAAACAGACGACGGTTCTTTCCGGTGCGGTCAGCTTTGCTGCAACTGCTGCAGGCACACCATAGCCCATCGAGCCGTTGGTCGGCGCTAACTGGCTGCGATAGGTGCGGTACTGATAAAAGCGGTGCGGCCAAGCCGAATAATTGCCAGCACCATTGGTGATGATGGCATCATCAGGCAGATGCGCGCGCAGCCATTCCATGATCTCGCCCATCTGAACATCACCGGGAATTGTCGGTGTTTTCAGATTGTCGCGATAATCGGCATTGGCGCTTTCAACCCATGCTTTGAAACCGGGATTGGCGATAGGTTCAAGTTTGGAAGCTGCTTTGGTGAAGGCGGCCATGCTGGCATTGATCGGAATATCAGCATGATAGACACGGCCAAGTTCTTCCGCACCGGGATGAATATGGATGAGCTTCTGCTTTGGCACAGGAATATTGACCAGCTCATAGCCTTGCGTGGTCATTTCACCAAGGCGTGCGCCTACGACCAGCAAAAGATCCGAATCTTTGACGCGGGCTGCGAGTTTAGGGCTGATCGATGTTCCCATTTCACCGGCATAAAGCGGGTGGGTATTGTCGAACATATCCTGACAACGGAAGGATGCGGCAACAGGCAGAGACATGTTTTCCGCGAATGTTTGCAGGTCGCGAACCGCTTGCGCATTCCAGCCGCCGCCACCGACGATCATCAGTGGTCGTTCGGCCTTTTCGAGCAGCGATTTCATGTCCTGTAACTGATCGCTTCCCGGATGCATCTCGACATGCTTGTAAGCGGGTGCATCAGCGACGGTTGCATGCGATGTCAGCATATCTTCGGGGAGTGCAATCACAACAGGGCCGGGGCGTCCGTTGACCGCGCGGTGGAAAGCCTGACTGACCAGTTCCGGAATGCGGGCGGCATCATCGATCTGCACAACCCATTTGGCCATCTGACCGAACATACGGCGATAATCAACTTCCTGAAATGCTTCACGTTCCACCTGATCGCTTGCGACCTGTCCGATGAACAGAAGCATCGGCGTGGAATCCTGAAAAGCTGTATGAACCCCGACAGAGGCATTCGTCGCGCCGGGGCCACGTGTGACAAAGCAGATGCCGGGTTTGCCGGTCAGCTTGCCATAGGCATCGGCCATATAGGCTGCTCCGCCTTCCTGTCGACAGACAATTAAGTCAATCTCGTCACTGACATCGTGAAAGGCATCGAGTGCTGCAAGATAGCTTTCACCCGGCACGCAGAAAACGCGGTCGACGCCATGAATGCCCAGAGCATCCACCAGTATCTGGCCACCGGTTCGCATGTTGCTGTTGTTTGTGGATTTGTGCATTTCCCTACTCTCAAAATATCTGAACGGCTTTGGCGCGCATGCGCTCTATTTTGGAGGCATACGCAGTGCACCATCGAGTCTGATGGTTTCGCCGTTGAGCATGCTGTTTTCGATAATATGCATCGCGAGGGCTGCATATTCGTCTGGCCGACCCAGACGCGGGGGAAAAGGAACCATCTGACCGAGCGCATCCTGTGCAGGTTGCGGCAGGCCTTTGAGCATGGGGGTTTCAAAAATACCGGGTGCAATGGCGCACACGCGAATGCCGAGTGGTGCAAGTTCACGCGCAGCAGGTAGTGTCAGGCCGACAATGCCGCCTTTAGACGCTGCATAGGCCGTCTGGCCAATCTGACCATCATAAGCTGCAACAGAAGCGGTATTTATGACAACGCCGCGCTCGCCGGTTGGCAAGGCTTCGCTTTTGGATGCGGCGTCTGCAAACAGTCGCAGCAGATTGAACGAGCCGATCAGGTTGATTTCAACGGCGCGACGGAAATCATCGAGCGGCATGACGCTGCCATCGCGCGCCAACATTTTCTTTGCTGGCGCTACGCCCGCACAATTGACCAGAATCTGCGGTGATCCGAGCTTTTCACCGATTGTCTTAAAGGCAGCTTCGGCACTTGCCGCATCAGAAACGTCGCACTGAATTGCGATGCCGCCAATCCCGGCTGCCACCACATTTGCACCATCGATGTTGAAATCGAGGATTGCAACTTTCGCGCCTTTGGACGCCAAGGCCTGTGCCGTTGCGGCGCCAAGACCCGATGCGCCACCACTGACGATGGCGATTTTTCCTTCAATATCCATTTTTCCCCCTCACAACGTTTCAAGTGCAATGGCTGTCGCTTCACCGCCGCCGATACAGACTGAAGCCATGCCACGCTTGAGGTCGTTCTGCTTCATGGCATGAAGCAGCGTGACGATGATGCGTGCGCCAGAGCAGCCAATCGGATGGCCCATAGCGCACGCACCGCCATGGATATTCACCTTGTCGGCGGGGAGGTCGAGTTCCTGCATTGCAGCCATAACAACAACGGCGAAAGCTTCATTGATTTCAAACAAATCGACGTCGCGTACATTCCAGCCGGTTTTGTCGAAGAGTTTCCTCATCGCAAAAATCGGGGCCGTGGTGAAAAGGGCTGGCTGTTGTGCCTGACTTGCATGACCACGAATAATGGCAAGCGGTTCTATGCCAAGCTTTTCAGCTTTGGATAGCCGCATCAGGGTGAGGGCGGCCCCGCCATCCGAAATTGAGGAAGAATTAGCAGCAGTGATCGTGCCGCCTTCGCGGAAGGCAGGCTTGAGGTTTGGTATCTTTTCAGGCTTTGCGCGGGTCGGTTGTTCGTCGCGGTCAAGCTCCGCAACATTGACCAGCTCTTTCGCAAAATAGCCCGCTTCAGTAGCCTTGAGTGCGCGCGAGAGTGAGCGCAGAGCAAACTCATCCTGCTGTTGACGGGTAAACTGATAATGGTCTGCGGTTTCTTCCGCAAAAGTTCCCATGGCACGGCCTTTGTCATAGGCGTCTTCAAGGCCGTCGAGGAACATATGATCGTAGATTTTGCCGTGGCCCATGCGATAGCCACCGCGCGCCTTTTCAAGCAGATAAGGTGCATTGGTCATGCTTTCCATGCCGCCCGCAACAACGATTTCCGCGCTTCCTGCCGAAATGAGATCAGCGCCCAGCATGACTGTTTTCATGCCTGATCCGCAAACCTTGTTGATAGTCGAGCACGGCACAGCCTGCGGGAGACCAGCATGAATTGAGGCTTGACGTCCGGGCGCCTGTCCCAGCCCTGCCGGCAATACACAGCCCATAAGCACTTCGTCGATCTGATCCGGATTGAGGCTGGCTCGGTGGACAGCTTCCTTGATTGTGACAGCGCCCAGTGCTGTTGCACTCTCCCCCTTGAGCGCTCCCTGAAAACTTCCGATCGGTGTTCGCACCGCACTGGCGATGACGATCGGATCTTTTGTTTCCGACATTTGTTTACTCCTCCAGTAAAGCCTATTGATAACAGCATAGCGAACGATATGAATACAGCTTAAACATCATGAGCAACGCTCATGAACTCATGTCGCGGAGGTATGGATAAAATGCGTGAGACTAATTCAGGCAAAATCCGAGTGGGTATCGGTGGCTGGGCTTTTGAGGAGTGGGACAAGAGTTTCTATCCGGAAAAGCTCTCCAAAAAACGTCAGCTCGAATATGCTTCGAGCAAGCTGACCTCCATCGAAATCAACAGCACCTATTATGGTCCGCAGAAACCTACGACTTTTGCCAAGTGGCATGATGAGACGCCGGATGACTTTGTATTTTCGCTGAAAGCACCACGCTTTTCGACCAATCGGCGTGTGCTGGCTGAAGCAGGCGAGGGTATCGAGAAATTCGTGACAGGCGGTCTTCTTGAGCTGAAAGACAAGCTCGGCGTCATCAACTGGCAGTTCATGGGCACGAAGAAATTCGATCCAGCCGATTTTGAAGCTTTCCTCAAACTTCTGCCAAAACGTGTCGACGGGCGTGATCTACGCCATGCTGTCGAAGTGCGTCACGACAGTTTCAACTCGCCGGATTTCATTGCACTGCTGCGGGAATATGGCGTTGCGGTGGTGATTGCGGGTGACAGCAAATTTGTCGAAATCGCCGACATGACCGCGCCTTTTGCCTATCTGCGGATCATGGGTACACAGGAAGACTTGAGGCTTGGTTACAGTCAGGGCGAGCTTGATCATTGGGCCGAGCGGGCCAAAGCCATAGCGGTTGGTCATGTGCCCGATAGTCTTAAAACCATTAAGCCGCCACTTGCTGACAATGTGGCTCGTGATGTCTATCTTTATGTCATCAGCGGCCATAAGGCGCACAATCCACACGCGGCTATGGCCTTGATAGATCGCGTAAAATGATGCGTCTTGTCACGCATTGATTTTTTGTGAGTCTTGAGTCGATCATGTCCAAGTTTGATACGTCCGCCATTGAAGCCTTTGTTCGCAACATTCCCCAAAACTACAAAGGCCCCGGCGGCGTCGTAGCCGTCGTCAAGGACGGCGAGGTTGTTTTGCGGCACGCGTGGGGCTTTGCCGATCTTGCGACGCGGCAAGTGATGACCGCAGAAACGCGGATGCCGATTTGCTCGATCAGCAAGCAGTTCACTTGTGGCGTGTTGCTTGACGCTATTGGTGAACCAGAACTGCTGGATGATGCCTTAGCAGCCTATCTCGACAAGTTCGAAGAAGAGCGCCCGAGCACGCGTGAACTTTGCAATAACCAGTCTGGTTTGCGCGATTATTGGGCGCTGACGGTTTTGTGCGGTGCGGATCCTGAAGCCGTATTCTTGCCTGAACAGGCACAAAGCCTGCTGCGACGGTTGAAAACCACGCATTTTGAACCCGGTTCGCACTATTCCTACTGCAACGGTAATTTCCGTATTCTGGCAGATTTGATTGAAGCCCATACCGGACGCTCGCTGGTCGAGCTTTTGTCCGAACGCATTTTTGAGCCTGCGGGCATGAAGACAGCCGAATTGATCCCGGATACAGCGCTTTTCACTGAATGTACCGGATATGAGGGCGACACGGTTCGCGGCTTTCTGCCCGCAATCAATCGCCTTCACTGGATGGGTGACGCGGGTATCTGCGCATCCCTTGATGACATGATCGCGTGGGAGAAGTTCATTGATGCAACGCGGGACGATGAGAGCAGTATTTATCGCCGCCTGAGCGGACCGCAAACATTCAGCGACGGTACAAATGCACCTTATGGTTTCGGCCTCAAATTTGAGGAAGCGGGCGGCAAAAGGCTAACCGGCCATGGCGGAGCGTTGCGTGGTTGGCGCTGCCAGCGCTGGCATTGCGCTGATGAGCGGTTATCAACGATTGCCATGTTTAACTTCGAGGGCGGTGCCTCGGACGTTGCCTTCAAATTGATGAATATTGCTTTGGGCGCATCGACGTCCGAACCACAACGCGTCGAAGCGGGTGCGGCCTGGTTCGGTTCATGGTTGTGTCAGGAAACAGGCCTTGTTCTGAGTCTTGAGGATTCTGGACGTGGTCTGATCAAAGCACGTTTTGGCACCGGGCCAGAAATGATGGATGTGGTGGGCGTGAACGAGGCTCGCTCGTCCGTGACGACGATAAAGCGCGATGGCGACGTGATCGAGCTTTCACGCGACGACGAGAATCTGCGTCTGACGATGAACCGCATCAAGGGCGAAGCCAGGCAGGACATCGTTGGCCGCTATCACAGCGATGAGCTGGATGCCGATCTTTTGCTCGTTGCCGAAGGTGGTGCGATCTATGGTGCTTTCGAAGGTTTTCTGGGCAAGAGCGACATGTATCCGCTTTATAGTGTCGGGACGGATGTCTGGCTGTTACCGGTTCAGCGCTCGCTGGATGCGCCGTCGCCTGGTGAATGGAAACTCGTTTTCCGCCGCGATGCTAAAGGTGGAATATCAGATGTGAGTGTCAGCTGCTGGCTTGCACGCGGTATCGAATACAGGAGAGTTCAGCCATGAGTGAACTGAAGGTCAGGACCCGTGAGACCGGGGCGGTCGCGGAAATGCCGCATGGTAAGCTTCCAACGATCACCACGCCGACAGGCGGCACGGTGGAGATTGTCACCAGCGTCAGTCAGGCGGGGTTTAACCCGCTTGACCTGATTTATGCGTCGGTTGCTGCCTGCATGGCGCTGAGTGCGCGGATTGCTGCTACCAAGCTCGAATTGCGTGAAAAGCTCACCAATGTTCGGGTGGAAGTAAAAGGTGACAAGGCACATGAGGGGCCGTCACGGATCGAACGATTCGATATAACATTCCATTTTGATGGCGAGCTGACCGAAGGCGAGAAGCATCGTCTTGCGGAGATGGCCGAAGAAATCTGCACCGTCAGCAATACGTTGCGCGGCGATCCGAAATTTGATCTGAAGGTATCCTGACCAGTGGTTTAAATCGCGACGCGGATGCGTTCGACGCCAAGTGTGATCACACTCTCCATAGCTGCGCGCGCTTTCTGGCGGTCACGTGACGCAATGGCATGAGCGATACGCAGATGATTAGCGGCGCATTCCGCAATGCCTTCGGGGGAAGCTGCGGGCGAGGATAGCTGGAACGAGATGGCGAGAGCTGCCTCGATCAGCCCACTGACCGAACGCATGAACGGATTGCCAGACATGCGCGCAATAGCGAGATGAAATTCGAGATCGACCTTGGCAATCGATTCTGGTGTGTGTGCGGGATCGTCGAATTTCGCAGCCAGGGCATAGAGTTCGACGAGTTCTTCGCTGGTCGCATTTTGTGCGGCGGCAGCGGCGGCAGCAGGTTCAAGCGCCATGCGCATTTCAGCTAGATGGTCGACGAAGACTTCGTCAAAGCCAGCGTCAAAACGCCATGTCAGCACATCGGGATCGAAGAAGTTCCAGCTTGCTCGACCTAAAACGCGGGTGCCTACCTTTGCCTTGGCTTCAATCAACCGCTTTGCGGCAAGGGTCTTCATCGCTTCACGCAGAACAGTGCGGGAAACTCCAAATCGCAACGAAAGCTCGTTGTCGCCGGGCAGGATTGAGCCTTCGGGGATGGTTCCCGCGACGATGCCGCGACCGAGCTCACCCACGACAACCGAATGGCTGTTATGTCGTTTACGCCCTGTTATAGCCGTTTCCAGCAATCCCAATTCAGGCCTCCTTCATACGTTGGCGTGCTAATCTCATATCAGCAAACCAAACAAGTCCACGCTGTAGTGCTATGAACAGGAACAGCAATATACCGATTGCGATTTTCGTCCACCAGGAAGACAGCGTTCCATCGAAAACAATATAGGTCTGTATCAGGCCTTGGATCAGAATCCCGACGAAAGTACCTGCTACAAGACCTGCGCCACCGGTCAGAAGCGTTCCACCGATTACCACCGAAGCGATAGCATCGAGTTCTACACCGACGGTTGCCAGCGAATAGCCAGAAGACGTGTAGAGCGTATAGACAATGCCAGCGAGACCCGAAAGCACACCGGACATCGTATAGATGCCGATTGTTGTGCGGCCAACGGGAACCCCCATCAGTTCGGCTGATTGCTGATTGCCGCCGAGTGCATAAATATTAGCACCAAAGCGCGTGCGATGCGCGATAATACCGCCGATTATGAAGACGGACAGCATCACCATTGCAATGAATGTCAGTCTGCCTCCGCCCGGAAGCCGGAAATAAAGCCCCTGAAGCGTATCGAGGAAGGGGTGCGAAATCGGCACGGATTGTGTCGAGATGAGGAAGGCTGCGCCACGCGCTAGAAACATACCTGCAAGCGTCGCCACAAAGGGCGGAATACCCAGAAAATGGATCATCATGCCCATCCACGCACCGAAGAGGGCAGCAAGCACCAGCACCAATCCAAAAGCCACTAGAGGGTGCACACCCAACTGGCCGACAAGGACAGCCACAAAAACGCTGGTGAAAGCGATAACCGATCCGACTGAAAGGTCGATGCCGCCGGAGATGATGACAAATGTCATGCCGACTGCGGCAATGCCAAGAAAGGCATTATCTGTGAGAAGATTTCCGATAACCCGCGTTGAAAGCATGTTCGGAAACTGGATGACGCAGATCGCATAAGCGAGTAGAAAAATGGCCACGGTTGTCAGGAATGGAAGATTGCGAAGCACTCTCATCATTGTGCTCCCTGCTGGTTTTGATGTGTTGTTTTGGCTGCATTGCCTTTGCGCTCAGTACGCAGGAAGGCGATCAGATTGACAATTGCCGGTGACTGGAATGTCAGTACGATAATGATGATGCCCGCCTTGATGATCAGGTTGAATTCCGGTGGGAAGCCCGCCATCAGAATGCCTGTATTGATCGACTGGATAATCAGTGCGCCAAGCAGTGAGGCCATGATCGAGAAACGACCACCATTAAGCGAGGTGCCGCCGATAACGACTGCCAGAATGGCGTCGAGTTCAAGCCAGAGGCCTGCATTGTTGGCATCTGCACCGCGAATATCGGCGGTTGCGATCAGACCTGCGAGCGCTGCACCTGCGCCTGAAACCGCATAGACACTGAATAGAAGAAAGCGCGCTTTAACACCTGCCAGCATGGCTGCGCGGCGATTGATGCCGGTCGCCTCGATGAGGAATCCAAGCGCACTTGAACGCACTGCAAAGCCAACGACGATACCAGCAAGTAGCCAGATCAGCACCGGAATGGGCACACCAAGCAGCGAGCCCGAACCAAGCGCCGCAAAGGCATCATTATTGAAAGTGAGGATCGCGCCTTCGGTGATGAGCTGCGCAATGCCACGCCCCGCGACCATTAAGATGAGCGTCGCGATGATGGGCTGAATATCGAAAACTGCAACCAGAAACCCATTCCACAATCCGCAGAGCAGGCCAACGCCCAATGCGACCGGAATGACAATTGCCAGCGGATAGCCTGAGACGACCAACGACGCAGCACATGCGCCGCTTATCGCCATTACGGCTCCCACGGATAGATCAATGCCACGTGTGGCAATCACCAGCGTCATGCCGATGGCCAGAATGGCCACGGGTGCAGCACGCACCAGAATGTCAATCAGACTTCCATAGAGACGCCCATTTTGAAATGAAATATCCAGAAATCCCGGCGATATGATCGTGTTTGCAGCAAGAATTGCCACAAGCGCGGCGAGCTGGGGCGCTAGTCTTTTAAGTTTTTTGAGCAGGCGAGCGATCATGCTGCAGCTTCCTTTTCGCTGACATGACCGGTCTCGGCAATTGCGCGAACAATATTGTCGGCGGTGATTTCTTCGCCTTTGAGTTCTGCAACGTGGCGACGGTCGGAAAGCACGATGACACGATTGGCGACAGCAGCCAGCTCTTCAAATTCCGAAGAGATGATGACGAGTGACATGCCTTCAGTACAGAGTTCGCCGATCAGTTTCAGAATTTCCGCATGTGCGCCGATGTCGATGCCGCGCGTCGGTTCATCGAGGATCAAAAGGCGCGGATCGGTAGCGAGCCAGCGGGCCAGAATGGCTTTTTGCTGGTTGCCGCCGGACAAAAATTTGATTGGTTTGTTGGGATCAGGCGGGCGAATATCGAGCGCCTTGATATAGCGCTGGGCGAGAGCTGCTTTTTCGCGGGAAGAAATAGGCTTTGACCAGCCCCGTTTTGCTTGCACGGCGAGGGTAATGTTTTCAGCAACCGAAAAGTCGCCGATGATGCCATCCGTCTTACGTTCCTCTGGGCAAAAGGCGAAGCGTTCAGCGATAGCCGCCACAGGTGTAGGCAGTTTTGTCTCTTTGCCGTCTACCGTCAGTGTGCCGCTGTCGGCTTGATCTACACCGAACATGAGAAGTGCGGTTTCGGTGCGTCCTGAGCCGAGCAATCCGGCAATACCGACCGCTTCGCCCGGCTTGATCGCAAGATCGAAAGGCACAACGCTGCCTTTTTTGCCAAAATCCGAAAATCGAATGGGTGCGGCGGTGTCGTCGCTCACTTCTTCGGTGAGTTGTCTGCGCACGGTCTCTTGCAGTTGATGGCCGAGCATCATGGAAATGAGGTCGGTGCGTGGTAATTCGGAAAGATTGCGGCTGCCAACCAGCCGTCCATTGCGCAAGACGGTGGCGCAATCGGCGATAGCATAGACTTGATCCAAAAAGTGGGTGATGACGATGATACCGAGACCTTCAGCTTTCAATTGCCGCAACACGCCGAACAGCATATCGACCTCACGCGCGTCAAGGCTGGCGGTCGGTTCATCCAGTACGAGAACCTTGCCCGAAAGATCGACGGCGCGGGCGATGGCGATGATCTGTCGTATAGCGACGGAATAGGCTGAAAGTGGTGCGCTGACCTCAATCGTCAGTCCATAGCGTGATAAAAGTGCTGCTGCATCGCGTTCCATCTGACGGCGATCAACAAAGCCGAACCGACTTGGCTGCCGGCCAAGAAAAAGGTTTTCGGCGACTGTGAGGTTTTCGAGAAGATTGACTTCCTGATAGACTGTGCCGATGCCAAGTTTTTGCGCGTCGGTGACGGATGCCGGGGCGATCGACTGGCCTTCGAGCAGTATCGCGCCGTCAAAATTGTGATAAGCGCCAGTCAATATCTTGATGAGCGTCGATTTCCCTGCGCCGTTTTCCCCAAGCAAAGCGTGGATTTCACCTGTCGCAAGAGCAAAGTCGACATGATCAAGCGCTGTGACGCCGAAAAATGATTTTGTTATTCCACGAGCTTCAAGCAGCGGGGTCGCCGTTACTGACGCTGCGCCGATATCAGAGCGAGCCATATGATTTTTCCGCCTGCTGATTTGCGAGTTCTATCCGGGCTACGCAACTTGCGCAGCCCGGATAAGATGATGCGATCAGTAGCCCAGCCCCTTCTTGGCCTCATAAACAGTCTTCGGATCGTCAGCCTGTGTATAAAGCTTGGATTCGGTCTGGATCCACTTTGGTGGAACCGTGCCCTTTTCTTTGAAAGCTTCGATGGCATCGAATGCCGGGCCAGCCATATTTGGCGTCAGCTCAACCGTTGCATTGGCTTCACCATTGGCCATTGCCTGGAAAATATCCGGCACGGAATCGATCGACACGATCTTGATGTCGGTGCCTGGCTTTAGACCTGCTTCTTTGATGGCCTGAATTGCGCCGACGGCCATGTCGTCATTATGGGCGTAGACAGCACAAATATCCTTGCCGCCACCTTCAGCCTTGATGAAGCTTTCCATGACTTCCTTGCCCTTGGTGCGGGTGAAGTCGCCGGTCTGAGAGCGGGAAATCTTGATATTGTCGTGGCCGGCAAGAGCTTCTTCGAAGCCCTTTTTACGGTTGATTGCCGGGGACGAACCTGTGGTTCCCTGAAGTTCAACCACGGAACAAGGCTTGTCGCCCACGTCTTTCACCAGCCACTCGCCAGCGACCTTGCCTTCATGGACTTGATCGGAGGTAACAGCAGTGAGATAGAGATCTTCCGGTGCATCGATCTGGCGGTCGAGAAGCACAACAGGAATTTCTGCTTCCTTGGCTTCCTTCAGCACCGCATCCCAGCCTGTCGCAACTACTGGCGCGATCAGGATGGCATCGACGCCCTGCGCAATGAAGCCGCGAACGGCCTTGATCTGGTTTTCCTGCTTCTGCTGTGCGTCGGCGAATTTCAATGTATGGCCGCGCTTTTCAGCTTCCTGCTTGGTGACGCTGGTTTCGGCTGCACGCCAGCCCGATTCCGAACCGATCTGCGAAAAGCCGACCGTCAGTGAGGCTGCAGATACACTCGAAATCAGGGCGAAAGAAAATGCGGCCGTCAGGGCCGTCAAACTGCGTTTCATAATAGTTCCTCCCAATAAAAGGCCCTCCCGGCCTTAGCGATTATGAAGCATATAATATTACTTTATAGCAAGTATATTTCTGAATCCTGGTAAGCCATTGAGGTGCGACAAACGTGCATAATCTAGAATAATTATTTAAAATCAATAGGCTAAATCTACTTTCCCGGTAAGGTAGCGACGGGGCGCGTGATCAGTTCTTCGAGCTTGCTTGACAAAGCGGTGTTTGGCAAAATAGTCATATTAATAAGAAGGAGCCGTCAAATGGCACGGATGTGTTTTTGAACGGTCAGGATAATGTTCCGCGATGGTTTTGCGGAAATTGGGAGGTTCAATGTTACGTCTGATACAGTTCCGCGACGCGCGCGGAGAAACACGTGTGGCTGCTTGCGATGACGAGGGCGCGGCACACATCGTTAATGGCGTAACAACAACTTATGAATTGGCCTGGGCAGCAATTTCTGCAGGTATCAGTCTTGCCGAGCAGGTGGCCGAGCAAGTGAAACATAATGGCAAGGGTGAGGCTGTCGATATTCATGCAGCACTTGCAGGTGGTCAGGTTGGCCTGCCGATTACCCATGAAGATCCAGCACATCTGATTGTTGCAGGTACGGGCCTCACACATCTTGGTTCTGCTGACGGTCGCGACAAGATGCACAAGGCAGCACAGGCTGCTGAAAAGCCGACCGACTCCATGCGTATGTTTTTGATGGGTGTTGAAGGCGGCAAGCCAAAGCCCGGCCAAACCGGCGTGCAGCCGGAATGGTTCTATAAAGGTGATGGTTCGGCGCTGGTTGAAACGGGCGGTGAATTGGTCTCGCCATCTTTTGCCGAAGATGGTGGTGAAGAACCGGAACTCGCAGGCATCTATCTGATTGGGCCAGATGGCACGCCGTTTCGCCTCGGCTTCTGCCTTGCCAATGAGTTTTCTGATCATGTGACGGAAAAGCAGAATTATCTCTGGCTCGCGCATTCCAAGCTGCGTCAGGCGTCGCTGGGGCCGGAGCTTTATGTGGGGGACCTGCCGGATCATGTTGAAGGCGTTTCACGGATTCGTCGCGGCGATCAGGTGATCTTTGAAAAGCCGTTCCTTTCGGGCGAAGCGAACATGTCGCACACGATTGCCAATCTGGAACATCACCATTTCAAGTACGAGCTGTTCCGTCGTCCGGGCGATATTCATGTACATTTCTTTGGCACGGCGACACTGTCTTTCTCCGAAGGAGTGAAGACGGAAGTCGGTGATCAGTTCGAGATTTCGGCAAAGCCTTTCCGTTATCCGCTGGTCAACAGACTGGCACAGGCGAAAGCCGAAGATGTTGCAGTGAAGGCGCTGTAAGATGTCAGCTCAGTCCAATATCTCTCTTGCTATTGTTGGTCTTGGCAAGATTGCGCGCGACCAGCATCTACCGTCCATTGAAGTCGTAAACGGCATTCATCTTGCCGCCGTTGCCAGCCGCAACGCTGGTCTCGATGGTCTGCCATCTTTCCACGATATCGACCAGCTGCTTGGAAGTGATGTCGCCATTGATGCGGTTTCGCTCTGCACGCCGCCGCAGGGGCGCTTTAACCAAGCCTATGCGGCACTCAAAGCGCGCAAGCATGTGATGCTGGAAAAGCCTCCGGGGGCTACGATTTCGGAAGTGCAGGCGCTGACGCGTTTCGCTGAGAAACAGGGCGTGACGCTTTATGCAACATGGCATTCGCGCGAAGCCGCAGCCGTCGAACCTGCACGCGAATTTCTGAAAGACGCTGCAATCAAGTCTGTTGCGGTTTCGTGGAAAGAAGACGTGCGCCATTGGCATCCCGGCCAGCAGTGGATCTGGGAGCCAGGCGGTCTTGGCGTTTTCGACCCGGGCATCAATGCGCTGTCTATTGTCACGCATATTATGCCGGCAAGGTTTTTCCTGACGAAATCCGACCTGTTTTTCCCCGAAAATAGAGCGGCACCGATTGCTGCTGATCTAAAGTTTGAGACGGAAAGCGGCGTGCCGGTCTCGTTTGAGCTCGACTGGCGACAGACGGGTCCGCAGACATGGGATATTCGTGTCGAGACCGATAAAGGAACGCTGCTGTTGAGCCATGGCGGTAGTCGGTTGACCATCGCAGGCACGGAGAAAATGGCCGAGCCGGATCGTGAATATCAGCGCCTTTACCAGAATTTTGTGAAGCTGGTTGGCGAAGGGCAGAGTGATGTTGACCTGGCACCTCTGACCCATGTTGCCGATGCCTTCCTTCTGGGGCAGCGGCATGTGGTTGAAGCTTTTGAAGATTAAAGCGCATCCCGAAAAGTGTGAAACGGTTTTCGGAACAAGATGCGCGATGAAACAAACATTCAGCACGCCGATCTGACTTTGAGGATCGGTGTCGAAGGAATTGGGACCGCCCGACGGTCTCTTACCCACGCAGGACAGTGAAATGAATAAGCCCGTTACGCCAAAGGCACCAAGATTCCGCTCGCGCGCATGGTTCGATAATCCGGACAATGTCGACATGACTGCGCTCTATCTTGAGCGCTACATGAATTACGGTCTCAGTCAGGAAGAGCTGCAATCCGGTCGACCGATCATCGGCATTGCGCAGACGGGTTCTGACCTTTCACCGTGCAACCGTCATCATCTGGAGCTGGCCAATCGCGTTCGTGAAGGTGTGCGTGAAGCGGGCGGCATCGTGATCGAATTTCCGGTTCATCCTATCCAGGAAACCGGTAAGCGTCCGACGGCGGGTCTGGACCGTAACCTTGCTTATCTCGGCCTCGTGGAAGTGCTTTATGGCTATCCGCTTGACGGCGTTGTGCTGACCATTGGCTGTGACAAGACTACACCTGCCTGCCTGATGGCTGCTGCGACCGTCAATATTCCGGCGATTGCGCTGTCGGTTGGCCCAATGCTCAATGGCTGGTTCCGTGGCGAGCGTACCGGTTCGGGCACAATCGTCTGGAAGGCACGCGAGTTGCTTGCCAAGGGCGAGATCGACTATCAGGGCTTCGTGAAGCTGGTTGCTTCTTCGGCCCCATCGACTGGCTATTGCAATACGATGGGCACGGCCACGACGATGAATTCGCTTGCCGAAGCACTCGGCATGCAGTTGCCGGGTTCGGCTGCAATTCCAGCGCCTTATCGTGACCGTCAGGAAGTTTCCTATCTGACCGGTCGTCGTATTGTTGAGATGGTCTATGAAGATCTGAAGCCAACAGACATCATGACCAAGGAAGCCTTCATTAATGCAATCCGCGTCAATTCTGCGATTGGCGGTTCGACTAATGCGCCGATCCATTTGAACGCTTTGGCGCGTCACGTTGGCGTGGAGCTGACTGTCGATGACTGGCAGAAATATGGCGAGGAAATTCCACTTCTGGTCAACCTTCAGCCAGCGGGTGAATATCTCGGTGAAGATTATTACCATGCGGGCGGTGTGCCAGCAGTCGTCAATCAGCTGATGGGGCAGGGCCTCATTCATGAAGATGCGATCACTGTTAACGGCAAGACCATCGGTGAAAACTGCAAGAATGCCACGATTGAAGACAGCAATGTCATCAAGACTTATGATGATCCATTGAAGAAACATGCCGGCTTCCGCGTGCTGCGCGGCAATCTCTTCTCTTCGGCAATCATGAAGCTCAGCGTTATTTCGGAAGAATTCCGCAATCGCTATCTCACTGACGAGAAAGACCCGAATGCCTTTGAAGGCAAGGCTGTCGTGTTTGACGGCCCGGAAGATTATCATCACCGCATTGACGACCCGTCGCTGGAAATCGACGAGCATACCGTGCTGTTCATGCGTGGTGCAGGGCCAATCGGTTATCCGGGTGCCGCAGAAGTCGTGAACATGCGCGCGCCTGACTATCTTTTGAAGAAGGGCATCAGCTCCTTGCCTTGCATCGGTGATGGTCGCCAGTCGGGCACGTCGGGTTCGCCTTCGATCCTCAACGCATCGCCTGAAGCTGCGGCTGGCGGTGGCCTTGCCATCCTCAAGACGGGTGATCGGGTTCGCATTGATATCGGTCGTGGTACGGCGGATATTCTGATTTCCGATGAAGAACTGGCAGAGCGTCGCAAAGCTCTGGAAGCTGCGGGCGGCTACAAATACCCGGAAAGCCAGACTCCGTGGCAGGAAATCCAGCGCGCGGTTGTTGGTCAGATGGAAACGGGTGCCGTTCTCGAAAACGCGGTCAAGTATCAGGATATTGCGCATACGCGTGGCCTGCCGCGGGATAACCACTGATGTCGGGGGTTCAGAAGCCATTTGCGGCAGTTGCGGACTGGGGAACGACCCGGTTTCGCCTCTGGACGCTGGATGTCGATGGCACTGTGCTCAAGGAAAGCCGTGGCGATGACGGGCTGCTGCACGCCAAAGAAGCGGGTTTTGAGACGCTGCTTGAACAGCATCTGGCTCAGGTCAATGCGCCCGATGATCTGCCGGTGGTGATCTGCGGTATGGCCGGTTCGCGGACCGGCTGGATCGAAGCGCCCTATATGAGCTTGCCTGCGGGGCTGACAGGCGTTGTTGCTGCTGCAGTTCGGGTGCCTGCAAAACGCCATGTCATCATGCTGCCAGGTGTTGCGCGGCGCAGCGAGGATGCGCCGGATGTAATGCGCGGCGAGGAAACCAAGCTGCTTGGTCTGGTGCATCGCGGCACGCGTGATGCCGTGGTGGTGATGCCCGGAACGCACGCCAAATGGGTACATATCGCAGACGGCAAGCTCAACGACTACCGCTCTTTCATGACGGGCGAATTGTTTGCACTCCTGAAAGACAAGTCGGTTCTGGCTGGTGCGCTTGAAGGAGCTGGGCCGGTCGATCCGACAAGCGCTGCCTTTGCAGCAGGTGTCAAAGCTTCGCTTGAGACACCTGAGCTTATCGCCAATGCGCTCTTTACGGTGCGTGCTGGCTGGCTGGTGCATGACTGTAAGCCGACAGATCAGCTTGCACGTCTGTCAGGTCTGTTGATCGGGCTGGAAGTTGCCGGTGGCCGCACATTGTTTGGTAAACCAAGCGAGGTTCTGCTGCTTTCCGACGGCATGATGGGCGCGCTTTATGCTTCTGCACTTGAGATTGCTGGTGTGAAAGTGAACCGCATCGAAGCCGATGAGCTGGTGCGCGATGGGCTGTTTATGGCGGCAAAACACGCATTTGCGGGAGGAGCGCGATGAGCGAACGTATCGCATGGCCAAAGCTTCGCTATCCGCTGGTGGCAATCCTGCGCGGCATTCGGCCAGAAGAAACGGAAGGTGTTGTCTCCGCTCTGATCGAGGTGGGTTTTGAGGCGATTGAAATTCCGCTCAATTCGCCAGAGCCGTTTGTATCCATTGAAAAGGCTGCGAAACTCGCGCCAGACAATGTGCTGATTGGTGCTGGCACAGTGCTTTCGGTCGAGAATGTGGATCGGCTCAATGATGTTGGTGGCCGACTTCTGGTCAGCCCCAATGTCGAACCCGATGTCATTCGCCGTGCGACCAAGCACGGCATGGTGACGATGCCCGGAGTGTTCACACCGACGGAGGCTTTCAGCGCCATTCATGCAGGCGCATCGGCGCTCAAGTTTTTCCCGGCAAGTGTGCTGGGCGCTGACGGCATCAAGGCCATTTGCGCGGTCTTGCCGAAGGATATTCCGGTGGGTGCCGTGGGTGGCGTCTCGGAAGCTGATTTTGCGACTTATCGGGCAGTGGGAGTGAGCTGTTTCGGGCTTGGTTCCAGTCTTTACAAGGCTGGTTTGACGGTCGCTGACGTGCGTGAACGCGCGCAGCGTGCGGTTGAGGCATGGGACAAGATCGCAGGCTAGAGCATGTCTCCCAAAAGTGGGAACCGGTTTTGGGACAAAGACATGCGTAAAAACGAAGGCTTAGCATCTTGTTTTGGAGGAATTCCGCAGGGCCTAACGGCGGGGGCGGAAATTTTGGGAGAACGGCAGGCTTATAGAGCCTGTCCCAATTTGGGAGTGAGACAATGGCAGGCATAAAATCATTAACACTGGCAGTGGCGATGGCCGCCTTTGCCTTTACCGGCTTTGCACAGGCAGAGGACAAAGGTCTTGTGGGTGTAGCAATGCCAACCAAGTCGTCGGCGCGCTGGATTGCGGACGGCGACAACATGGTAAAGGTGCTTCAGGAGCGCGGTTATCAGACCGACCTTCAATATGCTGAAGACGATGTGCCGAACCAGCTTGCACAGATTGAAAACATGGTCACCAAAGGTGCCAAGGTTCTCGTGGTTGCATCCATCGACGGCACCACGCTTTCCGATGTTCTGGCAAAAGCCAATGAAGAAGGCATCAAGGTCATCGCGTATGACCGCCTGATCCGCGACACGCCAAACGTGTCCTATTATGCGACTTTCGACAATTTCCAGGTCGGTGTTCTTCAGGCGCAGTCCATTGAGACCGCTCTTGATCTCAAGAACAAGGAAGGCCCGTTCAATATCGAGCTTTTCGGTGGTTCGCCTGACGATAACAATGCCTACTTCTTCTACAACGGCGCTATGTCCGTTCTGCAGCCATATATCGACAGCGGCAAGGTCGTCGTTGCCAGCGGCCAGACGGGCATGGACAAGGTAGCAACCCTGCGTTGGGATGGTGCGACGGCTCAGGCACGTATGGATTCAATCCTTTCGGCCTTCTATTCCGACAAGAAGCTAGACGCTGTGCTTTCGCCTTACGACGGCATTTCCATCGGTATCCTGTCTTCGCTGAAGGGCGTTGGCTATGGCAGCGGCGACATGCCGATGCCTGCGGTTTCCGGTCAGGATGCTGAAGTACCTTCGGTCAAGTCGATCCTTGCTGGCGAGCAGAATTCTACAATCTTCAAGGACACCCGCGAACTCGCCAAAGTCACCGTCGATATGGTTGATGCGCTGATGACCGGAAAAGAGCCAGAAGTGAACGACACCAAGACCTATGACAATGGCGTCAAGGTTGTGCCGTCCTATCTGCTCAAGCCGGTTATTGTCGACAAGTCGAACTGGAAGCAGGTTCTAGTCGATAGCGGTTATTACAAAGAAGACCAGATCCAGTAAATTTGTGCCCGGACGCGTGCTGAAAAGCGCATCCCGAAAAGTGTGAAACGGTTTTCGGACAAAGATGTGCGTGAAAACAAATGTTTAGAACGCGTCCGGAATGCCTGCTCATTGCCATCATCCCCGCCGCCCAGTTTTCGAACTGGGTTAGGCTAACAGATTGACAGCGTTGTCTTTTTGAGAGCTGAGGGTTCGCAGAATGATGGCATGGCAGGCCACAGCTTAATTCCTTCAACTTGAGTAAGTTAAGGCAAAATTATGCTGTAAATACAGAATGTTAGAGCGACATTTGTGCGCCCCAGAGGGCACGCGGCGCTCTAGTAATGGGAGCGAGCGATGAACGTAGCCAATCCTGTCCCGCTTGAGCAGAACAGCGGTCAGCCGGATATTGCCGGTAAACCCCTGCTTGAGATGCGCGGTATCAGCAAATCCTTCGGTGTCGTGAAGGCGTTGAGCGATGTCAATTTTACCGTGATGCCGGGAGAAATTCACGCATTTGTCGGCGAAAATGGCGCGGGCAAATCAACGCTGATGAAAGTGCTGTCGGGTGTTTATCCCTCTGGCAGCTATGGAGGTTCGATCTTCTTCGACGGAGAAGAGCGCCACTTCCGCGATATCAATGATTCCGAAGCGCTCGGCATTGTCATCATCCATCAGGAGCTGGCGTTGGTGCCGCTCATGACGATTGCCGAGAATATTTTTCTCGTCAATCCGCCTGCAAGCTATGGTGTTATTGACCGCAGCGAGGTGCATAGCCGCACAAAGGCGCTTTTGAAGAAGGTTGGCCTGACGGAATCGCCGGATACTCTGGTGACGGATATTGGTGTCGGCAAACAGCAACTTGTTGAAATTGCCAAGGCGCTTTCCAAGCGTGTGCGCCTTCTGATCCTTGATGAGCCGACGGCAAGCCTCAACGAAACTGATAGTGCGGCCTTGCTGGCATTGCTGCGCGAGTTTCGCGCGCAGGGCATCACTTCGATCCTGATTTCGCACAAGCTCAATGAAATTCGTGAAGTAGCTGACAAGATCACGGTGCTGCGCGATGGTCGCGCTGTAGCAACGCTTGATTGCAATGCGGGCGAGGTCGAGGAAGACGATATCATCCGCAAGATGGTCGATCGTGATCTGGAAAGCCGCTATCCTAAGCGCGACCCGAAGATTGGCGATGTGATTTTCGAGGTGGATGACTGGTCCGTTTATCATCCGCTGCATCCGGAGCGCCACTCCGTCAAGAACGTTTCGTTTAAGGTGCGAGCCGGTGAGATCGTCGGTATTGCAGGCCTGATGGGCGCTGGTCGTACCGAGTTTGCCATGAGCCTCTTCGGGCGTTCATGGGGTACGAATATTTCCGGTGAAGCTCGTATGAATGGCACTCCGGTTGATATTTCCACGGTCGCCCGCGCCATCAAATCGGGGCTCGCCTATGTGACTGAGGACCGCAAAAAGCTGGGCCTTGTTCTCGGCGAAAATATCTCGCGCAACATATCGCTTGCACATTTGCGCGGCGTCAGCCCCAAGGGTGTGATCGACAGTATTCGCGAAATGAAGGTCGCGAACAGCTATCGCGATCAGATGAGCATCCGCTGCCACAACGTCTATCAGGAAACGGGCACGCTTTCAGGCGGCAACCAGCAGAAGGTGGTGCTGTCGAAATGGCTGTTCACGGGGCCGGATGTGCTGATCCTCGATGAACCGACGCGCGGCATCGATGTCGGTGCAAAATATGACATTTACACAATCATCAATTCACTGGCCGACAGCGGCAAGGGCGTGGTCGTCATTTCTTCGGAAATGCCCGAGCTCATCGGAATGTGCGACCGCATCGTCGTTATGCATGAAGGCGCTTTCGTTGGCGAAGTGGCTGGCGAGGGCGCGACGCAGGAAAACATCATGCGCGCCATCATGCGGAATAAGGGAAAACAACAATGAGCGACAATGTCATCCAGAGCGGCCAGAAAGCGCCAAGCGGTGTGGGGCGTTATCTCAAAAACAATCTGCGCGAATCGGGAATGTTGCTTTCGCTCATCGCGATCATGATCTTTTTCCAGATCGTGACCGGCGGCGTGCTGATGAAGCCGCTGAACCTCACCAATCTCGTACTGCAGAACAGTTATATCGTCATTATGGCGCTCGGAATGCTGCTGGTCATTGTGACCGGGCACATCGATTTGTCTGTCGGATCGGTCTGCGGTTTCATCGGCGCACTGGCAGCTGTCATGATGGTGAAATGGGGTATTCCGTTTCCTGTTGCAGCCATTCTGTGCTTGATTGCCGGGGGGATTATCGGTGCGATGCAGGGTTTCTGGGTCGCCTATTTCAACATTCCGTCCTTCATCGTAACGCTCGCGGGGATGCTGGTTTTCAAGGGGCTGATGCTTGCTGTTCTTGGTGGGCAGTCGGTCGGGCCATTCCCGCAGGTTTTCCAGAAGCTTTCGTCCGGCTTCATTCCGGAGTTTATTGGCACAACATCAGGCGGTATCTATCTCACATCGCTGATACTTGGTGTGGCAATTGCGGGTTTCATCGTCTGGCAGAACACAAGATCGCGCGCGCGCCATATCGCGCATGAGGTGGAGACAGAACCGTTTGGCCTGTTTGTGGCCAAGAATATTCTGTTCTTCGCTGGTATTGCCTATCTCGCGCTGCTGATTTCATCGCATCGCGGTATGCCTAACGTATTGATTATCATGGCCGTTTTGATCGCTGCCTACGCGTTCCTAACCAATCGCACAGTAATCGGTCGTCAGATTTATGCTGTTGGTGGCAATCGTCATGCGGCGAAGCTTTCGGGCGTCAAGACCGAGCGACTGACCTTCCTCGTCTTCGTGAATATGGGCGTGCTGGCAGCGCTTGCCGGTCTGGTTTTCGCGGCTCGTCTCAACACGGCAACACCAAAAGCTGGCCTTGGTTTTGAGCTTGATGTGATTGCCGCCTGCTTCATCGGTGGTGCATCGGCTTATGGTGGTGTGGGGCGTGTGACGGGTGCGGTGATCGGCGCGCTCATCATGGGCGTGATGAACAACGGCATGTCGATCCTCGGGATCGGGATTGATTATCAGCAGGTCATTAAGGGCATCGTTCTGCTGGGTGCTGTCTGCATCGATGTCTACAACCAGCGCCGCTAAACGGGGCTTGGCCATGGAATGGCCATATTCCTGACAATCGTTTAACACGATTTAACGTGTTTCAGAGGCCGTTTTTGCGGAAAAAAGCTCACAATCGGCGCGTTATCGCGCTGGTGCTTCGCCTTTTGGGAGAGGGAGGCAGAAGCCATTCGGGCCGGAACATTGTTCCGGCCCGATTTGTATTTTTAGCTCAGTTTGTATTTTTCAGATCGCCGTACGGCGCGCGTGGTCGAGATAAATCTCGCGCAGCTTCAGCGCAACCGGACCGGGCTTGCCGCCGCCAATAGGCTTGTTGTCGATAAACGAAATCGGCGTTACAAAAGTACCCGCGCTGGTCATGAAAGCTTCTTTCGCAGCATAGGCTTCATCAATCGTGAAAAGACGCTCTTCAAGCTTCATACCGGTCTCAGCGATGAGCTTCAGCAGCGACAGGCGCGTGCAGCCCGGCAGGACCGCGTTGCTGTTTGGGCGGGTGACGATGACATCATCCTGCGTGACAATATAGCCGGTCGAAGATGCGCCTTCCGTGACATAGCCGTCCTCTAACATCCAGGCTTCATCGCAACCGGAACCCTTGGCGATTTCCTTGGCGAGAGCCTGCGGCAAAAGGCAAACGGTCTTGATGTCGCGGCGTTTCCAGCGCAGGTCTTCAAGGGAGAGTACCCGTGCGCCGGTTTTCAATACAGGTTTCTCGATCAGTGATACCGACTGCGTGAAAAGCACCACAGAAGGCTTCATGTCCTTTATAGGAACGAAATCACGGTCGCGACCGTCGCCGCGCGTCACCTGAAGATAGATCAGACCTTCGGTCAGATTGTTGCGGCGGATCAGTTCGCGCTCGATCTCGACAATCTCATCTTCCCTCATCGGCATCGGAATGCCGATTTCACCTGTCGAACGACGCAGGCGCTTCATATGCGGATTGCTATCGATCAGCTTGCCGTCAAGCACGGCGGTTACTTCGTAAATTCCGTCACCAAAGAGAAAACCACGATCAAAGATCGAGATTTTGGCATCGCGCGCGGCGACATATTCGCCATTCACGTAAACGATGCGTTCTTCAAGTTCTGCTGAAACGGCCATGATGAATCCCGAAAAGAGCGCATCCCGAAAAGTGTGTAGCGGTTTCGGATCAGATGCGCGCAAACGCTAAAAAGAAAAAGGCTGCGAAGAACATCGCAGCCTTTTCTTATGCCTTCAACGCGTGAAGCGAAACATCTATTTTCAGGCGGCCTGCTTGGCGGCTGTGATTGCTTCGCTGCGGATTTCTTCGGTGAGCTTCAGACGTAGTTCTGAAAATTCCGGGCTGGCCTTCACATGGTAGGAGCGCGGATGCTCGATATCGACCGGGGTGATCGATTTGATCTTGCCGGGACGAGCCGTCATCGTGACCACACGGGTCGCCATGAAGATGGCTTCTTCAATATCGTGGGTGACGAAGACGACTGTCTTCTGCTCACGCTCCCAGATACCGAGCAGCAGTTCCTGCATCAGCCCGCGGGTCTGGTTGTCGAGCGCGCCGAAAGGCTCGTCGAGCAGCAGAATCTTCGGATCGTTGGCAAGCGCACGGGCAATTGCCGTGCGCTGCTGCATCCCGCCTGAAAGCTGCTTCGGCCAATGGTTTTCAAACCCGCGCAGGCCAACCTTGTCGATATAATTATCGACAATTTCGCGCGCCTGTTTTTCCGGCATACCTTTTTCGCGCAGGCCGAAACCGACATTCTGCCGAATGGTGAGCCATGGAAACAGTGTATAGGACTGAAACACCATGCCGCGATCGGCACCCGGCCCTTTGACGGGCTGACCTTCCAGTGTCACCGTGCCGGTGCTTGGCTTGTCGAGACCGGCAATGATGCGCAGAAGCGTGGACTTTCCACAGCCCGAAGGGCCGAGAATGGTGACAAAATCATTCTTGGGAATGATCAGGTCTGTTGGCTGCAATGCCAAAGTAGGTCCGCCGCCATGAACACCTGGGAATGTGCGGCTCACACCTTTGATAACAAGTTCCTGCTGGGATGCCGTAACCATTATGCGAACCTCCAGGCAAAGAGCCAGCGGTTGAAATATTTGAAGGCCAGATCGGAAATCAGGCCAATAACGCCGATCACAATGATACCGAAAATGATCTGTCCGGTGGCCATAAGCGCCTGCGAATTGATAATCATGTAGCCGATGCCCGATGATGCGCCGATCAGTTCTGCAACGATCACGTAAGTCCAGGCCCAGCCAAGCACGAGACGCAGCGTTTCTGCGATATCGGGTGCGCTTGCAGGCATCAATACGCGACGAATAACGCCACGGTCTTTCGCGCCAAGCGTATAGGCTGCTTCAACCAGATCGCGGCGCGTGTTGGAAACAATGACAGCGATCATCAGAATGAGCTGGAAGACTGCGCCGATGAAGATGACGAGCAGCTTTTGCGTTTCGCCAATGCCCGACCACAGAATGAGAAGCGGTACGAAAGCCGATGCAGGCAAATAGCGTGCGAAGGAGACGAACGGTTCGAGCAGCGCTTCAATGGGTTTATATGCACCCATGGCTATGCCTAGCGGAATGGCAACGATGCTTGCCATGATGAAGCCACCCAGCACGCGCCAGACAGTCATACCGATATCCGAAAGGAAGCCCTGATTGGCGATGAGATCCCATCCGTCTTGAACCATGGTGATCGGATCGGCGAGGAAGGTGGGGGAAACGAAGCCTCCGAGCGTGGCGACGCCCCAGAAAGCAAAGAAAAGCACGAAGAACAGAATTCCCAGAAGAATTCGGGCTCCGTTTCCAATCGGTTGCATAGGCTGCATAGACATATCCGTTTAGTGAGACGGTCGCTCCTCAGAATGGAGCGGAAATGAAACAGACCCGGAGCGAACTCCGAGCCTGCTTTCTCGATGTGATTACTTGATGAAGCTTGTATCGACAATATCGTCGAGGTTCGGCTTGTTCTTGATCACGCCAGCGTCAAGCAGGAGCTTGGTGGCTTCTTCCGAAAACTCCTTGAACTCGCCTTCAAAGAACTTCTGGTTAGCGGCCTTGTCCTGCCAGCGCAGATAAGCTGCGGATTTACCGAATTCTTCGCCCGACTGCTTCACGTCCTTGCCCATGATTTCGTAGGACTTAGCCTGATCGGCTGCGATCATTTCAAGCGCTTCGAAATAGCTGTTGGCGAGTGCCTTTGCGGCTTCCGGGTTCTTTTCAAGGAAATCCGGGGTGCAGCCAACGGTGTCCATGACAGCCGGATATTCGAGTGTTGTGGCAAGAATTTTGCCTTTGTCGGGTGCTGCACGTACCGTCGACAGATATGGTTCGTAGGTCAGGGCAGCGTCGTTCTGCCCTGCAACGAAAGCCTGTGCAGCCGGTCCCGGCTCCATGTTGACGATCTTCACGTCCTTGGTGGTCATGCCATTCTTGGCCAGCATGAAGGCAAGGAAGAAGTACGGTGAAGTGCCGGGAGCCGACGCCGCAACCGTTTTGCCTTTGAGATCAGCAAAGGAATTGACATCACCACGCACGGCGATGCCGTCAGCGCCATAGGATTTGTCCATCTGGAAAATCTGCTTGGACTTCACGCCTGCCGAGTTCCAGATGATCCATGTTTCAACAGTGGTTGCAGCGCACTGAATATCGCCGGAAGCCAGAGCCAGATGGCGGCTTGCCTGTGGGATCTTGTTCAGCGTGACGTTGAGGCCGTTCTTCTTGAAGATGCCTGCTTCCTTGGCGAGCGTCAGCGGACCAAAGCCGGTCCAGCCGGAAAAACCAATCGAAACATTTGTTTCTGCCTGTGCGGCAGAAGCGAAGGTGAGCGCTGCAACTGCAGCGCCAGCCAACCAGGATGTTTTCATATGCGAGTACCCCTTTTATAGTGTTTTAAGCATATACATATCGGTTGCGGACAAATTAGCAGGGCGGAGATTTCTGTCCAGAGAGGCGCGTAAAGAATCCTTTGGCCGCCAAACTGTTCAAATTTCCCGTAGATTGTTGATTATACTTCTATAATCGAAATCCGATAGACGATCCCCTTACCAATAAGTTCTAGAGAAAACTGAGCCTCTCCCGACATGACCAAGCAATCATGCAGGCTCAGATGCGCGATTCTGCTGTCTGTTTTTAGATCGAAATTGCCTTCTGCACAGAAAATAAGCATGGTGCCGCGATTGGATGCAACAATTCTCGAATCATCAATGACGATGCGTTCGACGTGATGCGTGAAGCGTCCGCGTCGCGTCATGACGTTGAGATCGGTGATTGTTCCGTCGATGAGGCGGGCACCAGAGCTGGTATCGGCGGCAAAAGCAAAGGGCGCTGTCTCGCGGGTGAGGGTGGTTTCCACACCTTCAACATCGAGGACAATGCCGTTGCCTTCCAGCACCGACAATGTGCGATCAATGCCAGAGAAAACCGAAAACGGGCCGTCATTGGCAACGGTTGCTGTGGAAATGCGCCAGTCGAAATTATCGACTGACGCATTTTCAGGACTGATCGCAATTTCAACCGTTACACCGCCGCCGTTTTTCCACGGCATGTGTTTGTGGTCGGTGCTGCGTAAGATGTGCATGGATTAATTACCCAGGATGGCCGGCAGACGCAGACCCTGCTGCTTTGCCCAATCGAGCGCTTCTTCATAGCCCGCATCGGCATGACGCATGACGCCGGTTGCCGGATCGTTCCACAATACGCGTCCGATGCGCTGGTCGGCATCTTCGGAGCCGTCACAGCAGATGACCATGCCCGAATGCTGAGAGAAGCCCATGCCGACGCCACCGCCATGATGGAGCGATACCCATGTTGCGCCCGATGCGGTGTTGAGCAGCGCATTGAGCAGTGGCCAGTCGGATACGGCGTCCGAGCCGTCTTTCATGGATTCGGTTTCGCGGTTTGGCGATGCAACCGAGCCACTATCGAGGTGGTCACGACCAATGACGATAGGTGCTTTCAGTTCGCCATTGCGGACCATTTCGTTGAAAGCGTGGCCGAGGCGGTGACGATCGCCGAGACCAACCCAGCAGATGCGTGCTGGCAGGCCCTGAAACGCGATGCGTTCCTTCGCCATGTCGAGCCAGTTGTGCAGGTGCTTGTTGTCTGGCAGCAGTTCCTTCACCTTGGCGTCGGTCTTGGCAATATCTTCCGGATCGCCGGAGAGAGCAGCCCAGCGGAAAGGTCCAATGCCGCGGCAGAACAGCGGGCGGATATAGGCAGGCACGAAGCCGGGGAAGGCAAAAGCGTCTTCCAGACCTTCTTCCAGTGCCATCTGGCGGATATTGTTGCCATAATCCACGGTTGGAATGCCTGCATTCCAGAAGTCGAGCATAGCCTGAACCTGCACTTTCATCGAAGCGCGGGCAGCTTTCGCAACGCCTTTCGGGTCGCTCTCCTGCTTTGCACGCCATTCAGCAACGCTCCAGCCGATTGGCAGATAGCCATGCACCGGATCATGCGCGGAGGTCTGGTCTGTGACGATGTCTGGGCGCACGCCGCGCTTGACGAGTTCCGGGAAAACATCAGCGGCATTGCCGATCAGTGCAATAGACTTGGCTTCGCCTGCTTTGGTCCATTCGTCGATCTTGGCCAAGGCTTCATCGAGGCTGTGGGTCTTTTCATCGACATAGCGGGTGCGCAGGCGGAAATCGGCGCGGGTTTCGTCGCATTCAACGGCCAGACAGCAGGCACCAGCCATAACGGCCGCAAGTGGCTGTGCGCCGCCCATGCCGCCAAGACCGCCTGTCAGAATCCACTTGCCCTTGAGGTTGCCATCGTAATGCTGGCGACCGGCTTCCACGAAGGTTTCATAGGTGCCCTGAACGATGCCTTGTGCGCCGATGTAGATCCACGAACCGGCGGTCATCTGGCCATACATGGCCAAGCCCTTCTTATCCAGTTCGTTGAAATGATCCCAAGTTGCCCAATGCGGCACGAGGTTGGAATTGGCGATCAGAACGCGCGGCGCATCCTTGTGGGTGCGGAACACGCCGACCGGCTTGCCTGACTGCACCAGCAGGGTTTCGTCGTCGTTGAGCGTCTTTAGTGTTGCGACGATGCGGTCGAAATCGTCCCATGTGCGGGCAGCGCGACCAATGCCGCCATAGACAACCAGCTCATGCGGGCGTTCGGCAACATCGGGGTCGAGATTGTTCATAAGCATACGCAGCGGCGCTTCGGTGAGCCAGCTCTTGGCGTTGAGTTCGGTGCCGCGTGGAGCACGAACGTCGCGTTCATTATGACGTGGGTTGGACACAGTGTTCTCCTCGAAATTATAGTTGGACGGCTATTGTTTGCAGCCGTTGCAAAAGGGTTTTGAGATGAATACGCAGCGGTTCAGCCTTGGCGGTATCATAGGCGAAGGGCACCGCTTCCGTTTCGAGATGGGTTGATTGCGCCAGTTCCATCTGGATGGCATGGACACCGGTTTCGGGCCTGCCATAATGACGGGTCGTCCAGCCGCCTTTGAAACGGCCATTGAGAATGGACGTGTAGCCGGTGGCACCGGCAGTCACTTTCACCGCAGCGGCTTCGATCTTCGGATCGCAGGTTTTGCCTAAATCTGTGCCGATGTTGAAATCAGGCAGTTTGCCTTCAAACAGAAACGGAATATGCGAGCGGATCGAGTGGCAATCATAAAGGATCGCCACGCCATGGATCGCCTTCACGCGTTCGATTTCGGCTGAAAGCGCATCGTGATAAGGCTTGTGAAAGCGACTGATACGGTCAGCAATATCCGCTTCTTTAGGCGCTTCGCCGTCTTTCCAGATGGCAAGGCCATCGAAGTCGGTGGTCGGGATCAGTGTCGTGGTGTTCTGGCCGGGATAGAGGCTGACGCCTTCGGGATCGCGATTGGCATCGATGCAATAGCGATGAAAGGTGGCGCGGACGGTCGTGACATTGTCCAGCAGCCCGTCATAGAGCTGATGGATATGCCAGTCGGTGTCGGCGAGAATGCGGCCATTGTCATTGAGCCGTGCCCAGATGTCTTCCGGCACATCTGTTCCGGTGTGGGGCAGGCCGAGAATGACGGGTGATGAACCCTGATGGAGTTCAAAGGCGCTCATATCAGGCCTCCAGTGCAGGCAGGATGTTTGCGCTGATGCTGCCGGTAAAAGAGCCATCGGCGATGATGGAGCTTGCGCTTGCCAAATCGTTGGCCATGTAGCGATCAACGTCGAGCGTAGGCACATGCGCGCGCAGAACGGCGATGGCGTTTTTCAGTTCTGGACTGGTTTCGAGTGGGCCGCGCAGTTCAACGCCGAGCGCGCCGGTCAGTGCTTCAATGCCAATAATGGCGTTGAGGTTTTCAGTCATCTGCAACAGGCGGCGCGCCCCATGGCAAGCCATGGAAACATGATCTTCCTGATTGGCGGAAGTTGGTGTGGAATCAACCGATGCCGGATGCGCCATCTGCTTGTTTTCGCTCATCAGTGCTGCGGAGGTTACCTCCGCAATCATCAGGCCGGAATTGAGGCCCGGCTTTTTGGCAAGGAAGGCGGGCAGACCAAAGGACAGCGCTGGATCGACCAGAAGTGCAATACGGCGTTGGGCAATCGCGCCGATTTCGCACACGGCAAGCGCGATCTGGTCGGCTGCGAAAGCAACAGGTTCGGCATGGAAGTTACCACCTGAGACAACACTGTTATCGGAGAGAACCAGCGGGTTATCAGTAACGGCATTGGCTTCGATTTCCAGCGTGCGAGCGGCCTGACGCAGAATATCGAGACAGGCACCGTCAACTTGTGGCTGGCAGCGGATGCAATAAGGGTCCTGCACGCGTTGGTCGCCCTCAAGATGGCTGTCGCGAATGACCGAGCCGGAAAGGAGATTGCGCAGTGCTGCAGCCGTATCGATCTGGCCCTGATGTCCGCGCAGGGTGTGAATATCCGGATGGAACGGGGCAGTTGAACCCATCGCCGCATCGGTCGAAAGCGCGCCGGTGACAAGGGCTGCCTGCAATGCACGATGCGCGCGGAACAGACCGGCCAATGCGAGTGCAGTAGAGGTCTGTGTGCCGTTGATGAGTGCGAGACCTTCTTTAGCCGCCAGAACGACGGGCTTGAGGCCCGCTTTCTTGAGCGCGTCAGCAGATGGCAGGCGTTCGCCCTGATAGAAGGCTTCACCTTCGCCGATCATGGTCGCTGCCATATGAGCAAGCGGTGCGAGATCGCCAGAAGCACCAACCGAACCCTTGGCCGGGATCATTGGTATCACGCCTTTTTCAAGCATGGCCTCGATGAGTGTAATGAGTTCGAGCCGCACGCCCGATGCACCACGGCCAAGCGAAATGAGTTTCAGCGCCATGATGAGGCGCACGATGTCTTCGCTCAGCGGTTCGCCGACGCCGCAGCAATGCGACAAAATGAGATTGCGCTGAAGTGTTGCCACGTCTTCGGGAGCAATACGGATAGAGGCAAGCTTACCAAAGCCAGTATTGATGCCATAAACCGGCGCATCGCCCGCGGCGATTTCGGCGATGCGTGCCGCTGCCTTTTCAACGCCCTTATGAAAGGACGGATCAATGCGGGCGGCGAGATTGCCGCGATAGATTTGTTCAAGTATGCCAAGCGAAACGCTGCCGGGACGAAGAACGAGGGACATGGAAAGCTCCATAAGAGCGCATCCCGAAAAGTGTGAAGCGGTTTTCGGACAAGATGCGCGTTGAAATAAACTCTGATTAAATTTGGCCTTTGAAAACCCGCTTCCAGAGCGGGTTGAAGCCAATGCGATAAACAAGCTCTGCCGGACGCTCGACACTCCAGATGGCGAGATCAGCGTCTTTGCCGACTTCAAGCGTTCCGGTCTTGTCGAGTACACCAAGAGCACGGGCTGCTTCGCGGGTGACGCCTGCAATGCATTCATCAACCGTCATGCGGAACAGGGTTGCGCCCATATTCATGGTGAGCAGCAGCGAGGTCAGCGGCGAAGTGCCGGGATTGTTGTCGGTGGCGAGTGCCATCTTTGTGCCAGCCGCACGGAAAAGCTCGACGGGGGGCTTTTGCGTTTCGCGGATGAAATAATAAGCGCCGGGAAGCAGAACTGCGACAGTTCCGGCCTTTGCCATGGCGGCTGCACCTTCCGCATCGGTATATTCAAGATGATCGGCAGACAGCGCATTGTAAGATGCAGCCAGAGCTGCGCCATGCAGATTGGAAAGCTGGTCTGCGTGGAGTTTGACCTGAAGGCCATGAGCCTTTGCGGCATCAAAAACGCGTGCGATTTCGTCAGGCAGGAAGGCGATGCCTTCGCAGAATCCGTCCACTGCATCGGCGAGATTTTCGCTCGCAATAGCAGGCAGCATTTCGTTGACGATCTTGTCGATGAAAGCCGTTTTGTCGCCATTCATTTCCGGCGGCAGAGCGTGTGCGCCCAAGAAGGTCGTGCGAATAGCGACATCGCGTTCATGCCCAAGACGGCGAGCCGCACGCAATGACTTTGCTTCGCTTGTCAGGTCGAGACCATAACCCGATTTGATTTCAACCGTCGTAACACCTTCAGCAATCAGCGCATCGAGGCGGGGCAGGGTTTCACGGACCAGATCATCTTCGCTGGCCGCACGCAGGTTTTTAACTGAGGAAACAATGCCGCCGCCCGCGCGGGCAACTTCTTCGTAAGTGGCACCATTCAGGCGCAGCTCAAATTCATGCGCGCGATTGCCTGCGTGGATCAGATGCGTGTGACAGTCGATCAGACCGGGCGTGATCAGACGGTTTTCGCAGTCAATCTTCTCAAGCGAGGCATATTCAGCAGGAAGATCAATTTCTGCGCCGACATAAGCGATTTTGCCATCTTTGACGACAATTGCTGCAGCTTCGATCAAACCAAGTCCATCTGCCTTTTCCGATAGAGTGGCGATGCGTGCCTGCGTTAAAACGAAGTTCGATTTCTGTGTCATGAGCGTTTTCTCGCTTCCCCTGGTTTTCAATAATGTATATACATATTAACGGAACCGCCAAGAGAAAAAATGCATCCAATTGCTATCTGTTGAAAAATGGGTGGGTAAATTGGGCGGAATGAGGAGCTTCGCCGAATGTCAGCCGCAGTCCCAAAAACACAATTTATCCACGCTGGTCAGGCACTTTTGCATACGGGCTGGGCAGAGGATGTGCGGCTTGGTTTAGCTCAGGGAAAAATTGCTTCTGTCGAGATTGGCGTTGAAGCCAAAACGGGAGACGAGCGCTATGAGGTGATCGTAGCGGGGATGCCAAACCTTCACAGCCACGCGTTTCAATATGGCATGGCTGGCCTTGCTGAACGGCGCGGCCCATCGGCTGACAGTTTCTGGAGCTGGCGCGAGATCATGTATAAGTTCGCGCTGACCATGACGCCGGAACAGGCGGAAGCAGTCGCGTTGCGGCTCTATGTCGATATGCTGGAAGCCGGGTTTACCCGCGTTGGTGAGTTTCATTATCTGCATCATGATCGCGACGGCACGCCTTACAGCAATATCTCGGAAATGGCGGACCGCATTGTCGCAGCAGCGCAAACTGCTGGCATCGGTCTGACCTTGTTGCCGGTGCTTTATGCACATTCGACCTTTGGCGGTGCCGATCCCAACGAGGGCCAGCGCCGTTTCATCAACGATCAGCAGAGTTTTGCGCGGCTGATCGAGGGCTGCGAGAGGGCTCTTTCTGGCTTCGACGGTGCTGTGCTTGGCGTGGCGCCCCACAGCCTGCGTGCGGTCACCCCGGATGAGCTGACATTTGCAGCGAAGCTTTTGCCCGACGCGCCAGTGCATATTCACATTGCCGAGCAGGTAAAGGAAGTTGAGGACTGCATTGCGTGGTCTGGGCAGCGACCTGTCGAATGGCTGCTTGACCATCAGGAATTGTCGTCGCGCTGGTGCCTCATTCACGCAACGCACATGACCGATGCGGAAACCGTGCGCATGGCCGAGGCTGGTGCGATTGCGGGTCTTTGTCCGGTGACGGAGGCCAATCTCGGCGACGGCACTTTCAATGCAGCAGCGTTTGCTGCCGCGAGCGGCAAGTTCGGCATCGGGTCGGATTCGAACGTGCTGATAGGCATTGGCGATGAGTTGCGGCAGTATGAATATTCGCAGCGTTTGCTGCATCGCGCGCGCAATGTTCTGGCGAAAAATGAAGGCTCAACCGGACGAGCCTTGTTTGATGGTGCATTGGCAGGCGGCAATGTTGCCATGGGTCGCGAAGGCGATGGCTTGAAACAGGGTGCTTCGGCAGATTTTGTATCGCTTGATGTTGAGCGTTTGCCCCATGCGAAAGGGGATGCGGTTCTCGATGGCTGGATTTTTGCCGGTCGTGCGCGTGCCTCTGATGTGTGGGTGCGCGGCGTGAAACAGGTGGAGCGTGGACATCACCGCTTGCGCGATGCGGCAGAGCGTGCTTTCCAGAAAGCAATCGGCGAATTGCTGAACTAATTAAAGGGAACAAAGTGCAGGATATTTCATCCAGACAAAGCGAAGCTACGATATCGCTGCATCAGCGTATTCTGGATGATATTGAAACGCGCATTATTTCTGGCGAATGGCAGCCCGGTCATCGCATCCCGTTTGAGCACGAGCTGACCGACTATTATAATTGCTCGCGCATGACCGTGAACAAGGCGCTGACGCAGCTGGCAAAAGCCGGTCTGATTGAGCGAAAGCGCCGTTCGGGCAGCTTTGTTTCCTTCCCGCAGTCGCAAGCCGCGATTCTTGAAATCCATGATATTCGCGACGAGGTTGCAGCGCTTGGCGTGCCTTATCGTTTTGAGCTGCTGAAACGAAACGAGCGGTTGAGTGGCCCTGCCGATGCACGCCATATTGACATGCCGCGACACACGCCGCTGATCGAACTTGTCTGCCGTCATTATGCTGGGAAGCGGGTCTTTGCGCTGGAAGAACGCTTCATCAGTCTCGATGCTGTGCCAAGTGCAGCCAGTACTAATTTTGCGGAGCAGTCACCCGGTCCATGGCTTGTTTCCTGCGTGCCGTGGAGCAATGCGCAGCATTCCATCCGCGCGGTTGTCTCAACCGAGGAAAACGCTGCGACGCTTGGCGTGCCTGCCGGTTCGCCCTGTCTTGTCGTCGAGCGCCAGACATGGAATGCCGATCAACCGGTGACGCATGTGCGCTTCACCTATCCCGGTGATAGTCATGCGCTTGTGGCGAAGTTTACGCCTTCTCAGAGTTAGTTTGAGTGATGTAATGTAACGTTATTACGCTTTTGGTGGCTTCGCACTTAGTGGCCGCTAAAATGATAATGTGCAGAATCCCTTGGACCACTTTCCGCAGAATGTGATTCATAGAGCAGTTCTGGTTACGTACAAGGCCGCAAATTCTCTATCTAATTGTTTTTGCAAGCTATATTGTGAAATTGCTTTGCGGTTTTGTTAGAAATGCTCATGAAAAAAGCCGCCGCAGAGGAAAGCGGCGGCCAAGTTGCGGCTCGATCTGGGTGGTGATCAGGCCGCGCGTTTAAGCGCATCTCCGATCATGGAAACGATTGTGTCGATCTGTTCCTTTTCCACGATGAGCGGTGGCGAAAGCGCGATCACATCGCCGGTCACACGGATCAGAAGACCCTTCTTGAAGCAATCGACAAAGACATCGTAAGCGCGTGCGCCGATGGCGCCTTCGCGTGACGACAGTTCGATTGCGCCAACGAGGCCCAAGTTGCGGATGTCGATGACATTTGGCGCGCCCTTCAGCGAATGAAGTGCGTTCTGCCAATGCTCGGCCAGTTCTGCGCCGCGGGTCAAAAGACCTTCTTCGGCGTAGATTTCAAGCGTGGCAAGACCGGCAGCACAGGCAACCGGATGGCCGGAATAGGTGTAGCCATGGAAGAGCTCGATGGCGTTTTCCGGGCCGGTCATCAGCGCATCATGTACTGTGCGGCTGGCGAAAACTGCACCCATCGGGATTGCGCCGTTGGTGAGGCCCTTGGCGGTGGTGACGAGATCAGGAACAACGCCGAAATAATCAACCGCAAATGGTGTGCCGAGGCGTCCGAAGCCGGTGATGACTTCGTCATAGATCACCAGAATGCCGTGCTTGTCAGCGGTCGCGCGAATGCGTTCGAGATAGCCCTTTGGCGGAAGCACAACACCGGCAGAGCCGGACATTGGCTCAACGATGACGGCGGCAATCTTTTCTGCGCCGTGCAGCTGAACCAGACGTTCCAGATCGTCGGCGAGTTCAATGCCGTGTTCTGGCAAGCCCTTGGAGAATGCATTGCGGCCAATATCGAGCGTATGGCGCATGTGATCGGCAGGAATCTGCGGGAAGAAGCGGCGGTTGTTGACGAGGCCGCCGACAGAAATGCCGCCGAAGCCAACGCCGTGATAACCTTTTTCACGGCCGATGATGAGGGTACGGGTGCCCTGACCAATGGCGCGCTGATAGGCGATGGCGATCTTCAGTGCGGTATCGACCGATTCCGAGCCGGAATTGGTGAAGAACACGCGATCAAGCTTGGCATCCGGGCCGCCGGGCGCAATGGCTGCGAGCTTTTCGGCAAAGTCGAAAGCGACGTTGTGGCCCATCTGGAAGGTCGGCGCAAAGTCCATGGTCGAGATCTGGCGTTCAACGGCCTGAGTGATCTGCTTGCGGCCATGACCGGCATTGCAGCACCAAAGGCCAGCCGTGCCATCCAGAACCTGATGGCCGTCGACATCGGTGTAATACATGCCCGAAGCGCTTGCGAGCAGGCGTGGGGCGGCCTTGAACTGGCGGTTCGCCGTGAACGGCATCCAGAAGTTATCAAGACTTGGCGCGTTGGTGTTGTTAAGCATTAAGACCTCCTATTTTGAGAACAGGAGGCCATGCATTATCGAAGGCAACAAGTCCTTTTCTCTATAAATTTAACTTATTGAAACTACGTGCTTTGAAATAAAAGTTTGTGATATATCGAACATCATAAACAATAAGGGGAACCGTCGATGAGCATCGATATCGGAGGCAGGCTACGCTATGTGCGAATGCGGCAGAATCTGTCTCAGCGAGAGCTTGCAAAACGTGCTGGCGTAACCAATTCCACCATATCGCTGATCGAGGCCAATCAGTCCAATCCGTCGGTTGGTGCATTAAAGCGCATTCTGGATGGAATTCCTATCGGAATGGCCGAGTTTTTTGCGCTTGAGCCGGATGCGCCGCACAAGGTCTTCTATCAGGCGGATGAACTGGTGGAGATCGGCAAGGGGCCAATTTCCTATCGGCAGGTGGGTGATCATCTGTTTTCGCGCTCGTTGCAAATCCTCAAAGAGCGCTACGAGCCGGGATCGGATACCGGCAAAGTTCTGCTCATGCATGAAGGTGAAGAGGGGGGCATCGTCATTTCCGGTCGCATCGAAGTGACGGTCGGCAGCGAGCGCCGAATCTTGGGGCCGGGCGATGCCTATTACTTCTCAAGCAAGCTGCCGCATCGGTTCAAATGCGTGGGGCCGGTGGCTTGCGAGGTGGTAAGCGCCTGCACACCACCAAGTTTCTAATCCGTTGCCCAAAGTGCCTATAGCGGCACGACCCATGAGCGCTTTATCTGCTGCATCGGGATTTCGGATTTTATATTCCGAACGCCCTTTATCTTGCCGATATATTCCATCTGGAATTTCCTGAAACCTTCCAGATCAGGCGTAATGACGCGCAGCAGAAAATCGCAATCACCCGCCATCAAATGGCATTCGACAATCTGCGGCAGCTTTTCAATCGCCTTCACAAAGCTTGTGACAGTCTCTTCATCTTGGCCTGTCAGCCATATGCGCACATAAACGGTGAAGCCCATTCCGAGCTTCGCAGCATCGACCAGAGCGACATAGCGTTCGATGAAGCCAGCATCTTCCAGCTGCTTCACCCGGCGAAGGCACGGGGAAGGGGAAAGGCCAACACGCTCGGCAAGTTCGGTGTTGTTAATCTTACCTTCCTGTTGGAGTACCCGGAGGATGGCACGATCAATTGCATCAATTGATGTTGGCATTATAATGCGCCTAATGACATATTGTTGATATTTACAGCCAATATTTTGTGTATTAAGAGCGTAAAAGCAACAATAATCTGCACGAATTGACGTATTTTCCCGGTTCGGAATGAGCGCATTGTTGCTCTTCAAAAAGGAAATAGTCGATGCGTAGTATGGATTTTGTCGAGGGGCAAAGCGGCGTCTCCCGGCGATCTGAAGGCCTGCGCGGCCTGCGGGAAGCCATTCCCGTCTGTCTGAGTTTTGTTCCGTTCGCACTGCTCTTGGGCGCACAGGCCACACAAAAGGGTCTGAGCCCGGTTGAAGTGCCGATGATGACCGGTCTGAATTTTGGCGGTGGTTCGGAATTTGCTGCCATTGGACTTTGGACGTCTCCGCCGCATATCCTGCTGATTGTCGCGATCACATTTCTGGTCAATAGTCGGCATTTCCTGATGGGTGCAGCGCTTGCGCCGCTTATCAAGCATCTGCCGAAGCGCAAGGCTTTTCTGACGCTGTTCTTCATGTGTGACGAGAGCTGGGCCATGGGACTTGCTGATGCGCGCAAGTCAGGCAACCGTTTCAGCATTCGCTATTATTTTGGCGCCGCACTTGGCCTTTACGCAACCTGGATTTTCTTCACGACTGTCGGCGCGCTGGTTGGTCCGGTTCTTGGTGACGTGAACCGCTTCGGCTTCGATATGGCGTTTCCAGCAGTCTTTATCGTTATTCTTGCCAGCATGTGGAAGGGGCCGGTTGCCGCTCTGCCATGGCTCGTGAGCCTTATTGTTGCGGGCATAACCTATCTGAGCATTCCTGGCGCCTGGTATGTGCCAGCGGGTGTCGCTGCTGGCCTGATCGTGGCATGGAAGCAGGCAAAGCCAGAATGATGATCGATCCTATCCACGCTCTGACCATATTGCTGATGGCGTCGGTCACTTACATGACCCGCATCGGCGGCTACATTTTTCTTCGAAATCGCACTTTGAGCCCGCGAGCGCAGATGCTGCTGGAAAGCGCGCCCGGCTGCGTGCTGATCAGCGTTATTGCGCCAGAGTTTTTCACCGGCAATCCAGCCGATATGATTGCACTTGCGCTGACAATTGCCGCCGCAACACGGTTTCCGATGCTCGTTACGGTCGTTGTGGCGATTGCATCGGCCGGATTGCTGCGCCATATGATTGGCTGAGTGAACAGCTCAATTATATCGCGCAATGCTAAGGTCGTCGGCGCGTATATCCGGTGTGTTGCCGGATATGAGGTCAGCAAGCAGCTTGCCTGAGCCTGGTCCCATGGTCCAGCCAAGTGTGCCATGGCCCGCATTGATGAACACGTTGTCGTAGCGTGTTGCACCGATGATCGGCGTTGAATCCGGGGTCATCGGACGCAGTCCAGACCAGAAGGTTGCAGCCTTGAGATCGCCACCAGGGAACAGGTCGCTCACCGACAGATCGAGCGTTGCGCGACGTGCAGCCGGCAGGTCTTTGGTAAAGCCGGAGACTTCGGCCATGCCACCCACACGGATGCGGTCGCCAAGGCGGGTGATGGCAATCTTGTAGCTTTCATCAAGCACGGTCGAGACCGGAGCCAGTTCTTCATTGATGATCGGAGCCGTGATCGAATAGCCTTTGACCGGATAGATCGGAGCGTTCAGGCCAAGCGACTTGACCAGAGCGGGCGTGTAGCTGCCAAGTGCCAGGACATAGCGATCAGCCGTCAGAACACCTTCCGAAGTCTCAACGCCGGAAACCTTGCCGCCAGAGATCAGCAGCGATTTGATGTCGACGCCGAAGCGGAATTTGACGCCAAGGCCTTCGGCGATTTTGGCCAGTTCATTGGTGAATTTGAAGCAATCGCCGGTTTCGTCATGGGGCAGGCGCAGACCACCGACGAACTTGTCTCTGGCGCGGGCCAGAGCAGGCTCAACCCGCACGCAATCTTCGCGGTCGAGCACTTCAAACGGCACGCCATCCTGACGCAGAACTTCAATATCCTTGCCGATGCCGTCGAGCTGATACTGCTCGCGGAACAGCTGCAAAGTGCCCTGTGTGCGCTGGTCATATTGAATGCCGGTTTCCTCGCGCAGTGCGACAAGGCAATCGCGGCTATATTCGGCCACACGAACCATGCGGGTTTTATTGATCTTGTAGCGACTCTCGGTGCAGTTCGCGAGCATCTGCAACAGCCAGCTATATTGCTTTGGATCTGTGGTCAGGCGGAGAACCAGCGGTGCATGTTTCTGGAAAAGCCACTTGGCGGCTTTCATAGGAACGCCGGGTGCTGCCCATGGCGATGCATAGCCCGGCGAAACCTGCCCGGCATTGGCGAAGCTGGTTTCCAGTGCAGGACCTTCCTCGCGGTCAACGACAGTGACTTCATGGCCAAGCTTGGCCAGATAGTAGGCGCTGGTGACGCCGATGACGCCGCTGCCGAGAATGGTGATCTGCATGTTCGCCTCTTATTATTATGCGTGTGTGCCAGTTTCGCTATCGACGTAAACGCGGGTATAGCGGTGGCCTAACGAAGTCAGGATTTCATAAGGAATGGTGTCACAATCCCGCGCTACATCTTCGAGCCGCTGATGTGGTCCGACGAGTTCGACCAGACTGCCGAGCTTGAGCGTGTCTTCTGGAAGTGCTGTTACATCGAGCGTGATCGAATCCATCGAAACACGACCAACAATCGGCAGGCGCGTGTCGCCATAGAAAGCCGAGCCTTTGTTGCTCAAAGCGCGGAACCAACCATCGGCATAACCGACCGCAATGGTTGCAATCCGCATAGGCTTGCTTGCTACGAATGTGCCGCCATAACCGACTGCCGCACCCTTATCGATGTCACGCACCTGGATAACACGCGCTGATAGCTCAAGGACCGGCTTCATAGGATTCTCGCCCCTTTCAGGACCGACGCCATAGAGGGCTACGCCGGGACGGGCGAGATTGTAGTGATAGGTGTTGTCAAGGAAACAGCCGCCGGAATTTGAAAAGGCCACAGGCAGGTTTGGCAAACGTGCGAGAGCTGTATTCATGGCCGCAAGCTGGCGGGCATTTGCCGGGTTTTCCGGTTCATCGCCGCTTGCAAGATGGCTGATGACGAATTTTACATCGATATGGTCAAGCAGATGCTGGTCATCGACCAGTTGATCAAGTTCTTTGGCTGACAGACCAAGGCGCGACATGCCGGTATCGATTTGCAGCAGAGCGGGCAGTTTTTCGTTGAGGCTTGCGGCAAGTGCCGACCAGTTTTCAATCTGCTCCAGTGAGTTGAGAACAGGCAGGATGTTCTCACGTGCGCAGGCAGCTTCCGTGCCGGGCTGAAGGCCGTTCAACACATAAAGCGTCGCATCAGGATTGAGAAAAGGGCGGAGCGTAATTGCTTCGCCAAGATGGGCGACGAAGAAATCGCGGCAGCCTGCGTCATAGAAAGCTGGCGCTACGCGGTCGGCGCCCAAGCCATAAGCGTCAGCTTTGACAACAGCAGCTGCGCGGGTTGGCGCGATGCGCTTTGCAATCGTCGAGTAATTGTGACGCAGGGCTGCCAAGTCGATGGTGAGAACACCGCCTGCGGCGAGGTCTCGTTCCGTTTGAGAAAAATGCATCGACATATCGGTCATTTCCAGTGCGCTCGGTTTGTTAGTGGGATGCCTGGAATTTAATCCGCTTCCTCCCAAAAGCACATTGTTTAGGTGTCGGGCTTTTGCGGCTGACTGGTCGCTATTCCTTGCCCCCAAAGCAATAGAGACCATGATAGTCGAAGACTATTCGAATGTTTTTGCATTTTGTCGTAGATTATGCGAAAATTAGCATGATTTACGCACTTATTAGCTCATTGTTCGAAGAATATTCATGGCGACACTGGACAGCATAGACCGCAATATCATCCGTTCTTTAAGACGCGATGGCCGTATGACAAACAGCCAGCTTGCCAGCGAAGTTGGCCTTTCGCAGTCGGCCTGTCTCAGGCGCGTGCAGATACTTGAGGAAAGCGGTGTTATTCGCGGTTATACCGCGATTGTCGGTTCTTCTGGGGGCGATGAGCGGCTGGTTGCAATCGTTCGCATCACGTTGGATCGCCAAACGGAAGAATATCTCAATCGTTTTGAAGAAGCTGTGCGCCGCCATCCGGAAGTGCAGGAATGCTACCTGATGACCGGGGATGCTGATTACATCCTGCGGGTCGAAGCAGAAAACGCGGCCTCCTATGAAATCATTCACAAGGAAATTCTATCACGTCTGCCCGGCGTTGCGCGCATTCATTCAAGCTTTGCAATCCGCACGGTGCTTCTCTCAAAAGCACCGGCTGCACGAGCATAAAAAAGCCCGACAAAATGCCGGGCTTTTCGATAGTGATTAAAGCATGTCGCGCTCAAATGGATTCATTTAACGTTCGCGAACATGCGACAGTTAAAAGAATCTAGAGCGAGCGCCATGCGCTCTCTTGGGAGCACAAAGGCCGCTCTAATTATCTGTTTTAACGCGCATCTTTTTCCGAAAACCGTTTCACACTTTTCGGGATGCGCTCTAAATTATGTAGTAAGCCAATTTTAACGAAATTCGTAGCGAAGACCCGCACGGACCGTATGGATATTGAAGCCGTTGTCCTTGGCCTGTGTTCCAGTTGCGCCCGGACCTTCAACGTTGCCAAACGGGTTTGTGCTGCGGTCAGCAGCATCGTAACCATAGGCCTTGCCGCCGTTCACCCTCAGATAACGGTAACCAAGATCAAGCTTGAGCTGATCGGTCAGATCGTAGCTGACACCGGCCATCAGAGCCATGGCAAAGCGCCAGCTGTCGAGGCCGTCCTTGTCGCTGGTATAGGTGCATATGGAGCAGATTTCCTTGGTTTTCCAGGTATCGTACTTCACATAAGCTGCACCCAGTCCTGCGCCGAGATAAGGTGTTACCATTCCCATTTTAGGCAGGTCGACATAGGCATTGGCCATTGCTGTCCAGACATTGGCTGTCGAAGAGTCTTCATAATGGCAATTGTCTTCAATCGGGTTGAAGCCGAGCGCCGATTTTACGTAGCTTGGGCAATCGGTGCGACCTCTGATGCCTGCACGGAAGAAATCCAGCGTTGCATCGGTACGGAACATTTCATTGAAACGATAGCCGACACCCACACCATAGGAAGCGCCACCTTTGAGTTTGAAATCGTCATAGCGCAAAGTATCATCGATGCCACGATAAGGTGGATCAAACTGATTCCAGAATGCCCAATCGCCATCAGTCTTATTCTTGAAATTATAGCCAATATCGCCGCGAATATACCAGGCAGAGGCAAGAGGGACGGGTGCCACCACGACCGGTTCTTCATAAACAATGTCAGCAGCGTGCGCTCCATTTGCACTGATCAGCATACTGCATGCCATGAGCGCTATCGCGGAAACATATCTCATCTACCCAACTCCAACCGAAATAATCGCGGTTCCCGAACCGTTGGCTAAAGATGGTAAATGAATATGCTTAAACTATCGTTACTTCTTATTAGTGAACACTAAACTAGAGGTAGTATTCGTAGTTGGTAAAGCCATGATACAGGCGTTGAAAAACCCGGCCTGAGCCGGGTTCTACAATTTTTACTTGAAATCGACCGAATGGATGATCGATTGATCGATATCGTTAATGTTGCGCTTGCCGCAAAGCGCCATGGTGATATCGAGTTCTTTGCGAATGATTTCCAGCGCGAGCGTTACGCCTTCTTTGCCCATTGCACCAAGCCCATACAGGAATGGACGGCCGATGAAGACACCCTGCGCACCAAGGGCACGGGCTTTCAATACATCCTGACCCGAACGGACGCCGCCATCCATATGTACTTCGATCTTGTCACCGACAGCGTCAACAATTGGCTTGAGCATCGAAATTGAGGAGACCGCACCATCAAGCTGACGGCCGCCATGGTTCGACACGATAATCGCATCGGCGCCGGTCTTCGCTGCCATCTTTGCATCCTCAACGTCGAGTATGCCTTTGAGAATCAGCTTGCCGCCCCATTGTTTTTTGATCCACGCAACGTCGTTCCAGTTGAGCTGCGGATCGAATTGTTCCGCAGTCCATGAGGACAGCGAAGAGAGATCGGCTACATTCTTGGCGTGGCCTGCAATGTTACGGAACGTACGGCGTTGCGTGCCGAGCATCCCCATGCACCAGCCGGGACGGGTTGCCATCTGCCAGATGTGCTTCGGCGTAAACTTTGGCGGAGCCGAAAGTCCGTTGCGCAGATCCTTGTGGCGTTGGCCCAGAATTTGAAGGTCAAGCGTGAGAACCAACGCAGAGCAGCCAGCAGCTTTGGCGCGGCTGATCAGGTTCTTTACAAACTCTCGATCTTTCATCACGTAAAGCTGGAACCAGAATGGCTTCTTGGTCACGGATGCAACATCTTCAATGGAGCAAATGCTCATCGTCGACAGTGTAAATGGTACGCCGAAGGCCTCTGCGGCTTGCGCTGCGAGCATTTCGCCGTCGGCATGCTGCATGCCGGTGAGACCTGTCGGGGCGAGGGCGACCGGCATGGCCACCTTTTCACCAACCATTGTTGTTTCAAGCGAACGATTGGTCATATCGACCAACACGCGCTGACGCAGTTTGATCTTTGCGAAATCAGCTTCGTTTGCCCGATAAGTAGACTCAGTCCAAGCGCCGGAATCAGCATAATCGAAGAACATCTTCGGGACACGACGTTGTGCAAGCCGTTTCAGATCGGCAATCTCAACGATGTTCGGCATTCTCCCACCCCTTGTGGTCAGTTTTCTTTACCAATCGCATGAAGGATTGTTGACCTGAAATCAAGTGCAAACCGTTTCACACTTTTGGGGAGCACTCTATTTAATGGGCTGTGTAATTCAACTATATTAAAAGTCGGCTTCCATGGTCGGTGCGATATCGGAGTGACCAGTAGTGTCTTTACGACGGCGATTGGCCATTTTTGGCGCATAGTGGATGCCGAAATTGTGAGAAATATTGCATCGTTATGTGATACGCGTTGAGCGCAAAAGCTATGCAATTGAGGATGACGACATGAGCAAAGCTTCGGGAACCAAGTTCATCGGCAAGCGGTCGAGTGCTGCAGGTGGGTGGGGTGCATTGAAAAGCTGTGGCAAGCAATTGCTTGCCAGCGGTGCACCGCTTACCGGTGCGCGTGCTCTTCTCAAGGCCAACCAGCCAGACGGTTTCGATTGTCCTGGTTGCGCATGGGGCGATCCCGAGCACGGCTCGTCGTTCGAGTTCTGCGAGAACGGTGTGAAGGCGGTGGCCTGGGAGGCGACCGAGCGACGCACAACACCGAAGTTCTTCATAGAGCATACGGTTTCGGAACTGCAATCGTGGACCGATTATGCGCTCGAGAACACGGGGCGTCTGACGCATCCGATGCGCTACAATGCAGCAACCGACAAATACGAAGCCGTTGAGTGGGATGAAGCTTTTGGCGCTATTGGCGACATATTGAAGAGCTTCGATACGCCAGACCGTGTGGAATTTTACACCTCGGGCCGTGCATCCAACGAAGCGGCATTTCTCTATCAGCTTTTCGTGCGGGCATATGGCACGAACAATTTCCCTGACTGCTCCAACATGTGCCATGAGGCCAGCGGTGTGGCGCTCAAACAATCGGTAGGTGTTGGCAAGGGAACTGTTTTGCTTGAGGATTTCGAGCAAGCCGATGCTATTTTTGTAGTCGGACAAAATCCCGGCACCAACCATCCCCGCATGCTTGGCGATCTGCGGCGCGCAGCAGAGCGCGGTGCCAAGATCGTGGTCTTCAATCCGGTCCGCGAACGCGGACTTGAGCGCTTCGCCGATCCGCAAAACAAGCTTGAAATGATGCATGGCGGCAGTGAAGCTATCGCCAGCGATTATTATCAACCGCGTCTTGGTGGCGATCTTGCCGCGTTCCGTGGCATGGCCAAGGCGGTCTTTGCGGCTGATGATGCAGCGCTCGCAGCTGGTGAACCGTCGGTTCTGGATCGTGAATTTCTGGCAGAGCATACGGCGGAATTCGAAGCTTATCGTGCAGCTGTCGATGCAACTTCATGGGACGAAATTGAGGACCAGTCGGGGCTTCTGCGTCAGTCTCTGGAACATGCCGCTCACATTTACATGCAGGCTGGCCGCGTTATCTGCACCTGGGCGATGGGTATCACGCAACATCGTCATTCGGTGATTATGATCCGCGAAATCACCAATTTCATGCTGCTGCGCGGCAATATTGGAAAGCCAGGCGCGGGGCTGTGCCCGGTTCGTGGCCATTCCAATGTGCAGGGTGATCGCACGGTCGGAATCAATGAACGCCCGTCTGCCGACTTTCTGGATGCGCTGGAAAAGGAATTTGGTTTCAAAGCGCCGCGCGAACCGGGGCACAATGTGCTTGGTGCGATCGGAGCCATGCTCGATGGATCGGCGAAAGCCTTTATTGCTCTGGGTGGCAATTTCGCCCGCGCAACGCCTGACAGTCCGATGATTATCAAGGCACTTTCCAGCCAGCGATTGACCGTGCATATCGCAACGAAACTCAACCATTCGCACCTTTTGCCGGGGCAGGATTCGTTCATTTTGCCGTGTCTCGGGCGCACCGAGATTGATCTTAATTCCAAAGGTGTGGCGCAGATTGTTACCGTCGAAGATTCCATGAGCATGGTGCATGGATCAGGCGGCATCAACCACCCGGCTTCGGCGTTGCTCCGCTCGGAAGTTGCAATCATTGCCGGCATGGCAAATGCAACATTGGGTGCAAAGCCTGTCGATTGGTTAGAACTGGCTGATGACTACGACCTTATCCGCGATCATATTTCGCGGGTCTTGCCCGATTTCTATGACTTTAATGTGCGTGTCCGTGTGCCGCGTGGTTTCCATTTACGCAACACGGCGCGCGAACTGGAATGGGTAACGCCTAACGGTAAAGCAACGTTCTGGAGCGGGGCGATGCCAGAGGCCGTCGAGCATCAACAGGCGCGTGGAAAGCCCGGACGCTATGTCTTGCAGACTTTCCGCAGTCACGATCAGTACAACACTACGATTTATGGCATGGACGACCGCTATCGTGGCGTTTATGGCGAGCGGCAGGTGGTTTTCATGAACCCTGCTGATATGTCGGACATTGGTGTTGAAGCGGGTGATCGAGCCGATGTTGTCGGTGATTTTGCAGATGGGGTTGAACGCGTTGCACGTGATTTCCGCTTTGTGCCCTATGATATTCCGCGTGGTTGTATCGCGGGCTATTACCCGGAAATGAATGTGCTGGTGCCGCTTAGTAGTGCCGGTGACGAAAGTTACACGCCAACGTCAAAATCGGTGATCGTTTCTTTCCGCCCAGTTCAGGCGGTGAATGCCTGATGGAAGAAGCCGAGTATATGGCACTGGTGGATGCGCTTGAAGCTGCATCGGGTAGGATTTCGCGGCTTGGCGCCGGTATTATTGCTGCGCTTGCGTTTGATATAGCATCGGACAGTCGCAGTTTTTCACGAATACTTGGAGTAGCTCACGCTCTTGTGTTGCGTGAGGTTGTAGCTCTTGGCGCTGATGGGGGCTATATCCGCATCCGGCAGCGTGATGAACGGACGCAGCGCACACGTTATGAGTTGAATGCAACAGGCAATCGGCTTGTTGAAGAAATACGACTATAAATTATTCTGATTTATTATTTAGATTTCCAGCGTTTTCCCAAAGCTATTTTGAGAGACGCATTTTTATATGCGAACATGATGATTAATGATGTTTTTAAAGCATGCTTTTCTCAGCATTATTTTGGTTGCATTGTGCCCTCCAGGAAAAGAGCGAGAATCGTATAGATGGCCACAAAATTTTATCCTCTTGTGAAAGCGGCACATAGTGCGCTTCGAGCGATTATGGGCGTTCTCGTTGTTACAACAGGGGTCCTCGCTTCAGCGTTTTATGCTCATGCTGAAACCAGCGGCGTCGTTGCTGTTGCCGTGACAGAAAGCAAGTTAATCGACTATCAGCCAAAGCTTACGCTGTCGGGCGCGATAGCTGCCCGTTCGCTGGTCAATGTATCGTTCCGCGTTAATGGGCAGGTTGTGGAGCGTATGGTCGAAATCGGCCAGCATGTCGAAAAAGGTGCAATCCTTGCGCGGATCGACAATGCCGAGCAGCAATCCAATATGCGCGTCGCGCAGGCTTCCAAGGACGCCGCACAAGCCCAGCTAGTGCAGGCAGAAGCCAGTTTCAGACGCCAGCAAGCCTTGCTTGCACAAGGGTTTACCACGCGTTCGCAATTCGATCAGTCCGAGCAAGTTTACCGCACGGCGCAAAGCACGTTGATGAATGCTGAAACCCAGCTTGGCAATGCGCGTGATGAGCTTTCCTATACAGAACTTCATGCGCCGGTTTCGGGTGTGTTGACGGCCCGCAATATTGAAACCGGGCAGGTGGTTCAGGCTGCGCAAACGGCGTTTTCGATTGCCGAAGATGGTCCGCGTGATGCGATCTTCGATGTTCAGGAAACGCTGGTCAATTATGCCAAGATTGGCATGGACGTTACCCTCGCTTTGCTGTCGGATGATAGCGTTCAGGCGGAAGGAAAAATTCGCGAAATCTCGCCAGTGGTTGATGCACAGACTGGCACCGTGCGCGTGAAAGTTGGCATTGCCAATACGCCTGAACAGATGGCGCTTGGTGCCACTATAACGGGCACTGTCCATATGGAAAATCAGCAAGTGGTGATCCTGCCATGGAGCGCCATGACGTCCGATTCGGGCCGCACAGCTGTCTGGCGCGTAGCGAAGGACACACAAGTTGCGACCCTCGTGCCGGTTAAGGTGCTGGCCTATGAAAAAGAACGAGTGATCGTTGCTTCCGGTTTGGGTGTTGGCGAACTCATTGTTACGAAAGGCGCACAAATGCTTCGTTCGGGCGCTCAGACCGAGATTATGCAGGGTCTTGAAGGAGCCGGTGCACAATGAAGCCGACCATGAAGCTCTTGAGCTGCCTCGCTATTGTTGGTTCGCTCATAACACTTGCGGCCTGTGGCAAGGATGATGACAAATCATCGGAAGCCGAAGCAATTCGCCCGGTGCTTTACACGATTGCAACACCCAAGCCTGCGATCCAGACCAGTTTTGCCGGCACCATCGAACCACGATATTCGACCGACCTTGCGTTTAGGGTTCTTGGTCGCATCATTGCGCGCCCGGTTATCGTGGGCGATCTCGTCAAGAAAGACGAAATGGTTGCGATGCTCGACCCTTCCACGCTCGATCTTTCGGTGCAGTCGGCAAAAGCTGATCTTTCCAGTGCTGAAGCACAATATGCCAATGCTGCGGCCAGTGAAGAACGTCTGCGTATTCTGCTCAAAGGCAACAATATTTCACAGGCCGATTATGATGCTGCAAAGCAGGCGCGTGACAGCGCCCAGGCCGGGCTTGAAAAAGCGCAGGCTGGATTGCGCAAGGCGGAAGATCAGCGCGGATATGCTGTTTTAAGTCCGGATTTTGATGGCGTCATTTCAGCCACCAATGCCGAAGTTGGTCAGGTGGTGGCCGCAGGGCAGGCAGTGATGACGGTTGCAAGGCCCGACATTCGTGAAGCGGTTCTCGATATCCCCGACAGCATGACAGAATATTTCGTGGCGGGAACGCCGTTTAATGTGCAGCTGCAAGCTGATCCGACGGTGACTGGAAATGGCACTGTGCGCGAGGTCGCGCCCCAGGCCGATGCTCAGACCCGTACACGTCGGGTTCGGATCGCGCTTGAGAATCCGCCGGAAGGTTTCCGCCTTGGCGCGACCATCAGGGCGGGGCTTGCAAGAGCGGAAAAAGACCACGTGATTTTGCCGATACAGGCTTTGCTTGAGAAAGATGGCAAAACCGAAATCTGGGTCATTGATCCTAAAACACAGACCGTAAGCCTCCAAGACATTCAGGTTGTCGAACGTCGCAGCGAGAGTTTTGTTGCCGATAATGTTGAAGTTGGCAGCTATGTGGCGATTGCCGGAGTGAACGAACTCAAGCAAGGGCAAAAAGTCCGTCTGGATGCGAAGGGAAGCAGCCTATGAAAAAAGGTTTCAATCTTTCTGATTGGGCTTTGAACCACCGGTCGCTGGTCTGGTATTTCATGCTCGTCTTTCTGGTCGCGGGGCTCATCTCCTATCTTGATCTAGGGCGCGCGGAAGATCCGGAATTTACCGTGAAGACGATGGTGGTGCAGGCCAACTGGCCGGGCGCATCCATCGATGAAACGATGAATCAGGTTACGGATCGTATCGAGAAGAAGCTCGAAGAACTCGACACACTCGATTATACACGCAGCGTCACCACGGCAGGCAAGTCGGTCGTCTTCGTCTTTTTGAAGGATACGGTCCGCAAGGAACAGGTCACAAAAGCCTGGTCCGAAGTGCGTCATATGCTCGACGACATCAAACCAAACATGCCCGAAGGCGTTTATGGTCCCTATTACAACGACAAGTTCGGCGATGTTTTTGGCAATATCTTTGCCTTCACTGCGGATGGGCTGTCGATGCGGCAGCTGCGTGATTATGCGGAAGATGTACGCACGAAAATTCTGACCATACCCAATGCCGGTAAAGTTGAACTCATTGGCGCGCAGGATGAGGCAATCTATCTCGAGTTCTCGACCCGACAAGTGGCAGCCCTTGGCCTTGATCAGCAGGCCATTCTGAAAGCGCTTCAGGATCAAAATGCCATTACGCCGTCCGGTGTGGTGCAGGCCGGGCCTGAGCGGATCAGCGTTCGCGTCAGCGGGCAGTTCAATTCGGAAGCCGATCTTCGTGCGGTCAACCTCCGTGTGAATGATCGTTTCTTCCGCTTGTCGGACGTGGCGACCATCACGCGCGGTTATGTCGATCCACCATCATCGATTTTCCGGGTCAACGGCCAAGATGCGATTGGTCTGGGCATTGGCATGAAGCCAAATGGCAATCTGCTTGAGTTCGGTGAGAAGCTGGACGCATTGATGCAAGAAGTGAAGGCGGAACTGCCGGTTGGTATCAATGTATTGAAAGTGGCCGATCAGCCCGAAGTTGTTCAAGATGCTGTTTCGGGTTTCACGCAGGCACTGTTTGAGGCGGTTGTGATCGTTCTGGCCGTGAGCTTCATCAGCCTTGGCTTGCGAGCAGGCTTCGTGGTGTCGCTGTCCATCCCGCTGGTGCTGGCAATTACCTTCCTTGCCATGTCTTTGATGGATATTTCATTGCAACGCGTGTCACTTGGTGCGCTGATTATCGCGCTGGGGCTTCTGGTCGATGACGCGATGATTGCGGTGGAAATGATGGTTGCCCGGCTGGAGCAGGGCGACCCCATCAACAAGGCCGCGACCTATGTTTATTCGCACACGGCTTTTCCGATGTTGACGGGTACGCTCGTGACCATCGCGGGCTTCATTCCGATTGGTCTCAACACCAGTCAGGCGGGCGAATATACGTTCACGCTTTTTGTGGTGATTGCGGTTTCGCTGATCGTTTCATGGATTGTGGCCGTGTTGTTTGCGCCGCTTCTCGGTGTGACGCTTCTTCCTAAGAAAATGAAGCATCATGAGGAAAAGCGCAGTCGCTTTTTCAAAGCCTTTTCGACGACACTGCTTCTGGCCATGCGCCATAAGTGGATCACCATTATCACGACAATCGCTCTGTTCGTTGTTTCTGTGTTCGGTATGGGCTTTATCGAACGTCAGTTCTTCCCACAGTCCGACCGTCCGGAACTGGTGATCGACTGGACCCTGCCGCAGAACAGTTCCATTGCCGATACCAAGGCACAGATGGAGCGTTTTGAACAGACAATGCTCAAGGACAATCCAGATATCGAGCATTGGAGTACCTATGTCGGACAAAGCGCGATCCGTTTCATTCTCTCTTTCGATGTGCAGCCAGCCAATCCGTATTTCGGACAGATGGTGGTGGTGGCCAAGGATGTGGAAGCGCGTGATCGCCTGAAAGCGAAATTCGATGACGTTCTGCGCAAGGATTATGTGGGTACAGATACGTTTGTGAAATTCCTTGAACTTGGACCGCCGGTCGGGCGTCCGGTGCAGTATCGCATTTCCGGCCCTGATGTTCAGAAGCTGCGCGGCATTGCTCAGGATTTTGCTGGCATTATGAGTGCTGATAAGCGGCTCGGTGTTGTCAACTACAACTGGAATGAACCGGGGCGCGTTATCCGTGTCGACGTGATGCAGGATAAAGCGCGGAAGCTTGGCATTTCATCCAAGGATATTGCCACGACATTGAACGGCGTTGTTGGCGGCATCAGCATCACGCAGGTTCGCGATTCAATTTATCTCATCGATGTCATTGTTCGCGCGCAGAAGCATGAACGCGATTCCATCGACACATTGCAAAGCCTGCAGATTGCGACTGGCAACGGCAGTTCGGTGCCGCTGGCAGCTATTGCCAATTTCCGCTACGAGCTTGAGCAGCCGGTGATTTATCGCCGTTCGCGCATTCCAACGATAACGGTTGCTGCTGGTATCGTTGATAAAACGATGCCGGATACTATCGTCAAAGAACTTGAACCTTCGGTGAAGGCGTTCGTCGATAAGCTCCCCGCTGGCTATTCCGTTGTAACGGCTGGCACAGTTGAGGAAAGTGGCAAGAGTCAGGGGCCGATTGCGGCTGTGGTGCCGCTGATGCTGTTCGTCATGGCAACAGTGCTGATGCTGCAATTGCAGAGCTTCCAGCGGTTGTTCCTCGTGGTGGCAGTGGCTCCGCTGGGTCTGATTGGCGTGGTTGCAGCACTGCTTCCAAGTGGCAAGCCACTTGGCTTCGTGGCGATCCTTGGGGTGTTGGCACTCATCGGTATTCTCATCCGAAATTCGGTCATTCTGATCGTGCAGGTAGAGGAGCATATAACCGATGGCATTCATCCTTGGGATGCTGTCGTGATGGCCAGTCAGCACCGTATGCGGCCGATTGCGCTGACAGCAGCAGCTGCAAGTCTGGCACTGATCCCCATTGCGCGTGAGGTGTTCTGGGGGCCGATGGCCTATGCCATGATGGGCGGCATCATTGCCGGTACGGCCATTACGCTGCTGTTCCTTCCCGCGCTCTATGTGGCATGGTTCCGTATCAAGGAACCTGACGCAAAAAACACACAAACGGCGGTGGAGCCACAGCCGCAACATTGATATGAAGAAAGTCTGCCTCGTGCAGACTTTTCTTTTCCGGAGAATGATCATGCAGACTGCCCCATCATTGATGCTACAGGAAACCGAACAGTCGCCATCTGTGGTGGCGAAACTTCTTGCAGCAGAGGCGGCAACATTTGCGGAGATCGGGCGGCTGTTTGAAAATTCGCCTTGGGTGATCACGACCGCTGCACGTGGCTCTTCCGATCATGCGGCTACATTCTTCAAATATCTGATGGAGATCGCCACCGGCATTCCCGTTGCCTCGATTGGTCCATCAGTGGCCTCCGTTTATGGCGCGAAGCTGAAACTGGAGGGTGGTCTGCATTTTACCGTGTCGCAATCGGGCGCAAGTCCCGACATCATTGCCGTGCAGGAGGCAGCAAAACGTGGTGGTGCAACGACCGTCGCGGTGGTGAATGTCACTGATAGCCCACTGGCAAAATCTGCCGATATTGTTCTGGCACTTCACGCTGGTGAAGAAAAAAGCGTTGCCGCAACCAAGTCTTTCATCGCGTCTGTGGCCGCACTGTCTGGGGTTGTCGCTGCGGCAAGCGAGGACAAAGGATTGCAAGTCGGATTGGGACGCTTGCCGGAAGCGCTCGCTGCGACGAAGCCCGAAGGCCGTGAGACAGTCGAAGATCTGCTTTTCAATGCCCGGTCGCTGTTCACAGGTGGACGCGGCACAGCCTATGCCATTTCGCTTGAAGCGGCGCTGAAAGCCAAGGAAACGGCGAACATCCATGCAGAAGCTTTCTCGCTCGCAGAATTGATGCACGGCCCGATGCGTCTGGTGGAAGATGGCTTTCCAATTATCTCTTTCATCCCGCGGGACGAGGCATTGAAAACAAGCATTGAAGCACTCAACCGTCTCGGCTCGTTTGGTGCCAACCTTGTATCATTTGGAAATGCTGAAGTGCCAGGTTATCGCATACCATCGGCCAGCACCGGCAATGGACATCTCGACCCGCTTGTGTCGCTAATCAACTATTATCGTATTATTGAAGCAGTGACGCGCCGCAAGGGCTTTGATCCAGACAAGCCGCGTAATCTCGCCAAGGTCACGTCCACCGTATAACGAGCAGGCCAAATTCACGACATCTGCCGCGTAAAGCACTTGATAGCGCAATCCGGTCAGTGCATTACGCATTCTGGCATGGCTGGCACTGCGTCGTGCAGTAGAAATCACGATGTGGTTGTGCCTGCACGATAGAACAGTTCTGGTTAAACTGAATAATACGAACCGCTCTATCATTTAGTTTTTACGCAATGTACGGCGTAAACCGCTCTGTACTTTTGCTGGGAATGCTTTTGAGGAAGTCCGATGCATAACTTTGTCCTGACCGTCACCTGTAAATCCACGCGTGGCATCGTTGCCGCTATTTCCGGTTATTTGTCGGGCAAGGGTTGCAACATCGTCGACAGTGCGCAGTTTGACGATTTGGATACTGGCCGCTTCTTCATGCGGGTTAGCTTCATTTCTGAGGAAGGCGTGCCGCTTGATGCTTTGCGCGACGGCTTTACACCGATCGCTGCACCTTTCGAGATGAATTTTGATTTCCACGACAATGCACATCGCACCAAGACATTGCTGATGGTGTCGCGTTTTGGTCATTGCCTCAACGATCTCCTCTATCGCTGGAAGATCGGGGCACTGCCAATCGATATCGTCGGTGTCGTGTCGAACCATTTTGACTACCAGAAGGTCGTCGTGAACCACGACATTCCCTTCCATCACGTCGCTGTAACCAAGGCTAACAAGCCAGAGGCCGAGCAGCGCCTTCTTGATATCGTCAACGATACCGGCACTGAACTGGTGGTTCTTGCGCGTTATATGCAGGTTTTGTCAGACCCGCTCTGCCAGAAAATGTCGGGCCGCATCATCAATATCCATCACTCCTTCCTGCCGTCTTTCAAGGGTGCGAACCCGTATAAGCAGGCCTATGAGCGCGGTGTGAAGCTGATTGGTGCTACCGCACATTATGTCACCGCTGATCTTGATGAAGGTCCGATCATTGAGCAGGATGTGGCGCGTGTAACCCATGCGCAGAGTGCTGCGGATTACGTATCCATCGGACGTGATGTCGAAGCGCAGGTTTTGGCGCGTGCCGTTCACGCGCATATCCATCACCGTTCATTCCTCAACGGCAATCGCACCGTCGTATTCCCGGCCTCTCCCGGGTCGTTCGCCTCCGAACGTATGGGCTGATATTGCCGCTCTGACGGCCTGCAAATCCCGTCTTTTTGCGCTTCCGGTGCTCACGTACTCAAGTACGCTGCGCGCCGGTTCTCAAAGGCCATGATTTTCGGCACGTCATAACGACAATCTCGCTAATCGCATGGCTAAGTGAAGCATCGGTCAATGCGTTGTGCCAATTCAAAGATTAAGCCAATAAAAAACCCCGCCAAAAGCGGGGTTTTCTTTTGATCCGAAATCAGACCGATTAGTCGATATCGAAGGAAACGCCCTGTGCGAGCGGCAGAGCCTTCGAATAGTTTACGGTGTTGGTCGCACGGCGCATATAGCCTTTCCACGCATCCGAACCCGATTCACGACCGCCGCCAGTTTCCTTTTCGCCGCCGAATGCGCCGCCGATTTCAGCACCCGAAGTGCCGATGTTGACGTTGGCAATGCCGCAATCCGAACCTTCAACCGAGAGGAAACGTTCTGCTTCCTGCAGGTTGAGCGTGAAGATCGACGAGGACAGACCTGCGCCAACTTCGTTGTGGCTCGTCAGCACGTCGTCGAAGTCAGAATACTTCATGACGTAAAGGATCGGAGCGAAGGTTTCTTCGAGAACTGGACCCTGCTGCTTTGGCATTTCGACGATAGCCGGACGCACATAGTAAGCGTTTTCATGGCCAGCATCGACGCGTTCGCCGCCCTGCACCTTGCCGCCGTGAGCGGCTGCTTCCTTGAGTGCCTTCTGCATGTTGTCGAATGCAACCTTGTCGATCAATGGACCAACGAGAGCAGTAGTTTCGAGCGGCGAGCCGACGGAAACGCTTGCATAAGCCTTCTGAAGACGTGGAACGAGCGCATCATAAACGCTTTCGTGCACGAACAGACGACGGAGCGTGGTGCAACGCTGACCAGCGGTACCCATTGCGCCGAAAGCGATTGCGCGGAGTGCCATGTCGAGATCTGCCGATGGGCAGACGATACCGGCATTGTTGCCGCCGAGTTCGAGGATTGCACGAGCAAAACGCTTTGCAAGGCGTGGACCAACTTCGCGGCCCATGCGGGTCGAACCGGTTGCCGAAAGAACAGGAACCTTCGGGCTGTCAACGAGAACTTCACCAACAGTACGGTCACCGAGTACGACTTCAGCCAGACCTTCTGGAGCATCGCCAAAACGCTTGATGGCGCGCTTCAGGATTGCGTCACATGCAATAGCGGTGAGCAGGGTCTTTTCCGATGGCTTCCAGACAACTGCGTTACCGCAAACGATAGCGAGAGCGGAGTTCCATGCCCAGACAGCAACTGGGAAGTTGAAGGCCGAGATAACGCCGACAACGCCGAGCGGATGCCAGGTTTCCATCATGCGATGGCCAGCGCGTTCGGTTGCGATGGTAAGACCGTAGAGCTGACGCGACAGACCGACTGCGAAATCGCAGATGTCGATCATTTCCTGTACTTCGCCGAGGCCTTCCGAAGGAATCTTGCCAGCTTCGAGCGAAACGAGACGGCCGAGATCTTCCTTGGAAGCGCGGAGTTCTTCACCCAAGAGACGGATCAGTTCGCCACGCTTTGGAGCTGGAACAGTGCGCCATGCGCGGAAAGCTTCGTCAGCCTTGTCGATGATCTTGACTGCGTCTTCTTTGCTGTGGGTCTTGATCGAAGCGATCTGTTCACCGGAGACCGGGCTGAAGCCAGCGAGGTCGCCCGACGTGTAGATTGAGGCGTCAACGCCAAGCTTGGAAAGCAGATCAGCGGCTTCTTTTTTCACGTCGAGTTTTTTAACAGCGGTGTTCATGTTTATCCTCTTAAACTGCTTTATTATTATTCTGCTGCTTCAAGACCGCTCAGGCGGGCCTGTACAGCTTCGATGGATTCGCGTTCGATACGAGCATAATGCTCGAATTCATTAAGAACTTTGGCGCCAAGGTCTTCCTCGAAACGCTTCTGGTTCGGGCTTTCCACAAAATCCTGCGCGTCGTCGTCGCCTAGATTGGACTGGAAGATACCAGCAGCACTGACCGGCAGGAAGTCTTCATAGATGATAGGATCGAACTGGACTGCGCCGCCTTCGATCAGGGTCTCAATATCGGTATCTGGTCTGAAGGCTGCAAGACGTGCGGCATCCTTGACCGAATAGGCGAAATAACCAAGGCCTTCTTCGCGAATGCCAGCCCATGTGTCAGGGAAAGCCGCAAAGATGTCGCTCAGTGCCTTCACATATTCAGCCGAGTTTGAACCATCAGGGGCAGGGCGTGCAACTGCGCGGGTGTCGTTGAGCAGCTTGTCGTAAAGCGCACGGCCCTTTGGTGTGAGAGCGACGCCACGCTGTTCGATTTCGCCGAAACGAGCGGTATGCGAGCCAGGTGTCCACTTGCCATCTTCACCGATGAACGAGACTTCTTCTTCCAGTGCCTTGAACGAGGTCTGACGCAGAAGAATCGCACATTTGCGGGTTGGCGGGCCTTCAACAACGGCTTTCGGGTTAATGCCGCGTTCTGGCATCTGAACCTGCACGGCGTCGATGTCGAGCGTGCGTGGGGTCAGGTGGTTGATGTGTGGGCCTTTGAACGACACGACGTCAGCAATCAAGCGATGTGCATCGTGGAGGCGATGATACAGATCGGCGCTGACATTGGCATGGTCGTGCCAACGGAAAGTTTCGAGAACTTCCGTAACCAATGCCTTGGCGTCTGCATCACTCAGACCGCCCTCCGCCTCTGCCTTCTCGACGAGAGCGATAGCGCCCGGCGTGAAGATATTGCGTTTGGAAAGGACCTCTTCCGATTCTTCACGCAGCTTTTCATCTGAAATCAGATCAAGACGCAGCAGAGAGGTGAAAACGCGGAACGGATTATGCTTGAGTGCTGCGTCGTCGATCGGGCGAAAGGCGGTGGAATGCACAGGCACACCAGCAGCACTCAGATCGTAATAACCGACCGGAAACATGCCCATGACAGCGAAAACGCGGCGCATCATGGAAAGTTCAGCAGCCGTTCCGAGGCGGATTGCGCCGTGACGCTCTTCGGAAATGCGCTCGAGCGAGTCGGTTTCCGTCAGGCGCTCGTGCAGATGAGTGTCATCCGCCAGAACCTTGGCGTTAACGTCGGCGACGAGCTCCATCAATGTGCCATAGGCAGGCACTTCTTGCTTATACATGGCCGACATCGCTGCTGAGAACGCAGAGCGAATGGCGTCTGGCGAAATGAATTTATGCTCGTTCATTGCGAAAGCTTCCGTAGAACTTGTGTCATCTTGGGGACGGACATGTTATTTGCGGGAGGAACATGCCGGGATTATGATGAAAATGTATCATATCAGCCGTTTTGCCGTTATGATCGCGACGAACGCAACTATGTTAATGCGAGATTGGAATGAAGCTTAGCAGGAGACTGATCCCCGACATTGCCACGCTACAGGCGTTTGAATGTGCGGCCCGACATGGCAGTTTCACGCAAGCCGCCAATGAACTCAATCTCACCCAGAGTGCTGTCAGCCGTCAGATCAAGGATCTCGAAAGCCAGCTCGGTGTATTGCTGTTTGAGCGCATCCGCCAGCGCATTCTCCTCTCTGACGCAGGGCGAAAGTTCCTGCCGGAAGTGCGGCGTCTGCTCAATCAGACTGAGGATACGATGTTGCGCGCCATGGCGTCTGCGCAATCGACCTCTTCCTTTAGTGTGGCAACGCTGCCGACCTTTGGTACGCGCTGGCTAATGCCGCGCATTCCAGATTTTATTGAAAAGCATCCCGGTATCGCAATCAATGTGGCCTCGCGTTCCGGCGTTTTCGACTTTGAAGAACAGCCTTTCGATCTTGCCATCCATTATGGCCAGCCGGTCTGGGCACATGCGACCTGCGCCTTCCTGTGCTCAGAGGTGATTGTGCCTGTTGCAAGTCCGAGTCTTCTCAAAGCGCGCCATCCGGCAACCCCGGAAGAGCTGGAAGATGAGCCGCTGCTGCATCTGGCGACGCGCCCCAAGATGTGGGCGCAATGGTTTGAAAGCTGTGGAGTGGAAGGCAAGTCTGCCTATCGTGGCCATCGCTTTGATCAGTTTTCGATGGTGATCGGTGCTGCTCTCGCAGGTCTTGGCTTTGCGCTGTTGCCGCTTTATCTGATCGAACAGGAATTGCGTAACGGCGAACTGGTTATGCTTTTTGAGCAGCCGATGCGTACCGAGAATGACTATTATCTGGTGGTTCCCGAAGGCAAGCTTGAGAACCCGCTGACACAGGTGTTCTGTCAGTGGATCGCGGGGCAGGTCGGCAACACAGACTATTCAGGCTTAGTTCATTCCGAACGGGAATGAATTGTTGCATAAATATTGCTGTCTTTGAGACTGCCAGCACGTGAAATAGTTTTGGCGATAAATGCCGTCTGTTTTTCATCATATGAAATGGTTGCCGTTCATGCTCAACGATCCGCGCTCTCATGGCCTTTGGGAAAAGACCGCTCCAGCCGCACCGAAGACCACAACGCTTAAAGGCGATTTGACCGCCGATGTGGTGATTGTCGGCGGCGGATTTACCGGCCTTTCTACGGCGCTGCATCTTGCGGAAAAGGGCACGAAAGCAATCGTGCTGGAAGGGATCGAAATCGGCTATGGCGGCTCGGGTCGCAATGTCGGTCTGGTCAATGCAGGCATGTGGGTCATGCCTGATGATCTGCCAGGTGTGCTGGGCCAAAAGCACGGCGATCGTTTGCTCGACGTTCTTGGAAATGCGCCGAAGTTGGTGTTTGAACTGATTGAGAAGCATAAGATCAGCTGTGAAGTTGAAAAGCAGGGAACGCTGCATTGCGCTGTTGGCAAGAACGGTCTCAAGGAACTTGAAGATCGCTATGAGCAATGGGCGCGGCGCGGTGCCAATGTGAAGCTGCTTGATGCGAAGGAAACCGAAGCCAAGGTTGGCACGAAAGCCTATGCCGGATCGCTGCTTGATCTGCGGGCCGGTACGATTCAGCCGCTTGCTTATGTGCGCGGTCTGGCACATGCAGCGGTTGCAGCAGGCGCGCAAATCTATACGGCAAGCCCGGTAACGGGTGCCACCGAGCAGAATGGCAAGTGGGTGGTGAAGACTGCCACAGGTACTGTGACAGCTGACTGGGTTGTGGTCGCAACCAATGCCTATACCAATGTGCCTTGGGCAGAGGTTCGCGCGGAATTGGTGCATCTGCCTTATTTCAACATGGCGACCAAGCCGCTTTCCGACAATTTAAAAAAGAGCATTCTGCCAGAACGTCAGGGCGCTTGGGATACGAAGGAAGTTCTATCGTCTTTCCGTTTCGACAGCCAAGGCCGTCTGGTGTTTGGCAGCGTTGGAGCGTTGCGCAATACGGGCGCGGCCGTTCATACGGCATGGGCTAAAAAATCGTTGAAGCGCCTGTTCCCGCAGATCGGAAATGTCGAGTTTGAAGCCGAATGGTATGGCAAGATCGGTATGACCAATGACAGCCTGCCGAAGTTCCATCGTCTTGACCGGAATGTGGTTGGCTTCTCCGGATATAATGGTCGCGGTATTGCACCGGGCACCGTATTCGGACGTTTGCTGGCAGAACTCGTTTCCGGCGCGATTTCCGAGGATGATCTGCCTTTGCCTGTCACCGATCCCAAGGCCCAGAATTTCCGCGGCTTGCGTGAAGCCTATTATGAAGCTGGTGCACAGGTGGCACATGCAGCCGGGATAATCATCTAAAGCTGCCTCACACTGTCATATAATTGAAGCCAAAGCCCGTTATGGCATCCGCATCGCTTCCAAGTCGGAAGAGATGCGGAAGGTGAAATCGATCTATTCAAGTGATAGATGCCCTTCTGCAGAATAGAAAACTGCCGGAGGGCATTTTGCTTTTCAAAATCGGTTCCGATTTTGAGGCATATGTTTTAGAGCTTGTTTGACAGGTGAGTCATGAACAGGAATGATCGCGCTTCTCAATACGACAGTATCTGCGCCCTTTCGGCCCGTATGCAGCGCCGTCATGCCGGAGCGGCAGGACACACTGCGGAAAATCACACAGAAATTCGAGGAGCCAACTCCATGAACAAGATGCTGAAGCGGGCCAGTGCCATTCCTGCTCTTCTTGCTCTCTCTATCGCTGTCGCTCAGGCCGATACGCTGACGCTTTATACGTCACAGCCTGAAGCAGACGCGGCAAAGACCGTCGAGGCTTTCCGCAAGGCAAACCCGGATACGGATGTTCAGATTTTCCGTTCGGGCACGAGCGAACTTCTCACCAAGCTTGCGGCTGAATTTTCGGCCGGCGCACCACAGCCTGACATTCTCCTCATCGCCGATGCAGTGACGATGGAAGGTCTGAAGAAGGATAGGCGCCTGCTCGCCTATGCGGACGCCAAGGTTGATGGTTTTGCAGCGGATAGCTATGACGCCGACAAGACCTATTTCGGTTCCAAGCTGATCACCACCGGCATCGCCTATAATACGGGTGCGAGCCAGAAGCCTGAACATTGGGCAGATCTTGCGACCACCGAGTATAAGGGGCAGGTGGTTATGCCAAGCCCGCTTTACTCGGGTGCCGCAGCTTACCTTCTGAGTGGTTTCGCGCTTAACAAAGATCTCGGCTGGGATTATTTCAAGAATCTCAAGACCAATGAACTGGCAAGCGTCAAAGGCAATGGTGCTGTGCTGAAATCGGTTGCTAGTGGTGAAAAGCCTTACGGCATTCTCGTGGACTTTATGGCGCTGAATGCAAAAGCAAAAGGCTCGCCAATCGAGTTCGTCTTCCCATCGGAAGGTGTGCCCGCCGTGACCGAACCGGTTGCAATTATGGCGACTGCGAAGAACGTTGATGGTGCCAAGAAATTCGTGGACTTCATTCTGTCAGATGATGGTCAGAAGCTTGCACTTGAGCAGGGTTATCTGCCTGCCAAGGAAGGCGTTGGTCGTCCTGCCTGGCTACCGGAAGGCACCAAGATCAATATCATGCCTATCGACACTCAGAAGGTGCTGGAGCAGACTGGCGCTGACAAGAAGCAGTTTTCCGAACTCTTCGGCGGATAAGGCAAGACGTTTTTATGCGCATGTTTCGAGATATTCAGGGCCGTGATGCGGCCCTGATCATTGGAATAACCTTGATCGTAGCTGTGCTGTCGCTTTTGCCGATGGCACGCTTGCTTGTTGAGCTCGTTGCGCCGCAGGGCAAGTTTTCGACTTCGGTGCTAGTCGAGACGCTCGGTAATCAATCGACATGGGTAGCGACCTGGCATTCTTTGCAGATCGGCATTGGCGGAACGTTGCTAGCGCTGGTCTTTGGTATTGCTGCTGCATTACTTGTCGGCCTCACAAACATGCGCGGACGCAACGTCTTCGTTCTTTTTTATGTCACACCGCTTCTCATTGCCCCGCAGGTCACTGCATTGGCATGGCTGCAGCTGTTTGGGCCATCGAGCCAGCTTCTTAAAATCATTGGTATGGCTCCACCGCTCGGTAGTCGCAATCCGCTCTATTCGGTATGGGGCATCATCTTTCTGCTGGGGGTGCAATATGGCCCACTGGTATTTCTGATCGTGCGTGCAGGCCTGCGAAAGCTACCACGTGAGCTGGTCGAAGCTGGCTTAAGTGCCGGTGCCAGTAAATGGACGGTTCTGCGCACGATCATTCTGCCGCTAATGACGCCCTCAATCATTGGTGCTGCTGCACTGGCTTTTGTCTCCTGCGTTGGTAATTTCGGCATTCCGGCATTTCTCGGCATTCCGTCCAACTATCTGGTTTTGCCCACGTTGATTTATCAACGTCTTGCAGGCGGTGGGCCAGCGGTGCTGTCCAGCGTTGCTGTGCTTTCTGTGCTGATCGGATTGATTGCCATGGCGGGGATCGCGGCACAGGATTATGCGACGCGCAGACGTGATTTCCGCATTGTTTCAACCTCGCTGCCATCTGCGCCTTTCGCACTTGGCTCATGGCGTTTGTTGGCAGAAATTGCCGCGTGGCTGCTCATCATTATTGTGCTGTTTCTGCCGCTTATTGGGCTCACGCTGTCCGCTCTTGTTCCCGCTTATGGTGTGCCGCTGACATTTGCGACCGCAACGTCAGAAAACTTCCGCTTTGTTATGCTTGAACATGGGGGCGCCGCGCGGGCTTTTGTGAACAGCATAATGCTTTCACTGGCAGCGGCTCTTTTTGCGATTCTGCTTGCCGTCCCGCTTGCCTATATGCTGGCATGGCGCAAACGACGCTGGACGCCGATCCTCAACTTTGCAGCCGAGATGCCTTACGCATTGCCCGGCGTGGTGCTGGCGATTGCATGTTTGTTATTGTTCCTGAAGCCGTTTCCGGTCGTAGGTGTCAGTCTCTACAATACGATCTGGATCATCCTGTTTGCCTATCTTGCGCGCTTCTTCGTGCTGGCCTTGCGGCCAACGGTGGCTGGCCTTCACCAGATCGACCGAGCACTGGAGGAGGCGGCCCGAATTGCAGGCGCTGGACTTTTCTATCGTCTGCGAACCATTATATTTCCGCTGGTGGCTCCGGCTACGCTTGCAGGTGGTGTTCTCATATTCATGACTGCCTTTTGCGAACTGACCGTTTCCGCGCTTCTCTGGGCGTCAGGATCAGAGACGTTGGGCGTAGTTATGTTCTCTTTTGAGCAAGCCGGGGATTCCGCTTATGCAGCGGCCATTTCCATTTTGGCCGTTGCGGTAACATTCATACTGATGCTTGCAACCAATCTGTTTGCGCGACGTCTTCCAAATGGAGTGCTGCCATGGCGCGACTGAAAATTGATCAGGTTTCCAAGACTTTCAATGAATTTCAGGCTCTGTCTGAAGTGTCATTGGACGTGAAGGACGGCGAGTTTGTTGCCATTCTTGGACCTTCAGGCTGTGGGAAGACCACTCTTTTGCGCATGATTGCAGGTTTTGAAGAGCTTGATGGTGGTGAAATTCATATCGGCGAAAAGCGCGTCTCGCATGTTGACGGTAATGTGCCGCCGGAAAAGCGGCAAGTCGGCATTGTCTTCCAGAATTACGCGCTATGGCCGCATATGACGGTTGCCGAAAATGTCGGTTATAGTCTGCGCGTGGCAAAGGTTGCCAAGGCCGAGCGCGAACGCCGTGTGAAGGAAGCCCTGGCGCTGGTCGATCTCGATGGTTTCGGTGATCGTCGCCCAGCTAATTTGTCTGGGGGTCAGCGGCAGCGTGTGGCACTGGCTCGTTGTCTTGTGGCTGCACCATCGCTGGTGCTGTTCGATGAGCCGCTTGCCAATCTCGATGTGCATCTGCGCGCTTCGATGGAAGATGAGTTTGCGTCATTCCACAAGCGTACCGGCACGACGATTATCTACATCACCCACGATCAGGCTGAGGCCATGGCGCTCGCGGATCGTATCGCAGTGCTTGATCATGGCAAGCTTCAACAGTTCGACACACCACGCAAGCTTTATGAAGAACCTGCGAGCGAAATGGTCGCGTCCTTTATCGCTCACGGCATGGTTTTGCCTGCGGAGGTACTTTCCTTCGCGCAGCAGGGGCATTGCGAGGCGCTGGTGCTGGGAAGCCGTGCGCAGGTGCGTTGTTCTGGCATTGAAATGCCACGTGCGAATGCAAAGTTCTGTGTCAGGGCCGAGGATTTGCAGTTGACTGAAACCGGCGGCATTCCGGTGCGCGTGAAACGTTCGATCTATCGCGGTGGTGGTTCACGCATCGAAGCACACTCTATCGCAAAACCAGATATCCAGCTGCATTTTGAGGTGCGCGATCCAGTGAGATTGGAAGAAGGCGATGAGGTTCGCATCGCCATTCGCGGTGGCTGGATCATTCCCACCGATGATATGCCGGTGAGAAAAGTCTCAACCGGCTTTCCAATCGGGAATAAGATATAGCGTTTTTGAAAAGTTTTTTGCCGCCACCACCCTCATCCTGAGGAGCCGTTGAAAACGGCGTCTCGAAGGACGAGGGGAAATGCATCTATTATGTTTTTTGAGCCGCTCCTCGCCCTTCGAGACGGCGCCTTTCGCGAAGCTCAAGTCGCCCCTCAGGATGAGGGGCTGCGCTGTCGCACTTGGCTACTTCTTCTTCATCGCTTCCAGAAGGGCTGCACCAAAACCGCCGGTTGACGGTTGTTCCTGTTTGCGCGGGGCAAAGTTCTGCTTGGCCGCGGGCCTTGCATCGCGTGGGGCATCGTTGCGCGGGGCAGGGGCTTCGCCGCCGTCTTTGCGCATTGTGAGGCCGATGCGCTTGCGTGGCACATCAACTTCCGTCACGCGCACCTTCACCACATCGCCAGCCTTGACCACTTCATGCGGGTCTTTGACGAAGCGGTCGGCAAGCTGCGAAACATGGACAAGTCCGTCCTGATGCACGCCGATATCGACGAAGGCACCAAAGGCCGCAACGTTTGTGACGGTGCCTTCCAGCATCATGCCGGGTTTCAAGTCCTTAATGTCATCGATGCCGTCGGCAAAAGTCGCGGTTTTAAAGCCCGGGCGCGGGTCGCGGCCCGGCTTGTCGAGTTCGGCGATAATGTCACGCACGGTGGGCAGGCCGAAACGCTCATCAACAAAGACACGCGGATCGAGTGCCTTGAGCGCTGCGCTGTCGCCCATCAGGCTGCGCACATCGCGGCCACAAGCGGAAACGATTTTCTTGGCAACGCCATAGGCTTCCGGGTGAACGGAGGACGCATCAAGCGGCTCGGTGCCGTTGGCGATACGCAGGAAGCCTGCGCATTGTTCGAAAGCGCGGTTGCCGAGGCGGGCGACTTTCAAAAGTTCCTTGCGGTTTTTGAAAGCTCCTGTTGCATCGCGATGCGCAACGATTGCTTCAGCGAGCGACTTTCCAAGCCCCGATACACGTGCCAGCAGTGGTGCGGATGCCATGTTGAGATCAACACCAACCGCGTTCACAGCGTCTTCAACCACCGCATCGAGCGATCGTGCCAGACGGAATTGATCAACATCATGCTGGTATTGGCCGACGCCGATGGATTTAGGTTCAATTTTCACGAGTTCCGCCAGCGGGTCCTGCAAGCGGCGGGCAATGGAAACAGCACCGCGCAATGACACATCAAGCTGGGGGAATTCTGCCGCTGCTGCTTCTGATGCCGAATAGACCGATGCGCCTGCTTCCGACACGATGACTTTGAGCGGCTTTGGCGCTGGCATGTCGGTGAGCATATCCACGACGAGGCGTTCCGTCTCGCGGCTTCCTGTGCCGTTGCCGATAGCAATCAATTCGATCTTGTGTTTGCGCACAAGGCTTGCAAGTTCTGCTTGCGTGCCGCGCACATCGTTCTTCGGAGGGAATGGATAGACCGTCGTTGTGTCGAGCAGCTTGCCGGTATCATCGACGATTGCGACCTTGACGCCGGTGCGAATGCCCGGATCAAGACCCATGGTGGCGCGCGCCCCCGCAGGGGCGGCTAACAGCAGGTCTTTGAGGTTGCGGGCGAAGACGTTGATGGCTTCTTCCTCGGCGCGTTCACGCAGATCGCGCATGAGATCGAGCGACAAGGAGAGCGAGAGTTTGACGCGCCATGCCCAGCCTGCAACTTCCATCAGCCAGCGGTCACCGGGCAAGGTCGCGCCGATATTATAAGCGGCTGCAATTTTGCGTTCGACCGGCTTTACAGGCGATGTGTCGTCGGCGTCGATTTCAATGTCGAGTGACAGGAAATCCTCGTTGCGACCGCGCAGCATGGCCAGCGCGCGGTGGCCTGCAACATTTGCCCAGCGTTCGGAATGGTCGAAATAATCGGAGAATTTTGCGCCTGCATCTTGTTTGCCATCGACAACGCGCGATCGCAGAACAGCTCGATCTTTGAGATAGTTGCGCAGATTACCGATGAGTTCGGCATTTTCCGAAAAGCCTTCGGCGACGATGTCGCGCGCGCCATCAAGGGCTGCCTTCACATCGGCAACTTCACCAGTAACGTATTGTGCAGCAATCTCTGTGGGGACCAGCCTGCGGTCGGTCAGAATGGCTTCGGCAAGTGGGCCAAGGCCGCGTTCGCGGGCGATTTCCGCTTTGGTTCGGCGCTTGGGCTTATAGGGAAGGTAGAGGTCTTCAAGCTCGGCTTTGGTCTGAACGCCTGCGATTTTCAGTTCGAGTTCCGGCGTCAGTTTTTCCTGGCCGCGGATCGATTCGAGAATTGAGCTGCGACGTGCCTCGAGTTCGCGCAAATAGCCGAGGCGTTCTGAAAGCTGACGCAGCTGCGTATCATCAAGCCCGCCGGTGACTTCCTTGCGGTAGCGCGCAACAAAAGGAACGGTCGAACCTTCGTCAAGAAGACCAATGGCGGCAATAGCCTGCTCCGGTCTTGCATTGATTTCTGCTGCGATAATCCCGGCAATGCGCTTAATGTCGTCGGCCATAATCATTCCAATCTCAAATATTTGCAGCGAACATAGTCGGATGCCCGTTTGACGCAATCAAGGCCAATATGGTGGTCCACAGGAAAGCAGCTATATTTACCGTTCACGCGCATGTGAACGGCTTCCCTCTTTTTAAATCGATCATAAGCGATACATATATCGTGAAATGACGATATGAACAAAGATTAGCGAGGTGAATGAGATGTCGGACATTCAAACCATAGCATTAGCTATGCCTTTGGACGAAATACTCAAGGCACTCGCTCATCCTGTTCGTCTCGACATTTTAAGCTGGCTCAAGGAGCCGGAGAAGCATTTCTCTGCTCAGCACATGCCTTTGGAGATGGGTGTGTGCGCCGGTCAGTTTGAACGGTGTGGTCTCTCCCAATCCACCGTTTCTGCTCATTTGTCCGTGTTGACGAAGGCGGGGCTGATCGCGCCTCACCGTGTCGGCCAATGGACGTTCTACAAACGCGATGAGGAGGCGATAGCCGCCTTGCTTCAATCGCTGTCCGATCTTTAGCCCACTTTATCAATTCGCCCAATCTTTCCAATTTGAAGGAATGCATCCATGGCCACATTGTTTGATCCAGTCACCATCGGTGATTTAAAGCTTGCCAACCGTATTGTTATGGCCCCTTTGACGCGCAATCGCTCGCCAAAGGCAGTGCCGAACGATCTCAACGTCACCTATTATGAACAGCGTGCAAGCGCCGGTCTCATCATCACCGAGGCAACGCCGATCAGCCATCAGGGACAGGGCTATGCCGATGTGCCAGGCCTTTATTCGCCTGAACAGCTCGCTGGTTGGAAACGCGTGACGGATGCTGTGCACAGCGCCGGTGGCAAGATCGTCGTTCAGATGTGGCATGTGGGTCGTATCTCGCACGACACATTGCAGCCAAATGGCGGCAAGCCCGTTGCGCCTTCGGCCATCACCGCAAAATCGAAGACCTATCTCGTGCACGAAGACGGCACCGGCGAATTTGCACCAACGTCCGAACCACGCGCGCTCGAAAAGAGCGAATTGCCGGGTATCGTTGCCACTTACGCCAAGGCTGCCAAGGATGCGGTTGAAGTCGCTGGTTTTGATGGTGTCGAAATCCACGCAGCAAACGGTTATCTGATTGATCAATTCCTGCGTTCGGGCAGCAATCATCGCACCGATGAATATGGCGGCTCCATTGAAAATCGTGCTCGCTTCCTGTTTGAAGTGGTTGATGCGATCACCAAGTCGGTTTCACCGGGCAAGGTCGGCATTCGTCTTTCGCCTGTGACGCCAGCCAATGATGCTTCGGACCCAGATCCACAACCACTCTTTGATTATGTGATCGAAAAGCTTGCCGATTATGGTCTTGCCTATATCCACATCATTGAAGGTGCGACTGGCGGTCCACGCGATTTCCAGCAGGGTTCGCAGCCTTTTGACTATGCGCATCTCAAGCGGGTTTATCGTGATGCTGGTGGCAAGGCTGCCTGGATGGTCAATAATGGCTATGATCGTGAGCTGGCTGAAGAAGAGATCGAAAGTGGTCGTGCTGATGTGGTTGCCTTTGGTAAGCCATTCATCTCAAACCCTGATCTTGTCCGTCGTTTGCAGGACAATTCGCCGCTTAATGAGCTTGACCAGCAGCACATGTATGGCGGTGGCGCCAAGGGATATACGGATTATCCGATCCTTGCCTGATCACGAAAGCAAAAAGAAGCCCGGCAAATTGCCGGGCTTTTTTTTATGACAGACGCACATCTTTTCCCAAAACTACTGCACCCTCTCAGGGATGCGCTTTTATTACAGACGCGCCCGTGTTGAGCGCGGGGTGGCAAGCAGAAGATTGGTTTCGCTGGCCTTGATGCCCGGCACCAGTCGAATACGGCGCAAGACAGCATCGAAATCGGTCAGTGTTGCAGCCCCCAGTTCCACCACCAAATCGAAGCGGCCATTCGTGGTGTGGATGGCCGATATTTCCGAAAACCCGCCCAATGATTTCACCACGCGGTCGGCAACATGGCCTTCAATTTCGATCATCATGATGCCGCGAACCGGCAGATCAACAGCATCTGAACGCAAGATGACGGTATAGCCGATAATGTCGCCCGAGCGCTCCAAGCGTTCCATACGTGCGCGCACCGTTGCGCGGGAAACGCCAAGGTCAATGGCGACATCCGAGATACTGCGACGACCATTATGGCGCAGGACGGTGATCAGCTTTTCATCCAGCTCGTCCATGATTTCTCCAATTTGAAATATAAATCTGCCGTTTTGATAAAGCAAAACGATAAATTTGCCAATCCGTATGGTTCACATCGCCAAGGGTTAATGGTCAACCTTATCTGATAATTTCTCAGGAGTAGCACTTTATGCATTGCAAGATTTTGGGATTACCTGTTCAGGAAGGCACTGGTCGTCTGGGCTGCAATATGGGCCCCGACGGTTATCGGGCTGCGGGCATTGCAGAAGCCATTCGCGAACTCGGCCACGAGTTTACCGATCTGGGCAATCTGGCACAGGCTGAACTGCGTCCGCTGACCCATCCCAATCCTGCAATCAAGGCGTTGCCACAGGCCGTTGCCTGGATCGAAGCAATTAGTGAGGCTGCTTATCGCGAAAGCGAAGAAGGTTTTCCGATTTTTCTCGGCGGCGATCACCTGCTCGCCGCAGGCACAGTTCCGGGCATTGCGCGCCGTGCTGCAGAAAAGGGCCGCAAGCAGTTTGTGCTCTGGCTTGATGCCCATACGGATTTCCATACGCTGGAAACCACAGACAGTGGCAATCTGCATGGCACGCCCGTTGCTTATTACACTGGCCAGAAGGGCTTTGAGGGCTATTTCCCGCCATTAGCAGCGCCGATTGATCCTGACAATGTCTGCATGATGGGTATTCGAAGTGTCGATCCGGCAGAACGCGCTGCAATCAAGCAGACTGGCGTGGCTGTTTATGACATGCGCCTAATCGATGAGCATGGCGTGGCCGCTCTTTTACGCCGGTTCCTCCAGCGCGTGAAGGAAGAAAACGGCCTTTTGCATGTCAGCCTTGATGTCGATTTCCTAGAGCCTTCGATTGCGCCTGCTGTTGGAACCACTGTTCCAGGTGGAGCAACCTTCCGCGAAGCCCATCTGATTATGGAAATGCTGCATGACAGTGAGTTGGTGACGAGCCTCGATCTGGTGGAACTTAACCCGTTTCTCGATGAACGTGGACGCACTGCAACTGTGATGGTTGATCTGATGGCGAGCTTGCTTGGCCGCAGCGTCATGGACCGTCCAACCATCAACTATTGAATCAGAAGACCGCCTCTCGTGGCCAGATGCAATCGTCTGGCCATTGGAGGCTCTATTTCTTCGTTTTACGCGCATTTTGTTCCGAAAACCGCTTCGCACTTTTCGGGATGCGCTTTAGGAGTAATGATGACGCAACCTAACCTCAATATTGTTCCATTCGTCAGTGTTGATCACATGATGAAGCTGGTTCTTTCCGTTGGCGTTGAGACCTTTTTGAAGGAACTCGCCGATTATGTGGAAGAAGACTTCCGCCGCTGGGAGAGCTTCGACAAGACACCACGTGTCGCCTCGCACTCCGATGAAGGCGTGATCGAGCTGATGCCGACGAGCGACGGTACGCTTTACGGCTTCAAATATGTGAATGGTCATCCAAAGAATACGCGTGATGGTCTGCAGACGGTAACGGCATTTGGCGTGCTTTCAGATGTGGGCAATGGTTATCCAATGCTTCTGACTGAGATGACAATCCTGACTGCACTGCGCACGGCTGCAACCTCAGCAGTTGCCGCTAAGCATCTCGCTCCAAAGAACGCTCGCACTATGGCGATCATTGGCAATGGAGCACAGAGCGAGTTTCAGGCTCTGGCATTCAAGGCGATACTGGGCGTAGACAAGCTGCGTCTTTATGACATTGATCGTAGCGCCTCAGAAAAATGCGCACGCAATCTCGAAGGCGCTGGCTTCGATATTGTGATCTGCAAGGACGTTGAAGAAGTCGTTGAGGGTGCAGAGATCATCACGACAGTTACGGCAGACAAGCTCAATGCGACGATCCTGACCGATAACATGGTTGGTGCAGGCGTTCATATTAATGCGGTTGGTGGCGATTGCCCCGGTAAGACCGAGTTGCATGGCGATATCCTGCGCCGCTCGGACATCTTCGTTGAATATCCGCCACAGACCCGCATTGAAGGTGAAATCCAGCAGTTGCCGGAAGATTATCCGGTCAACGAATTGTGGGAAGTCATCACGGGTAAAACGGAAGGCCGCAAGGATGCCCGCCAGATCACGTTGTTCGATTCTGTTGGCTTTGCGACTGAGGATTTTTCTGCACTGCGTTATGTACGCGATAAGCTGCAGGATACGGGTTTCTACGAGCAGCTTGATCTGCTCGCTGATCCAGATGAGCCGCGTGACCTTTATGGAATGCTGTTGCGGCATAAGTTGCAGCTTCAGGCAGAAAAAAACAAACCTGCTGCATAATCGGGGCGTGTTCCGAAAAGTGTGAAACAGTTTTCGGATAAGACGCGCGTTGAAAACTATTGGATCGCCTGTCTCTGTTGTCAGAGGCAGGCGTTTTTTTTACAAGGGCTTGTTTTTACAAGGGCTTGCGCGAATGGCGTGGTGCCGCGATCTGCCCCGAATGCGTGGCGATTGCCATTTCAAAACTGTCGGCAATGCGGCGGGCGCGATCAATGAAAATGATTGCACCCTCAGGTGGGAAAACGTCGCGCGCTGTCTGTTCAAACAACTGCAGCCAGCGATCAAAGTGTTCGCCTTTTAAGCCCAGGCGCAGATGTGGCGGCATCGGGCGTCCGTCATAGCGCCCCGTTTTCAGAATGACGGATGACCAGAATTCGCTGATGCGCTCGATGTGGTGATCCCAATCATCCACGGCCTTTGAAAAGACCGGGCCAATAAGGTCGTCTTCGCGGGCTCTTCCATAAAAAATACTAACCAACCTGTCGATTGATGCTCTGTCGATGGATGGATGAGGCTGATTGATAAGAACGGTCATTCTCTCTTGCCGAATTGAGTTATGCCGAGGAAGCATTCGTAGCCTTGATATAGTCTCGCGGAAACGTTCAATCCAGTGAGGCATTGCCGCATGTTAGCGCCGAAGCGCGTTGAAGTTGTGTCATTTCATAAAGATCGCGTATTTAGCGTTTTCTCAACAGGCAGGAGTTGTTACATTACAGCAGTTCCAATTAACATTGAATCGTTGGAACCGCTGTAACTATTTGTTTTTACGCATTCCCGAACGCAAAACCGGTTCCTACTTTTGCTGGAAATGCTTTAGAGCGCATCCCGAAAAGTGTGAAACGGTTTTCGGACAAAGATGCGCGTTAAAACAGATAATTAGAGCGCTGATCTGATCCAATCAGATCGAAACGCGCTCTAGTCCATAAAACAGCGACTTTTTATATCGTCAGTAATAAATGACCAGCCGACGCACGCGGTAACGCGCGGCGTTTTTATCTATTTTTGCTTTTGATTTACTGAGTTTTTTCTTCTGATCGAACGAATCTGTAAATAGAAAAAAATAACTAAAACTGTAAAATTTATCTAAAATGAATCTTTTGGAGATTTCTAAATAGAGAATTGTATCAATTTTGGGTTCGGAATTAATTTCCAAGCTTATATTATCGTTTAAATTTAAAGATATTCACATAATTGGTGGGGAATGCATTTGATTTTTTTTAGTTTATTATTAGCTTATGATAATCCAAAGTATCCGTAACTATGGAGGATATATGCCAAATACTGAGGGGAATTTGGTTGCATTCCACGACGTAGAAACTGTTGAAGCTATTGATATCATAAGAACAAGTTCTGACCAGGGCTGGAAGAACTTATACGCTTATACGGCGCGCTTGCGGCCGTTCCGATCGATATTCAAGCCGGTGGACTCGTTATTAGTCGCCATGGTCCTTAAGGGGCATTTGCAGGGAACTTGGCAGATTGGAGATGAGATATCCGAACTCTATTTGCAACCAGGATCAATCATTATCATCCCTCCCGACGAATCGGTAAAGGTATCAATAAATAGTAATGCTGAAGTTATAAATATATATATATCTAGAAAGCTGATGGAAGATGTATTTATAGAATTCTCATCGGTCGGTAATAGCTTATTCAAGTTGGATTATAGTCTTTCTATATTTGATGATTTTTTGGGCCAGACAATAAGCTCGGTAAAAGATATATTATATGTCGGCGGACGGTTTTCCTCAATTGAGGTGCAATACATAGCGCGCGTTCTTGTTGCGCGGGTTATCTCAAAATATTCTACGCTCACTTCTGGCGATCTTAATCCTGAAGCAGGGCTTTCTCTGCCAACCATTCAGAAGACATTCGATTATATTGAGCAAAATTTGCACCGTCGCATAGTCATAGACAGGCTTGCGAATACAGCGGGTGTTGGTGCGGCCCAGTTCGCTCGTTTGTTCAAACGGGCGACGAAAGTAACTCTGCATCAATATATCATTCGGCGGCGGGTGGAAAAGGCGCGAGAACTGTTAGTTGAAACGCAAATGCCGATTGCAGAGATCGCTCATGAGTGCGGGTTTGCAGATCAAGTCCACCTCACGCGGTTTTTCGGGCGAATAATCGGGACGAGTCCGGCGTCGTTCAGGAGAAAAGCCCAGAGATAACTTATTCAAAAATATGCACCTTAATTAGTATCTTTTGTATTTATTGTACAAAGGGAGTCAATATCAGCATAGACAAACCTCTCGCGATAACGAAATTTTGAAGCTGGTATTTATCGTCTTCGAGGGGTGGCTTTAGCAACTATTATGAAATGCAGGTTTATGGCATTATTTTTTCGCAACGGTTTTATACTTTGCGGCTAGGTCAATTCGTGTCAAATGTTTAGTTAATATTTTAATTAATATTCCTGCCATATATCAGTGTGTTGATAGTAGTCTGCGTTCTGTTTCACATCGACCCTTGAAGCTCAGTTTCGAATTGAGGAGAGAGTCATGGTTGCAGTTGTAACGAATAAGGCGAGTGGCAGTTCTCGTACCGTTGCTGGGAATGACGTTATTCTGTCGGGGCCGAGCGTTGTAAAACTATCGCTTAATCCTAATGCTATCTCAGAATATCAAAGAATTGGCGACGATCTTCTTATTCGGTTGCACAATGGCGAAACCGTTCGAATCGTAAATTTTTACACACATTATCAGGATGGTCAGGATAATGACCTCGTTCTTCAGGACGAGGATGGCAAGCTTTGGGCTGGTAGCCACAGTGATGGTCTGGCCGATTTCAACTTTTCGGAAATTCAATCTGTTGATCAGCTCGCAGGAGGTGGTGGTGATCTAGGCCCGGTTCTGCTGGGCCTTCTTGGTTTGGGCGCAGTTGGCGCTGCGATCGCTGCATCTTCTGGAAGTGACGACGACAATGATGCTGATACTGAAGCACCGAGTGCTCCGTCGGTAACAGTTGGAGAAGATGGTCGAACCATAACGATCAAAGGTGAGCCGAACTCAACCGCAACGATCTACAACGCTGCAGGGGACGTTATTGGTACCGTCGTGCTTTCGGGCGATGGTACTGCCACGTTTACGCTTCCTTCAAGCAATGGTCAGAACGTCACCGTTACCTTGACCGATGGATCGGGAAATGAGTCTTCTGAGACACCGGTAACTTTGCCAGATACGTTGGCCCCAAATGCGCCGACTGACCTTGTTGTGAGCAATGATGGAAGTCAGCTGAGCGGTAAAGGCGAACCGGGTGCAAAGGTTATAGTAAGAGATCCTAATGGAAATATTATTGGTGAAGGCACCGTTGATCAAAATGGTAATTTCACCGTTGATCTCAACCCTCCACAAGATGATGGCCAGCACCTTTCGGTGACTCTCACCGACGCTGCTCAAAACGTTTCTGGTCCCGGCTCAGTAATCGCACCAAATGTTGTTGAAGGTGACGCTGACGCAGATGCCGACGCGGATGCTGATGCGGATGCTGATGCTGACGCCGATGCGGATGCCGATGCGGATGCTGACGCGGATGCTGATGCTGATGCTGATGCTGATGCCGACGCTGACGCAGATGCTGACGCTGATGCCGACGCTGATGCTGATGCCGATGCTGACGCTGATGCCGACGCTGACGCTGACGCTGATGCCGACGCTGACGCGGACGCGGACGCTGACGCGGACGCTGACGCCGATGCGGATGCTGACGCGGACGCTGACGCTGATGCGGACGCTGACGCTGATGCTGATGCCGATGCTGACGCGGATGCTGACGCCGACGCTGATGCTGATGCTGATGCTGATGCGGACGCAGATGCCGACGCGGATGCTGATGCGGATGCTGATGCTGATGCCGACGCTGATGCCGATGCTGACGCTGACGCTGATGCCGACGCTGACGCTGATGCCGACGCTGACGCGGACGCGGACGCTGACGCGGACGCTGACGCCGATGCGGATGCTGACGCGGACGCCGATGCTGACGCTGATGCGGACGCTGACGCTGATGCTGATGCTGATGCCGATGCTGATGCTGACGCGGATGCTGACGCCGACGCTGATGCTGATGCTGATGCGGACGCAGATGCCGACGCGGATGCTGATGCGGATGCTGATGCTGACGCCGACGCTGATGCTGATGCTGATGCGGACGCAGATGCCGACGCGGATGCTGACGCCGATGCGGATGCCGATGCCGATGCCGATGCGGATGCTGATGCGGATGCGGACGCCGATGCAGACGCTGACGCCGATGCTGACGCAGATGCTGATGCCGATGCCGACGCTGACGCTGATGCCGACGCTGACGCGGACGCGGACGCTGACGCGGACGCTGACGCCGATGCGGATGCTGACGCCGATGCGGATGCTGACGCGGACGCCGATGCTGACGCTGATGCTGATGCCGATGCTGATGCCGATGCTGATGCTGACGCCGACGCTGATGCGGATGCTGATGCTGATGCGGACGCTGATGCCGATGCGGATGCGGACGCCGATGCTGATGCGGATGCTGACGCAGATGCCGACGCAGACGCGGACGCTGATGCCGACGCGGATGCTGACGCCGATGCCGATGCCGATGCGGACGCCGATGCGGATGCTGATGCTGATGCTGATGCTGACGCTGATGCGGATGCCGACGCTGATGCCGATGCGGATGCTGACGCGGATGCGGACGCTGATGCCGACGCGGATGCTGATGCGGATGCGGACGCGGATGCGGATGCGGATGCTGACGCGGATGCGGATGCAGATGCCGACGCCGATGCTGATGCGGATGCGGATGCTGACGCGGATGCTGATGCTGATGCTGATGCCGACGCTGATGCCGATGCTGACGCTGATGCCGATGCGGATGCCGACGCTGATGCCGACGCTGACGCTGACGCTGATGCCGATGCTGATGCGGATGCTGACGCCGACGCGGACGCTGATGCGGATGCCGACGCGGATGCCGACGCGGACGCCGACGCTGATGCTGATGCCGATGCCGACGCGGATGCTGACGCCGATGCGGATGCCGATGCGGATGCGGATGCTGACGCCGACGCCGACGCTGATGCTGACGCCGACGCTGATGCTGACGCGGACTCGGATGCTCCAGATGCGCCCGGCGTGACAGTTGGTGCAGACGGTCGCACGCTCACCATCACCGGCGAGCCGAACACCACTGCTACGATCTACAATTCTACTGGTGGAGTGATTGGCACCGTCGGTCTATCGGGTGAGGGCACGGCGACCTTCTTGCTCGATCCGAGCAATGGTCAAGACGTCACTGTGACTTTGACCGACGCTGCCAACAACGAATCCCTGGAGACGCCTGCAACCTTGCCGGACACGCTTGCACCAGATGCGCCAATAGTGGCTGTCGGGGCGGACGGACTGACGCTCACGATAACAGGTGAGCCGAATGGCACGGCCACGATCCATAACGCTCTTGGTGAGCCGATTGCCACAGTCGAACTCGGCGCTGGTGGCACTGCGACCTATACGTTGGATCCAAGTAACGGTCAGGATGTGTTGGTCACCCAGAGTGACGCTGCGGGGAATGAGTCGGGAGCAAGCCCGGCCACATTGCCAGATACGCTGGCACCGCCTGCTCCAACGGATATTGTCATCACGCCAGATGGTGTAACCGTAAGTGGTAAGGGCGAGCCGAATTCAAAGGTGGAGATCCGCGATCCGGATAATAACGTGATCGGTGAAGGCGATGTAGACGGGAATGGTGATTTCCAGATCACGCTTACAACTCCGCAGAGAGATGGTCAGCAACTTTCGGTCACATTGGAAGATGCTGCAGGCAATGTGTCAGGCCCAGGCTCGGTAACCGCACCGATTATCGACCCCGGGAGTACTGCTCCGATAGACGATAACGTGACTGCAGAAGTGGTCATTCAGCCTACGACGACTGCCGTCACTTATCCGGGTGCGTCCTATCTGGCGCTTGTTGGCCTTCTCGGTATCGACTTGCGTGTTCTGAGCGTGGACTCCGTCAGTATTACGGTGGCGCAAGGTCATCAGCAGAACCTGCAGCTGAGCTATCAGCAGCTGCTAGGTGTCGACCTTGCCGGTGGTACGGCAATTGTGGTTCAGAAGCTGATGCCGGATGGTACGTGGTCATCCGTTGACGGTAATGGCAATGCTACGCTCCTTACCCTGACCTTGCTGGGTAATCGTGCTGAAGCCAATGTCCTTCTCGGCGAGGGCACATATCGCGCCTTTGCTGCCGTACAGAATACCGTTAGCCTTGGCCTGTTGGGTAACCTTGCTGTTTCGGGTCAAGATCTGAACTATCATGAACCTGCCGGTGTTCAGGCCTCGCCTATTCAGGGCAACGTCATGGCCAATGACGGCGCTGCGATCGAAGCCGGCCATCTGGTAACCAGCATCACCGTCAATGGTGTTCCACATGATGTGGTTGCCGGCGCACAGGGTTCGACGATCGTCGGGCAGTACGGAACACTGGTTATTCATCAGGATGGTTCCTATACCTACACGCCAAATGCGAATGCGGCGGTCATTGGTCAGGTTGAGCAGTTTACCTACACGGTACATGACCCACTCACCAATGCAGACACGACAGCAAACCTGAATATTCGTATCGGTAGCGATGGTCAGGGTCTTGTCTGGAACGAAGAAAACTTCACAGAACCAGCAACCTATGAGTTCGTTGCCGCTAACGATACCGATACGTCGGGAATTGTCTGGGTCAATGCGGTCAATAATAGCTTCTTTGACCAGACGCAAACTGTCGGAGCAGCCCTCGGAATACCACAGACCGTAGACGGTACCCCGTTTATTATCGGCAGCAATATGGACGCTTTCGGTACGGTGTCAGTTTCTGTCAACGTGGCAGCGGTTGCCAACGGTACGGTTGTCATCCAGAGGCTTGTCGGTGGCAGCTGGCAGAATTTTACCACGCCAGAAGCTTTCACCATGGCTGTTGGTCTGCTCGGTGTTATCAAGTCCATCAATCTTGATAGCCTTGATCTACCCCCAGGCCAATATCGAGTTCGTACCACTCTTACTGGTTTGTTGGGGTCGGTTAACACCACTGCGGATGTCAATGTCACCTTGACCGACCAGCATGTGATCCAGAACAATCCGGGCACAACAGGGAATCTGTTCGATAATGACGGAACCTTGCCACTTGCTGCAAAACTGCAGGTTCAGGGCAGTAGTGGTTTTGTGAATGCAAGTGCTACCGGCACCGTCATTCAGGGGCTGCATGGCGATCTGACAATCTACAGCAACGGTGAGTACAAGTATCAGCCGCATACCGATCTTGCTTATGCGGATCGGTTTGCGACAGACACCTTCAACTACAAGATCGTGCTGCCAAACGGTCATGAGACGGCGGCGAATATCACCATCACACTGGAAGAGGGCACTCAGGCATTCAGTGCTCGGATTGCAGAGGACACTGTCCATGATGATGCCGTGGCTGCGGCAAATCACGACACGGCTGCTGCTGCATCCTTGAGTGAGCATAGTGATAGTTCTGATGCACATACGACCCATCAGGCGGATGAGCATCAGGCCGCGGACAATGACACACCGGATGATGGCAGTGGTGATGTTGCCGCTTCAACTCAGACACCTGTGGATCAGGAGGCCACACAGACGACCGAGCAAAGTGCTTCGGCTGAAGCCGGTGAGGGTGATACCGTTGCAGATCAACATGAAAGCGATGTTGTTCCGCTTGGCGATCATCTGGCGACATCAGATGCAGACGCTGGAGAAACCCCACTTGAGCACAGTCTGACCGAAGGCATATTGCTCGACGACGGCAGCGGCGAAGTGACATTGCCATCCGGCAACGATCAGCCGTCCAGCGAGGACAGCCCCACACAGATATCTGAAGCAGGTCTGGGTACGGCCGCAGTTGAAGAAACGGCAGCAGTGGATGATCCGCTCGGACATCTGGTTCCAGATCCGCTCACGCAGGAGGATGATCTTCATACCACACATACTGTCTGATCTTTCAGCTTCTCCCCTTCGCCGCTGAGCCTTTTGGCGGCGGAGGCTCAGATGACAGATCACCGGCGTTATTGCCGGTTATAATGGGAAATAAATGCGAAAAATTCTGATTTTAAGACGTTTCGCGACAATAATGTTTACTTCATGCCTTTTGGCTGCGTGCCAGATGTCTGCAAACAATCTCGCTTTGGGCGAGAAGACACTTACGCAGTCAAAGAACACCGAGGCCTCACGGCCCCTGTCAGCGGCGGGTTCCACCCCCGTACCTGCTGTTGACAGGGAAAACGTGACAAATGCCAGCACTCCCAAGGCGTCGGACCGCGGTTCCCTTACGATGGAAACTGCGGTCCGCCGTGCTGTTGGATGGCATCCCACCATCAATGAAGCTTCAGACCGTATTTATCAGGCCGATGAACGGATCAGGGCTGCGCAAGCTGGCTATTATCCGAAGCTCAATGCAGGTGTGAACTCTGGCTATCAAAGCAGCAATCGGGAAGGTTGGCGTCCTCAACTCAATGTCGCTGCTTCTCAGCTACTTTATGATTTCGGCAAAGTCTCGAGCGTCGTCGATGCTGAACGCGCGGGCAAGGATATTAATCAGGCACGTTTGCTGCTTGCCGTTGATAATCTGTCGCGAGACACAGCAAACGCGGTTGTCGAGATACAGCGCTATCGCAGTCTTTCCTCTCTTGCACAGCAACAGGTTGACGGTGTCAAACGCATTGCTGGTTTAGTTCATGAGAGGACGGATAAGGGTGCAAGCACCATGTCCGATAAGATTCAGGCCGATGCGCGTGTGGAATCTGCGCTGGCGACGCAATTGCAGTATCAGTCTGAGCTTAATCGCTGGCAGGTAGTGCTTGCAGCCATGATCGGCGGGGGAGCGCCTAATCCGTCCTCGGAAGCTCCCGCGTGGCTTGGCAAGTCTTGTGATGTTGCCGCCCCCGATTGGGATCAGGTTCCGGCTATGTTACAGGCCAAGGCTGAGAAGGAAGAAGCGAAAGCGCAGCTGGCAGCAAGCAAGGCAGAAGCTTATCCAACGGTCTCGCTTGAAGCGACTACGGGTTATGACCTGAACGCTTCGCGCGACAATACGACGAGCAATGATCGTCAGCCTGAATATTCGGTAGGCGTGAACGTCTCCTCAAACCTTTACAATGGTGGACAGACCGGCGCACGCAAGCGGGCGGCGACTTATGGTCTTCAGGCAGCGGAGTCTGCGATCAGCACTGCGCGCATCGACATGGAGCGCAATCTCATGGAATCGCGGAGCCAGATCGGCACATTGAGCCGGCTGATGTCTTCACTCGAATTGCGTGCCGACATGATGGTCAAGACGCGCGATCTCTATCGCGAACAATATGTCGAATTGGGTACGAGAACCCTGCTTGATCTGCTCAATGCAGAGCAGGAGTTGCATGAGGCGCGCTTCCAGTCAGCCAACACAGTGCATGATATCAGGCGCCTGAATCTGAACTGTCTCTATAGCTCAGGAAAAATGCGTCAGAGTTTTGGTCTTCAGGCATCAGCATTGCGGGGAGGCGGGAGCAATCAATGAAGCGCGGCGAGAACCCTCCAATTATCGATCCGTCGATTGAATTTGGTCTGATTGGTGAACAACCAGAGCCTGACACGCCATCACGCTTCAATGTCGAAGGCTGGCTAGAAGCGCTCGAACTGGTGGCAAAGCATTATCGTATGCCGATATCCGTTCAAGGCACCAAGCTTGCGGCAGCTGCTGATCTCAACACCGACGATAATGCAAAAATCCGAGCGATGGCCCGTCATATGGGCCTTGGCGTCAGGCTTGTTGAACCGTCCAAGATCAGTCTTTCGACATGGCATCTTCCTTTTGTTTTGATGCTCAAGGATAACCAGCTCGCAGTCGTTCATACGCTTTCGAAGGATGGGCGGACCAGCGTCTGGCTGAGCGGTGAAGAAGGGCTTGAACAGCCATTTGCGCTGGCCGATCTTCTGGCCGAGACTGAGCGGGTTGTTCTCGCTCGCCCTTCGAAAACCGTGCCTGATGCGCGTGTCGATGCGTACATCAAACCATATGAAGAGAACTGGCTTCGAAAGATCATCTTCCGCGACATTGGCTCTTATAGCCATGTGCTGGTTGCCTCGCTGATCGCGAATACCTTGGGCTTGGCAGGCATTCTGTTCTCGATGCAGGTCTATGACCGCGTCGTCCCCGCACAGTCTTTCAACACGCTCTATGTGCTGTTCAGCGGTGTTCTGCTGGCGATATTCTTCGATTTCATGATGCGTCGCGCACGCATGGGCATCATCGATATGCTGGGCAAGCAGACGGACCTGCAGATGTCCGATGTGGTGTTCGGCCACGCTTTACGCGTTCGCAATCGCGCCCGACCGACATCGACAGGGTCGTTTATTGCTCAGTTGCGGGACGTCGATCAGGTTCGTGAATTACTGACCTCAACAACGGTTTCAGCACTCGCCGATCTGCCGTTCTTTTTCCTGTTCCTGGTTATCTACTCAGCGCTGGTTGGCTGGATGGTCTTCATACCACTTGGCGCGCTGGTTCTTCTGATTTTGCCGGGCTTGTTCTTGCAGCGGCGTTTGCGCGCTTATGCCAATGCAGCCATGCGCGAAGCGTCACTTCGCAATGCCATGCTGGTTGAAACCGTGCAGGGCATCGAAGATATTAAGGGCCTGCAGGCCGAAGATCGCTTCCAGCAGCAGTGGAACCACTTCAATGCCGTAACTGGCGAAGCGCAGATCAGGCTCCGTGCCTTGACGAATAGTCTCAGCGTGTGGACGCAAAATGTGCAGGGCGGGGTCTATGCGCTGACGGTTTTCGTGGGCGCACCGCTGATCATTTCAGGCGATATGACCACCGGCGCGCTTGTTGGTGCATCCATCCTCGGATCACGCATGCTTGCGCCGATGGGGCAACTGTCTCAGATCATGGGACGCCTGCAACATGCACGCATTGCCAAAAAGGGCCTCGACCAGCTGATGAAAATGCCGGTCGATCATCCCGATAGCGAAACCCGTATTCATTGCCCGAAGATCGACGGTTCTTATCGGCTTAAAGACGCTCTGTTTCGTTATGGCGATGAAAATTCGCTTCCCGTTCTTCTGATCAAGGATCTGAAGATCAAACATGGTGACCGCATTGCCGTGCTTGGGCGCAATGGCGCAGGTAAATCCACCCTGTTGCTCGCTCTTTCCGGGTTGCTTGATGCGGCCGAAGGCGAGGTCCTGCTCGATGATCTCGCATTGCCACAGATAGATCCTGCTGATGTACGCCGGGATGTAGGGCTGCTGACACAGAATTCTCGTCTGTTCTTTGGGACACTGCGCGAGAATATCACCATGGGGGCGTCCGACGCTTCGGATGCCGAGATCCAGCGGGTGCTGGCCATGGTTGGCGCGGATGGCTTTGTGCGACGTTTGCCGAAAGGATTGGAACATCTGGTTCAGGAAGGCGGCGGCGGTCTTTCTGGTGGCCAGAAACAGGCCATTCTGCTGGCGCGACTTCTGATCCGCGATCCATCGGTTGTGCTTCTCGATGAGCCGACATCAACAATGGACGAGGCCACAGAACGGCATTTCATCGAACAATTCGCGAAATGGAGCGTCGGACGCACGGTCGTCATCGCAACGCATCGAATGCGCGTGCTCGAACTGGTACAGCGCCTGATCGTCGTTGAGAACGGGCAGGTCGCACTGGACGACGGCAAGGAACGCGGTCTGCAGACGTTGTTGGGAATGAGCAAGGTAGAAACACCAAAACAGGCATGATCCGGAGGGATACAGCATGGCGGCCATCGGCGGAGACTTTGGTGCCTGGGTAAACGGAAGTGAGCAAGGGCTTCAGCTCAAGAAGAAGAAGCGCTTTGTTCGGCTCGTTTTCGTTTTCTTGATCATTTTGGTGGGCTGGTCTTATTGGGCTTTGCTTGATGAAGTCTCTAACGGGACAGGCAAAGTGGTGCCGACTTCACAAGAACAGGTCATTCAATCGTTGGAAGGCGGTGTTGTCGCCAAGCTGATGGTACGACAGGATGATGTCGTGGAGCCGGGACAGATTTTGGCACAACTCGATCCAACGGTTACAGAATCGAGCGTACAGGAAAGCGCTGCGAAATATCGCGCGGCATTGGCAAGCTCTGCTCGTCTAAACGCCGAAGTCAGCCAAACAGAGTTGCAGTTTTCGCCGGAGCTTGATGCATTTCCGATGTTGGTCGGTGCGGAGACACGGCTTTTTGAAGCGCGTAAACGCAGCTTGAAAGAGTCGCTTGAATGGATCGCCGAATCCAAGAAGCTCGTGCAGGATGAACTCAATATCAGCCAGTCACTGAGCAAAATGGGTGCGGCCAGCAATGTCGAAGTGATCCGTCTGAAACGGCAGCTGGTCGAGCTTCAGCTCAAGGAAACGGAAATCAAATCCGACTATATCGTGCAGGCGCGAGAGGAACTGGCGAAGGCAAATGCCGAGGTGGAATCGCTCTCCTCCGTCATTCGTGGGCGATCCGATGCACTCGCGCGCCTGACCTTGCGCTCGCCTGTGCGTGGTATCGTCAAGAATATAGAAGTGTCGACAATCGGTGGCGTCGTACCTCCGAACGGCAAGCTGATGATTATTGTGCCGCTTGATGAGCAGTTGCTGATTGAAACCCGTATTTCACCGAGGGATATTGCTTATATCCACCCTGATCAGAGGGCGACCGTCAAAATTACCGCTTATGATTATGCGATTTATGGCGGTCTCGAAGGCAAGGTTGTCAGTATCTCTGCAGACACGATCCAGGACGAGGCAAAGCCTGAAAATTACTATTATCGTGTCTTCATCAAGACAGAGAAAGATGCGCTTCTGAACAAGCACGAAGAACGCTTTCCCATCGTTCCTGGTATGGTTGCAACAGTCGATATTCACACGGGCAGCAAGACAGTCTTCGATTATTTGATCAAGCCACTGAACAGGGCAAGCGAAGCGCTGCGCGAACGTTAGGTGCTGAGGCGGTGCGATGTGGAGAATGGTTTGCGAAAGTCACCGGTTCAGAGGTAGTTGGGTTCTTTCGTTGGGGCTGCTGCTGAGTATTGTCGGCATTGGTGCTGCCAGAGCTGAGCTGCTACAGTGGAGCTTGAAACCAGATTTTGCGACCTGCCAGAAAACAGACGATGCAGTCTGGGTTGAATATGCCGGAGGACAGGATTGCATCCGTTTCTTCTCCGGCGGCACCATTAAGAATGCGCCTATTGCGCTGGTTCTTTTGCGGGGGGACTCTGAGGGCTGGGTGAAGCGCAAGCCAGCAGATATTCCCGATAATACGGTGGAAGCACAGAAAGGCCGCGCGGAACGAACGGCTCAGGTGACTGGTGTCCCTGTAATCGTACTGGCGCGGCCTGGAACCTTCGGTTCAAGTGGCAACCACTTGCGGCGACGACAGGCCGCCGAGTTCATGGCGCTGAATTCTGCGTTAGATGCAATTAAACAGCGATATGGCATCAAGCAGTTTGTGCTGATGGGGCATAGCGGCGGTGCAACTGCGGCTGCCGCCTTGCTGACGCTTGGGCGAGGCGATGTTTCCTGTGCGGTGCTGACTTCGGGGGCATTCGGTCTTCTGGAGCGTGCGCAGATGTTGCGTGCCGAGTCTGGACTGAAGCAACGGCCGGGGCGTGACACGACTGGACTGCCAGCGCCCTATGATCCAATGGAACATATCAGCGGAATCGCACGAAATCCGCGGTTGAATATCATTGTGATTGGAAATCCGAGAGATCGGGTTACGCCGTTTTTATTGCAGCGCCGCTTTGTCGAACTGTTGAATGGAAATGGATATTCGGCACAGCTTATGATTTACGCTGCATTTCCACCGAGATATCACGATCTGCGTGAAAATATTGGTCTGAGACAAGCAGCGGCCTGCGCAAAGCAGTTGCAGCTTTAAGATTATCAGCCTGATTTTTTGGGAGAGAAGTTGCTTCACAGTGAAGTGATGGTAGCGGAGGACGGATTCGAACCGCCGACACAAGGATTATGATTCCTCTGCTCTAACCTACTGAGCTACTCCGCCACACATTGCAGTGAAACAGTTTTCAGCGCCGTCTCCAGCGTTTAACGAACCGTTTTCATGCAAGGAATGGCGGCGGTATATGTGGGGAATGAAACCCTGTCAAGCACTCTTCGCATAGCTTTCGTCTTGTTTTCCATGATTTGCGTAGATAAGTAACTAGCGGAAAGCAAAGGCTTAGTTTTATGGCACCTCGTATTGCGGTTTTGGGTTGTGGCTATTGGGGCGGCAACCATATTCGTACCCTGAAGAGCCTCGGCGTGCTTCAGGGTGTTTCAGACGCCAATCCACAGAACGCGGAAAGATTCGCTTCTGAGTTCGGTGTTCCCAATATTCCCGTCGATGAACTCTTCACGCGTCCCGACATTGACGGCATCGTTTTGGCGCTGCCAGCGCAGTTTCATGCGCAGTATGCTATTGAAGCGGTGAAGAACGGCAAAGACGTTCTGGTTGAAAAGCCGATCGCGCTTGAAGTGGCGGATGCAGAAGCCGAAGTCGAAGCTGCACGCACCAATGGCCGCGTCTTCATGGTCGGTCATATCCTTCGTTTTCATCCAGCGTTTGAAAAACTGCTCGATATGGTGAAAAGCGGCGAACTTGGCGATATCCGCTATGTGCATTCGCACCGCGTCGGTTTCGGCAAGTTCCACGACAAGTTCGATGCGCTTTGGGATCTTGCCCCTCACGATCTTTCAATGATCCTCGCCATCACCGGTGAAGAACCGTCAGCGGTCCGCGGCGAGGGCGCTGCAATCATCGATAAGATCAGCGATTTTGCGCATGTGCATCTTGAATTCCCGAGCGGTATCCGTGGTCATCTTTTTGCATCCAGACTGAACTCGTATCGCGAGCGCCGTTTGAGTGTGACTGGAACCAAGGGTATGCTGGTTTTTGACGATGCTGAACCGTGGGATCGCAAGCTCGCCTTCTACAAGCACGAAGTATGGCGCGAGAATGATCAGTGGGCTTTCAAATCGGTCGATCCGGTATATATCCCCGTTGAAGAAGGGATGCCGCTGACACGCGAATTGCAGCACTTCCTGCATTGCATCGAAACGCGCGAAACGCCGCGTACCGATGGGCGGGAGGCAATCAGCGTCTTGCGCATTCTGACTGAAGGTTCGGTCAATCATTCCAGCTAATCCGCTTTTGACGGAAGTTTCTGTCAAGCGGTGTTACGGAGTTAGCAAAACTTTGAACGCTCCACCCATGGCAGGGCGGGGCGTGAAGGAATAAACAGGTTGCCGTGGATTCGCTTTTGATAGGGCGAACCAGATAAATTGGAGCCAACATGCAGTTCATTGATCTTGGAGCGCAGCGCGCGCGTATCGAAGACCGTCTTAATGCCGCCGTTTCCAAGGTTGTTGCGGAAGGCCGTTACATTTTGGGCCCTGAAGTGGCTGAGTTCGAAAAGAAGCTTGGTGAATATCTGGGCGTGGAACATGTCATTGCTTGCGCCAATGGCACCGACGCCTTGCAGATGCCTTTGATGGCGCGCGGCATTGGCCCTGGCCATGCCGTTTTCGTTCCGTCCTTTACGTTCGCGGCAACCGCTGAAGTTGTTGCCCTTGTTGGTGCGGAGCCGGTTTTTGTTGATGTCGATGCCGACACCTACAACATGAATATCGAACAGCTGGAAGCCGCTATTGCAGCCATCCGCAAGGAAGGCCGCCTCGAGCCAAAGGCAATCATTCCTGTTGATCTGTTCGGCCTAGCTGCCGATTACAACCGTATTAGCGCCGTTGCTGATCGTGAAGGTCTGTTCGTTATTGAAGACGCAGCGCAGTCAATTGGCGGCAAGCGCGACAACGTCATGTGCGGTGCTTTCGGCCATGTCGGTGCGACGAGCTTTTATCCTGCCAAGCCACTCGGCTGCTATGGCGATGGCGGTGCAATGTTCACCAATGACGCTGAACTGGCCGACACGCTGCGCTCCGTGCTGTTCCACGGCAAGGGCGAAACGCAGTATGACAATGTTCGCATTGGTCTCAACTCGCGTCTCGATACGATTCAGGCAGCTATTCTTCTGGAAAAGCTGGCGATCCTTGAAGATGAAATGGAAGCGCGTGATCGTATTGCCAAGCGTTACAATGAGTTGCTCAAGGATGTGGTCAAGGTTCCGGGCTTGCCTGCTGGCAACCGTTCGGCCTGGGCGCAGTATTCGATTGAAAGCGAAAACCGCGACGGTCTGAAGGCGCATCTTCAGGCGGCGGGAGTTCCGTCGGTTATTTATTACGTGAAACCGCTGCATCTACAGACCGCTTACAAGCATTATCCGATCGCACCGGGTGGTCTGCCTGTATCGGAGGCGCTACCTGCACGCATTCTGAGCCTGCCGATGCATCCGTATCTTTCGGAACAAGATCAGGACAAGATTATTGGCGCTATCCGTGGTTTCCACGGCAAATAAGCCTGAAAAATTATTGATTAGAAAAGCCCGGCGAAAGTCGGGTTTTTTATTTTTGCCGCTTGGCAATACGGGAAGCGACGAATCGCGCAATTGCCGGGCCCGCCAGCAGAACGATGAAAAAGCGGCTGGTTTGCATGGCGATGATGAACGGTAGATCGACATTACTTGATGCTGCAATGATGGCGACAGTGTCCGCGCCGCCAGGGCTGGTGGCCAGATAAGCGGTGAGGGGATCAAGCCCCAGCACATGGCCAAGTGTCATGCCAAACAGACCGCAGACCGCGATCAGAATAAGGGCTGAAGCCAGCACTGCCGGGAAGGCGCGCGCTGCGTGAGCAATGATTGCGCGTGTGAAGCCAAGGCCAATCCGCCAGCCGATGAAGATGTAGCTTGCGGCCAGCAACCACGGCGGCAGATCAATGGTCATCAGACCTGTATCCTGCAATAATGCGCCAAGTGCGAGCGGTACGAGCATCGCTCCCGTTGGAATGCGCGATAATTCGCCCAGAAAGGCCCCGCAGACGATCAAGGCGAGGGTAGGGCCAAGAGTGTGCCAGTTAATCACTGGAAACCACTCCACGGCCGCTGGGGTGACTGTTTCGACGTCAGCGGTGAACATCACTACAAGTGAAGCGGTGGTTGCGACCAATACCACACGCAAATATTGCATAAAGGCGATGAGGCGCGCGTCAGATCCAAAGGATTCAGCCATCAGGACGATTGCGGTGGCAGCGCCGGGCGAGACACCCCATACGGCGGTTGTGCCGGGCAAAACGCGGAAGCGTGCCAGAAGATAACCAATCGTTGTGCTCGCCAGCAGCGTGAAGCCGGTTGAAAACAGTATGATTGGCAGATGCTGCCCCATATTGCTGAAAAACTCAGCGGTCATGGCGCGCGCGATCAGCAGACCGACGATTGCCTGCGCCAGCAACGAGAAACTTTTATGAACCCGGATCGTGCTTTCATGGGTGGCAAGAATGATCGCACCAAGCATTGCGCCTAAAAGAAGGGCGGCTGGCAGACCCAGCATCTCTCCGATGAAGATAAGAAATGCAGATATGATCAGCATTGCGCCCCATTGAACAGGTTTGGGCGCCTTGCCGAAATTGAATTTACTGGGGACTTTTTCCGGTCCTGATGAGACGAGTTTCTGCATTGCGCTTCTTCCCTACAACCGTGTGTGGGACAAAGGCAAACCAAGATTTGGGGTCGTTGTCTAAAAAGTTGCGCCCCTCTGACAGGCAGCATTACGAATATTACTTAAGTACGGCGTAGAGCGCTGAATGATCGGCACTCCAAGCCCATTGTTTCAATCATCCGTTCACCGGCGCGCAATTTCGCGCCGGTCAAACGATGCTTTAGCCAATCATAGCGCGGCGCTGATTGACCGGGCGCTCGACGATTTCACGAGGCGCTTTGCCACCGTCACGTTCTTCGAGTGCTTCCGCCTTTGACAGTTCGGTTTCCGCATAGACCAGTTCGGCTTCAGCAGCTTCTTTCTGAGACATCAAATCGCGAATCGATCCAAACAGGTTGTCGCGTCGCTGGCGCGCTGCCTTTGCGAAGGTCGGATAGGCGAAATGATTGATGTCAGTGATGCCTGCCTTCTTTTCCTCGGATAGAATCTGGGCGTCGAGTTCTCCCGCCATACGTTCGAACTCGCCAATCATCAGGTCGAGCTGGCCCAGCTGACGGCGTTTTTCCTTCACCTGGAACAGTTTAAGCCTGACGAGGCTTTCACGTGGCTTCATTACGCAATACTCCTTGAACACCAACCAGCTTTATTAAAGCGTGTTTCGATCCGATTTTTATCAGACCGGCGCTCTAACTTTTTGTTTCACACGCATTGTCCGAAAACCGTTTCACGTTTTTCGGGATGCGCTCCTACCGTTGGGGCGTTCCCCCCGACTTTATTAACAGGCATATATGCGGGCGATTTTCCTGCAATATACCGCGAAATCCGTTGCAATGCCTTGGTTTTCAAGGCCTCGGCTTTGCCGCCAATCATAAGAACAGTCTCCATAAGCGAAACAAAAAGTTAAGATTTTGCGCTTTTGGTAACCATTCCTTTACCGGCAACGTTAATCATACGCGTTAGGAATTAAGGCTCGGTAAATCTTGTGTGGTTTTTGGGTAACAGGTGAAACATAGAGTCGAATGAATCACTTAAGGGAATTTCTTAATGTGATTCATAAGAGTCGATCGAATTGAATAATTGCATATGATTCAGTCGGATAAGAGTTTTTTCTAAACAGGATAGAATTATGCTTGCCAACAGGAATCATATTTTGTTAACCATTTGCAGGCACCTTCATGCTATGGCAACGACAGTTCCGTGTGCTGCCGTGAGGGATATCTGGTCAGCGGCGGAAAGGGGATAAGATATGCGCGTCCTTTTAATTGAAGACGACAGTGCTATCGCACAGAGCATTGAGTTGATGCTGAAGTCCGAGAGCTTCAATGTCTACACCACCGATCTGGGTGAAGAAGGCATCGATCTCGGCAAGCTTTATGATTACGACATCATCTTGCTGGACCTGAACTTGCCGGATATGTCCGGTTACGAAGTTCTGCGTACCTTGCGCCTTTCGAAGGTTAAGACGCCAATCCTGATCCTTTCCGGTATGGCCGGCATTGAGGATAAGGTTCGCGGCCTTGGTTTTGGCGCAGATGACTATATGACGAAGCCGTTCCACAAGGATGAGTTGATCGCTCGCATTCATGCGATCGTCCGCCGTTCGAAGGGCCACGCTCAGTCGGTCATTACAACTGGCGATCTGGTTGTCAATCTTGATGCCAAGACGGTTGAAGTTGGCGGTCAGCGCGTTCACCTGACCGGCAAAGAGTATCAGATGCTCGAGCTTCTTTCCCTGCGTAAGGGCACGACGCTTACCAAGGAAATGTTCCTCAACCACCTTTATGGCGGTATGGACGAGCCTGAGCTGAAGATTATCGACGTGTTTATCTGCAAGCTGCGCAAGAAGCTCGATGCCGTTTCCGGCAGCCAGAGCTACATCGAAACCGTGTGGGGCCGTGGTTATGTGTTGCGCGAGCCAGATGGCAGCGAACTGCGTGAAAGCGCATAAGCGTCTTAGAGCGCGTGCGCCTTCTTGGGCGCGCACAACAGGACGCTGTAGATAGTGAAATGACAAAAAGCTCCGCTTCGGCGGAGCTTTTTCTTTTGAATATTGGAAAAATAAAAAGCGCAGGTTTTATCCTGCGCTTTTTATGTTTGATCAGAATGGAATTATTCAGCGGCGAAAACGATGTCTTCTGCAGTCGCGTGAATAGAAATCTTCATGCCAGCTTCTTCAGCGAGCAGCAGCGTATAATAGGGCTGCACGGAATGTGCATCGATCGGCTCTTCTGGTTCAGCGCCTGAATGCAGTTCCAGAAATTTTGGTGGTACGCGCAGCATACGACCCTTGGCGGTAATGACAAAGCGTGGATCGGCGTCGCCATTTTCCAGACGTACAGCTAGCGAGCCGCCACGCGGAATGGCTGCATTGCTGATAAGCAGCAGGTTGAGCAGCAACTTGACTTTGTTCTTGGGCAGCAGAACGCGTGTGCCTTCCCAGGTCAGTTCCGGCTTTTCATTGGCAAAATATTGTGTGGCAACATGCTGTGCATCGCCGGTATCAATTTGCACGCCTGCAGAACCAGCTGCACCAAAAGCGATGCGAGCAAACTGAAGGCGGGCAGAGGCATTGCGCGCGCTTGATTTGATAAGCGCCATTGCGTCTTCGTCCGCACCACCTTCTTCAAGCAGTTCGAGACCATTATTGATCGCGCCAACCGGCGAGATGATGTCATGACAGATCCTGCTGCACAGAAGCGCACCGAGATCGAGTGCGGAAAGGGTAACGGGCAATGGCATGGTGATTTCTCCAGGCACGAACCGACCCTGAAAATCGACATTCAAGCCGAATGACGGGCCGCTATCAGTTGGTGAGCGTAAATCCTGACGAATCATCATCAGGAACCTTGGGAATCTGGATACACGCGACATTGGGTTGCCGCAACAAAGCTGTTTTTTTGCCGCCATTCTAAAGCCAATTTCAGAGCATAAAGATTTAGACAATAAATTCGCGGTTAGAATAAGCGCGATTCGGCAAAGCGTTCGCAAGAGACGTAGTAGCCAGGCTTTTAACAGGGCCGTCAGGCAGAGAAGCTGGTAGGCAAAAGGAATTATAAATGGCCATACCGTCCCTGTCGCAGATCAGGTTCCGCAACGCGGCGTATTTTGTAGCGTTTTTTGCGGCGTTTCTGATCTCCATTATCGTCGTGCCGCACAAAGCGCAGGCACAGAGCAGCAACACATACACGGCCGAGGAAGTTGTTGAATCCGGACACCGGTTCTTTGGATCTACGTCCGGCGGAATCGCCAGTGCCGTCGAAAAAGCTTTTCAGAGCTTTGGCCTTCCGAATGGATATATTCTGGGTGAAGAAGGTTCTGGCGCCTTCATAGGCGGTCTCACATATGGTGAAGGCACGCTCTATACAAAGAATGCTGGCGACCATCGCACATTCTGGCAGGGCCCTTCGCTGGGTTGGGATTTTGGTGGCCAAGGCTCACGCGTGATGATGCTCGTCTATAACCTTGACGACGTCCAGAGCCTTTACGGTCGTTATGCCGGCGTTGCAGGCTCAGCTTATGTGATCGCGGGTGCTGGTTTTAACGTGCTTAAGCGTCAGAATATTATGCTGGTGCCCATCCGCACGGGCGTTGGCGCAAGATTGGGTGTCAATATCGGCTATCTCAAGCTTTCAGCTGCACCGACCTGGAACCCATTCTGATACATATTGCGTGACGTAAGTCGCGCAGTTAGCATCGGAAGTGCCGATCTACGAATAATAGCCAGCCATTGTCCTTTGGCTGGTCCTTTTTTCTCTTTGTGACAAAGCCGTGATCCAGTCTGCGCTCATTTTCATTCTCGGCGTTCTCGTGGCGGTTTTCGTCGTGGTTCTGCTTGGCCCCTCGGTTTGGCGACGTGCGTTTTTTCTGGCGCGGCGGCAGGTGCACGCCGAACTTCCGGTAACGCTTGCGGAAATCCGAGCGGATCGCGATGGATTACGTGCCGAACATGCGGTGGCTTTCAGCAAACTTGAACAGAAACTCAAGCAGGAACGTGGACAATCGTCCGAGCAGCTGATCAAACTTGGCAAGCAGCATGACGAACTCAAACGCTTCGCGTCACTTGAGAGTGACATTTCCCAGCTCAGACAGACTTTGTCTGAGCGCGAAAGGGTCGTCGAGGAGACGATTATCGAACGTGACAATGCATCGGAAAAGGCAGAAATTGTCGAAGCCGAAGTGGAGCGCCTTCAGAAACACCTTTCATCTCTGCAAGATCTGGCCGATACGCTTCGTATTGAAATAAGTGCCAAGGAGGCCGAACACGGTCGTCTGGCAAATGAGATGAGCGAGATGCGTCGGGAACGCAAAGATGCATCTGTGCGCTATAACGAGGTTTCGACGCAATTGACCGCAGCACAAACTGAACTGAAGAGCGAACGGCGCCGGAACACCGAGCTGCAGCAAAGATTGGATAAGCTGATTTCTGATTTTTCCGATGCGCAGGAGAAACTGGAGCGTTATACGCGTAATGGCTCCAGCTCTATTGTGGGGGGTGAGCAGTCCGCGGAGATTTCAAAGGAAAATGCCGCACTCCGCGAGGAGATGGCGGCTCTAGCGGCCCGGATGGTTGCAGCAACTGCGGAAAAAGAAGGCGAAGATTCGCCCATCGACGCTCTCGTGAATGCAAGCGGATCAGAAGGTGGAAATGAGGGCAACGCGACTCGCCCTAAAAGTCTTGCCAGCCGCATTCGCGATTTACGCTAAAGCTTGAAAACGGGAGCTGCGAGTTAAAACTCGCTCGCTCCTTATTCTGCTTTGATAACATCGGCCCAATCGGCATGCCGTTTTACCTGTGCCTGCATGAAGCTGCAGCGTGGAATGATCTTCCAGCCGGTTTTGCGAGCATCTTCGACGGCGTTCAATGCCAATGCCTGTGCCACACCTTTACCGCGCATCGAATCGGGCACGAAGGTGTGATCAATGGAAATCAGAGCGGTACCCAGCTTTGTGTAGGTCATCTCTGCTTCATCACCATCAATGACGACAAAGTAACGTCCGCTATCAGCATCATCATTTTTCTTTATCTGGATGTTTTCGCTCATCGGCGAACTCCTTCACAAGACTTGGCTCCTCTCTTCATATAGGCAGTATTGGCCAAAGAAAAACCCCGGCCGATTGACCCGGCCGGGGCTTAATTTGCGTATCTGCTGTTTCCGAAGAAACCGGCAGAATCTTAGTGTCTATACTGCTGGATACGTGTGGTCCTTAGACCGGCGAGACCATGCTCATCGATCGAGGACTGCCAGCCCAGAAATTCCTCCACCGTCAACGTATAACGCTGGCATGCCTCCTCAAGGCTGAGAAGGCCACCGCGTACAGCGGCGACAACTTCTGCCTTTCGGCGAATGACCCAGCGCCTCGTAGTGGCGGGGGGGAGGTCTGCGATGGTCAGCGGACTGCCATCTGGACCAATAACATATTTTATACGCGGTCTTGTCAGATCGGTCATTGTACTCTCTACACAACACTCAAGGACCTAATCGAGACCGAGACTAGCGCCACAGCTTTAAGAATTACCTAAACAGCCGGTAACTCTCTGGTAACACTTGCAAAAAAAAGCCTTATTTAGAGAGAAAGTCATAAAAAAACCCGCTTATGCCGGTATTTTATTTTATGTCTCACGCGAAATTGTGACTGCAACGCTGCAAAATGCGCGTTGTTTTTGCTGCGACATCTTGGCAAGCACCCTTTGTGTGACCTATATAGGGCGCAAACCTAAACTTTGAGAAGCAGGGCATTTGCCCGGAAGCTGGAATCAATCATGAGCCTGAACAGCCTCGATCTGCCGGGAAAGCCGGAAGACACGCGCGTTGTCGTCGCCATGTCGGGCGGCGTCGATTCATCCGTTGTGGCGGGGATACTCAAACGTGAGGGCTATGATGTCGTTGGCGTGACGCTGCAGCTTTACGATCACGGTGCGGCGGTGCATCGCGCGGGTTCATGTTGCGCGGGCCAGGACATCGAAGATGCGCGTCGCGTTTCTGAAAGCCTCGGCATTCCGCATTATGTACTGGATTATGAAGCGCGCTTCCGTGAAGCGGTTATCGATCCATTTGCAAATTCCTATGTGAGTGGTGAAACGCCGATTCCGTGTGTTTCGTGCAATCAGACCGTCAAGTTTGCTGATCTTTTGCAGACTGCGCGCGAATTGGGTGCGGACGCTTTGGCAACCGGCCATTATATCCGCAGCAGCCAGAATGGCGACCATCGCGCGATGTTCCGTCCGGTCGATTCTGATCGTGATCAGAGCTATTTCCTCTTTGCCACCACGCAGGACCAGGTTGATTATCTGCGCTTCCCGCTTGGACATCTGCCGAAGGCGCAGGTCCGCGAAATTGCAGAAGAGATGGGGCTGACGGTTGCGAAGAAGCAGGATAGCCAGGACATTTGCTTCGTGCCGCAGGGCAAATATTCTGACATTATTTCCAAGCTGAAGCCTGAAGCAGCGACCCCTGGCGATATCGTACATATCGATGGCCGTGTTCTGGGCCGTCATGAAGGCATCGTGCATTATACTGTTGGTCAGCGCCGCGGTATCGGTGTTGCAACGGGTGAGCCACTTTATGTAGTGCATCTGGATGCCGCCAATACGCGCGTTATCGTTGGCCCACGTGAGGCACTGGAAACACACAAGGTGTTCCTGCGCGACGTGAACTGGCTAGGGGATGGTTCCCTTGATGCGCTGCCAGAAGGTGGTGTGGAGGTCTTCGCCAAGGTTCGTTCGACACGCCCGCCACGGCCTGCTGTGCTCCATCATGCTGATGGAAAGACATGGGTAGAGCTTGTTGACGGCGAAAGCGGCATTGCACCCGGACAGGCATGCGTTCTCTATTCTGATGACAGCAATACGGCGCGCGTGTTTGGCGGTGGGTTTATCGGACGCTCAGAGCGCGAACCGCAGGCTGAAGAAATGCTTCGTCGTCTGGTTGCCAATGCGGCGAATGTATCAGCTGCCTGAGAGTAAAATATTACGAATATGAATATCAAAACCTCCGACATCGTCGGAGGTTTTTTATTGGCTGATCCGTTTATTCAGCATCTACCATAACACAATTCAAACTATTTGAGGTCGCGGTTAGTCATATCGATCCGATATGCCTTATAGCGGTTCCAATTAAGACTGAATCGTTGGAACCGCAGTAACTATTTGTTTTTACGCATGTCTTTATCCCAAAACCGGGTCCCATTTGGGGAGACATGCTTTAGGGCGCACTGCTCTCGGAGGTTCAACTAAAACGGCTGAAACGGGAGAGGGCGATACCGGATGCCGTTGCTACATTCAGGCTGTCGAACTCTTTGGACATAGGAATTCGCGCGCCAGTCAGTCGTGTCAACAAATGGTCGGGTAGACCATCTCCTTCAGTGCCCAGAAGCAGGGCTTGGCGCTTATGGTGTGGTGCCTGATAAATGTTCATCTCAGACGCAGGGCTCAACGCCAATATATCAAAATTGGCTGACTGTAGAGCGCTGATAATTTCTTCAATGGATGATCCATGAAAATAGGGCATCTTCAGCGTGGCACCCACAGAAACGCGGATTGCTTTTCGATAAAGTGGGTCGCAGCAGGTTTCGTCAAGGAGGACGCAATCAGCTTCGAAAGCGGCCGCATTGCGAAAGATAGAGCCGATATTGTCATGGTTGGAAATGCCGCACAAAACCACCACGAGCGCCGTTTCTGGTAAGCGGTCAATCATTTCGGAAAGCATGGGTTGGGCTTTACGTCGTCCAACGGCAAGAATTCCGCGATGGACGTGGAACCCTGCGACCTCATCCATGACGGATTGAGGCACAGAATAAACTGTTACACCTGCTGGCAAATGCCTGAATTGCTCTTGTAGCCCATTTAGACGATTTTCGAGAACGAGCAGAGACTCTGTTTCGAAACGCGCATGGGCAGAAAATAGGACATTCAGGACGACTTTGCCTTCAGCAATAAACCGCTGTTGGCGACCAACCAGGTCTTTTTCACGAATATTCGTATAGGGGGATAAACGACCATCGCCAGAATCGGAAATTCTTACGACAACGCCGTGCGATCCGGTTTCTTCTTCCTTCATCGCACGACGTATGCCTCATGGATGTGCGTTATTGATGTATGACCGCCGCCAATTCACGTCGACGCGGAACAGGACTCATATAGAGACTTGAAAGCGTAGACAACATCAACTCAATGTGGGGTGAGGATACCATATAATAAATTGTCTGCGCATCACGTCGCGTCGATACGAGGTCAAGTGCCCGTAGTTTTGCGAGGTGTTGAGATAACGCTGATTGGCTAAGATCGATTGCTTTTGCCAAAGCACCAACAGACATTTCATTGTGAAGTAACTTGCACAGAATGAGTAGTCTTTTGTTGTTAGCAAGAGCTGAAAGAAAATCAGCCGCTTCATCTACATTTTCTATTAAATCAAAAAAATTATGTTCATTGGTCATTTGCAGTCATACCCCCGTAAGACAGCATTAGGTTAAAAAAATGCCCGCGCAACATTTGTCGAAGGCACCTTAAAATTAATACTATACGGAGAAATTGAAAAGGGCTTGCTTATATTTACCGCCTAAAAAAACTATAAATTTGTCCCAAAACTGTCGAGGTTTTGTTTCAGCGGCGGGTTTTCAGCACACCTGTCAACATTTCCAGTGCCACGCCGTTAGAATCGGCCTGTACTGGAAAATGTGATCGAATGACATGATCGCCACTTGAGAGATTGAAGCCATCGGGATCAAGGCTCATTATTTTCCAGCGACCCGCCGCATGATTGTGACGTTTTGCAAGCAAATCGATTTCTTTTTCGTACTTGCTATTGGCGTCATCAATGCCGCTCTGCTCCGATGAGGCAATGGCATCGGCTATTTCGGACGGAATTATAAGGTCGGTACGGCTAAGATTGAATGCTTTGCCGAAACCACCGTTGAGACTGGCAGATTCTACAACTAGCCTGAAGAAGACGAAATCACCCAAGTCGACATACAGCGAGCCCTTGGGGTTATGGTTTAGATAGCGCCGCCTTGTACGTGCATAGTCTGCTGAATCTCGTTCAATCTTGAATGCCGTGCAATGGAGCGTGATACGAGGGTGAGCGAGTGGATCTCCCTTGCCGGCTTCTCCCAATAGCAATGAGCAGGCCGGATTAGCGATCAGCCCGGGCGTATGTGCTGCCAGTCCGGAAACAAGAATGACAGGCGTCCCATCAACGTCCGTGGCGACCGCTACACGGCTAGCCAGTGGTATGCCTGTTACCGAGTCAAGCACGGCCAGTGCACCATAGCGGGAGGTTCGCATCAGTGTTTTAGCTAACTGAATGGCTTGCGGAGTCGTGGGGCGAATAGGGCTTTGGTCTTCGGACATAAAAGCAGGCTCAAACATGAGAATAATTCACCAGTTAATAGCTGGTGAGGATGCAGGAGTACAGAGCCCTATCGATCTTTGTTTGTAGAGGGGCGATCGGCTTTAGTAACAGCTAGCATTTTTTCATAGGGCTTGAATGGCAGTAGCTTGGAATCTGGCTGAGCTTAATCCGCTGCGAGGCATCTAATGAGACGGTTTTGTATATATTTTAAGCGCGAAGATTATTATAATTCGACGGCAGTTAGCGCAATTTTCTAAAACCTAGCGCTATCGTGGAATAGAAATCTAATAATTTGGGGCAAAATCGGTTGAGAATATGACGGGATTCTAAAAATTGCGCTTGCAATGTGACAAGGCAAGCGTTTCGATAAGGCCAGGTTGCGCGCTTAGGGTGCGCGCAATATTATTTCCGTGGAGGCGGGCACTAAATGAAATTCTATAAAACACTTCTGGCGGCAACGGCAGTTGTCGCTCTGATGAGCGGCGCGGCATCGGCAAAGACCTTTGTATATTGCTCGCCAGCATCTCCTGAGGGTTTCGATCCAGCAGCTTACACCGGTGGTGACACGTTCGATGCGTCCGCGCATCCGGTCTATAACCGCCTTGCAGAATTCAAGAACGGCACGACCGAAGTTGTACCGGGGCTTGCAGAAAGCTGGGAAGTTTCGGAAGACGGCAAGGAATACACCTTCCACCTGCGTAAGGGCGTTAAGTTCCATTCGAGCGATTATTTCACGCCAACCCGTGATTTCAACGCTGACGACGTGATCCTTTCCTTCGACCGTATGGGCAACAAGGAAAACCCTTGGCACGAATATACGGCTGGCATTTCCTACGAATATTTCGATTCGATGGAAATGGGTTCGCTGATCAAGGAAATTCAGAAGGTTGACGACAATACCGTCAAGTTCATTCTGAACCGTTCGGAAGCTGCGTTCCTCGCCAACATCTCGATGCCTTTCGCTTCGATCATCTCGAAGGAATATACCGACAAGCTCGCTGCTGACGGCAAGAAAAGCGATCTCAATCAGGTTCCAGTTGGTACTGGTCCTTTCCAGTTTGTGGCTTACCAGAAGGACGCTGTCGTTCGCTTCAAGGCTAACCAGGACTATTGGGGCGACAAGCCGAAGATCGACGATCTGGTTTTCGCCATCACCACCGATCCTGCAGTCCGCGCGCAGAAGCTTAAGGCTGGCGAATGCCACCTGATGTCCTATCCTGCTCCAGCAGACATTAAGGACCTTCAGGCCGACAAGAATCTCAAAGTTGATGAACAGGCTGGTCTGAACATCGCTTACTTCGCTTACAACACGCTCGTTCCGCCATACGACAAGCCGGAAGTGCGCAAGGCCCTCAACCAGGCTGTGAACAAGCAGGCAATCGTTGATGCAGTGTTCCAAGGTCAGGGACAGGTTGCTAAGAACCCAATCCCACCGACAATGTGGAGCTACAACGACAAGATCGAAGACGACAAGTACGATCCTGAAGCTGCCAAGAAGGCTCTTGAAGCCGCTGGCGTCAAGGATCTGAAGATGAAGCTTTGGGCTATGCCTGTCAGCCGTCCTTACATGCCAAATGCACGTCGTACTGCTGAACTCATGCAGTCGGATTTTGCCAAGGTTGGCGTCAGCGCGGAAATCGTTTCGATGGAATGGGGTGAATACCTCAAGAAGTCTGGCGAAAAGGACCGCGACGGTGCAGTTATTCTCGGCTGGACCGGTGACAATGGCGATCCGGACAACTTCCTCGGTACGTTGCTCGGTTGCGCCGGTCTTGGCTCGAACAACCGCGCACAGTGGTGCTACCAGCCGTTCGAAGACCTGATCCAGAAGGCAAAGGTTTCGACCAACCATGAAGAACGCGTCAAGCTTTATGAAGAAGCTCAGGTGATCTTCAAGGAACAGGCTCCTTGGAACACCATTGCTCACTCGACTGTCTTTGTGCCGATGTCTGCTAAGGTCACGGGCTTCAAGCAGAGCCCGCTTGGTGATTATCGCTTCGAAGATGTCGATATCTCCGAGTAAAATCTGACAACACCAGCGGCCGGGTGTGGAGGTTCTCTCCGCACCCGGTCGGAGTTTTTGTATGTTTCGTTTTATTTTAAACAAACTCCTCTATCTGGTTCCGACGTTTATCGGCATCACGATCGTTGCATTCGCCTTCGTCCGCGTATTGCCGGGCGACCCGGTGCTATTGATGGCAGGTGAACGCGGCGTCAGCCCCGAGCGCCATGCGCAGCTATTGGCCCAGCTCGGATTTGATCGTCCGCTGTGGGAACAATATCTCAATTATGTCTGGAACCTTCTGCACGGCGATTTCGGCCAGTCATTGGTTACGAAGAAGCCGGTTCTGGTGGAATTCTTTGCCCTGTTCCCGGCAACGATTGAGCTTGCTGTCTGTGCGATCATTGTCGCCATTCTCGTTGGCATTCCAGCGGGCGTCATTGCTGCTGTGAAGCGTGGCTCCTGGTTCGATCAGGGCCTTATGGGCATATCGCTTGTTGGCTATTCGATGCCGATTTTCTGGTGGGCCTTGTTGCTGATCATCCTGTTCTCGGGTGTGCTACAATGGACGCCGGTTTCAGGCCGCATCTCATTGCTCTATTACTTCCCGCCAGTCACGGGCTTCATGCTGATCGATAGTCTGCTGTCGGGGCAAAAAGGCGCTTTCGCCTCTGCTGCCTCGCATCTCATTCTGCCGACCATCGTGCTTGCAACCATCCCGCTTGCGGTGATTGCACGTCAGACGCGTTCGGCGATGCTGGAAGTTCTGGGTGAAGATTATGTCCGTACAGCACGTGCGAAAGGCTTGCCGATTCGCCGTGTCATTGGTCTGCATGCGCTGCGCAATGCGATGATCCCAGTCATCACGACAATCGGCCTTCAGGTGGGTGTGTTGATGGCGGGTGCTATCCTGACGGAAACCATTTTCTCATGGCCCGGAATTGGCAAATGGATGCTCGATTCCATTTCGCGTCGCGACTATCCGGTCGTACAGAGCGGACTGCTGATCATAGCGTTCATTATCATGATCGTGAATTTGGTCGTCGATCTGCTTTACGGTCTGATCAATCCGCGTATCCGGCACAAGTGAGGGTATAATGACACACTCAGCAATTCAGCCGGAAGCCGTGAACGAAGTCGGAAAAATCCGTGCTTTGAAAGATTTCTGGTTCTATTTCAGCGTCAATCGCGGCGCTGTCATCGGTCTCTTCGTATTTATGGCGCTTGTCGTTGTGGCAATTCTGGCGCCTCTTATTGCTCCGCACAATCCATCGGAGCAGTTTCGTGATTTCATGCTGGCACCTCCGTTCTGGGAGCAGGGTGGAAGCACTCAGTTTCTGCTGGGTACAGATGCTGTCGGCCGCGATATGCTATCCCGCCTGATCTATGGCGCTCAGTATTCGCTGCTCGTGGGTTTTGTCATTGTCATCATTTCGATGTGCCTTGGCATCACTATCGGTCTCATCTCCGGCTATTTCGGCGGCGGTGTGGACACGGTTTTCATGCGTATCATGGACGTGATTCTGGCGTTCCCGTCGCTATTGCTGGCACTGGTTCTGGTCGCCATTCTCGGACCGGGCCTCATCAACGCCGTTCTTGCGATTACGCTTGTTCTGCTTCCGCACTTTTCGCGTCTGACCCGTGCAGCCGTCATGGCTGAAAAGGAACGCGAATATGTGACGGCAGCCAAGCTCGCAGGTGCAAGCAAGCTGCGTCTGATGTTCAAGACCATTTTGCCAAACTGCCTGGCACCACTGGTTGTTCAGGCCACGATGTCGTTTTCCAACGCCATTCTTGACGTTGCAGCTCTCGGCTTCCTGGGCATGGGTGCGCAGCCACCAACACCGGAATGGGGTACCATGCTTGCAGAAGCCCGCGAATTCATCATGCGCGCATGGTGGGTTGTGACCTTCCCAGGTCTTGCGATCCTGATCACAGTTCTCGCGATCAATCTGATCGGCGATGGTCTGCGCGATGCGCTTGATCCGAAACTGAAGAGGAGCTGATCGATGGCTTTGCTTGATATCAAGAACCTCACGGTTTCATTCGATACATCGACTGGTCCTTTCAAGGCGGTCGATGGCATCGATATCTCGGTCGATAAGGGCGAAGTGCTGGCGATCGTTGGCGAGTCGGGTTCCGGCAAGTCGGTTGGTATGCTTGCAGTCATGGGCCTGTTGCCCAAGACGGCGACGGTTACTGCCGACAGCATGACATTTGATGGCCAAAACCTGCTGGCAATGTCCGACAAGGAACGTCGCAAGATCATCGGACGCGATATTTCGATGATCTTCCAGGAGCCGGTTGCCAGCCTCAATCCGTGTTTTACGGTCGGCTATCAGCTCGAGGAAGTTCTCAATCGACATATGGGGCTTCACGGTGCGGCCAGCCACGCTCGTGCGGTCGAGCTGCTTGAACTGGTCGGTATTCGCGATGCAGCGGAACGCCTGAAGAGCTTTCCGCATCAGATGTCGGGTGGCCAGTGCCAGCGTGTCATGATCGCTATCGCGATTGCCTGTAATCCAAAGCTGCTGATTGCCGATGAGCCGACCACTGCACTCGATGTGACGATCCAGAAGCAGATTCTCGATCTGCTGATGCGTCTTCAGGTCGAACACGGCATGGGCCTGATCATGATCACTCATGATATGGGCGTTGTTGCTGAAACGGCGGATCGCGTGATCGTGCAGTATAAGGGGCACAAGATGGAGGATTCCGACGTATTGTCGTTGTTCACCGCGCCAAAGCACCCTTATACGCGGGCTCTTCTTTCGGCTCTGCCTGAAAATGCGACCGGCGACCGTCTGCCAACGGTTTCTGACTTTGTTCTTCAAAATAGTGTCGCAGGAGAAGCGTGATGAGCGAGATCGTTCTCGAAGCGCGCGATATCAAGCGCGATTACCATGTTGGCGGCGGTCTTTTCGGCAAGCCTAAGGTTGTTCACGCCGTCAAAGGTGTGAGCTTCAAGGTCGAAAAGGGCAAGACCCTCGCCATCGTTGGCGAATCGGGTTGTGGCAAGTCGACGCTTGCGCGTATCCTCACCATGATTGATCCGCAGACATCCGGCGAATTGCTGATCGGTGGACAGGATGTGAACATTGCCCGTGATGGACTGACAGCAGAGATGCGCCAGAAGGTGCAGATCGTGTTCCAGAACCCTTATGGCTCGCTCAATCCACGCCAGAAGATCGGCGATGTGCTGGCAGAACCTCTGTTGCTCAACACCAAGATGTCAGCTGCCGAGCGTCGTGAAAAGGCGATGGAAATGCTGCTGAAGGTTGGTCTCGGCAAAGAACATTTCAATCGCTATCCGCACATGTTCTCGGGCGGCCAGCGTCAGCGTATTGCTATTGCTCGCGCATTAATGCTCAACCCGAAGCTGCTCATTCTGGATGAGCCAGTGTCGGCGCTCGATCTGTCGGTGCAGGCACAGGTGCTCAATATTCTTGCCGATCTGCAGGAAGAGTTTGGCCTGACCTATGTCTTCATCAGCCACGACCTTTCGGTCGTGCGCTACATTGCTGACGATGTGATGGTGATGTATTTCGGTGAAGTGGTTGAATACGGGCCTCGTGAAGAGGTCTTTACCAATCCACAGCACGACTACACGAAGAAGCTTTTTGCAGCCACGCCACGCGCGGATGTTGATGCTATCCGTGCTCGTGTTGAAGCGCGTGCCGCAGCACGCGCGGCGGCTCAGGCTTAAAGCCATTGTCTCGATAAGAAAAACGCCGTCCTTTTGGGGCGGCGTTTTTGTTTGAAGACATTGTTTTAGAGCGACGTTTGTGCGCCCAAGAGGGTGCACGGCACTCTAGAGCATTTCCTGTTTTGATTGAGTCATTGGAAATGCTCTATCCATTTGTTTTTACGCGCATCGTGTTCCGAAAACCGCTTCGCACTTTTCGGGATGCGCTCTAATGCTGCCCTCGCTGTTGGTGCCAGGCAAGCGCGCGCACGATGTCGTCGGCGGCAATTTTTCCGATGATTGCGCCGTTCTCGACAATGCCCACATCACCGCCGCTGTCAGCAACGGCACCCATCAACTCGCGGATGAGCGTTTCGCGTCGTGTGGTTGCCGCAAACGGACGAGGTGCCGCATTACGGTCAAATGGCGTCATGATATCGCCCGCGCGCAAAACGCCCAGCGGATTCATGTTGGCCACGAAGTCGGCGACATACTTGTCTGCTGGCTGTAGCAGGATTTCCTGCGGTGTGCCGCATTGGACAATCCGTCCGCCTTCCATGATGGCAATGCGATTACCAATCTTCATGGCTTCATCAAGATCGTGGCTGACGAAGACAATGGTCTTCTTAAGCCGTGATTGAAAAGCCAGAAGTTCATCCTGCAAACGTGTTCGGATGAGCGGATCGAGAGCGGAGAAGGGCTCGTCCATAAGCAGGATCGGTGCGCCGGTCGCAAAGGCCCGGGCGAGACCAACACGCTGCTGCATGCCGCCTGAAAGTTCACTCACCTTGCGCGTGGCCCAATCTTGCAGGCCCACCAGTTCGAGCTGCTTGCGTGCCTGTGCAAGCCGCTCGTCCTTACGCATGCCGGAGATTTCCAGCCCGAAAGCCACATTCTCTTCGACCGTGCGCCAAGGCAACAGACCGAATTGCTGAAATACCATCGAGACGAGTTCAGTTCGTAAGTGCCGCATCGTGCCGCGATCGGCTTTGCCCACGTCAATCGTTCGCTCACCGTCACGCACCAGAACGCTGCCGCGTGAAATTGGATTGAGGCGATTGATGGCGCGCAGCAGGGTGGATTTTCCCGAGCCCGAAAGGCCCATCAAGACAACAATTTCGCCTTCCTGAATATTGAGCGAGCAGTCATGTACGCCCAAAACAAGATCGGTTTCTGCCTGAATTTCTGAGCGCGAAGCGCCGCGATCCGCCAGTTCAAGCGCGTTATCGACATTCTTGCCGAAGATGATGCTGACATCTTTCAAGGCGATGATCGTCATGATTGGCTCTCCTACTTTTCGCGTCCGGCGCGGAAGATGCGGTCGAGCACGATGGCGACCACGACGATGACGAAACCTGATTCAAAGCCAAGCGCGGTATTGACCGAATTGAGTGCGCGAACCACAGGCACACCAAGCCCATCAGCGCCCACAAGTGCTGCAATCACCACCATGGACAGTGACAGCATGATGGTTTGGGTGAGGCCGGCGAGGATTTGCGGCATGGCATAAGGCAGTTCGATCTTCCAGAGAAGCTGAGTGCGGGACGCCCCGAAAGCTTCGCCCGCTTCTATCAGCGAGGATGGTGTCGATGAGATGCCGAGATGTGTAAGCCGTACGGGTGCGGGCAGAACGAAGATCGCAGTGGCCAGCAAGCCGGGTACCATACCGATGCCAAAGAAAACGATGGCCGGGATCAGATACACAAAGGTCGGCAGCGTCTGCATCAGATCGAGAACTGGCCGCAGGATTGCATAAAGGGTGGGACGATGGGCGGCCGCAATGCCAAGCGGTACGCCGATTGCCATACAGAGAAAGCAGGCCGACAGAACCAGCGTCAGTGTTTTGAGGGTGCCATCCCAATAACCCTGATTGATGATGAACAGAAAGCCAATAATCGTCAGGATAACCACCGAAATACGGCGCTGGATAAACCAGGCGATCACTGCAAAAATGACGATCAAGACGAGGGGATGCGGGAGCTGTAACAAGTACAACAATCCATCGATGAGCCACTGCATGATCGCAGCCAGCGTATCGAAAAAACCACCCATATTGTTCGTAAGCCAATCGACCACCGACTTTGCGGTTGGTCCGACTGGAATCTTATAGTCCGTCAGCCAGTTCAACGATCATGTCTCCTGCTGCGTGCTTTTCTGTTTGTTTTACGCATTTCCGAATGCAAAACCGATACGTACGTTTGCTGGAATTGCTCTGGATATTTACCCACAAATGAGTAGGCCGCGGTGATCCGCGGCCCGAGGCTTTGAAGATTACAGGCCGAGTTCCGACTTCACAGCCGGCAGGCCTTCCTTGCCATCAGCAGTGGTCACACCATCGAGCCATTTGTCGAGAACAGCAGGATTTGCCTTGAGCCAAGCGTTTGCGGCCTTTGCTGGATCTTCGCCGTCGTCAAGAATCTTACCCATGATCTCGTTTTCCATTTCGAGCTGGAATTCGAGATTGGTAAGGAACTTGCCAACATTCGGGCATTCCTGCGCATAGCCTGCGCGGACATTGGTTTCGACTTTGGCGCCGCCAAGGTTCGGGCCGAAGAAATCGTCGCCACCGGTCAGATAGGCGATTTCAAAGCGCTTGTTCATCGGATGTGGTTCCCAGGCGAGGAACACGATCGGGTCCTTGCCGCGAACGCTCTTGCCGACCTGTGCAAGCATGCCCTGTTCTGACGATTCAGCGAGCTCAAACGACTTCAGGCCGAATGCATCCTTGCTGATCATGTCGAGGATCAGACGATTGCCGTCATTGCCTGGTTCGATGCCGTAAATCTTGCCACCAAGCTTGTCTTTGAAAGTGGCGATGTCTTTGAAGTCCTTGAGCCCTTCGTCATAGGCATATTTTGGTACGGCGAGGGTGTATTTCGCGCCCGTCAGATTGGTGCGGAGTGTTTCGACGGTCTTGTCATCCAGATAAGGCTTGAGATCGGCGCTCATGGACGGGTTCCAGTAGCCGAGAAACACATCAATGTCTTTCTTGCTGAGCGACGCATAGGTCACTGGCACGGAAAGAACCTTGATGTCGGTCTTGTAGCCGAGACCTTTGAGAATCTCAGTAGCCACCGCCGTGGTCGAAGTGATGTCGGTCCAGCCCACATCGGAAAAGCGAACGGTGGAGCAGCTTGCCGGTTCGGCCGCGAAGCTGGTGCCCGGCAGTGCGAACACAGCTGTCGTTAAGGCTAGTGTACTCAAGGCATACTTGAGGGTGGACGTCGAAGTGGACTTCATTTCTCTCTCCATTAACCGGGCCGTTTTGACGGTTGATTGTTTTTCCGGTTCCGGCTTTTAGCAAACACCAAAGATTTCGCCGATCAAGTACCATTGCGGCGAAAATATTTCTGATTGCGACTTTGGGGTGTGTTGTACTCGTTTTTTATGGACCGTCAGTCAAAAAGGTTCTGCAGATGAGGCTTTGTAAGCCGAAGCAGTGCGAAGTGGCGCCATGTTACGCAAGGGGCATCTTGTTTCAACCCTTGAGCGCTGAAAACACGCGATAAAGTCAGAGACAGGCTGGTTCAAGGTTGTCGAAAAGCTTGCCGCACTCTATTTGAGATGTGTGAAGCTAATCAGAATATGCTGATCAGTGGTCAGCGGCTTTTCGGGCCAGTTGCCGGATAAGACCCGGACAATCTAAAATGTCGAATAGCCTGCAATTGCAGGCAAGAGGAAGGAATTTTTACGGTGTGGAATGCAGTACGGGGCGTTTTCTCCTTCCTTGGTCGATTTATCGCGGCGTTGGCCCGCTTGATAGCAGTACCGCTCGGCGGTTTATGGCGGCTTTTCCTTAAGCTGGGAAATTTGTGGAAAGTTGCGATCGCCGTGGCCGTAATTGGACTGGGCGGTCTTTATATCTATTTTATCTGGCAAACGCAGGTCTGGACCAACTTCAATCCTGATTATCCAGCCAAGTACAGCTATCAGACGGCAGTGACACCCGGCGAGGAAGTGCAGAAGACACCTGCGCCATTGGCTGCAAAGCCCGAACCGGCAACGCCAGCACCTTCCGAAAATAGCGCTGGTGGTACGGATACGACACCTGCCGCTGGTAACGGCGACACAAACACGCAGTCCGAAACCTCGACGGAGTCACAGTCGCAGCCGATGCAGGCCGCGCAGATTCCATCGACTGCGCGTAAGTGTTCGCCTTCCGCAATTGCTGAAGTCGCAGCTGATCTCACCGATTTCAACGTGAACCAGAACGCGTGGATTTCCTCCATGCTGCTCTACAAGGTTGGTTTCTTTGGAATCGATTGGGATCGCACGCCATTTCTCGATAACAAGGCATCGTTCCAGCGCGGCATCAATGCAGCCGTACGCCGTACGGCTATCGAGTTGGTAGACAATATTGGCCGTTTGCGTGGCACATCCCAGATCGACGGAGATCTGCAAAAGGCGCGTGGCAATCTGCAGTTTGCCGAAGATGCCTGGTATTTTGGCCTGAGCCCGTTTGGACCAAAGACACCGACGCCAAGCTATTATCGCTCGGCGATCAAGGACTTACGTTCGTTCAATACGCGTCTTGAAAACTGTCAGGCCACGTTTGACGCGCGCGCCGACAATCTGATCCAGTTTGTCGATCGCATTGCGAGCGATTTGGGTTCGACCTCAGCAATCCTCAAGGACCGTGCAGAGAACTATCATGCTGGTTGGTTTGATACGCGCGCCGATGATCGCTTCTGGTTCGCTTATGGCCAGCTCTATGCCTATTACGGCCTCTTGCGCGCTGCCCATTCGGATTTCCGCGGGGTCCTGGCTGAAAAGCATCTTGATGGCGTATGGGATGAAATGGAACGGCAGTTGCGCTCGGCGCTCGATATGCAGCCGTTCATTGTTTCAAACGGTAGCCCGGATGCATGGTTTACACCGTCACATCTGACCACGATGGGCTTTTATATCCTGCGCGTTCGTTCCAATCTGGTCGACGTAAAGCAGGTTCTGGAGCGCTGATCTGCAATGGAATTGCCATCACTATTGCGTCAGGCTGTAGACGCGACGCTTGAAGGAGTGGCTCTGGCCGACCTCAAGCGCGCGTCTGAGGTTTTGTCGCGGCGCTATCGCGCGGAAACACGCGATGGTCGCCTGCATATTTCAGACGAATTTGCCGCTAAGGCCTATCTCGCTGCGCGATTGCCTGCGACCTATGCGGCAGTGCGCGCAAGTTTTGAAAGCGTTGCGGAAGTGTGCCCAGACTTTGCGCCGACGACTATGCTTGATGTAGGCTGTGGGCCGGGGACCGCACTTTGGGCTGCACGCGAATGCTGGCCCGATCTCGCATCGGCGACCATGATCGAAGCAAGCCCTGCGATTCGTGCAGTGGGCGGCAAGCTTGCTGAAAATGTGGGTCTTGAAACGGAATGGCGCGCGGGCGATCTGGTCAGGGAAAAGCTTGATTTTCCGCAAGCTGATCTTGTGACGATCGCCTATGTTCTTGACGAGCTGGCACCTCATGATCGCAAGGCGCTTGTCGAACGGCTATGGGCTTCAGCCCGCCATCTGTTCGTGATTGTAGAGCCGGGAACTCCTGCAGGCTGGCAGCGTATTCTCGACGCACGCGCGGCGCTCATTGAACAGGGTGCATATATTGCGGCACCTTGCACGCATCAGCTCGAATGCCCGTTGATTGCACCCGACTGGTGCCATTTTTCGCGCCGGGTTGCTCGCTCCCGTATTCATCGTCTGACCAAAGATGCCGAAGTGCCATGGGAAGACGAGAAGTTCATCTATCTGGCTGCGACGCGTGATCGGTCGCTTGCTGCATCAGCGCGGGTGATTGCGCCCACACGTGTCGGCGGCGGCAAGGTGGCACTGAAACTTTGCAACGAAGATGGAAGCGCTGAAGAGCGTCTTGTCACCAAGCGGGACGGTGAGTTTTTCCGTTGGGCGCGCCGTGCCGATTGGGGCGATGCGGCATTGGGAAGCTAAGTCATGAAGATCAGTCTCGTCCAGTTGCGTTTGCTCGAAGCGGTAGCCGAAACCGGCAGTGTCGGTGCGGCCGCACGGAAGCTGGGCCTGACCCAGTCAGGGGCCAGTCAGGCGCTGTCGACACTTGAGAAAATCCTCGGACTGGATCTGCTTGCCCGCAAACGCGACGGTGCGATGCTGACCGCTTTTGGGCAGACCATTCTTGATGATGCGCGCAGTGCTTTATCGGCTGTGGATCGGATAGAAGCTCAGGCACGCAAGATGGTCACCAATGCGCCTGACAGGCTGCGCGTGGCGGCCATTCCCAGCCAGCTGGAATATGTGGTTCCTGATCTGCGCAAAACTTTTTTGCGGCTCCATCCGCGTGTGGAATTCAGCACTTTTGAAGGCGGACACGACGATGTAAGCCTTTGGGTGAGTGACGGCATTTCTGATATTGGCATTACGTCACTGCCATTTTCCGGTTTGGAAGCGGTTGAAGTAGGGCAGGAAGAATTGGTCGTGGTCGGTCGACGTGACGACCCCTTCATGCGGCGGGATGTGGTTGCCCCACGCGATCTGCGAGATCGACAGTTGATTGCGGCTGCGGGTTGCGAGTTGATCCTTGATCGTATCATTCATGCGGATGGGGGGGCGCGAAGCGAGCAGGTAAGAACACGGGATGTTGCCACTGTGCTCGAAATGGTGCGACATGGCATTGGCATGACGCTGTTGTCGGAGATCAGCTTACCGGGTTCCGATTTGCATGATCTGCGAGCGATCAAACTCAATCCGCCGACATTCAGAACGGTCTATATTGTCTATCGTGCCGATAGCCCGGTAAGGCATTTGATCGATAGTTTCTGCGTTATCGCCAAAGATGCAAATATCAAAGCGGCATAAGAATTTCTAATACCTCATATTTGACTTATCCGTGCCGCTTACGCTCACTGTTTCTGCAATAGTCGCACAACTATTCATGAATCAGAGCAAAGCAAATATGACGGCCACCACCGATTCGACTATTTCAGTTTCAGCAAACGATACGATAAAGGGCTTGCTTTGGGGGCTTTCGGGCGTCCTCGTCTGGTCGGGTTCGTTCGTACTGACCCGCTTTGGCTTTAAAACAGCACTCATGCCGTCGGACATTATTGCATTGCGCTTCGGTGTAGCGGGCTTGGTGCTGTTGCCGGTCGTCTTTGCGAAAGGGTTCGGCTTTAGACAATTGGGGCCGCTTGGCTTTGTGCTTCTTGCGTCCGGCGCTGGCTTTCCCTATGCGCTTCTGACTGTGTACGGGTTGCAGTTTGCTCCCGCGTCCCATGCGGCTGCGCTTATCCCCGGCCTGATGACAGCACTCGTTGCTATTCTCGGTGTCCTTCTGCTTCAGGAGCGTCTGGCGTTATCCCGTTGGGCCGGGGTGGTGCTGATCCTGATTGGAAGCGGATTGATCGCCGGCTTGTCGCAATTGGGTGGGCAAGAGATGATAGGACACCTCTCTTTTTTTGCAGCAGCCTTGGTCTGGTCGATCTACGTGATGGTCTTTCGCAGGAAAGGCATGGACGGGCTTCATGCTACAGCGATTGCCGCCGTGACGTCTGCGCTGGTGTTTCTGCCAATCTATGTGCTGTTCCTGAAAAAAGGCATTGGCGAAACCGCTTGGGGCGATATTGCTTTGCAGGGCTTTTATCAGGGTGTGTTGACATCAGCCTTCGGTGTCTTCGCTTTTAACCGTGCAGTTGTGCTTTTGGGAACAGCAGCGGGAGCGGCCTTATCTGCCCTTATTCCGGTGGCAACTTTGGTGCTGGCTCTGTTGTTGCTCGGAGAGGTGCCGGGCTGGACCGACACCACCGCTGCCCTTCTGATCAGTCTCGGTGTTTTGGCGCTGAACAGAAAGGGCAGAAAATATAGAGCGTGTCGCGCTTAATCGCACCCATGGCGCTCGCTCTAGATTCCTTTAATTGTCGCATGTCGAGCTCAAATGAATCCATTTGAGCTCGACATGCTTTAGCGTATCATGACGCCTGAAGTATAGGGCGGCGGGAAGGGCGATTGATGAGGAACACCATCGCCGCCGCAGCGAAGCACATGGCACCTGCCAGAATAAGCGCAGGTGTGTAGCTGTCGTAATCGGTGCGGACATAGCCTGCGAAGGCTGCTGCTGCGGCCGCACCCACCTGATGGCCTGTGAATACCCAACCGAAGATCATACCGGCTTTTTCAGGACCGAACTGTTCAGCGGCAAGCTTTACGGTAGGTGGTACAGTGGCTACCCAGTCGAGACCATAGAACACGGCGAAGAGTGCAAGTTCGTAAAGTGTGAAGTCTGTGAACGTCAGATAGATGAGCGATAGGCCGCGCAGGGCATAGAACCAAAACAAAAGCCAACGATTGTCGAAGCGGTCGGTAAGCCAGCCAGAAGCAATAGTGCCGATCAGATCGAACGCGCCAATGACGGCCAGAATACCTGCTGCACCCACTGGTACGATGCCGAAATCGCCGCAAAGTGCAATCCAGTGCGTTTGTATCAGACCATTCGTGGAAAAGCCGCAGACGAAAAATGTGATGAACAGCACCCAGAAGGTTGAGGTGGAAGATGCTTCACGCAATGTCACCAGCGGCGAGATAAGCATGGAGCCAAACTGCTTTTTTGGTTCCGGTGCAGGCATTGGCGCGGTTCGTCCGTAAGGCTTAAGTCCGACATCCGCTGGATTGTCACGCATCAACGCCAGGACCATCACAAGCGCTGCCAGCAAGAACGAAATGACAATTGTGAGCGACGTGCGCCAACCTATCGACTGACTCACGCTGGCCAGAATTGGCATAAAAATAAGCTGTCCGGTGGCGTTACTGGCCGTCATCATGCCGACGACGAGGCCGCGGCGCTTTTCAAACCAGCGCGCGGCAACGGTCGCGCCCAGCACGAGGGCTGTCATGCCAGTGCCAAGTCCGATGACGACACCCCAAAGTGCAACCATCTGCCATTGCTCAGTCATGAAAATCGAGCCTACAAGGCCTAGTGAGATCATGATCAGTGCAGCCATGACCACCCGTCGAAGACCAAACTGGTTCATGAAAGCAGCTGCAAACGGTCCCATGAGCCCGAACAAAACGAGACGCAGAGCCATCGCGAATGAAATATCCGCGTTGGTCCAGCCGAATTCACTCTGAAGCGGCTCAATTAATATGCCCGCCGATCCCATTGCCGCAGCTGTTGCCAGCATGGTGAGGAAGGTGACAGCAGCGACGACCCATCCATAATGGATGTTTCTTTGCGCAAGAAAGCTGGCAAGGCTGGCTGAAATCATTTTCGGCGCTTTCGAGTTCGAGCTGGGTTACGGCCAGCCGCATATTGGAAGGCGGAACGCTCGCCATCTATCGGCTATGCAGGTTCCTGTCATTGTTTGTAGTCAATTCAGTCAAAGGAGCAGAGCGTCATGAGATGGCGCGGAGCAGCGATTGCAATTGTTCAACACCGTCATCACCAAGCCGCGCTTCTATTTCGTCTTGTGCTTTGTCCCACAGCGGCGCTCCACGTCTGACAATATCTCGTCCTTCGTCGGTGAGTGTGACGCTGGTTTCGCGATGATCTTCACTTGCTGCAGGCTCAACCAATCCCATGCGCTGCAGAACTTTTGCGTTGCGACCCATCGTTGAACGATCAAGCTCCGCCTTGTGGGCAAGCTCGGTTAGCGAAATCGAACCGGCGCGGGAGATTTTTCGCAGCAGGCTGAATTGCGCAATATTGATGCCAAGGGGTGCCAGCGCTTCATCGTAGATAGCTGACGATTTGCGAGCCGCTTGACGCAGAAGGATGCAGATACAAGGAGTAGACATAACGCGGGTATATACCCGTAAATAATAATTTGCAATAGCGCGCGGATCAGAAGGCTAGAGCGCCGTGCGCCCTCTTGGGCGCACAAAGGTCGCTCTAACACTCTATATTTACAGCATAATTTTACCTTAAACTGATTCAAGTGTAAGGAGTTATGCTGTAGGGCAATACTGTCCTGACCGTCGTCAAACTAAGCGAATCTTGGTGCGAGAACGGCTCTGTTTCGTGCGATAAAAGTATCAGTGTAACCAGATCAAACGGCGATATGTGAGGTTTCCTTGACCTCTTCCATAACCGCGTAAGTGTGGGACTCACGCACGCCGGGCAGCGAAAGCAACGCCTCAGACAGAAAACGCCGATAATGATCCATATCGGACACACGCGCTTTGATCAGATAGTCGAAGCCACCAGCAACCATATGGCATTCCAGAATATCGGGGTTGCCACGCGTGAAAGTAGAGAACGTTTCAAAGACTTCCGGTGTAGTGCGGTCGAGCTTGATCTCGATAAAAACCAGCATTGAGCGGTCGAGCATCTTTGGCGACAGGTGCGCCGAATAGCCCAGAATATACCCCTCGCGCGTCAGACGTTTGACGCGTTCTGCGGTTGCGGTTTGGGAAAGATTAATGCGATCAGCGAGTTCAGTATTGGTCAGTCGACCGTTTTCCTGAAGCGCTTGCAGAATACTCCTGTCCATCGCATCGATATTTTTCATCGTTGTCCCCATTAGGCCGCCTGCTTGGGCGGCTTTTTATTGATTAATTGTAAATGATTTGCTTGCGAAATGAATCCGAATTCTGCGTTTGACGCAAGGCAAAATTTTTAACGCACGCATAAGTTGGAGCTCGTTCATGCAGTTGAAGAGAGAGGGGTAACGATAGAATTAACAGTTGTGAGATGATTGCAATCTAAAGTAGAAACAAGATATACTTAAAGTGATATTGCGCGTATAAAGTTATGACTTCTAACGGGTGTTATACCTACCGCTCGCCGGTAAAGGTACACCTCGACAATTCGGATTGTCCTGATGTTACAGCGGTTTCAGTCAATGTTGAATCGTTGGAACCGCTGTGACTATTTGCTTTTACGCATTTCCGAACGCAAAACCGGTTCCCACTTTTGCTGGAAATGCTTTAACGAGGGCAGTTTCAGCCGAGGCTGAGGCTGCTCTATCTATCAGTTTGATTATTCTGGCGCATCTCCGTCATTTAAAACCGCTTAGCAGACGCAATCTGAATTGCGTTCAGTAGCCAAGCTGACAATACTGGCCGTATCGAGCTAACAGGGATGTTACTGCTCTGCTCTAGGCTTCAAATTTCCAGTTGCAAGCGACGCACGGTAAGGATAACAGTATCGCCATGAACATTTCGCGCATTGACATCAAAGGCTGGTGGTGGGCTCGCTAAAAGCGGCCACGCAGGCGTTTGTGCATTTGCGTTTTAGGAACAGGCCGCTGGGATTATTATCCGGGCGGCCTTTTTGTTTGGCTGTTTGAATAAGGTCAGCGGTAGGGGACACCGGGTTTCAGAAGTGTTCGACAACGAAAAAGATTTGGGATTTGCCAGTCATGAATGCGAAGATTGCGGATAGCGAGATATTCACGCACGAGACAGCGGGCGGCATGGTTGTCGAACGCGTGCGCCATCTGACTGCTTATAAGGGAGCCATCGAGACTTATATCGATGCTCTCAATGAGCGGCGGGGGGCGGTCTTTTCCTCTAACTACGAATATCCGGGCCGCTACACGCGATGGGACACGGCAATTGTTGATCCGCCAGTCGTGATCACCTCACGCGCTCGTCAGATGCGTATCGAAGCGCTGAACAAGCGCGGCACGATCCTGTTACGTCCGATCCTCAAGACGGTTCAAGCACTTGCCGAAGTGAAGGTCGATAAGGCCGATGAAGACCTTATCGAGCTGACGATTGCTGACCCTACAGGCACATTCACCGAAGAAGAACGCTCGCGTATGCCTTCGGTCTTTACCGTGCTGCGTGCGATTGTGGGCCTTTTCTTCTCCGAAGAAGATGCAAATCTCGGCCTTTATGGTGCATTCGGCTACGATCTCGCGTTCCAGTTTGATCCGATCGAATACAAGCTCAAGCGTCCTGATGATCAGCGTGATCTGGTACTTTTCATTCCTGATGAAATCTTTGTGGCCGACCACTATTCGGCGCGCGCATGGGTGGATCGCTACGAATTTGTCTGCGGTGGTTCTTCAACACATGATCTTGCACGGGCGACACCGGTGCAGCCATTCAAGCGTGCAGAGCGTGATCTGCCGCGTGGCGATCATAATCCGGGCGAATATGCCAAGCTGGTTGAACGCGCGAAGGAAAGCTTCAGGCGTGGCGATCTGTTTGAAGTCGTGCCGGGGCAGACTTTCTATGAGCGCTGCCACACGGCTCCTTCTGAAATCTTCCGTCGCCTGAAGTCGATCAATCCATCGCCTTATTCGTTCTTCATCAATCTGGGTGAAAACGAATATCTGGTTGGCGCTTCGCCGGAAATGTTCGTGCGCGTCAATGGTCGCCGCATCGAGACCTGCCCGATTTCCGGCACCATCAAACGCGGTGAAGATGCGATTTCAGATTCGGAGCAGATTCTGAAACTGCTCAACTCCAAGAAAGACGAGTCCGAGCTGACTATGTGTTCGGACGTCGATCGCAATGACAAAAGCCGGGTTTGTGAACCAGGTTCAGTGCGGGTGATCGGTCGCCGTCAGATCGAGATGTATTCACGCCTGATCCACACGGTTGATCATATTGAAGGTCGTTTGCGTGATGGTATGGATGCGTTTGACGGCTTCCTCAGTCATGCATGGGCTGTAACCGTAACCGGTGCGCCAAAACTTTGGGCTATGCGCTTTCTCGAAGAAAACGAGCGCAGCCCGCGTGCGTGGTATGGTGGCGCCATCGGCATGATGCACTTCAATGGTGATATGAATACCGGGCTTACGCTGCGCACGATCCGCGTCAAGGATGGCGTGGCGCAGATTCGTGCCGGAGCGACGCTATTGTTTGATTCCAACCCTGAAGAGGAAGAAGCAGAAACCGAACTGAAGGCATCCGCAATGATTGCCGCGGTGCGTGAAGCACAGAAGAGCAATCAGGTTGCTGAAGAACGCGTTGCCGCAAAGGTGGGTGAGGGGATTTCGATCCTGCTGGTCGATCACGAAGATTCCTTCGTACACACACTCGCCAATTATTTCCGGCAGACGGGTGCAACGGTTGCGACTGTGCGTTCGCCGGTTGCCGAAGATGTGTTCGACCGCATCAATCCTGATCTTGTCGTGCTGTCGCCCGGACCGGGTACGCCGCAGGACTTCGACTGCAAGGCGACCATCGACAAGGCGCGAAAGCGTCAGCTGCCGATCTTCGGTGTCTGTCTTGGGCTTCAGGCGCTGGCGGAAGCCTATGGCGGCACGTTGCGTCAGCTGCGCATTCCGATGCATGGCAAGCCGTCGCGTATCAGGGTTTCAAAGCCTGAACGCATTTTCTCAGGCTTGCCTAAGGAAGTAACGGTTGGTCGTTATCACTCGATCTTTGCCGATCCTGAACGTCTGCCAGATGATTTCCTGGTCACGGCAGAGACGGAAGATGGTGTCATCATGGCTTTCGAGCATAAGAAAGAGCCGGTTGCAGCGGTTCAGTTCCATCCCGAATCCATTATGACACTGGGTCACAATGCAGGCATGCGGATGATCGAAAACGTCGTGGTGCATTTTGCAGCTAAGCACAAAGCGCGTCGCACCAATTACTAATTGATTTTCTGACTCGTAACACAATCAACCGGCCGTGGTGAAAACTGCGGCCGGTTTTTCGTTTATGGCCTTATAAAATCATGGTTTTTCAGAGCTGCTTTGGCGAACCATTTGCAACTGTAATGCATTGCATTCGCAAGAGAAAATTAAATGCGCGAAGTAAAAAACAGGGTTTCGAAATTTGGATTTTATGGGCTATAGAACGGCTATCGAAATGCTGCTTACCGGCCACGCCGGAGTGAATGCGCAATAGGCTTCTCGTTAGCCTGAACCCGCCAGTCGGGATAAGAATTTAAGTATCTGAAGGTTTGTGATGGACGCGAGTGTAAAAGTTCGGCGGCTCGCCGCTTGGTCGATTCCTGTTGCGCTGGGCGTAATGGGGCTGAAATATCTGGCCTATGCGCTGACCGGTTCCGTGGCCCTTTATTCGGATGCCTTGGAATCCATCGTCAATGTAATTGCAGCACTTGGGGCCTGGTGGGCGATCAGCGTCAGTTATAAGCCAGCCGATGAGAACCACCCGTTCGGCCATCACAAGGCAGAATATATTTCGGCAGTTGTCGAAGGTGTGCTGATTACGATTGCAGCACTTTTGATTGCAAAAGAAGCATGGTCTGCGCTTGAGAATCCGCGTCAGCTTGATGAGCCATGGCTGGGCCTTGCGATCAACACAGGCGCTGCTGTCATCAACTGCTTATGGGCGCTGCTGCTCATTCGCACTGGTCGCAGTGCGCGTTCGCCTGCGCTGGAAGCAGATGGTCAGCATATTATGACTGATGTGTTTACGTCGGTCGGTGTTCTGGTGGGGCTTGTTGGAGCCGTCATTACGGGTTGGGCGATCCTCGATCCGCTGCTTGCCATTCTGGTTGCGATCAACATTCTCTGGCAGGGCTGGGGGGTTATCAATAAATCCGTACAGGGCCTGATGGATATCGGTGTCGAGCCTGCAGAGGAAATGCGGATTCGCGATGTGATTTCGGCCAATGCCGGTGGCGCAATTGAGGTTCATGATCTCAAGACCCGCATTGCAGGCCGCGTCACCTTCATCGAGTTTCATCTGGTTGTGGCTGCCGAAATGAGCGTGGGCGACGCGCACGTCATATGTGACCGAATCGAAGATGCACTGAAAATGCAGATCGAAAGCGCACGCGTTGTGATCCATGTTGAGCCGGAAGATGAGGCGAAGCTGCCGATAGGCACGAGTTCTGTGCCATTTGCCTAGAGCGCGTTTCGATCTGGTTTTATCAGATCGGCGCTCTAATCTTTATATTTGATGCGCATCCTATCCGAAAACCGCTGCGCACTTTTCGGGGTGCGCATGAAACAAATAGCGGCTTGCGCGTTTTGAACCTCGCGTGTAAAAGCGTGTCCATGGTTATGAAGAACGCAACATCTATGGAACATTCCGCAGCCGCTTCCAGCGCGCGCGTGAACGTTTGCGTTCTAAACTCGCTTCTTACCCTCGGCCTTAGCGGCGATCGCCGGGCTCGTTGAAAGGAGCGTCCGGCGGTCGATAACGATCCCGCCGACGTATGCTCCTTTCTCAAAATCCACATTTGAATTTTAAGACGAGATATCCGTGTCATTTGGGCAGTTAAGAACTGTCGAATAGGCCGGGAGGATGAGAAGACCATGAATCAGAACGTAAACACCTCGAATTCCGCCTCAAAACATGAGAGCCGAAACAAGGGTATGCCGGACGCGGCCGTAAAGTATTCGCCGTTTCCATTTCCAAAACTCGACGACCGTACCTGGCCTGCAAAACGCATTGAGAAAGCACCGATCTGGTGTTCGGTGGATCTGCGTGACGGCAACCAGGCCCTGGTTGACCCAATGGGCCACGACCGTAAGGAACGTATGTTCCGCTTGCTGGTCGATATGGGTTTCCCGGAAATCGAAATCGGCTTCCCATCGGCTTCGCAGACCGATTTCGACTTCTGCCGCTGGGCAATCGAGCAGGGCGATACGCCTGATACGGTCGATTTGCAGGTGTTGGTGCAGTGCCGTCCTGAATTGATTACGCGCACATTTGAATCGTTGGAAGGGGCTAAGACGCCGATCATCCACTTCTACAATTCGACCAGTGAATTGCAGCGTCGCGTCGTGTTCAACAAGGACGTCAAGGGCATCAAGCAAATTGCTACCGATGCTGCAAAGATGATCATGGACATGGCGGCAAAGGCGGGTGGCGGCTATCGCTTCCAGTATTCACCGGAAAGCTTTACCGGCACCGAATTGGATGTAGCGCTGGAAATCTGCAATGCCGTGACCGAGATCGTCAAACCGACGTCTGAGAACAAGCTGATCCTGAATCTGCCATCGACTGTCGAAATGAACACGCCGAACGTCTATGCCGATCAGATCGAATGGATGTGCCGCAACCTCGACAATCGCGAAAACCTAATCATTTCACTGCATCCGCATAATGACCGCGGTACGGGCATTGCTGCGACCGAGCTGGCCTTGATGGCGGGTGCTGACCGTGTCGAGGGCACGCTGTTCGGTAACGGCGAACGCACCGGCAATGTCGATGTGGTGACGCTGGCGCTCAATATGTACACGCAGGGCATCGATCCAGAGCTGGATTGCACTGACATCAATCGCATGAAAGATGTCTACGAATATTCGAACCAGCTGAAAATTGCGGAGCGTCATCCTTATGTGGGTGAGCTGGTTTATACAGCTTTCTCAGGCTCGCATCAGGACGCGATCAACAAGGGCATGAAGGTTCGCAAGACCGCTAATTCGCCGGTCTGGGAAGTGCCTTATCTGCCAATAGATCCGCAGGATGTCGGTCGTTCGTACGAAGCGATCATCCGCATCAATTCTCAGTCGGGCAAGGGCGGTATCGCTTACATTCTTCAGGCTGACTATGGCTTGAACCTGCCGCGTAATCTGCAGGTCGAGTTCCGCGAAATCATTCAGAACATCACGGATGAAGAAGGCAAGGAACTACCATCCAAGCGCATTCATGAAGAGTTCCAGAAGCTCTATGTCGAGCAGACGGAAGGCCGTATCAAGTTTGTGGATCACCATACCTATCCTGACCCAGAGCAGAAGGGTCGCCGTATCCTGACCGCTGAAATCACCGATAACGGCGTGACCAAGAATATTGAAGGCAAGGGTACAGGCCCGATTGATGGCTTCATTGATGCGCTGTCGAAATACCTCGGCGTGAAGATGTCGATTATCGATTATTCGGAGCATTCGCTAAAGCAAGGGTCGGACGCAGCCGCTATCTCTTATGTCGAAGTCGCCTATCCGGACGGCAAATTGTTCGGCGCCGGTATCAACGACAATATCGTGAGTGCCTCGCTTGAAGCAATCGTTTCAGCTGCCAATCGTGTCATTGGTAAGTAACAGAAACCTTATGTTAAAGAGAAAAGGCGGCACAAAATGCCGCCTTTTCTCTTCTAGAGTTAGAGTGACCTTTAGCGCCGAAAGAGGCGCACGGCGCTCTAGAGCGTGTCGCGTTTAATCGCATTCATGGTGCTCGCTCTAGATACTTTTAATTGTCGCATGTTCGCGAACGTTAAATGAATCCATTTCACTGCGACATGCTTCTAATAAAGTTCCTGCTCTGAAATCCTGATGATGCGCTCGCTCTCATCTTCGATGCCGTGTTGTTCCCAATGGCACAGCCAGCCGCCTTGCGGCTTACGGTCGATGTTGAAGATATTGTAGCGTGCAGGCGGCTTATGCCCGCCGAAATTCTGGCTGGCAGATGGCACGCAGATAACTGGCACTTTTCCGTTGGGCCCATCAATGTCGTAACGGGTCGCGAGATGCGTATGGCCATGAATGACCAGCTCGGCACCATGCTTGCGAATGACCTTTTGAAACCTGCGAATACCATAAAGCCGCTTATGCGTGGGGGTTGCACCATGGATCGGTGGATGGTGAATCATCACAATGCGGAAAAGTCCCCGTGCGCCTGCCTCATCGAGCGCCATGGCCAGACGCTTGGCCTGTGCGGATTTAAAATCGCCACTGGCCATGAAGGGAGCTGTCGCGCGTGCAGAGGAGACGCCGATCATTGCCACGGGCCCGCGTTCTCGCATATAGGGGAATATCGGTCGCTCGTCGTGGTTGTCTATGCCATCGCCGCGCATCCATGGTTCCCATTTACGGCAGGATTTGTCGAGCGCACCTGGAACATAAGCATCGTGATTGCCGGGCACAACGGAAACATCGTCGGGGTTGCCGAGGCCGGCAAGCCAATCATGGGCGATATCGATTTCCAGATTAAGCGCCAGATTGACAAGATCGCCAGTGACCGCAATATGATCGGGGTTCTGCGCCAGCATATCGGCAATCAGGCTGTCCAGCACTGTACCGTGCATTGCGTTCTTACGGTTTCGCAGCCAGTTGATATAGCCGGTAATACGTTTTGACGCCAACTCGCGATAGCGAATACGTGGCAGAGGTGACAGGTGGATGTCTGAGATATGGGCAAGCCGAAACATATAGTCGGTGTACTGTATTATTATTTAATCCGAAACCGTGTTTAGCGACTTTTTGTTGATGTATTTGTAGCACTGTTCGAAGAACAGAATATTTTGTCCGCATTTGCCTAACGCAAAACCTCTATGCAGTTTTGTTGGAAATGCTCTTGGAGTGACGGTATGCGCTTCCGCCATTTTTTGTTTCATACATATTTCTTAATGAGGCGTCCAATGACGTTAGGCGTCAGAGCGATTGTTTTCGATGAGAAGAAAAACTCCGTATTTCTGGTGAAGCATACTTACGTGCCCGGTTGGCAGTTGCCCGGTGGCGGTGTTGATAGCGGCGAGACATTCGGTCAGGCGCTTGAAAAGGAATTGCGTGAGGAGGGTAATATTTACCTCACTGGTCGACCAGAGCTTTTCGCCCTTTACAAGAATGCACATGCCTCAAAGCGAGACCATGTGGCGCTTTATGTCTGTCGGGCGTTTGAGCAGGCGGAGCCCAAACAGCGAGACAGAGAAATAGCGGAAGCTGGCTTTTTTCCGCTGGACGATTTGCCAGAAGGCACGACGCCTTCAACAAAACGGCGCTTGCAGGAAGCGCTCCATGATCTCGATCCGCTGCCAACGTGGTAATGAAAGGGCGCTTTCGCGCCCTTATTTTTAGAGATTAGAAGCGGTAGGTGATACCCGTACCAATCAGCCAAGGATTGAGCTTGGCCTTGCCGCTGACCTGAGTGCCGCCAGCCAGTGTTGCGTCGAATTTTGGTTCGAGGAACAGCTTCTTCACATCGAAGTTGATACCCCAATGTTCATCGATCATGTAGTCGAAGCCAACCTGAAGCGCGCCGCCAAACGTGTTCTTGACCTTGAGATAATCGACGCCAGCCGCATCTTGATTAAAGAACATGGTGTAGTTCACGCCTGCGCCGACATATGGCTTGAATGCGCCAAAGTTGGTGAAATGATACTGCATGGTCAGGGTTGGAGGCAGCATCCAGACTTTGCCGATCTTGCCCAAACCTTCAATGGAACCCGTGCCATTGATATTGGCATAGGTCGTGCCGAGGATGAGTTCAGCGGCCAGATTGTCGGTGAAGTAGTAGGTGATATCGAGTTCTGGTGTGATTGACTTCGAGTAATCGAGGCCAGAGCCATCAACGCCGTTCACATAGCCCTTGTTTTCGGCAATGACGCCTAACGCGCGCACACGGATCTGCCATGGCGTCAAAGCCTGTGGGACGGCAATGATCTCGGTTGCTGGCTGGGCGACGATCGCATCAGCGGCGAATGCGGCTGGTGCTGCAAAGGTCAGCGCGGTTGCGGCCAGAAGCCCTTTGGCAAAGCGGTTCATCATTCTCTCCTTCAAGTCTTGGGTGGTGATGCGGGCAATCTGAACCGCGTCGCGCGACGCCCCATTGATCAAGATCAAAGAGGCGCCCAAGATTTGAGGAAGTACTGATGTTCCAGTCAGACTGTTGCAGGAAAGGCTCAGTTACCTATTCTAGAGCGTGTCGCGTTTAATCGCATCCATGTGCTCGCTCTAGATTCGTTTAATTGTCGCATGTTCGCGAACGTTAAATGAATCCATTTAACTGCGACATGTTTTAGCTCGATCATGCGGTGATGAGAAATCGATATCCGGACCAAGCGGAACGATGCCTGTAGGGTTGATCGTCTTGTGACTGCGGTAATAATGGCCCTTGATGTGGTCCATATTGACCGTCGAGGCAACGCCCCGCACCTGATAGAGTTCGCGTGTATAGTTCCACAGATTCGGATAATCAGCGATGCGACGCAGATTGCATTTGAAATGGCCGACATAAACCGGGTCAAAGCGTATCAGCGTGGTGAACAGACGCCAGTCGGCTTCTGTCAGACTTGAACCCGTCAGATAGCGCTGCTTTGAGAGTGTATCTTCCAGTTTGTCGAGTGCATTGAACAATTGGTCGAATGCTTCTTCATAGGCATCTTGTGTGGTGGCAAAGCCTGCGCGGTAGACGCCATTGTTGATGTTTGGATAGATGAAGTCGTTCAGCGCATCGATCTCGCTTCGCAGTTGTTCTGGATAGAAATCAAGCGACGCATCACCAAACGCATCAAAAGCGGTGTTGAGCATACGAATAATTTCCGCAGACTCGTTGGAAACGATGGTCTCGCGCTGCTTGTCCCAAAGCACAGGCACGGTTACGCGACCAGAATAATGCGGGTCGGCCTGGGTGTAGATTTCATGCAGGCGCTTTGATCCATAAAGCGCGTCACCTGTGCTTCCAGTTGTTCCATAGAAGGTCCAGCCTTCTTCCACCATCAATGCATCCACCACCGATACGGAAATGACGTCTTCAAGCTTTTTGAGCGCGCGGAAGATCAGCGTGCGGTGCGCCCACGGACAGGCGTAGGATACATAGAGATGATAGCGGTTGGGCTCGGCCTTAAAGCCGCCTTCGCCGCTTGGGCCTGCACTGCCATCTGCTGTGACCCAATTTCTGAACTGCGATTTTGAGCGTTCGAAGCGGCCTTTGGTGTTTGCAGTATCATACCAGACATCGTGCCACTTGCCGTCTACCAGAAGTCCCATGTGATTTCTCCTTTTGATAAGGAAAATAGTGGGAAAACTGCCATTTGACAGCCTCTCAAGCCGTGAACAGTGCGTAACGGTGCCAAAAAGGTAAGTTGGAGCCTCCATTTTGAAAGAAATTGTTTTACCTCTAACCAATTTGGTGGTACGCAACTGTCAAATTGCGGCATCATCCATTTTCCCGCCGCGAAGGAGAGAACTATGACCGGAATGCGTTTCATCCGACGATGAAATTAGAACTGTGCTCAACGCGCGCAGAATGCATTCCATTGGCTTCATTTGGCCGTCGACTTCTCCTTAGGCAATTTTACCCATGCAGCAGCTTGAACTGACCTACGCGCAGGAAGATCCTGCGCACGACATCGAGATCGAAGACATGAATGCAGAAGCATTCGGCCCCGGTCGTTTCACCCGTGCAGCGCATTTTATTCGGGAAGGCGGTCCCCACGACCACAACCTGTCTTTTGTTGCGCTGATGGGCGGTATCGTGATCGGGTCGCTGCGTATGACGCCGGTTGTCGTTGGTAAGACGCCAGCCTTGCTGCTGGGACCTCTTGCCGTGCGCCCTGATTGGAAAAAGCGCGGCATCGGTGGCACTCTGATGCGGATGTCACTGGAAGCAGCCAAGAATGCGGGTCATCAACTGGTCATTCTTGTCGGGGACCAGCCTTATTATGGGCCGTTCGGATTTAATATGGTGCAGCCGGATTCGATGATTATGCCTGCGCCAGTCGATCCTCGGCGGATGCTCGCTTGTGAGCTTGCTCCCGGTGCGCTGACTGGTGTCAGCGGCATCGTGCGCCACGCCAATAGAGCATAGCGCGGTGTTCGCGAAGACGGTTTAACGCCCTTCGCGATACCACATGCTACCGAATATGAAGAGCAGTGCGGCGAGAGCCGCCAGGCCAGAGAACAATGGCAGGCGATTTACGCTCTTTAGCTGGGTGTCCGATGTCTCACGCAGACCAATCCAGTCGTTGCCGCTTGCAGAGCGACCAGCGCCGACAGCCGTGATAGCGGGTACCTGAATCGAGCTGTTGGCACTTGCATGCACGCGATGAACCGATCCGCCGGTCGCATCGGCAAGTGGCTTCAAATGATCTGGTGTGGAGATGCTGTCCAAAAATTCAGGCGCGTCGACCGGCCCCACGTGGGCAAGCGTTTCATAGTCGCCGTTTTTAATGCGGAAGATACCGATTTCGTCGGTCTGCAACGTAGCATCAAACAGGCCCGGTTTGTTTTGTGTGAGATTGACTTGCAGTTCTTTGCCGGAAGGCGTGGTGACTGAAGCTGTGCCGGGATTGTCGCCCATCGTCTGACGATGAATGGTCAGCGTGCGACCATTGCCGCCAGCGGTCAGGGCTTCTTCTTCAAGTTCCGGTTCCTGCATCAGCCAGTGGGCGATACGGCGATAGAGTGCGGCATAAGGGCCGCCACCTTCAAATCCACGCGCCCAGAGCCAACCCTGATCAGACAGGAACATGCCGACGCGGCCCTTGCCAACACGGTCGAGTACTAGAAGCGGCTTGCCGTCGGCCCCACTCATGACGGTTTCACCGCGCGGTTGGCCAATATCGATGGTACGGAACCAGCGGCTCCAATGTGGGGGCTCCTGGTCACTACCATCAAGACCACGCGTGACGGGATGGCGTTTGCCAAGATCGGTCAGGCGCGGATAAAAGGCCTTTTCCGTGAGAGTGCCGGTCGGCATCGCGGGTAGGGCGCTATAAAGCGGTGTGCGCGCAATCGACATGTCGCCCGCATATTCGGGACCAGCGGCGACCAGCAAAGCGCCGCCATTTTCCACATATTGCGCGATATAATCATAGTAAAGCAGCGGCAACACATCACGATGCTGATAGCGATCAAGAATGATGAGATCGAACTCATTGACCTTGTCGACGAAAAGCTCGCGCGTTGGGAAGGCGATCAGAGAAAGCTCATTTATCGGTGTCCCGTCCTGCTTTTCAGGGGGGCGCAAAATGGTGAAGTGGACGAGGTCTACTGCTGCGTCAGATTTCAGGAGATTGCGCCATGTGCGCTCACCATTGTGCGGTTCACCCGATACGAGCAACACACGCAGGTTCTCGCGAATGCCGTCGATTGTGGCGACCGCACGATTGTTGGCATCCGTCACTTCGCCGGGAAGGGTTGGAGTGACAATCTCAACAATGTTGACGCCTGCGCGCGGCAGTTCGATGGTGACAGGGGTCTCCTGACCGACCTGTGCCTGCTCTTCACTAACGGCTTCTCCGTTGACGCGAATTTCCACAGGAGCAGAGCTTCCAAGGCTCTTGCCTTCATCGATGACGGTGAAAGACATTTCCATGGGCTTGCCGCTGATGCCATAGCGCGGAGCTTTGTTGAAGCGAATGCGGCGGTCAAATTCGTCCGGTTTGCCCGTAACCAACGCATGAACGGGTGCATCGAAGCCAAGGGCATTTTTGTTGGCCGGAATGTCGTGCACCTGACCATCGGTGATCATGATTGCGCCAGCCACGCGTGACGGTGGCACATCCAGCAACGTGCGGGCGAGTGGGCCGAACAAACGGGTCGCATAACCGTCTTCGTTCTCGCCCGGCTGTGCTGCTTCAACCACGCGCGTTTCAAACTGCGGCATGGTTGCAAGCTGGTCCTGCACGGCCTTAAGAGCCGCATCCGTATCAGCCCGACGGTTGCCCAGTTCCTGGCTCTGGCTGCGATCAACAACAAGGGCGACGATGCTTTTAAGCGGCTCACGTTCTTCACTGATGATCACGGGATTGAGCAGTGCCAGCGCTAGGGCTGCGGCTGCAAGCAAACGGATGAACCCACCGCGCATGCGAAATGCGATCGTTGCCAGTATGAGCAATGCCAGTGGGACTAGAATGGCAATGAGCCACGGCAGAGAGAGGAACGGTTCGAAATCGATATTCATGTTCATCACCCTAATTACCAAGCCGCTCAAGCAGGGCCGGAACATGGACCTGATCGGATTTGTAATTGCCGGTGAGCATATACATGACAATATTCACGCCGCCACGGATCGCATAAATGCGCTGCATTGGATCATTCGGTACTGTCGGCAACATCGGGTTGCCTTGTTCGTCCACTGCCCATGCACCTGCAAAATCATTAGCAGTGATCATGATCGGTGAAACACCGTCGCCTGTGCGCACAGGCCTGTCCTGTGCTGCATTGGTGGGCGCGGTTGCCTCTACCCAAAGCGGGCTGCCTTCATAGCGACCGGGAAAATCCGGCATGATAAAGAAGGATTTGGTTAGCACATGATCGTCTGGTACAGGCTCAAGTGCTGGAACATTCATACCGTTGAGAATGGCGCGTAAGCGTTGGTTGGCTGGTGACGCAGCCGGATCAAGACTAGCGCCTGCCTGCAACTGGTCACGCGTATCGAACAAAACCGTGCCACCCTGCTGCATATAGGCGTCAACCTTGGCGATGGCCTCGGGACTTGGCATTTGGGCATCGGGATCAATCGGCCAATAGATCAGAGGATAGAATGCGAGTTCGTCCTTGGCAGGATCGACACCTATCGGATCACCTGGTTCCAGTGCTGTCTTGTCCAACAGAGCAAAGCTTAAACCGCGCAGGCCGGCTTTGCTAATATCATCGGTCGCGGCATTACCAGTGATGATATAGGCCAGATGTGTTTTCGAGACAGAGTTGATAATTGCCTCATCGCCCGGCTTGCTGTCGTCATGCGTTTGCGGCTCTTGCGCGCGCGCTGAAGGGGTCGCTGCGGGGATCAGACTGATGGCCGAGGTTGCTGCAATCAATATAGCGATACCTGCAACTTTCGAACGAATTTTCATACGGCGGCGGAATGCACCACGCAGCCAAAGCATCAGCAATGTGTCGAGAGCCAGCAGCATGGCGGCTGCCGCGAAAAATGGGCCGCGCAGCGAAATCGATTGATCAGCACTGTAAGATGTCGGGGTTATACCGACAGAAAGTGCAGGTTGGCTGATTGGCTGAAGCTTGATGTCATTACCCTCGAAGATATTCAACGCTTTCAGACCGTCTTCATTGCCGTAAAAACCGGGCGGCGTGTTGATACTCACATCGGGCAGTTTGTCTTTTTCCACAATCAAGGGTTTTGCTTCCGATGATGGAGGTGCCAGTTCACCAGACGCCGAAAGGAGTTGGAACGGTGGTAGCGAAATGGATTGCTGATTATCTTGTGAGCCCATGCGCTGCGACAGCGTTACGATGCGGCGCAACATATCGACAAACGACCCGGAAATCGGCAGGCTCGACCATGTTGCATCAGGTGAAATGTGGAAGAGAACGACATTGCCGCGACCGCGACTCTCGCCGGTAACAAGTGGTGTTCCGTCTGCCAGCGTCGCATAGGCCTTGTCGTTGAGATCGAAAGACGGTTCAGCGAGAACCTGCCGGTTGACCGTCACATCATCAGGAACAGAAAGGCCAGAAAAGGGGCCTTTCTCGGAAAATGAACGTAGTTTCTGAGGCTCTGACCATGACAAGGTACCACCGAGTGCGCGTTCTCCCTTGCGAAGACGGACAGGCAGTAGCGGATCATTTTCGCTGGCACCTGCCAAGCGAGGTCCGGCAAAGCGGACCAGCGTACCACCATCCTCGATCCAGCTTGCAAGCCGTTCTTCAACGGGCTTAGGCAAAGTGCCGATGTCGGCCATGATCAGAATGGACGGCTTGGCATCCAGCAATTCCGGTATCGTCTTCATCAGATCCGCGGAACGCGGTTCGATCAGATTGGCAAAGGGTGACAGCGCACGCGAAATATAATGAAGCGGAGACAGTAGCGGTTGCGCGAGATCCCCATCACCGCTGGCCAGAAGGCCAATGGTTCGGCGTTCTGAACCGGCATCAATAAGGCGCACGGCAGCTGCCTGTTGAACTCCATCGACACGGATCAAGCGGAAATCGTTGCGCAGTTCCACCGGCAGGCTAAAGCGGGCGGTGCCCGCCTTGCTACCCACCGCGAAGGATAACGGGGCTTCCGCGATACGTCGGCCTTTGTCGTCGTACGCTGAAGCCGTGAGCGTGCGAGGTATGGCTATGCCGTCGGGACGAATGGCTATGGCTTCAAGACTGTCGGCCTTATTCTCAATGCCGGTCAATGCAAAAACGTGATTCAGATCAGCGGCATACCAAAGGACAGAAGCGAGGCGATCATTCTCATCGAGCTTTGTGAAAGCGTCTTTATCGGTGGCCTGCGCCAAGCCATCATTCATGAAAGCCAGGCGGATTTTCTCTCCCTGTGGCACAGTCAACGCAAGGCGGTCCAGTGTGGCTTTACGATCAACGGGGATGGGGCGCGGCTGCAAGGCTTGCAGGCGCTCGGTTGCGCGATTGCCGTCATAAGGGCCGATCTCAGCATTTGCAGGTTCTGCGGTTCCAAGCACATAAATTTGCGTATTGGTGGTCCCGGCATCTGCAATCAGCTTTTCCGCAGCTGTTACACGCTGTGTCCATTCTTCGGCTGATGCCCAACCATTATCAATAACGATTGCCAGCGGTTCTTTGCCGGAAAGCGCGATAGGGCGCGGGTTCCAGACCGGCGAAGCAAGGGCGAGAATAACTGTTGCTGCGATCAGAAGACGCAGAAGCGTCATCCACCATGGGCTTTTGGACGGCACTTCTTCACGTTTGAAGACCTGTGCAAGAATTCGCAGCGGCGGGAATGTTTCTTCCTGTGGGCGTGGTGGCGTCATGCGCAGCAACCACCAGATAACCGGCAGTGCGATAAGGCCAGCCAGAATTAACGGCGATCCGAATGCGAGCGGAAGAAAATTCATGTGCGCGAGCCTCCCCAAGAGGGGCCTTGTGAGGACGCGCTTAGAGCATCATGCAGTCTCGACAGTGCCTGTGTGGCGGGTGTGTCGGTACGATGCACTGTAAAGCTCCAACCAAGACGTCTGCAAAAATCTGCCAGCGTATCCCGGCGGGCTGTATAAAGGCGACGATAGTCTTCAGCATAGGTTTCGGCGCGGCCTGCGACCAGAGTGGTACCCGTTTCAGGATCGCGAAACTCGGTGCGACCGGAATAAGGGAAAGTTTCCTCTGCGGGGTCTGCAACTTCCACCAAATGCGCGCGCACGCCACGGCGCGCCAAATTATCGAGCAATTCCGTCAACTCATCCAATGGGTGCAGGAAATCGGAAATGAGAACCACTTCGGAAAAGCGGCGTATCTGATTAATGTCGGGTAAAGGTCGAATGGAACTATCATGCATCAGGGCGCTCGCCAGACGTTCCGCACCATTGCGCGCCGAAAAGGGTTGCAACAAGGATGGAAACGCGATGCGTTCGCCGGAGCGGGAAAGTAGTTCTGCCAGAGCCAAGGTGAGTACAAGCGAACGCGCTTCTTTTGAAACAGGCGAGAGCTGCGAGCGATAAAGCATGGAAGGTGAGAAATCGCACCACAGCCAGACGGTATGCGCCGACTCCCATTCGCGGTCACGCACATAGGTATGATCGTCTCGCGCTGAACGTCGCCAGTCGATGTGCGCGAGAGATTCGCCCTGTACATAGGGTCGGAACTGCCAGAAGTTTTCGCCGGGACCGCGCTTGCGGCGGCCATGCCAGCCGTTCATCACAGTGTTGACGACACGCTGCGCTTCAACCAGCAGATCAGGAATACTGGATGCCCGCGCACGTGCACGAGCCAGCGTATCCTTGCGATCTGACGATGAAACTTCCGCGCCGATCACCATTAGGCAGCAGCCTTCACCAGATTGGCAATGACATCGCGAACATGCATACCATCGGCGCGCGCCGCAAAATTCAGCGCCATACGATGCTGCAGAACGGGCTCGGCCAATGCTTTCACATCATCGATGGATGGCGCGAGACGACCCTCGTAAAGTGCACGTGCACGGGCGCAGAGCATCAGTGCCTGGCTGGCGCGTGGTCCCGGTCCCCATGCGATGTGCTTTTGAGCATGATCATTGTCTGCATCGGGCCGTGCTGAGCGTACGAGTTTCAGGATAGCATCGACGACGCTTTCGGAAACCGGCATGCGACGCACAAGCGCCTGCATCTGACGTAGACGGTCCGCATCGAGAATTGAATAAGCCTTCGCCTCAGTTACGCCTGTGGTTTCAAGCAGGATACGACGTTCAGCGTCCAGTTCAGGATAGAGAATATCGATCTGCATCAGAAAGCGATCAAGCTGAGCTTCGGGCAGAGGATAGGTACCTTCCTGCTCCAGAGGGTTCTGCGTGGCAAGCACGTGGAACGGGGCTGGCAGGTCATAACGCTGACCGGCAACGGTCACGTGATATTCCTGCATGGCCTGCAAAAGGGCGGACTGGGTGCGCGGAGAGGCACGGTTGATTTCGTCAGCCATCAGAAGCTGGGTGAAGATCGGCCCCTTGAGATAACGGAAGGAACGGCGACCGTCTGGGTCCTGCTCCATCACTTCGGAACCGATAATGTCGGAGGGCATCAGGTCTGGTGTGAACTGGATACGCTGGCCCGACAGGCCAAGAACGGTTCCCAATGTTTCGACAAGTTTCGTCTTCGCAAGGCCGGGCACGCCAACGAGCAGCGCATGACCACCCGCGAGAATGGCTACGAGTGCGCGTTCGATGACGCTTTCCTGCCCGAAGATAACCGTGCCGATATTTTCCTTGATGCGAGCGATGTCAGCGAGGGCGCGTTCGGCTTCGGCAATAATTTCATTGGAAGCGGTTGGTGGGGTAGCGGCTTCGGGCGTAACAACAACGCTCATAGGGACCTCGCAATATTTCCGCCTATGATTTGGCGGAGAACCGGACTTAAGGCGACTGCCTCTGAAATTTAAATCGCACTATAATGCTGACAAGCCGTGAAACGGTGACTATTTCATGACTCTAAGCATTTTAATCACATTCGAGCAGGAATAACCGAGTCGGATGACAAAAAGCACCCCTAACGGCAAACAAGAGCCGCAAAGTTCAATGAAGGCGGCTGCAAGTACCAGCGGACTGGAAGCTCTGATTGCGCGCGCCCACGCTGATGCGCATAGCGGCCCAGCGACGAATGAACGGGGAATTCCGCCTGTGGAACGCTGGAACCCAGAGTTTTGCGGCGATCTGGATATGGAAATTCGCGCAGATGGCACCTGGTTCTATATGGGAACACCCATTGGACGCCCTCAGCTTGTGCGACTGTTTTCGACCGTCTTACGCAAGGACGAAGACGGAAAAACTTATCTTGTAACGCCGGTGGAAAAAGTCGGAATCCGGGTGGAAGATGCGCATTTCCTCGCTGTTGAAATGCAGGTTTCGGGCGAGGGAGAGGGGCAGAAGCTGATTTTGCGGACCAATGTCGGAGATGTGATCGAAGTGGGTGATGAGCATCCACTACGCTTTATCCTCGAAAAGGAAAGCGGTGGTCTCAAACCTTATGTGCTTGTTCGCGGTCGATTGGAAGCATTGCTGACTCGGGCTGTGATGTATGATCTCGTAGCGCTTGGCGAAGAGATCGAAGTCGATGGCGTGACGATGTTTGCGGTGCGTTCAAACGGCGTGGTTTTTCCAATCATGCCTGTCGATGCACTGGAGGCCGCACTGCAATGAATAACCGTGCATCTCATCTGTTTCCGGCGTTTTCAGCGGGTGATTTTGCCGAGCGCGTGCGCAACTGGCAGCCGGATCATGATGATCTGACTGGCGATCATTTGCTGAATCCAGAATTCACGCAGGCCATGGTCACGTCGAAAATGCGTGATGCCGCCGTGCTCGTGCCGGTGGTGGATCGTGGACCAGAAGCGACATTGTTGCTGACGCGACGCACTGAAAAATTGCGCAAGCATTCTGGTCAGATTGCTTTTCCGGGTGGTGCGATCGACCCTGAAGACGGTACGGCTGAAAATGCAGCGCTACGAGAGGCCAATGAGGAAATCGGTCTTATCTCCGAACGGGCAGAAATCATCGGACATATGCCGCGCTATCTGACCGGCAGCGGGTTTTCGATCATCCCTGTTCTGGCGGTCGTTAACACGCCATTCGATGTTTATCCCAATCCAGACGAGGTCGCGGACATCTTTGAAGTACCGCTTTCATTTCTCATGAACCCGGCCAACCATCGGCGCGAAAGCCGACTGTTCAACGGTGAGGAACGTTTTTATTACGCAATGCCATATCACGAACGATTCATCTGGGGCGCGACCGCAGGGATCATTCGCGGACTTTATGAAAGGCTCTACGCTTGAGCGAGACACTCATTCATTCCATCAATATTTCTAGCCGTGCCGACTGGCTGAAGGCGAAGCCACTTCAGGCGCTTTTTGCAGCATTGAACCGTGATGGTGGCGAGGCGCGCGTGGTCGGCGGAGCTGTGCGCAACACGCTGCTGGGTACAAAAGTCAGTGATATCGACTTGGCCACCACGCATCTGCCGCAGGATACTGTACGACTTGCTAAGGAAGCAGGCTTCAAGCCCGTACCGACTGGTATTGAGCATGGCACGGTGACGGTTGTCGTTCAGGGACAGCCGTTTGAAGTGACAACATTGCGTAAGGATATCGAAACCGATGGTCGCCATGCAAAAGTGGCTTTCGGTACCGACTGGAAGACGGACGCCGAACGACGTGATTTTACGATCAACGCGCTTTATGCAACGGTTGATGGCGAGGTCATCGATTTTGTCGGTGGGCTGGCTGATATCGAAACGCGGACGCTGCGTTTCATTGGTGATGCTGAAGCGCGCATCCGGGAAGATTATTTACGTATCCTGCGCTTTTTCCGTTTCTTTGCATGGTATGGTTCGGGTCGTCCCGAAACCGATGGTCTGCGCGCCAGTGCGCGTCTCAAGGATGGCCTTGATCAACTTTCTGCCGAGCGGGTCTGGTCGGAGCTTAAAAAGCTTCTTGCTGCTCCCGATCCTTCGCGTGCGCTTTTGTGGATGCGGCAGGCTGGTGTCCTCACCGCCATTCTGCCTGAAAGTGAAAAATGGGGCATCGATTCAATCCATGGCCTGGTGCGCACGGAAGGCGATCTTGGCTGGCCTATAGATGCCTTGTTACGGCTTGAAAGTATGATCCCGCCCGATACGGCACGCGTCAATGCTATGGGCAAACGACTGAAAATGTCGAACGCAGAACGGGCGCGGCTCGAAGCATGGGCACGCACTGAAATTATCAAGCCGGAAATGTCTGAACAGGTGCTGAAAAAGCTTGTTTATCGTGGCAGCAAGCAGGCGGTCCTGGATCGCATTCAGCTCAGCTATGCTCAAGCACGCAATGAAGCGATCGGCAGTGATGAGGCCATGATCCGTGCGGGCGGTTTTGCCCGCCTGCTTGACGCTGTTCAAAGCTATGAAGCGCCGGTGTTCCCGGTTACGGGTGTCGATCTTCTTCGCCTTGGCTTCGAGAAAGGCCCCGTTTTGGGCGAAAAGCTGCGCGAGTTGGAAACTCTCTGGATTGACTCAGGTTTTAGTCTTGACCATGAAGCGCTTCTGGACAAACTTGATCGCAATAAAATGAACGATTGACGGTTGATTATACAAAATCATGCCGCGATTTTCTGAGTTTATATCGTAAGTTCGGTTTTAAGCGCCTGATTTGAAAGAGCAATGAATGTCCACTTCCGATACATCGACTTCGCAGAATACGGCCACTGACCCCAAGCAGAATTTTGGCACGGACGGTATCGCACCTATGGAGCGTCCGGGTGCGGTTACACGTTTCTTCATGGGAATTGTTGCATGGGCGGAGCGGCTTAATCTCAAATACGCAAAGCTTGGCAATCCGCCAGTATATGACAATGCTATTTTCCCATGGGTGGCAGAAGTCGAGAAGGCATATCCGGCTATCCGTGCGGAGCTGGAAAAGGTTTTGCTGCGCCAGAGTGAATTGCCGTCCTTTCAGGATATTTCCTCAGACGTGAAGACAATCTCGACGGATAATCATTGGAAGACGTTCTTCCTGCTTGGTTTTGGCGTGAAGTCGGAACAGAACGTTCACGCTTGTCCCAACACATGGAATGCCGTGCAGAAAATTCCGGGCCTGACCACTGCTATGTTCTCGATCTTTGAACCGGGCAAGCATCTGCCGCCGCACCGAGGCCCTTACAATGGCGTGTTGCGTTTGCATATGGGCATGATTGTACCGGAGCCTGCCGACAAGCTCGCGATCCGGGTCGATAAACAGGTCTGCCATTGGCAGGAAGGCAAGGTTCTTATTTTCGATGATGCCTATGAACATGAGGCATGGAACCATACCGACCATACGCGTGTGGTGTTGTTTGTCGATTTCGTAAAGCCGCTGAAGTTTCCGGCCCGCTTCGTAAATTGGGCTTTGATGAATCTTGCAATCTTTACGCCCTTCATCAAGGAGGGGTTGGACAACCACAATGAGTGGGAAAAGAAGTTTTATGCGGAGGCTGAAAAGCTCCGCAACCAGCCAAAAGCCTGAACGAATTGACTTCAAGCTACAGCACTCTTAAATAATCTTCGGGAGGGCTCTTAAGCCCTCCCGTCATATGTACCCACGGTCAAATCTGGGTCTGCGTTAAGAGGAATTGTTGATGCTGGAGATTGTCGGAAGCCTCTGATCGTTCCGAATAACTGCGCGGTTTAATCCACGCAGATGTTCAGGGACGGAAAATGGCATTGGCCGTGGGCAAATCTTGGTTTGTCCGCGCAGGCTGGTGCTTGTCATGGTTTCCATCCAGGCATTAACGACAATGAATATCTCACGCATTGAACAGCGCGTGCTACACGTGCTGGCGCAGGGCGGTTACATCCGCCATTTGCGCGAAGACCGACGTATCTGCGAAATCGAATGTTATACCCGCGAAGGTTATCTACTTTCCGATTGTACAATGGTTGTTTTCCAGCAATTGCGACGGAAGCGGCTGATCGAATCTCGGGCTGGCGATGCGTATCGCATTTCGCTCAAAGGACGCATCAACGTCCGCGCACAAGCCAATAATCGATGAAGGAGAGCATGATGCTTATCCGCAAGGAGCAACCAGAGGACACGGCTGCAATCCGTCGCCTGACTGAAGAGGCGTTCCGTTCGGTGCCGTATAGTAACCAGAAAGAGGCGGCCATTATTGATGGGCTTCGTTCGGCATCGGCGCTGACCTTGTCACTGGTGGCAGAGGAGGAAGGGGCTCTTCTCGGTCACGTGGCTTTTTCGCCCGTACTTATCGATGGTGCCGATTGTGGCTGGTACGGGCTTGGCCCCGTCTCGGTCCAGCCGGGCAGGCAAGGTGAGGGGATTGGTAGCGCACTCATTCGAGAAGGTCTTTTGCGACTGAAGAAGGCAGGAGCCAAGGGCTGTGTCTTGCTCGGAGATCCCGGCTATTATCAGCGTTTTGGTTTCAAAGCTGATGATAGGCTCAGGCTTGAAGGTGTACCAGCGGAGTATTTCCAATGCCTCGTTATCGAGGGGGAAATACCACGAGGCAACGTGACCTATCACGCAGCATTCGACGCATAAAGAAAGGGCGGGAAATTCCCGCCCTTTTTAAATTCCCAGAACCTGTTACGGCCATTTCACCACAGGCGGCATGGACGACAGAATGGAATTCACATTGCCGCCGGTCTTGAGACCGAAGATCGTGCCACGATCATAAAGTAGGTTGAATTCGACATAGCGCCCGCGGCGGATGAGTTGCTCTTCGCGATCTTCAGGTGTCCAGTCCTTGTTGAAGTTCTGGCGAACCAGATGCGGATAGACGACCGAGAAACCACGGCCTACGTCGCGTGTGAACGCGAAGTCCTTGTCCCAGCCGCCCTGTTCTTCAGATGAATGCAGCCAGTCATAGAAGATACCGCCAATGCCGCGTGCCTCGTCACGGTGAGGCAGGAAGAAATATTCGTCGCACCATTCTTTGACTCGCTGGTAATCGACGATGTCTTTGTGCTTTTCGCAGATGAAGCGGAATGCTTTATGGAAAGCGAGTGTATCCGGGTCTTCCTGCGTGCGACGACGGTCGAGCACCGGCGTCAGGTCTGCACCACCGCCGAACCACTGGCGCGTGGTAACGACCATGCGCGTGTTCATGTGGACTGCCGGAACATTCGGATTTTGTGGATGCGCGATCAGCGAAATTCCACTGGCCCAATAGCGTGGGTCTTCTTCGGCGCCAGGTATCTGCTTGCGAAACTCTGGCGAGAACTCGCCATGAACAGTGGAGACATGCACGCCGACTTTTTCAAAGACACGACCATGCATGATGGACATGACGCCGCCACCACCATTGCCATCATCCTTCTGCCAGGGTGTGCGAACAAAGCGGCCCGGCTCCTGATCGGAAAGCTGTCCCTGCAAGTCGTCTTCGAGTTGCTCGAAGCTTGCACAGATACGATCGCGCAGCTCTTCAAACCAGTCCCGGGCGGCTTGCTTTTTTTCTTCGATATCTTGCGGGATGATTGCCGGAATTTCGTCGCGCTGCATTTTTGTATCCTCTCACGCAATGTACCGTGCGACTGGAGAAGTCGCGAAAATTCAAACTTCTATGTTTCTGACTTAGCAAAGTCCTGCAGTCTGGCAAAGCACGAAGACGTTGCACGTCGCGCGCATGATTTCCTCTCCCCAAGAAAAGACTCGTCATCAAGTCGTTGCTTCCCTATCTTATGCCACCTAGGGATTGGATATTCCTTGTTTCGGGAGGCTCCTGCATGACCGCATCACCGCCCCGCCCGCCGCTTGAAGGACTGCGCAAGCAGCTTGAAAAAGGCCGCGCGAACAAGAGCCGGCTTCCGCGCGATGGTTTCATCCGGGAAACATTTGCATTGCCGCGACAGGCTGCGCGTGAAAAGGCGCGTGAATGGTTTGAGACATTTCCCAAAGCTGCATACTGGACAGAAATAGAAAGCTGGTGCGAACGTCCCGACGATGTCATCGAATTTACGATGCGCCGTTTGCCGACATCGGATTAGCTTCGCGATCTGATTCAAAGCGCGGACTTAAGTCGTTGAAACGAGATTCAGATTAGCCATTTGTAAAAACCGCCCTCCGGCATTGCCGAAGGGCGGTTTCGTTTTTGAGTCGTTATAGCATTACGACTTTATTTTACTTCCGTCTGAGGAGCTTGCTCCCACGACTTCCAATCCTTGATGATGCTGTCGGCGTAGACTTTGCCAACGCGATAGGCATTGGTTGTGGCCAGCGGGAAGCCGCCCGACTTTGCTGCAAGCGATTGCGCTGCAGTCTGGTCTTTGCCCTGACGGTCGAAGTTAGAGGCAGTGCGCAATAGCGCAATACGGTCGTAATCTAGCTTGCCTGCGTCTGCTGCACGCTTGAGCGAAGTGAGTGTCGCATTGTCTTCCATTTGAGACGTGCAGTATTCGGCCTTGCCGTCGGTCAAAAGCTTCGACCACTGTTCCATGGCTTCGCCCAGCTTGGTGCCGTGCCAGTAAGTATCGCCCGATGCTGTATCGCAGATCGTGACCATTGGTGCGCTGGTCGCAGCTTTTTCCGTATAGTGCTTGCGATATTCCTTGGCATCGTCGCCGTCGAGAAGCTCGACGCCCTTGGTTGTTGCCAGCGCGTAATCGGCGAGTTTGCCGTTGAGTTCGAAGACTTCCGTGCCAGCGGCCCATTTTGGCTTTTCGCCCGGCTTTTCCGCACCAAGGCCGAAGAAGTCAGTCGCCCAGCCTTCAGGCGCTTCGCGAATATCAATGCGATGGTTGAGGTTGGCATCAACTGCGTATTTCGCCCAATGCGCGGAACCCAGTGTGCCGTGCTTTGGATCAACGCCTGCAATGCCTGCGATGAGGAAATAGGTGTGCGTGAGATCAAGCTTATCGCTGAGCGCCATTGCGGTGACCGCGCTTGCTGCATTGGCGAAGCCCATGGCCGTCGTCATATGGCAGAGGCCTTCGGCTGTGCAATCGACCTCAGGATATTCAGGGCTCAGGCCCGGCAGTTTCAGCTTCTGCGTGAACTTCTCGCCTTCCAGCCATGGCTTGGCTTCTTCGCCAAACATGGTGATGACCATGACCTTTGGCGAAATGGTTTCGGCACCTTGAGCGAATGCAGGTGCTGCTGCGAGCATAGACAGCGCGGACGCAGCAAAGGTGAGATTGCGGAGCGATGACTGCATCGAATGATAGCCTTTCAGACCGGAGATTAAAGAAGGGGCGCCCGGCACAACCGGCATTGTGCAAAGCTTATTGAACATGCTTCGGGAACTGATTCCGCTTGCCCGTCTAAGCGTTTGAAACGGAATCGAGTTCCAGTTTTTGCTGGCGCATAGCTTCGCCTGCGGTTAGCGCTACGGAAACCGCAAGATTGAGGGATCGTGCGCCCGGTACCATGGGTATAATCAGCCGTGCATCAGCGAGATCCTGAATGCTGTCCGGTACACCGGCAGATTCACGCCCAAAGAGCAGGATGTCATTTTTCTGAAACTGATAATCCGTATAGCCAACCGCAGCTTTGGTTGAAAGCAACACAAGGCGTTTGCCTGCCTGCAGGCGCCAGTCATTGAAATGTTGCCAGTCGGCATGGCGGGTGAGGGCAGCCTGTTCCAGATAATCCATACCGGCGCGCTTTAGCGATCTGTCGGAAACGTCAAAACCCGCAGGCTCGATCAGGTCCACCGCGAAGCCAAGGCATGCGGCCATGCGCAGGATGGTTCCCGTATTGCCGGGAATGTCAGGCTGGTAAAGAGCGATACGCAGTTCCATATGAGGCGGGTAACTCACAAACTCTGTTGCTGCAAGTACAGAGAACGAATGTTCCCATGACGTCAACACATCAATCGTGCGCGATAACGCTGCGGTGAGCAAAACTGTCCTCTAATCACAAAAATATTCCCTTTTTGTTCCTATTCCGCCTTGGCAATTTTTGCTGAGGCACATAAAAGGATCGCCATGTTTAGATGGTTTGAAAAACGACTCGAAGCCTATCCCGAAGAGCCTCCACGCGAACCTCCGCGCGGGCTGGTGGCCTTCTGCCTTTACTATACCCGTGGCGCATGGCCATGGATTATCGGCATGGCAATTTTCACAACACTGATCGCGATCATCGAAGTGTCGCTCTTTGCCTTCATGGGCAATATCGTCGACTGGCTTTCACATCAGTCGCGCGAAACGTTCCTGAGCAACGAAGGCTGGCGGCTTGCGATGATCGCAGGCGTTGTACTTGTCGGCTTGCCTGGTGTGGTGCTGGTCCATTCGCTGCTCATTCACCAGACGTTGCTTGGCAACTATCCGATGCGCGTGCGCTGGCTGATGCATCGCTATCTGATCCGTCAGTCCATGTCGTTCTTCCAGGACGAGTTTGCCGGGCGTATCTCGACCAAGCTGATGCAGACCGCGCTCGCGGTGCGCGAAACGGTTATGAAACTGCTCGACGTGCTGAACTATGTCATCGTCTATTTTGCGGGCACGCTGTTCATTGCAGCGTCCGCAGACATTGTTCTGATGATCCCGTTTGCGGTCTGGCTAATCGTCTACATGATCTTGCTGCGCTTTTTCATTCCGCGTCTGCGTGTGATTTCCGAAGAGCAGGCCGATGCGCGTTCGTCGATGACCGGGCGTATCGTCGACAGCTATACCAATATTGCGACGGTCAAACTGTTCTCGCATTCAAGCCGCGAAGAGTCTTACGTCAAGGAAAGCCTCGATGGCTTCCTTGGTACAGTGCATCGCCAGATGCGGCTCATCACGATGTTCCATTTCACACTCTATATGGCTAACTGTATTTTGCTGTTTGCCGTGGGTGCGATTGGCATCAAGCTCTGGATGAATGAAGCGATCTCCGTTGGTGCGGTGGCTGTTGGTATCGGCCTTGTGCTGCGTCTCAACGGCATGTCGCAGTGGATCATGTGGGAAATGTCTGCACTGTTCGAGAATATCGGAACAGTAGAAGACGGTATCACAACGATTGCTCGTGCTCACGAGGTGGTGGACGTGCCGAATGCGCCTGCGCTGCATGTCAGCAAGGGTGCGCTGGATTTCGACAAGATCGGGTTTCACTACGGCAAGGGCAAGGGCGTTATTGAAGGTTTGTCACTCGACATCCAGGCTGGGCAGAAGATTGGCCTCGTCGGTCGTTCGGGTGCGGGTAAATCCACGCTGGTCAATCTGCTGCTGCGCTTCTACGATCTCGAAAAGGGCCGCATTCTGATTGACGGCCAGGACATTTCCAAGGTCACGCAGGACTCGCTTCGTGCAAGCATCGGCATGGTCACACAGGACACATCGCTTCTTCATCGTTCCGTACGTGAGAACATCATGTATGGCCGACCTGATGCCACCGAAGAAATGGTCGAGCGCGCAATCCGTCTGGCACAGGCTGATCAGTTCATTCCGCTGCTGACTGACGCGAAAGGTCGGCGTGGGCTTGATGCCCATGTCGGTGAACGCGGCGTGAAGCTTTCCGGCGGACAGCGTCAACGTATCGCGATTGCGCGTGTGATGTTGAAGGATGCGCCGATCCTCATTCTGGACGAGGCAACCTCTGCGCTCGACTCGGAGGTGGAAGCGGCCATTCAGGACAGCCTCAACACGCTGATGGAAGGCAAGACGGTTATTGCGATCGCGCACCGTCTTTCGACCATTGCGGCGCTTGATCGTCTGGTCGTGATGGACAAGGGCCAGATTGTTGAAGATGGGACGCATGAGGAACTTGTTGCGCTCGGCGGCATTTATGCCGGACTATGGGCACGACAGTCGGGCGGCTTCCTCGGATTTGACGAACAGGCCGAAGCAGAGATGGCAAAGTAAGGATTAGGCATTTGATGAAAGCGGTTTATAGCCTGTTCGAGCGCTGGGTTGATCCCTTCCGCGAACCGGACAAGCTTAGGCCGCCTTCAACTACGCTCGCATTTCTCTGGCATTATGCCCGTCAGGCCAAATGGCCGCTTGCAGCCTCGCTGGTTGTTGGCGGTCTTTTGCCTTTGGTCGAGGCGGGACTGTTTTATTTTACCGGCAGACTGGTCGATATTCTCGATCAGGCAGGTCGGGCTGGTGTTGAACGTAGCTGGTCTGCACTGTTTCAGGCAGCAGGTCCCGAGCTGTTGTTCATGGGCATTACCGTCCTTGTCATCCGGTTTGTCGTGACCGGCATAAATACGCTGCTCGAAGGTCAGACACTGTCGCCGGGCTTCTACAACATGATCCGCTGGCAGGCCAATTCTTATGTCCAGCGCCAATCCTATGCTTTTTTTCAGAATGATTTTGCCGGTCGTATTGCCACCAAGGTGTGGCAGGCCGGACAGGCTGCCGGTGATCTCATCGAAAGCCTCATTCAAGTCGTCTGGTTCATGGCGATTTACAGCATCACAACGCTGTTTCTGGTGGGGCGCCTCGACTGGCGGCTGGCGGCAGCCGTTATCTTATGGATATTGGCATTTGGTTTGATCGCCCGCCATTATCTGCCACGTATTCGCAAAAGCGCTGAAGCGTCCGCAGAAGCCGGTTCGATGATCAATGGCCGCATCGTCGACAGCTATTCCAACATTCAGACGATCAAGCTCAATACCGCTGATGATGATGAACGCTACATGCGTGAAGGCTTCATGCGGTATCTCGCTGCGATCTTGCCTTTCATGCGCTCACTGACCGGCGTGCGCCTTGCTATGACCGCGCTTTCTGGTGTGATGATCGTTACCGTTGCTGCGATTACCATCGATTTGTGGACGCGCGATGCGATCACTGTCGGGCAGGTGTCCTTCACGCTTGGCCTGGTTCTGCGGTTGAACATGCTGCTTGGTCGATTGATGATGCAGCTCAACGGAATGCTGCGTCAGCTGGGACTGATCGAGAATTCGATGAAGCTTGTTTCCGCTCCTCTTGGTCTTGAAGACAAGCGCGATGCAAAAACATTGCAGATCACCGAAGCTCGCATCGATATTAACAATGTCACTTTCCATTATGGCAAAGCAGCGGGTGTCCTTGATGGTATCAATTTCACCGTTAAGGGCGGTGAGCGCATTGGCCTGGTAGGGCATTCGGGCGCGGGTAAATCGACTCTCGTCAATCTGATCCTGCGCCTTTATGACGTCGAGAAAGGTGCGATCCTTGTGGATGGGCAGGATGTTCGCGATGTGACGCAAGCCTCACTGCGCCGCGCTTTTGCAGTGGTCAGTCAGGAGACAGCGCTCCTGCATCGCTCATTGCGCGAGAATATCATGCTGGCGCGCGACAATGCGAGTGATGAAGAACTGCTTCAGGCAGCGCGACAGGCGGAAGCTGATGAGTTTATCGCCAAGCTTGAAGACTTCAATGGCCGCAAGTCTTTCGACGCGTTTGTTGGTGAACGTGGCGTGAAACTTTCAGGTGGCCAGCGACAGCGCATCGCAATCGCGCGCGCTATCCTGAAAGATGCGCCTATTCTTATTCTGGATGAGGCGACTTCCGCGCTCGACTCAGAGGTGGAAGCTTCGATTCAGGAAAACCTCCGTCAGCTCATGGAAGGCAAGACGGTGATCGCTATTGCGCATCGGCTTTCGACTATTGCGGCGCTAGATCGTCTCATTGTCATGGACAAAGGCCGGATTGTCGAGGAGGGAACCCATGAAGAACTTATTGAGCGAGGTGGAATTTACGCCGGTCTCTGGGCGCGTCAATCGGGCGGGTTTCTCGGCATAAACGGCTAATTCCAGCCAATTTTGCAAAATGTTCGACGCACCGCCCAAAGCGCGATTTGAGCGGTGCGGTTCGTCTGGTCGCTTTTAAAACATCCCAGTAAAGCAGCCTGCGACATGGTGCCGTCCTATGAGGTTGGCGTCTGGACAAGGCTTTTCAACCTGCCTAAACCTCAATGTTGAGATGGAGGGAATTTCGTTCTGCAAGCAATTGTGGAACTGCTTTTTGCGTGAGCGCAAAAGGCTGGACTGCTTTTGCGCAATTGCAAAGGAACGAGGGGAGATTTCAATTGGATATCCAGGTTAAAAAGGAATTGGCACGTGAGCGCACACGACACGGCTGAGCCGACACGGCGTGATTTTTTGTATATTGCGACGGGAATGGCCGGTGTCGTCGGTATCGGCGGACTGGCATGGCCGTTTATCGACCAGATGCGCCCCGACGCTTCGACGCTTGCTGCAGCGTCTATTGAGGTTGATGTGTCTTCTCTAGCAGAAGGCGCATCACTCACCGTTAAATGGCGCGGAAAGCCAGTTTTCATCCGTAACCGTACGGCCAAAGAAATTGAAGATGCCAAGACGACTGCTCTTGGTGATCTGAAAGATATCGCGGCCCGCAATGCGAACCTTCCTGCTGATGCGCAGGCGACCGATGTCGCGCGTTCTGCAGGTGAAGGTAAGGAAAACTGGATCATCATGATCGGCGTTTGTACCCACCTTGGTTGCGTACCGCTCGGTGAGTCAGGTTCTTTCGGTGGCTGGTTCTGCCCATGCCATGGTTCGACCTATGACACCGCAGGCCGTATCCGCAGCGGTCCAGCGCCGGAAAACATGCACATTCCGGCATACGCATTTGCTTCCGATACGGTCATCAGGATCGGCTAAAACAGATCTTGGGGAGAGAAAACATGAGTGGTGGACACTCCACATATACGCCCTCGACCGGCATCGAAAAATGGGTCGACGAACGACTGCCTTTACCGCGTCTTGTCTATGATTCCTTTGTTGCTTATCCGACGCCACGTAACCTGAACTACATGTATACGTTCGGCGGCATTTTGGCATTTATGCTGATTGCGCAGATCATTACCGGCATTGTGCTGGCCATGCATTATGCTGCGGATACGGGAATTGCTTTCAATTCCGTTGAAAAGATCATGCGTGACGTCAATTCCGGCTGGCTGCTGCGCTACATGCACGCCAACGGCGCGTCATTCTTCTTCATTGCGGTTTATCTGCATATTGCTCGCGGTCTGTATTATGGCTCCTACAAGGCGCCGCGCGAGCTTCTGTGGATCCTTGGTGTGGTGATTTTCCTTCTCATGATGGCAACCGCTTTCATGGGGTACGTGCTGCCATGGGGACAAATGTCCTTCTGGGGTGCGACGGTTATCACGGGCTTCTTCACCGCGTTTCCGGTGATAGGCGAACCGATCCAGCAATTGTTGCTTGGTGGCTTTGCCGTCGATAATCCGACGCTGAACCGCTTCTTCTCGCTGCATTATCTGCTGCCGTTCATGATTGCAGGCGTTGTTATCCTGCACGTCTGGGCGCTGCACGTAACCGGCCAGACCAACCCGACAGGGATTGAAGTCAAGTCGGAGACAGATACGCTGCCGTTCACGCCTTATGCGACCATCAAGGACGCTTTTGGCGCGCTCGTCTTCTTCATCTTCTTCGCTTATTTCGTCTTTTATATGCCGAACTTCCTCGGTCATCCGGATAACTACATCCCGGCAGACTCGCTGAAGACGCCAGCTCACATCGTCCCTGAATGGTACTTCCTGCCGTTTTACGCGATGCTGCGCGCCATCACTTTCAACATCGGACCGATCGACTCGAAGCTCGGTGGCGTTCTGACCATGTTCGGTTCGATCGCAATCCTCTTCGTTGTTCCCTGGCTCGATACGTCGAAGGTTCGTTCGGCAGTCTATCGCCCTTGGTTCAAGCTGTTCTTCTGGCTGTTCGTCATCAATGCCATCTTCCTTGGCTGGCTTGGTTCGCGTCCTGCTGAAGGCACTTATACGCTGCTGGCGCAGTTCGGTACGCTCTACTACTTCGCATTTTTCATCGTCATCATGCCGGTTCTTGGCCTGATCGAGACGCCAAAGCGTCTGCCGAACTCGATTACCGAGGCGGTACTGGAAAAGAATGCAGGCAAGGCCGAGATTGCCCCAGTGGACATCAAGGCTTGAAGCAGCGAAAGATGAAGGACGTATCAATGAAAAACATCCTCAAGAGTTTCGCTGCCTTCGGTATCGCTCCGCTGGTAGCACTGGGTGTGACAATGGGTGGTGCCTTTGCCGCCGGTGGTGGCGAGGGGGAGCCGGAGCATTTTCCGATCCACCATCCAAAGCAGGAAAAGTGGACCTTCTCAGGTCCATTTGGAACCTATGACAAGGGACAGCTTCAGCGCGGTCTCAAGGTCTATAAGGAAGTCTGCTCGGCCTGCCATTCGATGAACCTGGTGGCTTTCCGTACACTGGAAGATCTTGGTTATTCGCCTGAACAGGTAAAGGCATTCGCTGCGGAATATGAAGTGCAGGATGGCCCGAATGCGGATGGTGAAATGTTCACCCGCAAGGCAATCCCGACGGATCATTTTCCGTCGCCATTTGCGAACACGAATGCAGCCGCTGCCGCTAACAATGGCGCAGCTCCGCCAGACTTTTCGCTAATCGCCAAGGCACGTGCGGTTGAGCGTGGTTTCCCGACTTTTGTCTTCGATATATTCACGCAATATGCCGAAGCAGGTCCCGACTACATTCACTCGCTTCTGACTGGCTATGATGAACAGCCGCCAGCAGGCATGCATGTCCCGGAAGGCACGCATTACAACCCGTATTTCATCGCGGGAAAATCGCTTGCCATGGCTAAGCCGCTGAGCGACGATCAGGTGACATATGACGACGGTTCGCCGCAGACGGTGGATCAGTATGCGCGTGACGTTTCTGCATTCCTGATGTGGGCCGCTGAACCGCATCTGGAAGACCGCAAGAAAACAGGTTTCCGGGTTATTATTTTCCTGATCCTGTTCGCTGGTCTTGTTTACATCGCCAAGCGTTCGGTCTGGGCGAATGTGAAGCATTGATTCTTTAATCAAGCAGATGTGTTGAAAGGGCGCCTCGAGGCGCCCTTTTTGTTTGGGAACAGCAGAAGCCGTTCAAAAAAGTGCGAACGCGCTTGGCGTGATGCGCATATCGTGATTGAAGAGAGTTCAATATAATTGCGTCAGCAAACACGCCCTTATGACAGCGCGTGAGCTTACCCTCTGAAAGGACTGAAAATGGAATCCGGACTCAAAGCGACGCTGAAGGACGCGATCAGAACGATTCCTGATTACCCGAAACCCGGTGTTCAGTTCCGTGATGTGACAACGCTCATGGGTGATGCGCAAGCTTTCCGCCGTGCAGTGGATGAGCTCGTCTATCCTTATGCAGGCAACAAGGTGGACAAGGTTGCGGGCATTGAAGCACGCGGCTTCATTCTTGGCGGCGCGATTGCTCATCAGCTTTCGGCTGGGTTCGTGCCGATCCGTAAGAAGGGCAAACTGCCGCGCGATACAGTGCGCATTGCCTACAGCCTTGAATATGGCATCGACGAAATGGAAATGCACCGCGATGCTATCGTCCCAGGTGAGCGCATCATGCTGGTTGACGATCTGATTGCAACCGGTGGCACAGCCGAAGCTGCAGCGAAGCTGCTTCTTCAGATGGGTGCAGAAATCGTTGCAGCTTGCTTTATTATCGACCTGCCAGACCTTGGGGGTCGCAAGAAGCTCGAAGCTCTTGGTGTGCCGGTGCGCACGCTTGTCGAGTTTGAAGGCGATTGAATGGCATAAAACGCCCGGATTTAAAGCATTTCCAGCAAAAAGTGCGAAGCGGTTTTGCGTTGGATAATGCGTAAAAACAAACAGTTACAGCGGTTCCAACGATTAATTCTTAACTGGAACCGCTGTAATCCGGGCGTTTTAGTATTATGACGGCAGTTTCACCATCGCAGCATTGTCGAAGGACAGAACCTGCTCGCCGTCCTGATTAAAGGCACTGGTACTCATGTTCAGCATCGACCAGCCCGGCCGCGAGGTGAGAGGGCGTACCGCATGCACGGTCCGCTTATAGGTGATTGTATCACCAGCATAGACTGGTCTCATCCATTTCAGATTTTCAAAGCCGGGTGAGGGGCCAAAAGTCGGCGGAACTTCACCACGTTTCATTGCGTCTTTTGTTGCTTCTACGATCGAGGCAACGTTCAGCTTCATAAAGACCGCGGTGGTGTGCCAGCCGGAGGCACAGAGGCCGCCGAAGACGCTTTTTTTTGCCGCTTCCGCATCAAGGTGAAATGGCTGTGGGTCATACTTTCTTGCGAAGTCGACAATTTCTTCGGCGGAGAAAGTATAGCTTCCGATGACAAGATTTTGCCCGAGGTTTTCTTCAAGGAAACTCATGCCGCACCTTCCGAGATTGCATCATGACCGCGTCGCACCATCATGCATGGGTGCTGCATCTCACAGACGCTTTCGCCACGTTGATTGAACAGTTCATGATGGAACGTAATCAAACCGATTGTCGGGCGCGATTTCGAGATACGTTTGTCCTTGACCGTCGTTATGCCATTAAGCGTATCGCCCGCGAGCACGGGACGTTTCCACCGCGTGAACTCGACACCGGGCCCACCTTGCGAGGCGGAGTTTGTGAGAAAGGCATCGCAAACCATTCGCATGATTAAGGAAGCTGTCTGCCAGCCCGACGCGGCAAGCCCACCTAGCACGCTTGCCTTGCCCGCTTCTTCATCAAGATGAAAAGGCTGTGGGTCGAATTCGCGGGCGAACTCGATGATTTCTTCTTTGGTGATGGTGCGCGGTCCGAAGGGGAGCTTCAGTCCTTGCGTGAAATCTTCATAGGCATATTTAGGCGTCTTATCAGTCAATCCGGTCTCCTCCCAACCAAAGCGGCACTCGCCACTCTGGTTCTTTGCTGAGGCATGTCTTTACCCCCAAACCGGCTCCCGCTTTTGAGAGACATGCGTAGAAAAAAGGCCACCGTTTTCACGGTGGCCTGATCGTATCAGGTATTGAAGCGGAACAGCATCACATCGCCGTCATGGACGATGTATTCCTTACCTTCGTCCCGCGCTTTGCCTGCTTCCTTGGCACCGACTTCACCGTTGAACTTGATATAGTCTTCGTAGGCGATGGTCTGTGCGCGAATGAAGCCACGCTCGAAATCGGTATGAATGACGCCTGCCGCACCTGGAGCCTTGGTTCCGCGCTTGATAGTCCAGGCACGCGTTTCCTTGGGGCCAGCGGTGAAGTAGGTGATGAGGTCGAGAAGCTTGTAGCCAGCGCGAATGAGACGGTCTAGGCCGGGTTCTTCGAGGCCCATGGCGTCGAGATATTCCTTGGCTTCTTCGTCGGCAAGCTGGGCTACTTCTGCTTCAATAGCAGCCGAGATGATGACGCTCTCTGCGCCTTGTTCCGCAGCCATTTTAGCAACGGCTTCGCTATACTCGTTGCCCTTGGCAGCATCACCTTCGGCGACATTGCACACATAAAGCACTGGCTTGGAGGTAAGCAGGTTCAGACCCTTGAGGATCAGGAGATCGTCTGGTGCAATGTCTTTCAGCATCAGGCGAACAGGCTTGCCATTCTGCAACAGCTCGAGCGCCTGCTCCATGATAGGCAAGACCGTGGTTGCTTCCTTGTCCTTGCTGCTGGCGCGCTTGCGGATCTGCACGATGCGGCGCTCGATGCTTTCAAGGTCCGACAGCATCAGTTCCGTTTCAACGGTTTCTGCGTCAGACACTGGATCGATACGGCCTTCAACATGGGTGATGTCATCGTCTTCAAAGCAGCGCAGAACATGCACAATGGCGTCGACTTCGCGGATATTGGCAAGGAACTGGTTGCCCAGGCCTTCACCTTTGGAAGCTCCGCGCACCAGACCTGCAATATCAACGAAGTTGATGCGGGTAGGGATGATTTCCTTCGAGCCTGCGATTTTCGCAATGCCATTCTGACGTGGATCGGGAACCGCCACTTCGCCAGTGTTTGGTTCGATGGTGCAGAACGGATAGTTTGCAGCCTGTGCTGCGGCCGTCTTGGTCAGCGCGTTGAAGAGCGTGGACTTGCCGACGTTAGGCAGGCCGACGATGCCGCATTTGAAACCCATGATATTCGTCCCTTATCGCTTGACGCGGTAAATTGAGCGCACGGCGCCATTATGAAGCGCATTGGCGGATTGCAAATCCAGCCAGTGGCGTGATGAATTTTTGAAAGCCGGTTTGCCGCTTCCCAGAATGATCGGAATAGTTCCTATATCGATGATGTCAAGCAGACCGGCATCGAGAAATTGCCGCGCCAGATCGCCGCCACCCAAAAGCCAGATGCGCCCACTTGCGCCGAGAGCTTTGAGTTTCGCAAGCAGCTCGGCTGGTTTGCCAGTCATTGCGGCAGTGTTTGCGGGCAGATTGTCGAATTTCTGATGCGTTGCAACAACGACTGGCAGCGAGCCATACGGCCACTCTGGAATGGAACACATGACATCATAGGTCTGGCGTCCCATGACAATACCGGTAATGCCAGCCATGAATTCATCGAAGCCAAAGCCATCATCTGGCGGAAATTGTTCGAGCCAGTCAAAGCTACCGTCATCATTGGCGATGAAGCCATCAAGACTCATGGCAAACATATAAACGACTTCGCTCATGACTAGTCCTTCTTGCCAAGAAGTTTCTTGAGCATTTCTGCCATCGGGCCACTCGCGGGAATGCTTGATTTTGCGGCACTCTGGCGCGCCTGACGAATGTGGCTCTGTGCCTTGGGAGGAGCCTTAGCTGCCTGCTCTGGATCTGCTTTGAATCCACTCGGGCGCTGACTACCGTCACCCATGGCGATGGCCACGCGGTTCATGAAGCTGTTGTCTTCCTTCTTGGCAAGCAGGCTGACATTATCTGCGATAGCGCCAAAAAGTATATCAAGCCATTCGCTATCGACTTTTGCAAAATCGCCGAGAACGTAATTGTGAACCAGCTCCTTTGCGCCGGGATGGCCGATGCCAAGACGCATACGGCGATAATCTTTTCCGCCCGGAAAGGCCTGCACATGGGCGTCGATGGATTTGATTCCATTGTGGCCACCAGAACCGCCGCCGGTCTTGATGCGCAACTTTGCAGGCGCAAGGTCAAGTTCGTCGTAGATCACGACGAGGTCGGCAGGGGTCAGCTTGTAGAAGCGCATGGCTTCTCCAATCGACTGGCCAGAAAGGTTCATGAAAGTCATTGGCTTGATGAGAAGCACTTTTTCGCCGTCGATCACGCCATCGGCGATGTCCGCTTTGAACTTCTTCTGCCAATTTGAAAATCTATGGCGGCGGAATATTTCATCCACCGCCATAAAACCGATATTGTGACGGTTATGCGCATATTGGGGCCCCGGATTGCCAAGCCCTGCGATGAGCAGCATGGTTCTGAGCCCCTATATGCGGAAAGCGATTATTCGCCGTCCTTGGCTTCTTCAGCGCCTTCTGCATTTTCTTCCGACTTCAGGCCGGCAGGTGCAGCAATAGTAGCGATCGTGAAGTCACGGTCCTGAATGGCAGCAGTTGCACCCTTCGGCAGCTTGATAGCCGAAATGTGAACCGAGTCACCGATTTCGAGACCGGTCAGGTCGAATTCGAGAGCTTCCGGAATTGCGTTCGCTGGAACGATCAGTTCAACATCGTGACGAACGATGTTGAGAACGCCGCCGCGCTTGATGCCCGGTGCAGCTTCTTCGTTCTTGAAGTGAACTGGAACGTTGACGTGAACAACCGACTTCGCGGAAACGCGAAGGAAGTCGACGTGCTGTGGGAAGTCACGAACCGGATCAAGCTGGTAGTCCTTCGGGAGGACCTGAATTTTCTTGCCGTCTACTTCGATCGTAGCGATCGTGGTTTTGAAACCACCGCCGTGGATCTTGTAGTAAACTTCCTTATAAGGAACGGCGATTGCGAGGGGCTCCTGCTTGTCGCCATAGATGACTGCAGGAATCTGGCCGTTGCGGCGAAGTTCGCGGGAGGACCCCTTACCAACCCGGCTGCGCAGATCGGCCTTGAGCACGTAAGTATCGCTCATGGCATTACCTTTCAAAGTTACTGGAGTGTTGGTCGCAGTTTTTTATCTAAGCATGATCTTGTCCGAAAACCGGTTTCCACTTTTCGGGATCATGCTCCAGCGAACAACATGAAACAGCCCGTAATGACTTCCACAGTGTGAAAGACCGGACCGCCCCATTCCGCGTTGCCTCCAAGGGTGTCTACGCGGATGGCAGGCCTATAGCCCATAGGCTTTTCAAGCGCAAGTTTTTTGGGTTTGAAACACGCCTTCTGTGGGCTTTTCCTTTAACGGGTGGCATTAGCCGCGTCAAAAATGTTAAGCGGGTGCCTGATTGATCGCGGGTTCTCCTGTCGAGTCGTCCCAACATTCACAGAACAAAAGGAAACGAGATGCAGGTCGGTATCGACATGGGTTCTGTTGCTGGAAGCGGTACTGCTGCGGCAGGTGCGCTTGGTGGTGGCAAGCAGGCCATGCTTGATCTTGAAGAGCTTCTCGCAACCCGCCTGCTGGTTCAGGGAAATTCCGGATCAGGCAAATCGCATCTCCTTCGCCGCCTGCTTGAGCAGAGCGCCCAATGGGTGCAGCAATGCATTATAGATCCTGAAGGCGATTTCGTTACGCTGGCCGATATTCATGGCCATGTCGTCGTTGATGCTGCACGCACCGAAGCCGAACTGACGCGCATTGCCGGACGTATCCGTCAGCATCGGGTTTCCGTAGTACTCAATCTCGAAGGTCTCGACGTCGAACAGCAGATGCGTGCGGCTGCCGCTTTCCTCGGCGGCCTGTTCGATGCTGAACGAGATTACTGGTATCCAATGCTGGTTGTGGTCGATGAAGCGCAGCTTTTCGCACCGGCTGCTGCCGGCGAAGTATCGGATGAAGCCCGCAAGCTTTCCCTGGGTGCTATGACCAATCTTATGTGTCGCGGTCGTAAGCGCGGCCTCGCGGGGGTGATTGCCACACAACGTCTGGCCAAGCTTGCCAAGAATGTCGCTGCAGAAGCTTCCAACTTTCTGATGGGGCGTACTTTCCTTGATATTGATATGGCGCGCGCCGCCGATCTTCTCGGTATGGAGCGACGTCAGGCCGAAATGTTCCGAGACCTACAACGCGGTCACTTTGTGGCGCTTGGACCGGCATTGTCACGCCGTCCGCTGCCCATCAAAATCGGCAAGGTTGAAACTTCCGCGCGTTCATCGTCACCGAAGTTAATGCCATTGCCGGATGCGCCAGAAGATGCACGCGATCTCATCTTCACGCCTGCACCACAGGAAATCCGTACGGTTGTTCGACGAACCCCGCCGCCACCGCCGCCGCCATCAACAGCGGAAATTCTGGCGCAGGTCGCCAAACCCAAGCTTGAAGCGGAGCCCGTCGAAGCACCGTTGTTTCCTGGCATTGTGGAAGCAGAGCGCGAAGAACTGCTTGAAAAGGTGATGCGCGAAATTGTCGATGACCCGGAAGCATCGTTCCGTTCGGTCGCCGTGCTTTATCAGGATTTTCTGGTGCGTTGCCGTATTCATCGCGTTCCCGGGGAGCCTTTGGCGCTTCCCGCATTTCGTCGCCGGTTGGCGGTTGCGCAAGCGAGCATCAAGGGTGATGCCGCGACTGGCGAAACCTGGCAACAGGCTCTCACGCTGTCCGAAAGCCTCACCGATGATGTGCAGGGTGTGTTCCTGATTGTCGCGCAGGCGGCTGTGACGGGTGCGCCATGTCCTTCGGATGCGGCCCTCGCGCGCGCCTATGGCACGCATTCATTGAGCCGTGCTCGACGTCTCCTGACCTATTTTGAAGAGCGCGGTCTTCTTGTATTGCGTAATGACTTCAAAGGACTTCGCATCGTTAACTTCCCTGATCTTGGCTGTGAGACGGCGCCCGGTGATCCCAACGCGCCTGATGATCACATCGACGAAAGCACTGCTGCCGAGTAACGGACCTTCTGTGCAAATTGTCATCAACCTGTAATGATCCTCAGCAACTGCTTGGGGGATTATGCAGAGAGTGAACATGACAACAGAGCCGCAACCGGATTTCAGGGAATTATTCGCCACTTTTGGCAAGATCGGGTTGCTGTCGTTTGGTGGGCCTGCTGCGCAGATTGCCATGATGCAGCGAGTGATCGTTGACGAAAAGAAGTGGATGGATCAGGAGCGACTGATCCATGCTCTGAACTTCTGCATGCTTTTGCCCGGACCCGAAGCCATGCAACTTGCCACCTATTGCGGCTGGGCCGCCAAGGGTTGGCGTGGCGGGCTGCTTGCTGGGTTGCTCTTTGTTCTTCCCGGCGCTGCGGTCATGTTGGCGCTATCGGCACTCTATGTGGTCTTCGGTCATGTAGATGTGGTTGCCGGTCTCTTGTTTGGGCTGAAAGCGGCAGTTTTGGCGATTGTCTTTGAGGCTCTTTATCGAATGGCCAGGCGCACACTGACGTCTGGGTTTTCCTATGTAATAGCATTGCTGGCATTTATGTCGGTCGCGTTCCTCAAACTGCCATTTCCTTTGGTTGTGGCGCTAGCGGCGCTGGCAGGAGGAATGCGTTACTGGCTGCAGCGCGACGGGCATGGGTCGGCACATGGTGCGGTTGGTCCGAATGCAATGCGTGTAGCGACACAGCAGGCGCTCATCTGGGGCTCTCTCTGGGTTCTTCCTCTCATAGCGCTTTATCTGGCGTTTGGCGGACGTCATGTGTTCACGACAGAGGCTGTCTTTTTCTCAAAGCTTGCAGCTGTGACATTTGGCGGTGCCTACGCCGCGCTCTCCTATACTGCACAGCAGGCAGTCGAGCATTTTGGCTGGATGAAGCCCGGTGAGATGCTGACAGGACTTGGGCTTGCCGAAACCACGCCGGGCCCGCTGATCCTTGTACTGGTTTTTGTCGGCTTTATCGGGGCGTCCAATCTGTCGGGGCTCCCGCCGCTCGTGGGTGGTTTTTTCGGCGGCTTGATTGCGCTGTGGTTTACTTTCGTGCCGTGTTTTTTATGGATTTTTGTTGGCGCACCATTTCTGGAGCGGTTGCGCAAGGTACGTTGGCTAACCGCCATGCTGGCTGGGATAACAGCTGCAGTCGTCGGCGTGATTGCCAATCTTGCCCTGTGGTTTTCACTGCATGTGCTGTTTGGAACAGTAGTCGACCACCCAATAGGGGCTTTAACCCTGCCTCTGCCAGTGGTGAGCACAATAGACAATGCCGCCGTCCTGATTGCAGGCGCGGCGGCATTTTTACTTATTGTTCTGAAGCTCAACATGCCGCTCGTGCTTCTGCTCGCGGCATGTTTTGGTATCGCTATTCGCTTGATAGCGAATTAGTCGAACAGGCTCGAAACCGACTCTTCGGCCGCAGTGCGCGCGACCGCTTCACCGATGAGGCTGGAGATCGACAGAACGCGAATATTTGGAGCGTCATTGATTGCAGTGGTTGGCTGGATGGAGTCGGTAATGACCAGCTCTTTCAGCTTTGACGAAGCGATACGGGCAACAGCGCCGCCGGAGAGAACACCATGTGTGATGTAAGCGGTAACGCTCTTTGCGCCCTTGGCGAGCAGTGCTTCAGCTGCATTGCAGAGCGTGCCGCCAGAATCCACGATATCGTCGAACAGCAGGCAATCTTTGCCGGTCACGTCACCGATAACATTCATGACTTCCGATTCACCCGGACGTTCACGACGCTTGTCAACGATGGCCAGCTGCGCATCGATGCGCTTTGCAAGCGAGCGAGCGCGAACCACACCGCCAACGTCGGGCGAAACGACCATGCAATTGCCGGTCGCGTAGTTTGCCTTCACATCGCGTGCGATAACTGGAACGGCATAGAGATTGTCGGTCGGGATATCGAAGAAACCCTGAATCTGACCCGCATGAAGATCAAGCGTCAGAACGCGGTTAGCACCTGCTTCGGTGATAAGGTTTGCGACAAGCTTTGCGGAGATTGGTGTGCGTGGGCCAGGCTTACGATCCTGACGCGCATAGCCGAAATAAGGAAGAACGGCTGTGATGCGGCGTGCCGATGAACGACGGAACGCATCAATCATGATGAGCAGTTCCATCAGATTGTCGTTTGCCGGGTAGGATGTCGATTGCAGTACGAATACGTCTTCGCCGCGTACGTTTTCCTGAATCTCTACGAAGATTTCCTGATCGGCGAAACGGCGTACAGTTGCCTTGCCAAGCGGGACGTTGAGATATTGAGCAACGGATTCGGCAAGAACCCGGTTGGAGTTGCCTGCGAAAAGTTTCATTCTTTTTGCCTCTGAAGCCGGAGCAGTTTCGTTCTGTCGCAAAAAGTCCGTGAAACGGACGTAATCTCTGGTTTGAGCGAAACCCAACACAAATCCGGGTGCGCTCTGTCATTCTTAAAAAGCTTTAAAGCCGCGGGTTCTATGACGATTGGTCAAGTGCCGCAGCTTGCAAGGTTTTCTCGAATGTGCGGCCTATTGCAAAGAGTCACCGCCATTGCAAGGCCTGAGGGAAAACAATTGCAGTAAAAAGCGATCGCAAAGTGCTTTCCCACAGGGCTGACACGCGATTCAGCAAAAGATTTCAGTCTTTTGCTGAATCAGCTCGTTTTCATGCGCGATTTGCCGCAAGCCAGGTGGAATACTCCTGCATGGTCTTATCGGCGATGGATTGCATGGCAGAGGGCGGAACGATGCTCCATGAGTCTGCGGACGCGCCCGGAACTTTTTCCTGCCCCTGTATGCGGTGAAGGCGGTTACCGGAAGCATCCATCACATCCCAGACGTATAGGATCGTTGTCTGGTTATCTTCAGACAAAACCGAGAAATAGCCCTTCATCACATAAGCGGCGTCGGTGCCATTATTGCCTGCAAGCTCGACACCCTTGGCGCGTGCATCATCATTGATGCGATGAGTAAGCGGGGTCAAGACATTGACGGGCGCGCCAATGATGGGAGCTATGTAAAGCTTGCCCGGTTTGAGTGAGGCCGTACGCGCGGGCGGTGTCGCTGGTGTTGTTGTAACTGCCGGGGGTGAGGTTGGGGCAGTAGTCTGACCTGTAGAAGCTTGGCCCGTGGCCGGTGTTGTGGTTTGTCCAGATTGCTGGTTAGTTCCCTGCACGTTCAATGCAGTTTCGGTGCTGTTGCAGGCGGCAAGCAGTCCAGCAAGCAACAACATCATAGAAAGATGTGCCTTGTTCATGTTCGGCTTCATGCTCCTGAAAGCGCAGACCACTCCTGCGCTATGAACGGAGTTTATCGCTTATCCTGCGTCACTTGACAATAATGTCTAGTGAATGGCGGGACAGCGGTACGGCAGCGCCATTTGTCGTCAAGTAAGTCTGGCCAAGCGTCATCGCGGTTTCGGTGTCAGAATCCATGATGATCATGTGCGCAAACAGCGTCATGTCGGGCTGGATGCTTTCCGGGTTACCGGAATAGAACATCTGCGGGTCCATCCATGATGGTGTAAAGCGCGCACCGACAGAATAGCCGCAAGCATTCAGGCGATGACGGGTAAGGCCATGCGCTTCCATCGTGCGGGAATGCGCATCGAACACGTCGCCAAAGGTTGAGGCCGGTGTCATGGCTGTCTCGACAGCTTCCAGCGCTTCTCGTGCGGCATTGTAGAGCTTTAGATGCTCTGCCTTTGGCTGGCCGATGATGACGGTTCGCATCATCGGTGCGTGGTAGTGTCGGAAGACGCCTGACCATTCCAGTGTGAGCTGATCATTCGCAGAAAGTTTGCGACGGCCTGCTTTGTAGCGGCATAAAAGTGCATCAGCGCCGGAGCCGATAATATATTCATTGGCCGGATAATCGCCATCGCCGGCAAAGTTCGCGCTCATCATGGCCGCCAGAATGTCGGCTTCGCTTGCGCCTGCCTTGGTGAGTTTCAGTGCAGCATCCAGCGCATCATCACTCAGTTCGGCGGCACGCTTGGCATAGGCGATTTCTGCGGGGCTCTTGAGAAGACGCAACCGGTCAACCATACCGGAGGCGTCAAAAAGCTTGGCAAAGCTTTGCAATTGTTCATCGAGCTTTCGTGCGTTGGCCCCGGTCAGCCCGTGGGTCTGGTATTCAATGCCGATGCGCGTGCCGAGCAGATCAAGCTCAGTCAGGATATTGCGCAGATCGATGGCCGGATTGGCATTGTCGCGATCGGTCCAGACGGTAATATTTTCGATATTGGAGGTGTGACGCGCCTGTCTCAGATCGGCAGAGCGGGTCATCAACACTGTCGATCCGTCAGCCTTCACCACGAGGCACTGGAAGAAGCAAAAGCCGAACGTGTCATAGCCGGTCAGCCAGTACATGCTTTCCTGTGCGAACAGCAGCAGAGCATCAAGCTTCTCTTCCTCCATCTTCAAGATCAGACGGTCGCGACGTGCAGCGAATTCTTCCGGCTCGAAGTGAAGGGCCATGTGGTTCTCCTAATCGTTTACGATAGCGATGGCGGCAATTTGACGACCGTAATCAGGCTCGTTGCGGTGCGTCGTGCGCCGGTAGGAATAGAACTGATCTTCATTGGCATAAGTGCACTGGCGCAGTGCTTCGGCTTTCACATTGGCCTTGGTCAGGCGATCTGTGATGAAGGTCCAGAGATCAAAAAGCTTGTGACCTTCCTTGCCTGAAGGTTGGAAATATTTGTCATAGCTTACGTCTTTGCCAGTGAACTCGGCATAGAATTCCGGACCGACCTCGTAATTTTCAGGGCCGATTGTTGGGCCCAGCACCGCAACAATATTCTCACGCTTTGCGCCAAGTTCGATCATGGCTTCAATCGTGTTTTCGAGAACGCCGGTAAATGCACCACGCCATCCTGCATGAGCCGATCCAATGACACCGGCTTCATGATCGGCAAACAGAACAGGACCGCAATCCGCAGACAAAGCGCCGATTGCAATGCCCGGCACATTTGTGACCATGGCGTCAGCCTTGGGGCGTGGGCTGCTGAACGGCTCAGTGACGCGGAGCACATCGGGCGAATGAACCTGATGCACGGTCATCAAATGATCGGATGCGACGCCAAGCGTTTCAGCAACACGACGGCGATTCTCCGTCACCAGTTCCGGTACATCATTTGACCCGCTGCCGACATTCAGACCGGCATAGATGCCATCTGAAACGCCGCCTTTTCGGGTGAAAAAGCCATGCGCAATGCGCTTGCCGTTGTGTCCGGCATGGCCATCCAACAGGGCGGAGCGAAGCGGTTGCGGCTTATCGGTCATTGGCTTTCTCTTTTCAAACGGCGGGATGTTGGGGGAGGCAAGTCAGCTTGTCAATCGCAGCTTTTTGACAGCGAGCTAGGCTGAGGGTTGGTGCAGTGCGGTTTCAAACGGGAAGATCGCGGTTGCCGGATCTGCAATCGTAAGCGCCTTAAATAGTGTCCCCATCTGATCAGGTGCTGCGAGTCGCTCAACGTCTTCGCGAATCTTGTTCTGAAATGCCGCATCGCGTCCAGTACCGAGACGGCCTGCGCGGTCAATAAGACCCATAGCCAGGAGAAAATCGCCCTGCGTCATGGTTCCCGTCTTGCATCCGCAATTGCGTGCAGTTCTTTCCAACATGTCGAAATCGACGTGGCTGGTGAGGTCTGCCTCGCCGGGATGCGCGAAAACATCGTCATAGGCATGTTTCAGCATCGCTTGCAGCGTATCGCCAAGGCCCGATTGAAGGTGTCCATAATCGATTGTGAGTGCGGCTCCACGCGTTGCCGCAATTCGCTGTGCAATCTCCTGCATCAAAGCCGTGCGGGCAGGGGCGGCTTCAAAGATTGTCCCTTCGGGAGCGGTCTGATGGTCGGGTGGTAACAAAGCTTCGTCAATGCCACCAGCCCCGCTCACAAACTGGAATTCGTCCTGCTCATCAAGTACAATCAGCCTTTCGACAAAGCGGCCATTGGCTTTAACGAATTGTCGAAACGGTATTGCATCGAACAGCTCGTTGGATACGAGAATCAACGGGCCGTCTGGAATGCTCGAAAAGTTCTCGAACCATTCGATTGAATGGCCCAGACCAGAGAGCTTTTCTTTTTGCTTTTCAATCAGTCGTGGACTGGTTTCGACCATTGCAACGCGCGTGGCTGCGAACATCTGAGGCGCAAGCTGTTTGATCGTGCGCAGTATGTCGCTCATTAGTGTCCCGCGACCGGGTCCAATTTCGCACAGGACCGCGTTGTCAGGGCGGCCGAGCGCATCCCATATGCCGACGCACCATATGCCGATCAGTTCGCCAAACATCTGACTGACCTCGGGCGCGGTAATAAAGTCACCGCCACGTCCGAATGGTTCGCGTGTTGTATAGTAGCCTGATTCACGGTCGCCGAGGCATGCAGCCATATAATCGGCGACGCTGATCGGTCCCGTGGTTCCGATCAGCCGCTTCAAACGATCTTTGAGTGTTACCTCAGGCATTCTTTGCTACAGCCCGGTTTGCACGCAACATTGCCCAAAGCCCAATCAAGACCATCGGCACCGACAGCACCATGCCCATGGTGAGCCACCCGCCGAAAAGATAGCCAAGCTGTGCGTCTGGTTCACGGAAGAACTCGACGATAATGCGGCTGAGGCCGTAGCCTGCAACAAAGGTGCCGGCGATGAAGCCGGGCGCTTTGAGTTTTTTGCCCACCCAGATGAGCAGGAACAGAACGAAAAACAGCACGAAACCTTCAAGGAAGGCTTCATAGAGCTGGCTCGGGTGACGCGGCAGTGGGCCACCATTGGGGAAATAGACAGCCCAAGGCACATCGCTGACGCGGCCCCAGAGTTCCTGATTAATGAAATTGGCGATACGCACGACGCCAAGGCCTATGGGGACGCCTGCTGCAATCGTATCAAACATGCTCCAGACTTTGATGGCGCGTGAGCGCGCGAACAGGATCATGGCAACCGTGGTACCAAGAATGCCGCCATGGAATGACATGCCGCCATCCCAAACGGCCGGAATAGCCAGTGGATTGGAGAGATAGTAGGAGAAGTTATAGAACAGGACGTAGCCGATACGGCCACCGAGCACCACGCCGAGTGCCGCCCAGATGACAAAGTCGTCGAGCGCTTCGGGCTGCATGGGCGGCTGATTATTGCCCCAAAGGCGATGATTGCGCAAAAGCTTCTTGCCGTACCACCATGCAAACATGATGCCGACAACATAACCAAGACCATACCAATGAACGGCAAGCGGGCCGATGGAGAAAATCACCGGATCGATATTTGGAAAAGCCAGAGCCGAAACCGGCAGCAACGTCTCTATCATACAAGAACTCCATTTTCCGGCGGACCATGCGCGACGATATCTGAGTGGTCAAGTGATCACGATTATACAGCTTCGCTTGCATCAGAACCGAGACAGCCCTATTTCCAATTTATGTTTTCAACAAGCCTGTATCGAAGATAGGGAAGAATGCCATGACCAGCGGACAAAACCGGGTTCTCGATGAACTCGCCAAGCTTGTGACCGATGCGGCAGGCGCTGCGCAAGGCGTGCGCCGCGAGGTGGAGACAGCTTTGCGATCGCAGAGCGAACGCGTGCTCAACACGCTTGACGTGGTGCAGCGCGAGGACTTTGAAGCCGTGCGTGAAATGGCAATTAAAGCGCGTGCTGAAAACAGTGCTTTGCTTGTTAAAATTGAAGCTTTGGAAGCGCGTCTTGCCAAACTTGAAGTTGATTCGAGTGCCAAAACGACGAAAACCTCTGCTCAGACGTCTAAATCCAAAGATAATTCATAATTTTTTATTAACAGGCCGCAAGTGGCAAAAACCCTTGTCTTAGAGTCGGTTAAGGCAAGGGTTGCGGCCCGCCCCAATCATATTTCCACATGCTTTAATGCCTCTTTTTAGAAAAGGGGCTGGCGTTCAGATTCAGCATCAATAGACTGAAAACACTACATGATTCGTAACGCAGTCATGTGGGCAGCGGCGAGGGGCTGTAGTTCTAGTTTTCGCGTCTTTCAGGCTGCTTTCCAGTATCAGTTGCGTATGTGCGTGTGCCATTGAGGCGTTGCATGCTTTTCAAGCATGTCGGTTCCTCAACCGATCAATTCGTGCCTGTTTTTCTGCGCTCAGTCTTGCGTGGTGATGGGTGCGGGCGAGCAATAACTTGCGCGCCGGGAATTTGGAGGTGTCTTTCGAGGCGCTTCCCAGAACAGGAAACGGACATGAGCCTTCTTGAGCTTGAATTTGCACGCGAAGCGCATCCTGTGGATGTGATCGAGCACGTTGCGAATTCAAACGACTGGACGTTCGAGCGGACTGGCGACGATGAAATTGCAATTTCGGTAGCGGGTAACTGGACCGACTACCACATCTCGTTCTCCTGGATGGAGGACTTTGAAGCGTTGCACCTGGCTTGCGCCTTTGACATCAAGGTTGCGGAGCCGCGCGTCAATGAAGTGATGCGGTTGCTTTCGCTGATCAATGAAAAACTTCTGATGGGTCATTTTGATCTCTGGCAGCAGGAAGGTGCGATCATGTATCGCCAGTCGTTGCTGCTGGCCGGTGGTGCAGAGCCAACCAGCCGTCAGGTTGAAGTGCTGTTGTCGGCGGCACTTGAAGCTTGTGAAACCTATTTCCAGGCATTTCAGTTTGTTGTCTGGTCGGGTGTCAGCGCGCGTGAATCGCTTGAAAGCGTTGTCTTCGAGACAGTTGGGCGCGCATAAGCATTAGAGATCCCGGTAAACTGCCGGGATCTATTTCAGGGGATTTATTATGAGTGCAGCGGAAACGATCAGCTGGGGCGATTTCGAGAAAGTCGATATCCGCACGGGGACCATTGTTGAAGCCGTTCCATTTCCTGAAGCGCGTAAACCTGCTTTTAAACTGAAAATCGATTTTGGTGAAAAGATCGGTGTCAAAAAGTCTTCCGCCCAGATAACGAAGCATTATCAACCGGAAGATCTGATCGGGCGTCAGGTAATGGCAGTGGTCAACTTCCCACCACGTCAGATTGGCCCCTTTATGTCCGAAGTCCTGACACTTGGCTTTCCAGATGAGAATGGCGAGGTTGTTCTCGCTGCTATCGATAAGAAAGTCCAAAACGGCGTCAAACTGTTCTGATCTTATAGCTGTGATTTGTGCATATCGCATGTTCTGTGCGATTGGTTGTGCAAGCAACGTATAGGAATAAGACAGATGCAGGGAACAATTGCTGTAGCATTGGGCGGTGCGCTGGGGAGCGTTTTGCGCTACTGGTTTGCCATCTGGCTGGCCCCTGTCAGCCGCGAACTGCCTTGGGGCACAATTGTCGTCAATATCATCGGTTCGTTTGCAATCGCCTTTTTTGGTGCACTGACGATGGCCTCGAGCCGCTTCGAAGTGCCTGAAATCTGGCGTCTCGCCTTCATGGTCGGCATTTGCGGCGGCTTCACCACCTTCTCCTCATTCAGCGTGCAAACCTTCGAGTTGCTGCGTCTCGGCATGCCGGGACGCGCACTGCTGAATGTTAGCATATCGCTTTTTGCGTGCCTCGCCGCGACAGCACTTGGCTATGTGGCAGCGCAGGCGATCAGTCGGGTTTAAGCCGGAATACGGATAATTGCTCTCAGGCCGCCTGTGGGGGCGTCTTCAAGATCGATATCGCCGCCGTGACTTCTGGCAATGTCACGCGCGATGGCGAGGCCAAGGCCACCAGTGCCGCCGGAATCCTGCGTGCGCGCTTCATCCAGGCGCACAAAGGGTTTGAAGACGTCTTCACGTCGATCTTCCGGGATGCCGGGGCCATCGTCATCGACGATAATTTTCAGCCAGCCATCGTCATGGGTAATTGACAGCTCGACATTATCCGCATGGCGGAAGGCATTGGAGACAAGATTGCTGACAAGGCGTGAGAAGGCATTCGGACGAACATTGACCTCGCTGTCGCCTTCGATTGAATACTTGAAGCCACGCTCGCGCAGTCGCGCTTCGTTCGCGAGCTTGTCACACAGCAGGCGCACGTCATAGGTCGCAGCTTCTTCCGAGCCTTCGCCACGTGCAAAGGCAAGATAGCCTTCAAGCATCGTCTGCATGTCGGCGATGTCCTGGTTGAGCGGCTCTGTATCGATTGCGTTACCGGTTAGTGCCAGTTGCAGCTTGAAGCGCGTCAGAATCGTGCGCAGATCGTGGCTGACGCCGGAAAGCATGGCGGTGCGCTGTTCAATTTGCCGTTCGATACGTGAGCGCATCTGGATAAATGCAATGCCTGCGCGGCGAACTTCTTCGGCGCCGTGCGGACGGAAGCCTTCGGGCATCGGTCGACCCTTACCAAAACTTTCGGCTGCTTGCGAGAGCTGCTGGATGGGTTTGATCTGGTTGCGCAGGAAGGCGATTGCGATGATCAACAGTACAAGCGCGGTACCGATCATCCATGTGAGGAAGATACCGGTATTGGACGCATAGGCCTGACTGCGACGTGCGAAGACACGCAGCACCTTGTCGTCGAGCTTAATCCGAATCTCGATCAGATCGGAATCGCCGACTGTATCGACCCAGAAAGGGCGATTGATCTGGCGAGTGATCTCTTCGCTCAGGAAGTAATCGAGAATAGCGAAGAAGGGTTTCGGCCCGGGTGGCGGCAGCGGATCGGGTGGCAGGATCGAAATGTTCAGCCCTAGACGCTGCTGCGAAATGCGGATCAGATTGTCGTAGCCGGGTTCTTGCGGATAGGTTTCCAGAATGTCGATTATCGCGGAGATATCGCGCACGACAGCCGTGGAAAGCCGTTCAGTCACCATCTGCCAGTGACGTTCCATGAACACATAGGCAATCACGGACTGAAGCAGAACCATTGGCGCAATGATAATGATAAGCGAACGCGCATAGAGCCCTTTGGGCATACGGCGCGCAAACCAGCGCGTGAGTGTTTTCCAGAGCGATTTCATCGTCTCAGAATACTCCAGACGGTTCTGCAAATTCTATGTCTTCGGTCACGCTCTGAAATTTGCGACGCTCCGCTCTTTCTAGATCCAAAGCGCGTTTCGATCGGATCGGCGCTCCAAATCTTTGATTTAACGCGCATTCCGAAAACCGCTTCGCACTTTCCGGGAGGCGCTCTAAACGCTACTCGATGCTCAGCTTATAGCCGATGCCGCGAACGGTTTGCAGCCAGACGGGATTAGCCGGGTCCTGCTCGATCTTGCGACGCAGGCGGTTGATCTGCACATCAATTGTGCGTTCGCCGACATCGCCGTCCTGTCCGGTCAGTTCATGACGCGGAATGGTTTCACCGGCACGCTCGGCGAAAATCGCCATGATATCCTGCTCGCGATCCGTGAGCTTGATTGTCTCGGTGCCCTTCTTCAATTCGCGACGCGGAATGAAGAAGGTGTAAGGTCCAAAAACGATCTGTTCGATTTTCAGCTGGGACGGTGACGCACCACGGCGGAGGATATTGTTGATACGCAAGATCAGTTCGCGTGGATCAAAAGGCTTTGGCAGATAGTCATCTGCGCCTGCTGACAGACCATCGATCCTGCTGTCGGTTTCTGACAAAGCGGTCAGCATCAGGATCGGCACGCTTTTCTGCTCACGCAGTGAACGGGTCAGCGAGACACCGGTTTCGCCGGGCATCATCACGTCGAGGATTAGCAGGTCGAAATCGATGCCTTCGAGCTTGCGGCGCGCTTCTGCTGCGCTGCCAGCCATGGTCACTCGAAAACCGCTAGTCGTCAGATATTGCGAAAGCAGGCTGCGAATTCGCGTGTCATCATCGACAACAAGAAGATGTGGCGCGTCGTCGGAAAGGTTGTTTTCATCTACAGCCATGGCGTCGTTCGATCCCATCCTGTTTATATATTGCCGTCAGCGGAGGCTGTGCGGCCCTGGGCTTTTATTATAGGCATGCCGCAGAAAGCTGGTCTCATAGTTTCTACGGCGAGCTGCATCTTAGCCACTGCAAGACAGCGCGTCTATCTGAGGCTTGCACTGTAGGCGATTAGCCCCCAGCCTTATCGAGCCTGGGTTCAGATGCTGCGCCAGCCGTTTCAGTGGCCGCGAAATCGTCAATCTGGGCACGGCGTTCAGGATTGACCATATTATAAAGAAACCGCTCAATGACTTCGCGTTCTGCAGCACCGGATTCTTCCAATGCCCGCGCGATGCGGCGCGACTGTGGCAAAGCAAGTGCAAGCGTGAGTTGTCGCCCACTTTTTGTGGGATAAAGTTTGCGGTGACGGCGATCGTGTAAACCAGTGGCCTGTACAACATGGCCGGTATCGATCAGTTGCTTGAGAACGCGCGACAGGCTCTGTTTGGTAATGCGGAGCACTTCCAGAAGCTCGGCCACCGTCATGCCGGGCTTGCGATTGATGAAATAAAGCACACGGTGATGGGCGCGGCCAAATCCGATCTTCTCGAGGATCAGGTCCGGGTCGGCGGTGAAATCGCGATAAGAGAAGAACAGCAGTTCAATGACGTTGAGATCGTCAGCCTCCAGACACGTCAGAGGATTGCTGATATAGTTAACGTCGTTCGTCGAATTCACATCGAAGCTCCATCCTGTTGCGATAAATATGTCAGCATTGTTGACATAACTCAATCGCCAAGATAATTTTTGGTAAGTGCAGGCTGCTTTTTTTGGAATAAAGTTTGCACTGATGCATGTTGGAGGAGAGATAATTACGCGGCTTGCTGTGTCAGACTGTCCAATAAGGACGGTAAAGCATAATGGCGAGCTTTATTTTCTGTAATTGTCGGAAATATCTTTGTTTTACATGCATTATTTGCCTGATCTCAGCGAGTTGTTCGAGCTGACCTCAGCGCATTTGATTTTAAAATGCCAGTGTTGGCGAAGAAAAACATGTCTTACTTACCAGTTATATCGATTTAACTGGCCAGAAAAGACTAGGGAAAGGCTCATCAGAGCCAAACGGCCTGCAAAAAAGCGGGCAATTTGAGGAAGAGTAAAATGGCTGCGATTCCATTCGATCAACGCGACGGATTTATCTGGCAGGACGGCGAGTTTGTCTCCTGGAAGGATGCGAAGGTACATGTGCTGACGCACGGTCTGCATTATGCGAGCGCCGTATTCGAAGGCGAGCGTGCTTATGGCGGCGAGATTTTCAAGCTGACCGAGCATACTGAGCGCCTGCATGAATCTGCCCGAATTCTTGGCTTCGAGATTCCATATAGCGTCGAAGAGATCGACAATGCCTGTCGCGAACTGCTCAAGAAGCAGGGTTTCGTCGACGCATATGTTCGCCCAATTGCTTGGCGTGGATCAGAGTCGCTTGGCGTTTCGGCTCAGAACAATCGCATTCATCTGGCTATCGCGATCTGGCAGTGGCCAAGCTATTTCTCGCCTGAAGAAAAGATGAAGGGCATTCGTCTCGACATCGCAGAATATTGCCGTCCTGATCCGCGCACTGCGCCCTCGCGTTCCAAGGCTGCCGGACTTTATATGATCTGCACTATTTCCAAGCATGCAGCCGAAGCAAAAGGCTATGCGGATGCGCTTATGCTTGACTGGCGCGGTCAGGTCGCTGAAGCCACGGGTGCGAATGTGTTCTTTGTCAAAGACGGTGCATTGCACACACCAAAGCCTGATTGCTTCCTTGATGGCATCACACGCCGGACGATTATTGATCTTGCCAAGCGTCGAGGTCTGGAAGTTATTGAACGGGTTATCATGCCGGAAGAAATGGCGACATTCACAGAATGCTTCCTGTGTGGAACAGCGGCAGAAGTGACGCCGGTTTCGGAAATTGGGAAGTACCATTTTACGCCGGGTGAAATCACCAACATGTTGATGAATGATTATGCGGCCGAAGTTCAGCCCAAGCGAATAGCTGCTGAGTAGCAACGTTTTAAACAGAAAAAAGCGGCTTTTAAGCCGCTTTTTTACTATGTGACGGCTTATTGTTTGACATTGGAAAGTTTCGGTCCAAGATTTTCCGTGTCGGATTCGCGTTATTCCGGCTTTTAACTCAGATGGGGTGACGATTATGGAATCTCTACTGCCTATCATTCTTCAACTTGTTTCGGGCGCAGTGGGCGGCAATATTGCTGGTGCTGTCAAGAATCTAAGCCTCGGAACTGCTGGCAATACAGTTGCCGGTGGCATCGGCGGCGTTATTCTTGGCCAGCTTCTGCCTATGCTTTCCGGTGGCGGGATGGACTCGGTTCTTAATGGCGTCGTTGGCCAGTTGGCTGGTGGCGGTGTGGGCGGTATCGTCCTCACAGCGATTATCGGACTGATCAAGAACTCAATGGCAAGCAAGGCCTGAGCTTAAGCGAATAGCGCGGTTGTGGGGACAACAACCGGCGATCTCATGGGGTGACATTTTTTCCAAAAGCCGTTCAGACTTTTGGAAACTTGAACAGTTTTCGTGAGAGGGGATACGGGCGGCCTTGTGCCGCCCGTTTTACTATGACCAGACCTTTGCAATCTGAAGTCCGCGCATTATCTGAATATGCAAACAGATCACGGCAGTTCGAGAGCCAACGGTTTATCTTTCCAACATACTGACTGAATGGAGTATCCTATATGGGACAATTACAAGCCATCATCGTTCCAGTGACGCCATTTCAGCAGAACTGCACCATCCTTTTCGATGGTGACACTAAGAAGGGTGTTGTGATCGATCCGGGTGGCGATTTTGATCGAATCAAAGAGGCAATTGCGTCTCAGAATGTCGACGTAGAAGCTATTTGGATCACGCATGGCCATATTGATCATGCAGGGGCTGCGCTGGACCTCAAAGAAGATTTGGGCGTTGAGATTATTGGTCCGCACAAGGACGACAAGTTTCTGCTCGATAATCTGGCAACTACTGGCCTTAAATACGGCCTGACTGAGGGTGTACGCAACGTAACATCTGACCGTTGGCTGGAAGAAGGCGATACGGTTTCAGTTGCCGGGCACACTTTCGATGTCTTCCATTGCCCAGGGCATGCACCGGGACATGTGGTGTTCTATAATCCTGAGGCGCGCTTCGCGATTGTTGGAGACGTTTTGTTCAACGGTTCAATCGGTCGCACTGACCTGCCGGGCGGTGATCACGCCGCACTCATTCGCTCGATAAAAGAAAAGCTGCTGCCGCTGGGCGACGATATCGGCTTTCTGTGCGGCCATGGTCCCGGCGGACGCTTTGGCGAAGAACGCCGCAACAATCCGTTTCTCAACGATATTGGATATGCCTGAACTGAATGGTTCATGAAAAAAGCCGCCTTTGAGGCGGCTTTTTGTATTTAGACGTGCAGCGGGTTTAGTTGGCCGAGCAGAAATGGTCGCGTCCATCATAACCGCGATAGGTTCCGGTATTTGCATTGAACGAACGATAACGGTCCGAACAATATTGATACCAGCCGCGGCTCCATGGCTCATAGCCGACGCGATACTGCACGCTGCGTGCAGGTGGTGCCGGATAATATGCAGGCGGCGGTGGAGGCGGCGCGTAAACGGGCGCAGGCTGGACATATGTCGGCTGAGGCTGGCTCAAAGCGCTGCCGAGCAAAGCGCCTGCCGCAAGGCCGATGACGCCAGCAGCGACCGCATCGCCGCTGCGGTCGCGGTGACGATGATAGGGGCGATCCCAACCGCCGCGGTTCCAGTCGCCGCCGCGATCCCAGCCGCGACGACCCCAAGAGTCAGCCGATGCCGAAGCCAGCGGTGCTGAGACTGCTGCTATGGAGGCAACTGCCAGAATAGCTGTTTTAAGTAGTTTGTTCATTGTCCGCTCCTTCAGAAGCACAACTGCAATTTCGGCGATATGCAGGGCCGAGTTGGCACACCGCATCAATCATGAATGACAAGTTAATAGTCTCGATATGAATGGAGGCTGAACAATGGTGAAGGAGCCGCTGAAATCGCTGTTGAGCGGTAAAATACATGCAGTGTCGGTAATATTTCGCGCGCTGAGATTTGGAGCGGGTTGCAGCTAAATGGTTTCATTTAGCGTTCTCGAACAGGTGTTAATTAAAAGAATCTGGAGCGAGCGCCATGGGTGCGATTAGGCGTGATACGCTCTAGGATTGGCGCTTATCTCAGGACAATAAAAAACCCCGGCGTTAGCCGGGGATCAAATTCTTGTTCTGTAAAGTTTCGGACTTAGTCAGTAACCGAGATATTTACAGCCTTAGGACCTTTGCCGCGACGATCCGGTTCTGTCTCGTAAGAAACCTTCTGATTGTCAGCAAGTCCTGCCAAACCTGAAGCTTGCACAGCAGAAATATGGACAAAAATGTCCGCGCCGCCATCATCAGGCTTGATAAATCCGAAACCTTTTTCGGAGTTGAAGAATTTGACCTGTCCGGTCTGTGCCATGGGATCCGTTCCTTTTCCTTGGCGCCACTGCTTTATTAAGAGACAGTGGAATTACAACTTCCGCCGAACGCACCACACACCCGGCAGAGGGTCATGCAGGCAGTTATCGACATAGGAGAGGAACCGATCATTGCCAGAGACTAATCTCCGACCCGGAACTTCTAGCGGTTCCGGCGCGCCGTTCTTCCAGTCTTCCGTTTGTACTCAAATTGCCCGGACAATCGAAGACTGATCTATGATGCATAATTTGGCAAGCAAATTCTTCATAGAATATGAGATTGGTTATCTTCGTAACGGTATCGTCTCGAATCTTTACAAAAATTACGAGAATATCACTCATTCAATACCAAAATAGCACAGGCCAACAGCAATATATCGATTCATACTAAGGTATAGCATGCTCATTTGCTTACCGATTGCGTAAAACTATGCATGCACCGCCTGCCGCGCGAAGTTTAGTGCATATGTTGTCCGCTTCACCTCGACTATCAGCTCCGATACGTACTGCATAAATGCCACGCCGGGCCATTGGTGTACGTACGCGGCTAATGACCGGATTGTGGCCTGCGAGCACTGAGGAGAATTGCTTGCGTAACCTGCTCCACTGATTGGCGGCAACGCTACGTCGAAAATTGCCCGCGACCTGAATGCCCCAGGGCTTAGGCTTGATGCGGGACATGGGTATCGTGGCTGTGCGAATGATCGGCAGACGCTGGCAAGCTTCTGCAAAACTGAGTTTTGCGTCGAGCGGCTTGTTGGTGATCTCGCTGCCGGATGCAAAATTATCAGCGGGAGCGCCTGTGAGATCAAGAACGTAGTCTTCTGTCTCAAGTGGAAGAAATCCGCCTGAGCGTATCCAATTGGAAACGCGGGTCGGCCCTGCATTATAAGCGGCGGCTGCCAGCCCCCAATTTCCGAAAGCGCGTTTGAGTTCGCTTAGAAAGCCTGCAGATGCGGGGATCGCCTGTTCAATATCGAATGGATCGGCGAGGCCACGCTCTTTTGCAGTATAAGGCATGAATTGTGCGATACCTTGAGCGCCAACCGGGCTTACTGCGCGATGATCGAAGCGGCTTTCTTTCCAGATGAGCCGCGCAAAGAAGTCTTTCGGGATACCTTTCGCTTCGGCGTTGATTTCTATGAGCTCACAAATGCGACCGACAGTCGGCGTGATCTTCTCGGGCGGCATGGGCGGACCATAGGTCAGAGATTCGGGATTGACCGTTGTCTGGGCTACCGCGTTGATGCTTTCAGGCCAGCAAAAGAGCTGCATAAATGCAAATGTCGCTATCGTTATATGCAGACGACTCATACTGTTGATTCCGCCCTTTATCCCGCTCTTGGAATGTAGAGTAATGCATGTTTACGACTTGTCGATATGCGGTTTTTGAGAACGTTGCCGATTATCTTTTAATCGCTCCTTGTTCTCGGAGGCTGCTGTGCCATCTTAGATCGCACCCGAAAGTGTGAAACGGATGTCGAAAAAATGGGCTTGAAAACAAAGTATTGAGACGCACCGATCTGATTCAATCAGATCGAAATGCGTTCTAACATGCGGATTAGGAGAGGGAGAGAGTTATGTTGTTCAATAAAGTCAGTCGATTGGGCTTGCTCGCGGGTGTTATGTTTCTGGCGGGGTGTGTTGCCGAAGGTGGCCCGGATTATCGGCCTCCAGTACGGCCCGGTCCATCGCAACCGCAGATGTGTCCGATGATTTATGCGCCAGTTTGTGGCGAACGCGGTCATTCACGCAAGACTTTTGGCAATGCCTGTCAGGCCCGTGCCGATGGCTATAGGATTGTCGGTAACGGCCAGTGCAGCTCACGGCCCGGCCAGGGATCGGGACCAGGCGCAGGTTGGGGAGGAGAGCGGCCGGGTCGCCCGCCACATCAGGGCAACAGACCAGGACGCCCGAGTGCTGGTGCTTGCACACGGGAATATATGCCGGTTTGCGCGCGTCGCGGTAATGACAGGCAGACATTCTCAAATCGCTGTGAAGCAGAACGTGCCGGTTATCGCATTACCGGCGGTGGTCAGTGCCGGTAAGTTAGCCAACAATAAAAAGGACGGTTTCAACCGTCCTTTTTTCTATCATGCAGCCTTTTGAACAGAGGGTTTCCCCCGCAACGGCTTGCCGAAGCGGTCGATATTGGTATCCCCCCAATCCTTCAGTGCCAGCAGGATTGGTTCGATGCTGCGGCCAAGCGGAGACAGGCTATATTCGACCTTGGGAGGAACCTGTGCATAGACCTTTCGCTCGATCAGACCGTCTTCTTCCAGCTCACGCAACTGATTGGTCAGCATACGCTGGGTCACACCCGGTATTTGCCGCCTGAGTTCATTAAACCGCATCGTGCCGTCGAGAAGATGAAACAGCACAACACTTTTCCATTTGCCATCGATGAGACTGATGGCGGCTTCAACCGCACAGCCGGGACTGCAATCGAAGCGCGAGTGCTTGGCCTTGGTCATTTAAGTATCCTTTATATACTAAGTACAAAAAACAACACTATTGGCGATTTTTGTGCGTATTCACATACTGTGATAGTAGTCTAATATTTGGTCCATAGCAAATGGAGCAGAACGATGAAAGCAGTTGCCTATCAATTTGCGGGTCCGCTGGACCGTGCAGAATCTCTGGTCGACGTAACATTGGAAAAGCCGAAAGCGGCGGGCCGTGATCTGTTGGTTCGGGTTGAGGCGATTTCAGTTAATCCAGTCGATTACAAGATCCGCAGCGGCGTGTCGCCAGAAGCTGGCCAGTGGAAAGTGCTCGGCTGGGACGCGGTCGGGACAGTCGTTGAGACGGGTAACGACGTGCGTAACTTCAAACCGGGCGATGAGGTCTGGTATGCGGGGTCTTTGATCCGGCCAGGTGCCAATTGCGAGTTTCATCTGGTCGATGAACGCATTGTTGGCCATAAGCCTGCGTCGCTTGCCAAAAGTGAAGCTGCTGCTCTGCCACTCACATCGATCACCGCCTGGGAAATGCTGTTTGACCGGCTGGATGTGCGCAAGCCAGTGCCAGGCGCTGCAAACGCCATTCTTATTATTGGTGGTGCAGGCGGGGTTGGTTCAATCGCCATCCAGCTGGCGCGGGCTTTGACTGATTTGACGGTGATTGCTACCGCATCGCGACCGGAAACGCAGGAATGGGTTAAGCAACTCGGCGCGCATTATGTCATCGATCATAGCAAGCCACTGGCAAAGCAGATTGAAGCTCTGGGGATAGGCGCGCCAGCTTTTGTCTTTTCAACCACGCAAACGCAGAATCATGTTGATGAGATTGTCTTGTTGATTGCACCGCAAGGGCGGTTTGGCCTGATCGATGATCCGGAAACGCTCAATGCCATGCCGTTTAAGCGCAAGTCCGTATCGGTGCACTGGGAACTGATGTTTACGCGTTCGATCTTTGAAACTGCCGACATGGATGAGCAAGGCAAACTTCTGAATGAAGTCGCCCAACTGATCGATGCGGGCAAGATCAAAACAACAGTTACGGAAGTGCTTTCGCCAATCAACGCTACCAACCTGAAATCGGCCCATGGCTTGTTGGAAACTGGCAAGGCTAAAGGCAAGATAGTTTTGGAAGGCTGGTAAGCAGCCCTCCAAAAATACCTGAATTGAGCGGTTCCAATTAAGATTAAAACGTTGAAACCGCTCTATTTCTTTCTTCGCATTTCCGAATACAAAACCGGTTCCCACTTTTGCTGGAAATGCTTTAACGCCCCGGTCGGCCAGTCTTGCCGGGGCGACGCTTTTTGCGTGCGGCCTCAGCCGGATCTTCGTAAGAGCCGATGCCAGCACGTTCGCGGCGGATAATTGCGTCGTCAGCGCCTGCCGGTTTTTCTGTCCGCTTAACGGTCATTTCATCCAGCGTATTCTTGCGGAACAGCGGCTTTGCCACATCGGTTCCTGGTCCCATATTGTCGAGCGAAGGCTTGGCGAACAGCGATTTTTTCGGCTCTGCATCCACTGTGCGATGGACCTTACGGCCCGCATTGTGACGACCCTTAGTACGGCCAGTCACAGGGCTTTCAAGTTCCACTTCACGCGCGAGCGGATCGTCGGCAATCGCCAGTTCCATTTCGCGCAAGCGTTTGATCTCGTCGCGCATGCGCGCGGCCTTTTCAAAGTCGAGATCGGCTGCGGCGTCGCGCATCTGCTTTTCCAGATGTTCGAGATGGGAGGCGAGATTGTTGCCCATCATCGCGCCCTGTTCGGCGAAGCCGGAAATATCGGCGCGGACGTGATCCTGTTCGTAAACCGAATTCAGGATGTCCGAGATATTCTTCTTCACCGAAGCAGGCGTGATACCATGCTCAGTATTATAGGCTTCCTGTTTTTCGCGGCGGCGGCTGGTTTCGTCCATCGCGCGTTGCATGGAGCCGGTTATATTGTCAGCGTACAGAATGACCTTACCGTCGACGTTACGCGCCGCACGACCGATGGTCTGAACGAGCGAGGTTTCTGAACGCAGGAAACCTTCCTTGTCCGCATCGAGAATGGCGACGAAGCCGCATTCTGGAATATCCAGACCTTCGCGCAGCAGGTTGATACCCACAAGCACGTCGAATGCGCCAAGGCGCAGATCGCGGATGATTTCTATACGTTCCAGCGTGTCGATATCCGAGTGCATATAGCGCACGCGAACGCCCTGTTCGTGCAGATATTCGGTCAGGTCTTCGGCCATGCGCTTGGTCAGCACGGTGCAGAGCGTGCGATAGCCCTTGCGCGCTGTTTCGCGGATTTCGCCAAGCACATCATCGACCTGATTTTTTGCAGGCCGTACTTCAACAGGCGGATCGATCAGGCCGGTTGGGCGAATAACCTGTTCGGCAAACACGCCGCCAGCTTCTTCGATTTCCCACTTGCCGGGCGTTGCAGACACAGCGATGGTTTGTGGACGCATCGCATCCCACTCCTCGAACCGCAGTGGACGATTGTCCATGCAGGAGGGCAGGCGGAAGCCATATTCGGCCAGCGTCGCCTTCCGACGGAAGTCGCCGCGATACATGCCGCCAATCTGCGGAACTGTGACATGGCTTTCGTCGAGGAAAACGAGGGCATTGTCTGGAATATATTCAAACAATGTCGGCGGCGGCTCGCCCGGCTGACGTCCGGTCAGATAGCGCGAATAGTTTTCGATACCGTTGCAGACGCCGGTTGCTTCCAGCATTTCGAGGTCGAAATTGGTGCGTTGCTCCAACCGTTGCGCTTCAAGCAAGCGGCCGGCGCGCGTGAGTTCGGCCAGACGATGCTGCAATTCTTCCTGTATCGACTTGATGGCCTGATTGAGCGTCGGGCGTGGCGTCACATAGTGGGAGTTTGCGTAAATCTTGACCGATTGCAGATCGCCGGTCTTCTGAGCGGTCAGCGGATCAAATTCCACGATGGTTTCGATCTCGTCGCCAAACAGCGAAATGCGCCATGCGCGATCTTCCAAGTGGGCCGGGAAAATTTCAATTGTATCGCCACGCACGCGGAATGAGCCGCGCACAAAGTTGATGTCTTGCCGCTTATATTGCTGTGCCACGAGATCGGCGAGAAGCTGGCGCTGGTCGAGCCGGTCGCCGATCTTCATTTCGAAAGTCATGGCGGTATAAGTTTCGACCGAACCGATACCGTAAATGCATGAAACAGACGCAACGATAATGACGTCGTCGCGCTCAATCAAAGCACGAGTGGCTGCGTGACGCATCCGGTCGATCTGTTCGTTTACGGTCGATTCCTTTTCGATATACGTATCGGACCGCGCCACATAGGCTTCGGGCTGGTAGTAATCGTAATAGGAAACGAAATATTCGACGGCATTGTTCGGAAAGAAGCTCTTGAACTCGCCATATAGCTGCGCCGCCAGGGTCTTGTTGGGAGCGAGAATAAGCGCGGGACGCTGCGTTTCCTGAATGACCTTTGCCATGGTAAAGGTCTTGCCGGAGCCGGTAACGCCAAGCAGAACCTGCGTTCGGTCGTTCTCTTGCAGCCCGCTGACCAGATCACGAATTGCTGTCGGCTGATCGCCAGATGGTTCGAAACTCGATTCCATCTGGATCGCAATGCCGCCTTCAGATTTGTCCGGGCGGGCAGGACGATGCGGGGTCCAGAGTTCGCCGTTCTTGAACAGTGGATTGCCGGATTCAATCAGATCGGAAAGTGCCTGAACGGTAGCGGTCGCGCCTGAGGGATTAAACTCGGCTGCGTCTTCAAGGCTGATGTCCAGTCCTGCTACTGGATTGAGACCTGCGGCAGCGCGTTCCTTAGCAGACGCAGCGCCCCCCATCGAAGTGCCGCGCGCGCTGCGCGAGGATTCCTTGCTGCGTTCAGGCACCTTTTTGGGAGACTTTGCGGCTTTGGCAGGCTTTGCCTTGGCCTGAGGCTTGACGGCCTCCTCGCTGATCTCTTTTGCCCAATCGGAAATGGACCCGGACAGCGGCGCGCCCGAAAATTCGGACTGCGGTGCTTCACCGAAGCCGCCAGTCTGATTCTGCGAATCCTGAGTGTATTTATCTTTTGAGGAAGCCATGCACCCAATATGGAATTTCACAACTCAAATGAAAAGGGTGCACGGATCAAATCCCATGCACCCGGTCCGGAATCTATACGGCTCCTGACATCAAGCTGTCAGGAGGAAGTGCTCGAAGAGGCTCCAGTGGGGATTGAATCGTAGGAACTGCACCGCACTATTTGTTCTTACGCATTATCCAACGCAAAAACCGGTTCCCGCTTTTGGTTCAAACGCTTTATCTGCGGCCGTGTGGGCGCCAGCGGTCGCCCGGTCCGTAAACGTTTGGATGGTAACCGGGATGATCCCTCCAACCGGGACGATCGCCCCAATGTGGACGGGGCTCGCCCCACTGGTTTGGCCCACGCCAACCCGGACCCGGACGGTATGGACCCGGACCCCATCCAGAACGATAGGGGCGAGGCCCCCAGCCTGGACCCCAGTTAGGGCCATCATCCCATCGATTGTTGTTGATTGCTGAACCGATTACCAATCCAGCTATGAGCGGTATGCCAACAGCTGCTGCGGTTGATCCAAAATCGTCATTGGTGGTGTAACCGCCGCCGCCAGTCTGAACCGCGATGTAATTTGATGACGCCCAGCCATCAAGGCCGCGATAATTGACGCGGCACCAGCCGTACCCACTTGTGCAGCCTGCAACATCCAGAACAACCCCATTGGGGATGCTACCCATTGATGGATACTGTGTGCCAGGACCGGTGCGGAGATTAATATTTGCAGTTGCAAGCCCGGCCGAAGCTTCTGCATTCGTTGCAAATAAAAGAGCTAATGTAGCAATTGAAGATGTAATAATTAATCTCATACTATCCCCCGATATATATATCATAGATCCATATATAGCAGATGATTGTTATTTTTACTTTAAAGTCAGTATGAGTATTTCTATTGTGATTAATAATTAAGATTTTAATCTTCCTGGTGTTGCCTCATGTTTGATTTGCATGGCTGCGGTGCGGATGTCGCACTTTTCCTCGATCAAGGGTTACAGCATACTCGCAGCTGAACACCGCTTTATACCAAGGTGCTAAGAAGCTGACGCATCACGCCTTGAAAATGTTCAGTCGCCACACGGGCTTAACCAAAGTCCGATGAGTCTTACTCAATGAACTTTGGTATTACGCTATTCGGAATGCATTCAGGCAATCAAAGGACTTATTGATGAACGATATTAATGCGCCCAAGGGCATGCTGACGGTACGTACACAGGCAATGCCAAAAGATACCAACTCAGCTGGGGATATTTTCGGTGGTTGGGTTATGGCGCAGATGGATACGGCCAGCGGCATCCGTGCTGCAGAGCGTGCCAAGGGGCGCGTTGTTACAGCGGCAGTGCGTGAAATGTCCTTCGCCAAACCGGTCAAAATCGGCGACGTTCTTTGTGTTTATACTGAGATCACGCGCGTTGGCCGCACGTCGATTACGCTTCGTGTGGAAGCCTGGGCCCAGCGCTATCTTGCGGATGAGATGGATCTCGTGACGCATGGTGAGTTTGTGATGGTAGCGCTCGACAAGAGCGGTCAGCCGACGCCAGTTCCTGCTGAATAATTATGGAAAGCCCGGTTGATCCGGGCTTTTTGTTATTTGCAGGCCCGATAGCCGCTCCGACGCTGCATCAGATCGAAGTGAAAATGGTCGGCATGTTCGCGGTTATAGCCGGGGCCAAGTACCGTGGTGAAGTAATCGCAGGCATCGGAGCGAACGCTGTTGAGCAGGCCTTTTTCGCGAAAAGCGAAGAAGCTGGGTTTGCGAACGGTTATGCTTTTACCGTTGTTCAGCACAATTTTGGTCACGTCGATGGCATTGCCACGCGAATGCTCGGACATCTTTGCGCCACGGCGGTGATTCATCGTCCGGCATGAATAGCCACCGGCATTGTGAATCGTATTGACGCCGGAAAGATATCGCAGGCGTGCCGATGGTTGCAGATCGCCTTTGATCCAGCGCGCAAAGGCTTCCGTTACCTGACAATTCAGTGTTGCGGCAGGTTTGAAAGCAATTGAACCGCTGTTAAAGCCGCTGACTTCGATAGGATTATCGATGCGGCAGCTGCCGCTCTGATTGATGGGTGATTTCTCTGTGAAAACAACACCCAGGCGCTTCAGACGCGTCCGGCAGGCCGCATCCGAATTAGACATTGCATAAATGTTTTCGGCGGTGCTGACCGGGTTTTGAACAGGAGCTGCGAAGCCATAATCGCCGGTATAATGCGGCTGGCTCTGCGTCGTCATCTCATTGGCATTGTTTTCGATTTCTTCCGCCAACCCAACAACACGCTCTTCTCGCGGAGCATTGGCGGATGCAACAGGAGCGGGCGGCAGCGCTATGTCAGCATTGCCGATTTCGGCTTGCGGACGCGGCGGACGTTCTCCTGAGCAACCGGCAGCCAGAGCGAACAGCGCCAGAGATGCCGGTATTAGATAGCGATGAAAGCGATTGGACAACGCAATACTCATGTCCCTGCCTTTCATTGTGGAACCGGGCTTAGGCTCATATTAGTCGATAAGCGTAAACGAACAGTCAGTGAGTGCGTTAAGGGCTATGGCGCAAATAAGGTCATTTCTCGCCAAATCAGTGGTCATAACTTTGGCGAAATCTTCATGCCTTTTTGCTATTTGTTTGCAGCGGTTTCGGGCCAAGCCGCGACAATGTCCTTCCGGTCCCTAAAGTTCTTTCCATGTCAGCACTGATGTCGCCGAGTATTCTGCCGATCCTGCTTTTGATCGGCTCTAATGTTTTTATGACCTTTGCCTGGTACGGGCACCTGAAATTCACCAGCACGCCGCTGGTGACGGTTATTTTCATCAGCTGGGGGATCGCGCTGATCGAATATTGTCTGGCTGTGCCAGCAAACCGCATCGGTCATGAGGTCTATTCCGCTGCGCAGCTGAAAACGATGCAGGAAGTCATCACACTTGTGATCTTCAGCCTGTTCTCGATCTTTTATCTAAAAGAAGCCTTCACTTGGAATCATCTGCTTGGATTTGCGTTGATCGCAGGCGGTGCGGCGCTGATATTTAAAGGCTAAGCTGTTCAGTGGCCGGGATTGGTTCCGCCTTACGTTTCCAGTACATGGGAACCAATTCCACGGCGAGCATCGCAGCAAACAACAAGCCACAGCCGATAAAGCCGATGAATGTCAGGCGTTCACCCAGGAACATCGCACCGAACAGAGCCGCAAATAAAGCTTCCGATGATAGGAAAATAGCTGCCTGTGCTGATGTGGTATAGCGCTGGCCGATGGCTTGCAGGGTGAACGCAACGCCAGATGAAAAGACGCCTGTAAACAGCAGTTCTTTCCATGTGAGCGCAATGACGTTCCAGTTGATGTCTTCGACGGCTGCGGCAATCATCAGGCCGGCAGCGGCTGCGGTCGCAAACTGCACGCAGCTAAGTGTGATAGGGCGTCCGGCACGATTGGCGCGGGTGATCAGCAGAACCTGCATGGCCCAGAAAACTGCGCCGCAAATGACCAGCCAATCGCCCTGCTTGAGTGCGCTTAATGTTCCACCTGACAAAAGAAAGATACCTGCAAGACATGCAGCCGCACTTGGCCATACCACTGGATGAGGCCAGCTGCGGAAAAGGATGACACCCAATACCGGCACCATCACGACATAAAGGCCAGTGAGAAAGCCAGCATTGGTGACTGATGTTGTGATCAGCCCAATCTGCTGCAGGGCGAGACCTGTAAAAAGAGTAGCTCCTACAAGCATGAAAAAGAGATAATTCTGGTTTTGGAGCTTGTGCGGTGAGCGTCTGCCTTCAGCAATAGAGAACGGCAAAACGGTGAGCGCTGCAATTGCGGAACGCACGCCGATAAACAGGAAGGGGCCAATACTTGCCATGGCCGTGGATTGCGCCACAAAGCCCATGCCCCAAATGACACCCGCCAGAAGGAGGAGTAAATTTGCCTGTACGCGCGTCATTGTTGCTTCATCCCCACGAAAAACGCCCGCAATGATTTGGATCATTTTTCCGGGGTGGCCATGCTATAGAAAATATCACGTGGGATCGGCAAGACAGTATTTTAGAGCGCCGATCTGATGAAATCAGATCGGCGCTCTAAACTCTTTTATTTGAAGCATAATCTTATCGATCCTCGTTTCACTCCGGTCGGATCATGCTCTAAATGCGACGTGTTAGTCCGTTGATATTTTAAATCTTATGGGGTTGGTTATGTTTTTTCTGAAACTTGGGCTTAAAGCAATTCTGCTGGCGGGAGTGGCAACCACATCGTTGCTTTCAGACGTTCGCATATCGCAGGCTGCCTATAAACTGATCCGAGATACCTCTGTTCAATGTGATTTTGCGCAGAACTGCACATTGAGCTTCACTCCGGTCGCGAGTGAAGGCGCGCCTGCACTTGGTCTATATCGCAGCAGCGCAGTCGGTTCCAAGCCGGAGGTGCAGCTTTCATATATTGATCCATCTAAGGTTTCAGGCAAATTGGAGCTGTCTGTCGATGGCTCGTTGGTGCTGACGAGTGAAGCGTCGGTGGCCTCGCTCAAGAGTGACCGGCTCAATTATGGCGATGCGGTTGCGGTTACCAAACTGATCAATGCCATGAAGAATGGTCAGAAACTACAACTCAAATTCGCAGGCAAAACCTCGAACTACTCACTTTCAGGATTAATCGGGGGCTTGATCTACGCCGATGAGCAGCAATCGCGCGCCGGTACTGTCGATGCATTGCAGGCAAAAGGTGGGCACCCTGCGCCGCCACCACCGGAGGTGAAAATCATCGCTTCAATCGAGCAGGTGCCCGAGCAGATTCGCAAGGACTTCACCGATGAAAACGGTGTGTGCGGGACTTCAAGCGGAAATTCTTTCAGCACTGGCGGGGGCTTTGAAACGAAGATCGCAGATGGGCTCAACCTGATCGGAATGCCATGCGGTTCGCCCGGCGCTTATAATCAGCCTTATGTATTCTACAGCCAGTACGAGAATCAGGTGGTGCCGATTTCGTTGCCAATGATTTCCGACGATGGCCCAACCGTCACCGATCAGGCTTGGAACATTGACTGGTCGCAGCAGAGCAAGACGCTGACAGCTTTCTTCAAGGGCAGGGGCTTAGGCGATTGTGGCATCTATGATGTCTGGAAAGCCACAGACACAGGCGAAGGACACGTGCGGTTTGTGCTTTTGCAGGAGCGCTCCAAAGGCGACTGCGATGGCAATTACGATGGTGGTCCTGAGAAATGGCCTGCAAGCTGGTCCATTCAAGCCAAATAGGAACGCCAGAGCACATCCCGAAAAGCGGGAACCCGTTTTCGGAACAAGATGTGCGTAAAAACAAATAGTGAGACGCATTTCCGATGATACCTCTTAAACTGGAAATGCATTAGCTTTGTAGAATTAACAGGCTTAAATTTTTCTTCGTGAAATGACCGATGAAAATGCTATAGTTACAGTAACATCACTTTGAACGGTTCCGAAGCATGTGTTTCGGCGACCGTTTTCTTTTTGTGTACCGGCAGGCGATTAAACCTTCCGGACGGGTGTCCTGAGCCAGTCATGGAGCAGGATCAGGCGGGCAATCAAACTGCCGTCGCGCTCATCCTGGAGGGAAGCGCGGCGGGCGATGGAAAGGACTGGACTGGGTATGGAAAAGTTCCCTATGACCCCTCGCGGTTTCGAAAACCTCAAGGAAGAACTCCGCACGCGTCAGCAAAGTGAACGTCCGCGGATCATTGAGGCAATTGCTGAAGCGCGCGCGCACGGCGATCTTTCGGAAAACGCCGAATATCACGCTGCCAAGGAAGCCCAGAGCTTGAATGAAGGCCGTATCAATGAGCTGGAAGAGCTGGTTGGTCGTGCCGAAGTCATTGATGTAACAAAGCTTTCCGGTGACAAGATCAAGTTTGGCGCAACCGTCACATTGATCGATGAAGATACTGAGGAAGAGAAAGTCTATCAGATCGTCGGCGATCAAGAGGCCGATGTGAAGGAAGGCCGAATTTCGATTTCTTCGCCAATCGCGCGTGCACTGATCGGCAAAGGTGAAGGCGATACCATTGAGGTCAATGCACCCGGTGGTTCGCGTTCATACGAGATTCTCGGTCTCAAGTTCATTTGAGATCGTAATGCCAGATAAGAGGCCCAATAGCGGGTTTGTTCCGGTTCAAGAGGTCGAAGTCGTAGCGCCCAACTTCAAGCGCCGCCTTTCTGGTGTGACTTCGACTATTGTTCAGCTAATCCCTTTGCAGCGTGCAAAGGGATTAGGAATTGCAACGATGGGTCCCGGGCTGCCTGAAACTCTGCCGCATCTCGGCTGGGGCGCTCTTTTTTCGTTCTGGAAAAAACCTGCCAAACGGCGTTTCCGTATCTGGCATGCACGCCGGAATATCGAAATGCTTGCAGGTATTTTCATGCGCGATGTCCTGCGTATGAAGTTGCGGCTGGTGTTCACTTCAGCCGCGCAACGTCATCACAAACCCTTCACCAAGTGGCTGATCCGCCGCATGAATGCGGTGATCGCGACCAGCGGCCGTTCGGGCAGTTTTCTCGAAGTACCGCATCAGGTCATCATGCATGGCGTTGACCTTGAGCGGTTTCATCCGCCCGTTGGTAAAGAAGACCAGTTCAGCGCATCAGGTCTGCCCGGAAAATATGCCGTTGGCTGTTTTGGGCGTGTGCGTCACTCCAAGGGCACGGACCTGTTTGTTGATGCGATGATTGCGCTTTTGCCGAAATATCCGGAATGGACGGCAATCATCACAGGTCGGACGACTGCCGAACATCAGCCATTTGAAGATGGTTTAAAGGCACGTATTGCTGCAGCCGGATTGCAGCATCGCATCCACATTCTCGGCGAAGTGCCGGATGTGCGCATCTGGTATCGACGTCTCACGCTCTATGTCGCGCCGTCCCGAAATGAAGGTTTCGGTCTCACCCCGTTGGAAGCCATGGCTTCAAAAACAGCCGTGGTTGCGAGCGATGCCGGTGCTTATGCCGAGATGATCGTGGAAGGTACGGGCAGCTTTGTTTCAGCTGGCGACGGTGATGCGCTGCGCGATGCAATCGAACCTTATCTGGCCGCCCCTGCCTTGGCTCAACGCGATGGCGAAAATGCGCTCGCCTATGTTCGCGAAGCTTTCCCGCTTGAAAAAGAGGCTGACGCCATCAGCGCAGTCTATGAACAGGTTTTTAGTAGTTAGAATTACGTCCAAAGAAAAAGAGCGACTGCGCATGAACGCAATCGCTCTCTCATTCAATAATATATTGAGTTAGAGAATCATCAACGGTTCGTCTTTCACAGGACGAATGGTCAGGGCTGTGCGTACCGAATCCACATTAGGAGCGGCGGTCAGCTCTTCGATAACGAAAGTCTGGAAGGTGTTGAGGTCGCGTGCGACGCAATGGAGCAGGAAATCGGACTCGCCCGATACCATCCATGCGCGGCGTACAAGCGGCCACTGCTTGGTCTTTTCGGCAAAAGCCTTGAGATCGGCGTCTGCCTGACGATGCAGTCCCACTGAACAGAATGCTACGAGATCCTGCCCGAGCGCATTGCCATTCAGTATGGCGCGATAGCCACGAATGACGCCACTTTCCTCCAGCTTGCGCACACGACGCAGGCAGGGAGGGGCAGAGATACCGACACGTTCGGCTAGCTCAACATTGGTGATGCGCCCGTTATTCTGGAGCTCCCGAAGGATTTTCCAATCGATTTCGTCCAGATCAGCCTTGATCGGCATGCAAAACTCCGCGCGCAATGAAATTTCATTCAGGCGTAATTATAAAACACTCAGCGCTGCTATAGCGCAATCTAATCCTGCTCATACCAAAAGAAACGACAGGATGTAAACCGTCTAAAGCGTTGTTAGCGCATCCAGAAAGTACGTGTGAACAGGATAAATATGGTTACGAGTTCAAGACGACCGGCCAGCATGAGAAACGAAAGTACCCAAAGTGCCGGGTCGTGGATCGTTGAAAAATTACCAGCAGGCCCGATCGTATCCCCGAATCCTGGGCCTACATTCGACAATGCGGTCAATGCGCCAGTGAAGGCCGATACGAAATCGAGACCAAGGGAAGCCAGCAAAACAGCGCCGATAATGAGCGATGCAATATAAAGAAACAGATAGAGCAATACGTTCTGAGCGATCTCGCCAGACACCTCAGAAGAACCGTACCGGATTTTTATAACTGCATGGGGCATGACAAGGCGTGCGAGATTGGCTTGTGTCAGGCTCCATAGAATGATGAGGCGGTTCATTTTGATGCCGCCAGATGTCGATCCTGCGCAGCCTCCAAGAAACGATGCGAGGAAGAAAATGCCAAGGGCTGGTGGTCCCCACAGCGAATAATCCTCGGTCGTAAAGCCAGTTGTCGTGATGACGGAGACGAAGTGAAACGATGCGGAGATGAGTGCATCGCCAAACGGAATGTTCGAACCAAGCCTTAGAACAATTGCGAGAAGGAAACTGAAGCCGATGACGAGGGCAAAAAACAGTTTTACCTGCGGATCGGCAAGTGACTCGAGCCGACGTGGCATGAATGCCTTGATATAAAGGACGAATGGTAGGGCCGAAAGCGCCATAAAAACCGTCGATACGATGAGCAGCTTCCGGTTGCCTTCGTAAAAGCCGAATGAACTATCGTGCGTCGAGAAGCCTGCCGTTGCGACCGTTGCCAGACCATGATTGATCGCGTCAAACATGCTCATGCCAACTGCGAAATACGCAATCATGCAGGCGGCTGTCAGAGTGAGATAGGCCATAACGATGCCGAGCGCGATCTGGTTCATGCGCGGCAGAATTTTTTCCGATTTGTCGGAATTTTCCATGTGAAAGAGTGCGAGACCGCCTGCGCGCAGCGAAGGCAGCATTAATAGCGCCAAGCCGATGAAGCCGACACCACCGATCCAGCACAGAAGCGAACGCCAGAGTAGAATTCCGCGCTGCATCTCATCGAGGCCTGTCAATGCTGTGGCACCAGTGGAGGTCACGCCTGACATGGCTTCAAAGAAAGCGGTCGCATAGCTGATCGGCAGATGCGAAAAATAAAGCGGGATCGATCCCAGAAAACTGGCTGTCAGCCACAGACATGCAGTTAGCAAAAAACCAAGGCGCGGTGTGAAGCGCGTGTTCTGGTTTTGGGTGGCAAACAGGATCAGGGCTGATAATGCACCGGTTGCTGCCGCAGAACGCACGAAAATAAGCCAGTCATCGCTGCCGTCACGCAAGTCGATTGCCGCAGGCAATAGCATTGCTACAGCCATGACGAGGCCGAAACGCGCACAGATATTAGCAACGGTCTTGTATATGGCCTTCGGCTCCAGCGATTTTGAAAGCTGCTTTGTTGTCCTGTGTTTAACGCGGGAACTTGCCAGCCGCAATGTGGGTATGCAGCATCATTGTGCTGAATGGTGACAAGCTGTGGCTAAAGCGCAGCAAATGCTGCTCCAACCTTGCAAACAGCGGATCGCAGACCTACCTTGGCCACAATATCAGGGCATTGGCAAAGCTGGGCGCGAAGGCGATTCTGGTGAGCCGAAAGCCCACGATTTAAATCGATTTTGGACCGGAGAACTATTCCCATGTCACAGCGTCATGCGCCCGTTATTGTAATCGGCTCTGGTCCGGCAGGCTATACGGCGGCGATTTATGCTGCACGCGCGATGCTCAAGCCCATTATCATTACCGGTTTGCAGCAGGGCGGCCAGTTGATGATCACGACGGATGTGGAAAACTATCCGGGCTATGCCGAGCCAGTGCAGGGGCCATGGATGATGGATCAGATGGCGACACAGGCTCAGAATGTTGGCGCTGAAATCCTTTATGACATCATCACGGAAGTTGATACGACGTCGCGGCCTTTCCGTCTGATTGGCGATTCCGGCACCGTTTATACCTGCGATGCATTGATTATCGCGACTGGCGCTCAAGCCAAGTGGCTTGGTCTTGAAAGTGAACAGACTTTCATGGGCGGTGGCGTTTCAGCTTGTGCGACCTGTGATGGCTTCTTCTATCGCGGCAAGGATGTGGTTGTGGTCGGCGGCGGCAATACAGCAGTCGAAGAAGCACTCTATCTTTCGCATATCGCCAAGAGCGTTACTGTGGTGCATCGCCGTGAAGGTTTCCGCGCTGAGAAGATTATGCAGGATCGCCTGATGTCGCGCGAAAACGTCAAGGTTATCTGGAACAGCGTTATTGATGAAATCGTCGGCACCGAAGCCAAGCCGCCAATGGGGGCAACGGTAACGGGTGTTCGTCTCAAGAATATCGTGACGGGTGAGCTGAGTGATCATGAAACTCACGGGGTTTTCGTCGCTATTGGGCATGCACCTGCCGTTTCTTTGTTCGAGGGCAAGCTCAAGCAGAAGCCAAATGGCTATCTTTGGACCGCACCCGATTCGACCGCTACCGACGTGCCAGGCATTTTCGCCGCCGGTGACGTTACCGATGATATTTACCGGCAGGCAGTGACTGCCGCTGGTATGGGCTGCATGGCGGCGCTCGAATCCGAGCGCTGGTTGGCTGCACAGGAACCGCTGCACGAAGCTGCGGAGTAACGAGAGGGGGAGAAGGTGGTCGCACCGCTCGACTGGGACAAACTGCGCATTTTCCATGCTGCTGCGGAAGCCGGGTCCTTCACCCATGCCGCACAGACATTGCATCTGTCGCAATCAGCTATCTCGCGACAGGTCAGCGCGTTGGAGCAGGACGTTGGTGTTCCGCTATTCCATCGCCATGCCCGCGGGCTCATTTTGACGGAGCAGGGCGAAACGCTCTACCGGACGGCGCATGACGTGCTGATGAAGCTCGAAAACGTCCGCTCGAAACTGGCCGAAAGCAAGGAAAAGCCGACAGGGCGCCTGCGCGTGACGACAACAGTTGGTCTGGGTTCAGGCTGGCTGATCGAGCGTATTCAGGAATTTGTCGAGCTATACCCTGACGTGCAGCTTCAGCTCATTCTCGACAATGAAGAGCTGGATCTCACCATGCGTCATGCTGACTGCGCGATCCGTCTGCGTCAGCCACAGCAGCCTGATCTGATCCAGCGTCGTCTGTTCACTGTGCATATGCACGTCTATGCGTCGGCTGGTTATGTTTCCAAATACGGCAAGCTGAACTCGATCGATGAGATTGATCAGCATCGCGTGGTGACTTTTGGTGAACCTGCTCCGAGCTATCTCACCGGGTTGAACTGGCTGGAGATCGCTGGTCGCTCAGATGGAAGTGCGCGCATTCCAGTTCTGCAGGTTAATAATCTGCTCTCCATCCGTCGTGCCGTTCAGCGCGGTGTCGGTATCGCGGTTCTGCCTGACTATATGGCGGACAAGGAATCCGGTCTGGTGCAGCTTCTGCCCGAGCTTGAGGAAATACCGTCCTTCGATACGTTCTTCTGCTATCCGGAAGCGTTGAAAAACTCTGCCAAGCTTCATGCCTTCCGTGACTTCCTGTTCTCGAAGGCGCGTAACTGGACGTTCTGATTTTAGTTTAATGACACGAAAAGGCCGCGCTGGATCATCCAGCGCGGCTCTTTCTTTTTCGCATATGTTACTTGCGTGGCAGCAGACGCTGCACTTCCTTGGATGTATCGGCGAGAGCATCTTCCGGCGTTGCAGACTGTTCAACGACGCGCGAAAGATTATCGACGATGGTCTGCGTTACCTTAACGCCATTGGAACCCGGGAAAGCATACCAGGGGATCATCAGCGACATCTGGCTGAGACCGGCTTTAAACAGCGGATTTTCCTCGTAGAATTTGCCGAGATATTCATCCGATTTTGCCGCCAGTTCGTTGTTTGGCACATAACCAGTGCCCGGCACGACAACCGATGCGCCATAAGGGCCGGCAGCGAATTTGGCGAATTTCCATGCTGCATCCTGCTTGGCCTGATCTTCGGTCAGGATAACAACCGCATTACCACCGGTTGGCAGACGGCCCTTTTCGGCGTTGAGAAGTGGGATTTTGGCAGTGCGCATGTCGAACTTGTCACCGACATTCTTGATCGTGTTGCGCAAAGCACCAGTTGTCTGGAATGCGAAGCCGACTTTACCGGCCGCGAAAGCCTGCTCGCCCGCCGCTTTGGTCAGAACCGGCAGACCGCCTTCTTTCACCATACGATCGACAAGCTTGAATGCTGCCAGACCTTCTGGGCCGTTGAACGCGACTTTCTTTTCATCTTCTGAGAGCATCGTGCCGCCAGCGCCGAACAGAAGTGCAGAGAACATCCAGTCATCGCCCTGCCAGCGGAAATCGATGCCTTCATTGCCATCGCCAAGCGCCTTGATCTTACCGCCAAGCTCAATCACTTCGTCCCATGTGGTTGGAGGCGTGTCGGGATTGCCCCCGGCAGCCTTAACCAGATCGGCATTGTAATACATGATCGGGTTTGAGGTTGCGAATGCCAGGCCGACCTGACGGTCGCCGACACGCGCAAGGCTCAGCAGATGATCGGTGAAGCCCTGGGCTTCAAGATCCGCTTCCTTATCGACGAGCGGCTTCATATCAACGCCGATGTTGCGCTCGGCCAATACGCGCAGGCGGTTCAGGCCGGTGAAAGTGATATCCGGCATTTCCGAGGTGCCAGCCTGACGCATGATGGTCTGGATGCCTTCCTCGTAAGTCGCGGAAGGACTGACGAAGTTGATTTTGATGTCCGGATTTTCTTCCATGAACTTCTTGGAGATGTCCGCCATGACTTCCTTGAAGAAGCCGGGCATCGGGTAATGCACATTCAGTGTGGTGTCTGCGAAAGCAGGCGCGGTGAGGCCTGTCGCAACAACCAGAGCGGCGAGAGCGCTGGAAAGGCGTTTCATGGGTAACTCCTGTGGGACGGGGAGGGAAAATTCAGCCCTTGAGGCCAGTTAAGGTGATGCCTTCGATGAAGCGGCGCTGGGCTGCAAGGAACGCGAGGAGAAGCGGCAGCGTAATGATGAGCGTTGCCGCCATGAGTGCTCCGTAGTCGTCGCCTGCTTCTGCCGCGCGGAAGTAAAGCAGGCCGAGCGGTGGCGTAGCGCGTTCCATGCCGGTGACGACAATGAGCGGCCAAAAAAGATCGTTCCAATGCGCAACTACCGAGAAAATCGAAAAGGCTGTGATGGCCGGCCATGCGTTGGGAACAATGACCCGCATGACAATGCCAGCTTCGGACATGCCATCGAGACGGGCGGCACTGATGAGATCATCCGGCAGGGCGCGGAAGAACTGCAGAAACAAGAAAATACCGAAGACCGAGATGAAGAACGGAGCGCTCAGTGCGAAATAGCTGTTGAGCACACCAAGCTTGTTGAAACCGACATAGAATGGCAGTGCGGTTGCATGGATCGGCACAAGAAGGCCAAGCATAACCAGCATCATCATGGTGCGCTGGCCGCGAAACTGTAACTTTGCCATCGCATAAGCGCAGGGAATGGCGATGACCACCTGAACGACCAGAACCAATCCACACACGACAACACCGTTAAACAGCAAAAGCCCCATTGGAACGCGTGTCAAAGCTTTGGTCAGATTGTCCCAAAGCGCCCAGTGCTGTGGAATGAGAGAGAGGGAGGACGAGAAAATGTCCTGCTGGGATTTTGCTGCCGTGGACAGCATGAAAATATAGGGTGCCAAAAACAGCAGCGCACCCAGCGACAGAATTCCGAGACGGAAAGAACGAGCCAATGTCATCCGGGGTTCCTCAATAGTGGGTCCGACGGTCCAGAACGCGGAACTGAAGCATCATCAGGACAATAAGAACGGCGAGGAAAATCACGGTCATTGCAGAGGCATAACCGACGCGCAGAAAGACGAAGCCTTCCTGATAGATAGTCCAGAGCAGCACTTCGGAGGCTTTGTTCGGGCCGCCTTCTGTGAGAGTCTTGACCGTTTCAAAGACCTTCACGGCATTGATAATGCTGATCGTTGTCACAAAAAGCGTAGTTGGTCCGAGCAAAGGCCATGTGACCAGACGAAACCGCTCCCAGCTGCTTTTCACGCCATCCACTTCGGCAGCAGAGTAGAGCTCGCGCGGGATTGCGGTGAGGCCTGCCAGAAACAGCACCATGTTAAAGCCAACGCTTTGCCACACGCCGATCATCGCAAGACTGGTCAGAACCGTGTCGCTGGAACCAAGCCAATTGGGGCCAGTGATGCCGATCAGGCCGAGCATGGCGTTGACGGGGCCGAGGGTTGGGTGCAGCAAATATTGCCACACGGTTGCCATGGCGACGAGGAGTGAGGCTACTGGCAGGAAGTAAACCGTGCGGAAGAACGACTTGCCGCGCACTTCGCTTTCGATAAGGAGCGCTACGCCAAGGCCGAGAAAGACTGAGGCAGGAGCCACAATAGCGGTGTAGACGGCAGTGTTTTTGAGCGAGATCAGGAAGGTGCGGTCGCTGAAGAGTTCGGCATAATTATCAAGCCCGATAAACTCGAAACCATCATAGCCAAGCTCGAAATTGGTGAAACTCCAGAAGATCACGGCAGCGGTTGGCAGCAAGATCAGGAGTACAGTCAGAAAAATCGCAGGGGAAGCGAGTTTCCACGCAAGACGTTCTTCGCGACGGCGGGCATTTTCTGCGGCCGTACGTGCACGGCTTGCGCCCGCATGGGAAAGGGCGGCGTCAGACATGGGCTGGTGCCTTTTCGCGGGCTGCAAGCGTCACGTTGCTATCGGCGGGTTGACGCAAACGCAGGCCATCATCGCCAAACAAATAGATGCTGGTGGCGTCAAAATGCAGGCCCACCGGCATGCCGGTTATGATGTGCTTTGCGTTGGCGGGGTCGAGCTTTGCCGTCAGTTCCACTGATGTGCCGGGCGCTTTCATATAAATGAGCACTTCCGAGCCGAGAAACTCGATCCGTGAGACGGTCGCACTGATGCCGGTCTTGTCATGCGGAACGATACGGAAATGTTCAGGTCTGATGCCGATGCGGACTTGCGTGCCGAAATGGGCTGCGACGCCTTGCAGAATGGCGTGACCAGCAAAATGAACGATGCCGTTATCGCTGATCACGGCATCAAGGATATTGATCCGGGGCGTGCCAATGAATTGCGCGACTTCGATGTGTTTTGGATCGTTATAGATCGCAGTTGGAGTGTCGATCTGAAGGAGCTTGCCACCCATCATGACCGCAACGCGGTCGGCCATGCTGAGCGCTTCCGCCTGATCATGTGTAACGTAGATAGTTGGCACACCTGCACGACGATGCAACTCGACAATCTCGGCGCGGGTATGAACACGCAGATTGGCATCAAGATTGGATAGCGGTTCGTCCATCAGGAACGCACCCGGCTGGCGAACGAGGGCGCGGGCAAGAGCCACACGCTGCCGCTGACCTCCCGACATCTGACCCGGCTTTCGATCAAGCAGATGGTCAATTTTCAGGCTGGTCGCAGTCGCCCTGACCTGTTTCTGAATAAAAGCCCGCTTTTTCCTCTGGCTGGGAATAAGTGGACCAATGAGCGGCATGCGCTCCATCGTTGTCAGATCGCGCATGGCAAGCGGCACGGCAATGTTCTGTGCGGCTGTCAGGTGCGGATAAAGGGCGTATGACTGGAAGACCATCGCCATATTGCGATCGGCGGGATGTGCTGCGGTAATGTCACGCCCGGCAATGGCTATGCTGCCCTCGTCTGCGTGGTCCAGCCCGGCCAGAATGCGCAGCAATGTGCTTTTGCCGCAGCCGGAAGGACCAACGAGAGCAATGAATTCACCTTCCGCCGCTTCCAGAGAAATACCGTCAAGAATACGGTTGCTGCCATAGGATTTGCTGATGTCGCGGAGGGTGAGCGTGCTCACTGGCTGGCCTCCTCAGCAACCTTTGTGGCTTTGCCATCGCCGGTGTGGTGGGGATAGACCTCGTGCATGACATCGTCGATCACGTAAGGTTTCAGTTCTGCGATGTGGACGATTTCACTTTTTGCGGTCTCGTCGAGGTCATGGATGACCGCACCGAGAATGCGTTCGCCGGGCAGATCGCGTTCAATCGAACCAACTGTGAATGCGGCAGCGGGTGCCCAGATATAGCTGATGCCGTCGGTCGTGCCTGCCCAGGCGCGGTGCAGATGGCCGCTGGCATGAAGCTTCACATTATGAGCTGAGAAAAGATCATAAAGACGCTGGCGGGGTGCCGCGCGAATGCCCCAGTAGCCTGTGTCGCCTTCGTTCGGCGCATCGACGAAAACAGGTTTGTGTGCAAAGACTGCAACCGGCCTGCCGTCGCTGTGGTACAGTTCAGCTTCCAGCCATTGAAACTGTTCTTCTTCCTCAGCCGAATTTGCACCGATAATCAGGCTGTTGAGACCAATAATGCGCCAGCCGCCGAAATCCTTCGCCCAATAATCTGGGCCGAAATGAGTGCGCCAGCGCTCAAGGCGCTCAAGGTTGACGGGCTGGTGGCTGCCGGGAAGGTGGCCGATGTCGTGATTGCCGGGCAGGCTCAGAACCGGAGCGGGAAGCTCTGCAATACGGTCGCGGCAGAAAAGCAGGTCAGCTTCAACATCGGCTCCATCGACGGTCAAGTCGCCGGTATGGATGATGAGGTCTGGCTTCTGCTGTTCGACCCAAGCAACCAGCGGGGACCAGTTGCTGTTGAAGTGTGACTTGGTAGGGCTGAGGTGAGTGTCTGTAATCTGAACGATCCGCAAGATGGCGCTCCTTTTTGAATAAGGGGTGCGCGCAGCACGTGCCGTTTTGGGCATTCATCGGGGATAGCTGCGGCCTTGCGAGGGCTTCTATGCCTCTTCTGTGACAGGTTCGATGCAGTGTGGTGATAGTTTCGTGACAGCCCCTGTGAATGTTGCCAGTGGAAGTGATTTGCTGTTTTTAGAGGCAAGCTAGGCTTGCATCTGCCTGCGGTTTGGGCTGTCATTATAGTGCTGATATAGAATATGGTTTCAGTGGTTAATGTATAACTGTATGAATTTATTTATGTTTTTATTGTTTTCGAGCTATGCGTAAAACGCATAGCTGCATTGCCGTAAAGTTGCATTGCCAAAACAATAAGCAAAGTGCATATAAAGATCATCTCAGCGCTGCGTTTCCTCCTCCCATTTTACGCAGGCTGAGTGTTCCCCTCTGGAGGTTTGCCTCAATGGCACCTTCAAAACTCAAAGCCAGACATTTGTCTGGCTTTTTTTTTGGCTTTTCGCCCAGCACTTTACTTTCTCGGAAATGCAGATACGAAAAAGGGGCCTTTCGGCCCCTTCGTCATTCAATGTCTCAAGTGTTTAGCGCAAGCTTGCGCAGAAGCGCTGAATGCGTGAGCAGGCTTCTTCAAGCAGTTCATCCGAGGTCGCATAGGAAATGCGGAAGTTTGGTCCGAGACCGAAAGCCGAGCCGTGAACCACGGCAACGCCTTCTGCTTCCAGCAGTTCGCTCACGAAATCTTCGTCAGTCTCAATAACCTTGCCGGCTTCAGTCTTCTTGCCGATAAGGCCCGCGCATGACGGATAGACGTAGAATGCACCTTCAGGTGTCGGGCAGTTGATGCCCTTGGCCTGGTTGAGCATGGAGACAACCAGATCACGACGAGCCTGGAAGATTTCCTTGTTCTTCGGAATGAAGTCCTGTGTGCCGTTCAGCGCTTCAACAGCAGCCCACTGAGCGATGGAGCAGGCACCAGAGGTCTGCTGACCCTGAACCATGTCCATGGCCTTGATGAGCTGCAATGGACCTGCTGCATAGCCGATACGCCAGCCGGTCATTGCATAGGCCTTCGATACACCGTTCATGGTGAGCGTGCGATCATAAAGCGAAGGCTCGACCTGCGCAGGTGTCGTGAAGACGAAATCGCCATACACCAGATGCTCATACATATCGTCGGTCAGAATCCAGACCTGCGGATGACGCACGAGAACATCGGTCAGGGACTTCAGTTCTGCTTCCGTATAAGCGGAGCCTGTTGGGTTTGACGGCGAGTTGAAGATCAGCCACTTGGTCTTTGGCGTGATCGCCTTTTCAAGATCAGCTGCTGTCAGTTTGAAATTGTCTTCCTGACGCGTGTTGACGAACACAGGCGTGCCACCGTTGATGGCAACCATTTCCGGGTAGCTTACCCAGTATGGAGCAGGGACGATAACTTCATCGCCAGGGTTCAGTGTAGCCATGAAAGCGTTGAACAGGATCTGCTTGCCACCAGTGCCGACGATGACCTGCTCAGGCTTATAGTCGAGGCCATTTTCGCGCTTGAACTTGGCGACGATAGCCTGACGCAACTCAGGGATACCAGCAACAGGGGTGTACTTGGTTTCGCCGCGATTGATCGCGTCGATAGCAGCTTGCTTGATATTGTCTGGAGTATCGAAATCGGGTTCGCCCGCTCCGAGACCAATCACGTCCTTGCCCTTGGCTTTCAGTTCGCGTGCTTTCTGGCTGACCGCGATGGTCGCAGATGGCTTTACACGAGAAAGGGCGTCGGCGAGAAATGCCATGATAGATCTCCATAGATGGCAGGATCAGATAACCGGCACCGGGCACGGTCCGGTTTTGCGGACTTTCTATGTCGCATTGGCGCACGAATCGCAACAAAAGCTTTGCAGTTTCGCAATAAATTCGGGTTTCTCGCGAGAATGTGTTGCTGAAAAGTTCTGATCCATCAATGCCGCGAACATATTGTTTCAATGAAACTGATTGGACAGGCTGCACGGATGCAAAGATGTTATACCAGCACAGGAGAAGCAGATGCTCACAATCTATTCACAGCCAGATTCCGGAAATTGCTATAAGCCACGGCTTTTGCTTGCGAAACTCGGCAGGCCGTTCAAGCATGTCACTGTGTCTTCCCTCGACGGTTCGACGCGAATGCCCGAATATCTGGCGAAAAACCCCAATGGCAAAGTTCCGCTGCTCGAGCTGGAAGACGGTCGCTTCCTTGCCGAATCAAATGCCATTCTTCTCCATCTAGCAGAGGGAACGCCCTATCTGCCGAAAGACGCTTATGAGCGTGCGCTGGTTTATCAATGGCTGTTCTTCGAACAATATAGCCATGAACCTTATGTCGCTGTGCGCCGCGCCTTGATGGTCTATCCAGAGCGGGCGCATGACGCGACGCCTGAACGTCTCGCATCAACACTTGTTGGTGGCGAAAAAGCTCTTGGTGTTATGGAAGAGCAGTTGAACAAGACACCATTTCTCGTTGGCGACAGCCTGACTGTCGCCGACATCGCGCTTTATGCCTATACGCATGAGGCGCATCGAGGTGGTTTCAACATGGCGCGATATCCGGCTGTAAATGCATGGCTTGCCCGCGTTGCTGCGGATGAGGGGCATGTATCGCTGGACTGGTTGCCATAAGGGTTTTAGAGCGGTTCCAGTTAAGATTGAACCTTTGGAGCCGCTCTAGAGCGTGTCGCGTTTAATCGCACCCATGGTGCTCGCTCTAGATTCTTGTAATTTCCGCATGTTCGCGAACGTTAAATGAATCCATTTAACTGCGACATGCTTTAGCTATTTGTTTTACGTATTATCCAAAGCAAAACCGCTTCACACTTTTGCTGGAAATGCTCTAATCCGCCATGAGGTCTAGCAAGCTTCGCGTGGCCATGATTTTAAAGGCCGCTATCAACGCATCGCATTCGTTTTCCGAGACCTCGACGGCGATGCGCATGGTGGTTTCGCCAAAATGCATCAGCAGGAAAGCAGTTTCTTCCAACTGTGCCGACTCTCTAGCGGGAACAATCCTACGGATCGTATCTGCGAGCAACTTGCCGTTCTGTCGACTCTCGGCGATCTCCAGCTTTGACAATATTTTATCGGTCTGCGTGGCCGACCATATGTCGCGCATTGCGGGTTCCAGCCGCATCAACGCCAGATATTCGTCAATCAATGCATTGAATGCCACGATCAGTTCGTCGACCGAACTCGCCGCTGCAAGGCCGTCTTCGATGCACTGACGGGACTGCGCGTTACAGCTTTCAAACAGATAGCGGATCAGCGCGCTTTTATCAGGAAAATACTGATAGAGCGCACCGATCGAAATGCCTGCCTGCTGTGCAATCTCGCTCATCTTGAGACTGTCGCTGCCTTTGGCAGCGATCAGCGCAGTGGCGCATTCTGCTATGCGCCGGATTTTTTCCTGTGCGCGGCTTTGACTAGGAGTGCGGCGCAGGATGGCCGCGCCCATAACTTCTGTTTCCGTGCCTGAATTCTGCTTCATGACCGACTCACATTTTCGTCTTGACAGAATATGAGGATTACTCACATATTGCAAATATGAGAGTTGCTCACATTTTGGGAGATGAAGATGAATACGGATCTGAATGATCGTTTTCTGGTGATTGGGGCTACCGGAAAAACCGGCAGGAGGGTTTCAGAAAGGCTGCAAGGGATGGGGCTTTCGGTTCGCGCCGTATCGCGCAGTACCGAGATAGTTTTTGACTGGAACAATCAATCTACCTGGGCCGCGGCGCTTGAAGGTATCACGAATGCCTATGTCACCTATCAGCCGGATCTGGCCTTGCCGGGTGCCGTGGATGTCATCCGAGCGTTCCTGTCGACGGCGAAGAAGGCAGGCGTGAACCATGTCGTACTTCTTTCCGGGCGAGGAGAGGAGGAGGCCGAGGCTGCAGAGCAGGCTCTTCAAACTTCCGGATTGGACTGGACCGTGCTTCGCGCAAGCTGGTTCATGCAGAACTTCAGTGAGAACTACATGCGAGATGAGTTACTTTCAGGCTCGCTGACGCTGCCGGTTGGTCACACGAAAGAACCATTCATCGATGCCGACGATATCGCTGATGTCGCGGTTGCCGCCCTTACGGAAACGGGGCATCGCAATCGGCTCTATGAACTGACCGGTTCGGAACTGTTCAGTTTCAGTGATGCTGTAAACGAGATCGCCCAAGCGACAGGTAGAGAGTTGTCGTTTCATCCCGTTTCGTTTGCTGACTATGAAGTGGTCCTGCGCGAACAGATGCTGCCTGAAGATGTCATAACGCTTTTGCGATATCTTTTCACCGAGCTTTTCGATGGTCGCAATGCGAGTGTGGCGCATGGCGTGGAAGAAGCTCTCGGACGCACGCCGCGGCGGTTTGCAGATTTTGCCCGCAAGGCTGCCGGTGAAGGCACATGGGAGGGACAGTCATAACAATGAGTTTTCAACTGCTTGTTCTGCTGACAGCATGGGGTAGCGCCATAACGGGCGGCATTTTCTATGCATTTTCAAGCTTTGTAATGGCGGCATTGGCGCGTATCCCAGCCAATGCGGGCATATCGGCAATGCAATCGATCAACATCACAGTCATCAACGGCACGTTCTTCGCTGCGTTTTTTGGAACGGCAGTATTGTGTCTGGCGATTATTGCGCTGGGTCTGATGGGCTTTGGTAGCCTGTCGAAATGGGTAATGATCGGTGCTGCCGTTTATCTCATTGGCACCATCGGGGTGACAATGGTCCTGAATGTGCCGCTAAACAATCAGCTTGCTGCGATTGATGCAAATGCTGCCACGTCAGCTGACGTCTGGCTCGCTTACGTTCGGGACTGGACGCTATGGAACCATGTCCGCACCGGTGCGGCACTGATCGCAGCTCTCATTCTGGGTGCAAGCGCGCTGGCAAAAATCTGAACGACAATGAATAAGAATGCGGACAAACAAAAAGGCGGGGCAATACCCCGCCTTTCATTTGCCTATTCGGCAAAAATTATGCTGCGACGAGGTTGTCGGCAGACGAACGGCCCGAACGACGGTCCTGTACGATTTCGTACGTAACCTTCTGGCCTTCATCGAGCGTGGCCAGACCAGCGCGCTGAACAGCGGAAATGTGGACGAATACGTCCGTGCCGCCCTGATCAGGCTGAATGAAGCCGAAGCCCTTGGTCGTGTTAAACCACTTAACTGTTCCCGTAGCCATGGGAAATTCCTTTGTAACATTAGTAGTAGTTAGTCCGTATGCTTCGCACACGTCCCTGTGAATCGAATTTATGGACAGGAGATCGTCAGGAAGCACGGCAGGCCGGGCGGGTCGCAAAGTCACTTGACCGAAAAATCGATGACAAGACTATATGCGACAAATTTGACCAACACAAGATAGGCGGCGCTATCTCTAAAGGCCTATTTTTGTAATGCTTTTCCCCATTCCCAGGCCAATGCGAGCACTTGCTTCCAGCAAGGGTAGCCAGAACAATTTGAAAAGAATTGGTTTGTTTCCGTCGCAAGGAAACATTTCATAGTGGTGCCATTCCTCGGGAAATTTGCCCGACAGAGGTAGATGGAAGCAGTGACGACGGTGTGTTTCAATGTGAAAAGGTTCGATATAGTTGTAGGTCAAAGTTTCCAGATGACGCATGCCGGACGTTTTGAAAATACCAGTTTCTTCGTGAAACTCACGATAGGCTGCGCTTTGGATTTCTTCGCCCTCATCGACAGTTCCGCCTGGAACCTGCAGCGGTGTGTCTGGATTTTTCGGTTCGCGGAAAACGAGCAGCTTTCCGTTCCATGTGGCATAAATCAGAACTTTATCAATTTGCTTTAGTGGATGTGGTCATCGGAAGCCTTCGCGCGATTTGTACTTTGTACTATCGTGACAGGGTCCGGGGTCACGCAAAAGTTCCAAAATATTGCTATAGGGCGTGATCAGAATTGATTAAGAACAACTCGATGAAGTCTTGTTTTTAGAGCTGGGTTTGCCCGCAACGTTTCACTTCTGCCCTAAACGATTTTGATGAGGAAAGACTTGGTGCCGAAATCAAAGCAGAAAAAGCCGCAAGGGCTCGATAGTGCGCATCAGCAAGCTGATCGCGGCATGCAAGACGGCAGTGATCTTTTCTCTCAAGCGCGCATGATGATGAGTGCGTTCTGGGTATCGCCGGTTCGCAACCAGTTGATCGCGCTGGGCACTGGTATCTTCGTTCTGATTGTGTTGATTGCTGTGGGGCAGGTCGCCATCAATCGTTGGAATGTCCCGTTCTACAATGCTCTGTCAGATCGCAATCTGAGCGCCTTCTTTCATCAGCTTCTGATCTTTTTTGCAATCGCCGGATCGGTCCTTCTTCTAAACGTGTCCCAGACCTGGCTGAACCAAATGTTCAAGCTAAAGCTACGAGAAGGACTGGCGCGCGATCTGGTGGGTGAGTGGTTGCAGCCGGGGCGGGCATTCCGTCTTGCGAAAGCTGGCGAAATTGGCGTCAACCCGGACCAACGATTGCAGGAAGATGCGCGTCATCTTGCCGAGACTACGAGCGATCTTGGCATCAATCTGCTGCAATCCACCGTCATTCTCGTCAGCTTTGTTGGCGTCCTGTGGTCTCTGTCGAGCGGCTTTGTATTCCATCTTTGGGGTTATAGTTTTTCCATACCGGGCTATATGGTTTGGGCGGCGGTTTTTTATGCGGGTTCTGCGTCGCTGTTGTCCTGGTTTGTTGGCCGCAGTCTCGTTAATCACAATGCCAACCGCTATGCACGCGAGGCCGATTTTCGCTTCTCGTTGATGCGGGTGAATGAGCATATCGATGCTGTTACATTGGCACGAGGCGAGGCTGACGAGCGCCGCAGGTTGGACCTGGATCTTGACGCGGTGCTGGTTGCCATCAAGCGAATTGTTATTGCCACAACCAATCTGACATGGGTCACGGCAGGCTATGGCTGGTTCACCATTGTTGCTCCGATCCTTGTTGCAGCACCTGTCTATTTTTCGGGTGGACTGACCTTCGGCGGTTTGATGATGGCTGTCGGCGCTTTCACGCAGGTGCATAATTCGCTGCGCTGGTTTGTCGATAACTTTGGCGCGATTGCCGATTGGCGGGCAACATTGCTGCGCGTGGCGAGCTTTCGACAAGCCATATTACGTATGGATGAAATTGGCCACATCGACCGGCAGATAGTTCTGGAAACCAACGAGGATGAGCGGCTTACGATCGAAGCTCTGTCTATTGCGGTCCCTGATGGATGTCTCAATCTAGTTGAGACGAATGTCAGCATCGGTCCCGGGGAGCGGCTGTTTGTGACAGGCGCAACTGAAACCGAACGCAGTCGGTTTTTCCGCGCGCTTGGGGGCTTGTGGCCTTGGGGGAGCGGGCGGATTGGATTGCCTGCTGGAGATCGCGTGGTGTTTATTCCGCATGCTCCCTACATTCCGCCCGGCAACCTGCATGATGCGGTGGTGTATCCGTTGAGTGCCGCTGATTTCTCGAAGAATCAGGTGGCGGACGTGCTGAAACTCGCCGGATTGGAGAGGCTTACACCGCAGATCGACCGTGTCCTGCGTTGGGATCGCACACTGACTGATGATGAGCAACAAAGCCTCGCTCTCGCCCGGCTTGTGCTGCAAAATCCAAGCTGGATTGTGATTGATGGTACGCTCGATGGGATGGATGAAGAGGCGCGAAAGCGCGCTTATGCGATTCTGACTGGTCCTTTAAAGGAAGCTGCTGTCATCCATATTGGCAAAGGGTTAGGCCATAACGGCTTGTTCGCGCGGCAACTGCATCTGGAAATGGACTTGCAGGCCGACCCCCTTCGTCTGCCCCACCAATCGGAAGCAACGGCATAAGAAATCAACAAAGCAAAAAGGCCGCAGATTTTCATCTGCGGCCTTTTTCATTCCCGTGTAACTATTTGTTTTTACGTATTATCCAACGCAAAACCGCTTCGCTTTTTTACCTCAAATGCTTTAATTGCGGAAGTAATCCTGAAGCGGACGAACTTCCAGCGATCCTGCCTTAAGCGCCGCAATGGCTTCAGCGGCCGCTTCAGCACCGGCCATTGTCGTGTAGTAAGGCAGTTTCTGCATCAGCGTTGCGCGGCGGATCGACTTGGAGTCGGAGACTGCACTTGCGCTGTCGGTCGTGTTGAAGACCAGATGGATCTGGCGGTTGCGGATCGCATCTTCCACATGCGGGCGACCTTCGATGACCTTGTTGATCTTGGTCGATTCTACGCCATTTGCTTCGAGGAACTGTTGTGTTCCGCCGGTCGCCATGACCTTGAAGCCGATGCTGACCAGTTTGCGCACGGCACCAAGCACGCGTTCCTTGTCTTCGTCACGAACCGACACGAAAACCGTGCCTTCGCGTGGCAGTTCAACGCCTGCACCGAGCTGCGCCTTGGCGAAGGCAAGCGCGTAGTCGTAATCAAGGCCCATGACTTCGCCAGTTGAACGCATTTCTGGTCCGAGCAGTGTATCAACGCCGGGGAAGCGGGCGAATGGGAACACGGCTTCCTTGACCGCGATATGCGGACGTGCGGTCGGCTGCGGCTTGCCGCCATAGGCATTGAGCGCGTCTTCGAGGCTTTCGCCTGCCATGATACGGGCCGCAACCTTGGCAATTGGCGTTCCAACGGTCTTGGCAACGAAAGGCACGGTACGCGATGCGCGAGGGTTGACTTCGAGGATGAAGATTTCACCATCCTTGATAGCAAACTGAACGTTCATCAGGCCACCGACATTCAATGCCTTGGCAAGCAATGCCGTTTGGCGTTCAAGCTCTGTCACGATCTCAGGTGAAAGCGTATGAACTGGCAGCGAACAGGCGCTGTCACCGGAGTGAATGCCTGCTTCTTCGATGTGTTCCATGATGCCGGAAACATAGCTGTCCTTGCCATCGCAGAGGCAGTCGACATCCACTTCGATGGCCTGTGTCAGATAGGTATCGAACAGAAGCGGGTTTTTGCCCAGCAGCGTGTTGATCTGGCCGGTCTTGTCGTTTGGATATTTCGCCTTGATGTCTTCAGGCACCAGCTCAGGAACCGTGTCGAGCAGATATGTCTGCAAGCCACGCTCGTCATGGATGATCTGCATGGCACGACCACCAAGAACATAAGACGGGCGGACAACCAGCGGGAAGCCCAGATCAGCAACGATCAGGCGCGCCTGCTCAACCGAATAGGCAATGCCGTTCTTTGGCTGGTTAAGGCCGAGCTTGATCAGCAGCTTTTGGAAGCGGTCACGGTCTTCAGCAAGATCGATAGCGTCAGGTGACGTTCCGAGGATCGGAATGCCAGCCTTTTCCAGCGCATTGGCAAGCTTGAGCGGTGTCTGGCCACCGAATTGAACGATGACGCCATGTAGCGTACCTTTCTCCTGCTCAACGCGCAGGATTTCAAGTACGTCTTCTGCCGTCAATGGCTCGAAATAGAGGCGATCGGACGTGTCATAATCTGTTGAAACCGTTTCCGGGTTGCAGTTGATCATGATGGCTTCATAGTCAGCATCGTTGAGCGCGAAAGCCGCATGGCAGCAACAATAGTCGAACTCAATGCCCTGACCGATACGGTTTGGACCGCCGCCGAGAATGACGACCTTCTTGCGATCCGATACTTCGGCTTCCGAACGCGGCTGACCGACGAAAGGCGTTTCATAGGTCGAGTACATGTATGCGGTTGGCGATGCGAATTCGGCTGCGCAGGTATCAATGCGCTTATAGACCGGATGCACGTCGAGCTGATTACGCAGCTTTGCGACATCTTCTGCATCCTTGCCGATCAGTCCTGCAAGACGCGCATCGGAGAAGCCCATGGCTTTAAGCATGCGCAGGTTTTCGGCATCCTGCGGCAGACCATGTTCGCGGATACGGGCTTCTGTGTTGACGATGCCTTCGATCTGTTCAAGGAACCATGGATCGATTTTGGAGACATCATGCACCTGCTCGGTGCTGAGGCCGAGGCGCATTGCCTGTGCGACCATGCGCAGACGGTCTGGCGTTGGCGTGCCGATTGCGGCGCGGATCGCGTTCTTCTCGTCGCCTTCCTCAATGTTTGGAATGGCGATTTCATCAAGACCCGTCAGGCCTGTTTCCAGACCGCGCAGCGCTTTCTGCAAGCTTTCCTGGAAAGTACGGCCAATGGCCATGACTTCACCGACCGATTTCATGGCAGTGGTCAGGATCGGCGAGGAACCAGGGAATTTTTCAAACGCAAAGCGTGGGATCTTGGTGACGACATAGTCGATCGACGGTTCGAACGATGCGGGTGTTGCGCCGCCGGTGATGTCATTGTCGAGTTCGTCGAGTGTGTAGCCGACTGCAAGCTTGGCTGCGACCTTTGCAATCGGGAAGCCGGTGGCTTTCGATGCAAGCGCCGAGGAGCGCGATACGCGCGGGTTCATTTCAATGACGATCATACGGCCATTGGCCGGGTTAATCGCGAACTGAACGTTGGATCCGCCAGTTTCAACGCCGATCTCGCGCAGCACCGCAATCGAGGCGTTACGCATGATCTGGTATTCTTTGTCGGTCAGCGTCAGCGCAGGGGCGACCGTGATACTGTCGCCCGTATGCACGCCCATTGGATCGAGGTTTTCGATCGAGCAGATGATAATGCAGTTGTCCGCCTTGTCGCGGACGACTTCCATTTCATATTCCTTCCAGCCGAGAACCGATTCTTCGATCAGAACTTCGGTGGTTGGCGACGCGTCGAGGCCGCGTTCGATGATTTCGAAGAATTCCTGGCGGTTATAGGCGATGCCACCGCCTGTGCCGCCGAGCGTGAAGCTCGGGCGAATGATGGCTGGCAGGCCAACAACGTCCATGGCCTGTGCGGCTTTGGCGAGCGCATGGCTCATGTAACGCTGCTTGCGCTCAACTTCGCCGAGCTGCCATTCGGTTTCCAGCTTGTCGAGTGCCTTGTCGAGATCATCACCGGAATATTGCGCTTTGACTTCGTTGCGCTTGGTTTCGTGGCGCTTGCGATCTTCTTCCTTGATCTCGGTCGCGTTGGCGAGCATCGAGGTCGGTGTGTCGAGGCCAATCTTTTCCATGGCTTCGCGGAAGAGCGCACGATCTTCTGCCTTGTCGATAGCTTCGGCATGCGCGCCAATCATCTCGACATTATAGCGTTCAAGCACACCCATGCGGCGCAGCGAAAGCGCGGTGTTGAGTGCGGTCTGTCCGCCCATCGTCGGCAGGAGCGCGTCAGGGCGTTCCTTGGCAATGATCTTGGCAACAACTTCCGGAGTGATCGGTTCAATATAAGTCGCATCTGCCAGATCCGGATCGGTCATGATCGTTGCCGGATTGGAGTTGACGAGGATGATGCGATAGCCTTCCTCTTTGAGCGCCTTACAAGCCTGCGTGCCCGAATAATCGAACTCGCATGCCTGGCCGATAACAATGGGGCCCGCGCCGATAATCAGGATCGATTTGATATCTGTACGTTTCGGCATGGGCATATCCTGCTTATTAGTGTTAGCGCATATCTTGGCCTCAAAACCGGTTCCCACTTTTGAGAGACATGCTTTTAGCCTGCCAGAAAAGCCCGCACGGTTTTCCGGCGGGTTGGCAGAAGTATATTCTGTGGGCTAAGTGGGCCTTATAGGCAATGATGGTGCAAAGCGGAACCCCACAATTGCCCTTATTTCAAAGAAAATGCGAGCATTCACGAAAATTCTCGATCAAGGCTCCGATTTGCAACCTCTAGGGCGTGTTGCGCTTAATCCCAACCACTGCGCTCGCTCTGGATTCTTTCAATTGTCGCATGTTCGCGAACGGTAAGTGAATCCATTTGAGCGCGACATGCTTTAGTCGCTTCTTATGTTGCGGCCATGTCTTTGTTTGTGATTGGAGTTGCCATTTACTTTTTATGTTGCTGTGCCAACTGTTTGTGCGACAATTGCATGCAATAGATTGCTGCTGTCTTTGTCTGAGACAGCACGGTGAAGGGGAGTTGGTCAATGCGTTGGCAAGGCCGTAGACAAAGCGACAATGTGGAAGATGTACGGGGCCAGCAAAGCGGTGGCCTCGGTGGTGGTTTTGGTCGCGGTGGCGGCGGAATGGGTGGGCCGGGTTTTCGCATCGTTCGCGGCGGCGGTATTTCCGGGATTCTCATTCTCGTCGTGATGTTCTTTGTGTTGCGTGCGTTTGGCATTGATCCACTACCGCTTCTATTCGGTGATGGCAGTATCAACTCCACTCAGACCCAGCAGAGCAGTGGCCGTACTGCGGCTGAAGGTGGCACGGTTGCCAATGATGAGGCGACACAGTTTGCACGCACTGTTTTGGCCGAAACAGAAGATGTCTGGAGCGGCATTTTCCAGTCGCGCGGGCAGACTTATACGCCACCAACAATGGTCCTGTTCTCCGATGGCGTGCGTTCAGCCTGCGGTATGGCCTCTTCGGCATCTGGTCCGTTTTATTGCCCCGGTGACCGCAAGCTTTATCTTGATCTGACTTTCTTCAATGAACTGGCCAATAAGTTTGGTGCATCCGGCGACTTTGCCAATGCCTATGTGATTTCGCATGAAGTGGGGCATCACGTTCAGAACTTGCTCGGTATTCTTCCGCGCTTCAATCAGATGCGTCAGCAGATGAGCCCAGCACAGGCTAACCAGATGTCGGTGCGTGTTGAGTTGCAGGCAGACTGCTTTGCAGGTGTATGGGGCTATTACACGGATCAGAAGGGTATTCTGGAAGCAGGCGACCTCGAAGAAGCAATCAATGCCGCCCACCAGATTGGCGACGATACGCTGCAAAAGAGAAGTCAGGGCTATGTTGTACCTGAAAGCTTCAACCACGGCACATCGGCACAGCGTGCCAAATGGTTCCGGCGTGGTTTTGAAAGCGGAAAGATTGAATCCTGCGATACATTCGGCGGTGATATCTAACTGGTTCTTATGATAGGACTGAGAGGCGGCTTAGGCCGCCTTTTTATATGGGCGATAGGCGACGGCCCGCAATAATTTTACCGAGCATCGGGCTTGCTGTGGAATAATTTTCCCTGTAAAATTTAACGGCAGCGCGGCCCTTTTTGTCAGCCATTCGTGACGCTCAGTTTTGAGCGGCGATTGCGCGCGATTCTTTCCAACAATCAAATTATTATGCTTTGTTGCGGCTTGTCCGCATGTGCATTTCAGGTGTTCCATGCATAATCCCCAGTTTGTGCGGCGGGGCTTGTTACTCGTCTTTATGACTCTTTTTCTCGATATTATCGGCATTGCAATCATTATGCCGGTTCTACCGACTTATCTTGAAGAACTCACTGGAGCGGATATCAGTGCGGCCGCCGTTGATGGCGGCTGGTTGTTGCTGGTCTATGCGGCAATGCAATTTCTGTTTGCACCGATGATCGGTAATCTCAGTGATCGCTTTGGTCGGCGCCCGGTGTTGCTGGCTTCGATCTTCACCTTTGCGATTGATAATCTGATTTGTGCACTCGCAACCACTTATTGGATGCTGTTCATCGGTCGTGTGCTGGCAGGTATCAGTGGTGCCAGTTTTGCTACCGCGTCCGCCTATATTGCCGATGTCAGCGATGACAGTAATCGTGCACGCAATTTTGGTCTTATCGGCATTGCCTTCGGGGTAGGTTTTGCACTTGGGCCGGTTTTGGGCGGATTACTTGGCGAATTTGGCCCACGTATACCGTTTTACGGGGCGGCATTTCTGTCGTTCGTCAATTTCATTCTGGCCTATTTCCTGTTGCCTGAAACATTGTCACAGGAAAACAGACGCACGTTCCAGATCGCCCGCGCCAATCCGCTAGGTGCGCTTAAACAGATGCAGACCTATCCAGGCATCGGCTGGGTAATATTGGTGTTCTTTCTGTTCTGGCTTGCCCATGCGGTTTATCCATCGGTCTGGGCATTCGTGGGCGCCTATCGCTACAACTGGAGTGAAGCGCAGATCGGTTTGTCGCTTGGCCTTTTTGGCATTGGCGCGGCAATTGTCATGGCGCTCGTGCTTCCAAGGGTCCTGCCAGTCCTTGGCGAACGGCGCACAGCAATTACCGGCGTGCTGTTTTCATGCTTTGGCATGATTGGTTACGCAATCGCGTGGCAGGGATGGATGGTGTATGCGGTCATCTTTCTGACTGCACTGGAAGGTCTGGCCGACCCGCCATTGCGCAGTATTGCTGCAGGCAAGGTGCCGCCTTCTGCTCAAGGTGAATTGCAGGGGGCGCTGACAAGTGTTTCGAGCATAACAACTATTATAGGTCCGCTCATCTTCACGCAGCTGTTCAGCATTTTTACGGGAACGAATGCACCGTTCGTCTTTGCCGGAATGCCTTATGCCGTTGGGGCTGGGCTGATCTTCCTCGCATTTGTCATTGTTGTGGCAAGAGTGCGTCCGGCTGCATCGTTTAGGGCCACTGGTATCTGAGCGCTTTAGCGATAAAAAAAAGCCGGAGCATCAGCTCCGGCCTTTTCATTTATAGACAAAGAGTTAGAGCGGCTCCAGTTAAGAATGAATCTTTGGAGCTGCTCCATCTATTTGTTTTTGCGCAATATCCCACTTAAAACCGCTTCGCACTTTTGCTGTAAATATAGCGTGTTAGAGCGACCTTTGTGCGCCCAAAAGGGCGCACGGCGCTCTAATTCGCTTTATTCAGATTGCGGTTCACGCTGCCTGGTCGCGTTCTGGCAGAAGAGCTTCGCCCTTCTTTTCGCGGATCAGATTGATGAACCGGCGGAAGAGGTAATGGCTGTCCTGTGGGCCAGGAGAAGCTTCCGGGTGATGCTGTACCGAGAAGATCGGCTTGCCGATAACGCGTAGACCGCAATTGGTGCCGTCAAACAGCGAAACATGTGTTTCCTCGACATGCTCAGGCAGGCTGTCGGAATCGACCGCAAAGCCATGGTTCATCGATACGATTTCTACCTTACCGGTGGTGTAGTCCTTGACCGGATGGTTTGCGCCATGATGGCCCTGATGCATCTTTTCAGTCTTGGCACCGAGCGCCAATGCCAGCATCTGATGACCGAGGCAGATGCCGAAAACTGGCAATTCGCTGTCTACGAGCTTCTGGATCGTTGGCACGGCATATTCGCCGGTTGCTGCCGGATCGCCGGGGCCATTGGAAAGGAAGATGCCGTCTGGATTATAGGCGAGAACATCCTCTGCCGTGGCTGTGGCTGGCAATACAGTGACCTTGGCACCAAGGCCTGACAGCAGACGCAGAATGTTGCGCTTCACACCGAAGTCGAGCGCGACAACATGATATTGCGTGGCTGACTGTTCGCCATAGCCGTCTTCCAGCGCCCACGGTGTCTGGTCCCAAGTAAGGCTTTGGCCAATGGTGACATCTTTTGCCAGGTCGAGATTTTCAAGGCCGCTCCAGTTTGCAGCGCGGGCCTTGAGCGCATCGATGTCGAACTTGCCGTCCGGATCATGGGCGATGACCGCATTCTGCGCGCCACGCTCACGGATAAGCGAGGTGAGGGCGCGCGTGTCGATGTCAGCCAGCGCGATGACGCCGCGGTTCTTCAGCCATGCATCGAGATTTTCCGAAGCGCGGAAATTGGATGGGTTGGTGATGTCGGCTTTGAAAATTGCGCCCACAGCACCGTGACGGTTGGCAGGTGTGAGGTCTTCCACGTCTTCCGCATTGGTGCCTACATTGCCGATATGCGGAAAAGTGAAAGTAACGATCTGTCCTGCATAGGATGGATCAGTCAGAATTTCCTGATAGCCGGTGAGTGCGGTGTTGAAGACCACTTCGGCTTCAATTGCGCCAGTTGCGCCAAGACCCTTGCCTTCAATCACTGTGCCATCAGCAAGCACAAGAACGGCGGTTCGCTTTGCAGTCGTCCAGGGTGCTGTCTTCGATGTGGCTTCGGTCATGGCGTGCACTCCTGTCAGGTTTCGCGCTTGCCGTCTGGCGCGCGTTCTACGTTATCAGTCATGCGGCATGTATCCGTATTTCAGCCGCCCGATGTCAGACAGCTTGAAAAATGGAGTTTATGGGGCCATATATGCGCCAAAAAGCAGCGGGGATTAAACTTCCCGCCGCGAGCACATGCCGATGTCCTGCTAAGCCTCGAGCAATAGAGAAACTTGAGCGCGTGGTCAATCGTTTGAACGCAAGCTTTTCAGGAAATTGTGAGAGTAATGCCTCATTCTTTCTATGATGGTTGTTCTGACAGGTCGGATTAGGCGTGTGATTGCTTTATGGGCCCGGTTCTGGATACAAGGGCTCTGATTTTTCATTATTACGCATGACGTCATTGGAAAAGCGAGTTTTTTGCTTTTTGGCGATATGCGCTAACACCGTCAGGAGAGACGTATGCTTCGCCAGGAGATTTCTCAGGCACTCACGCAGGCTATGAAGGCTCAGGATAAGCTGCGCCTATCGACATTGCGTCTGATCATGGCTGCGGTGAAGGACCGTGATATTGCCAATCGTGGCGCTGGCAAGGACCCGGTCGGCGATGAGGAGCTGCTCGGCATATTGGGCAAGATGGTCAAGCAGCGCGAAGAATCTGCGCGCATTTATGAAGAAGGCAACCGTATTGAGCTTGCCGAAGGCGAGCGTGCAGAAATTGTTATCATCAATGACTTTTTGCCTGTGCAGATGAGCGATGATGAAATCAAAAAAGCCTGCGCGGACACAATCACCGAGATCGGTGCACAAGGTTTGCGAGACATGGGCAAGGTGATGGCAGCTCTTAAAGAGCGCTATGCTGGTCAGATGGATTTCACCAAGGCCAGCGCGCTGGTGAAAACGCTTCTTCAGTAGAAGCGTCTAAGTTTTCAATGAAAAAGCCCCGCTTCGGCGGGGCTTTTTTACAGCATAATTCCTTAAACTTGAATCAGTTTAAGATAAAATTATGCTGTAAATATAGAGTGTTAGAGCGACCTTTGTGCGCCCAAGAAGGCGCACGGCGCTCTAATTCTGCTTCGCTGTTTTCAATCGTGTCGAGCCGAGCAATCCTTGTTCTTCAAGGACTGGATAGGCCATTGATGCGAGCAGCGAATTGATCTGCTTCAAATCGCGAATGGTATCGAGATGGATGGTGCTTGTCTCGATGCTTCGGGTTGAACCCTCGCGCAGCCGCGAGAAGTGACGCATGCTCGTCTGCTTTTCCAGATCGCGCAGATTGTCTTTCTCCTGCACGAGCAGGCGGGCAGTCCGCCCATCACGCGAGACGATGACATTGAACGCCATGTGGGCGTTGGCAAGCACCATGGCGTGGAAATGGCTCAGTTCCTTCCAGCCCTCTTCGGTGAATTCGAGATTGTGATCCATCTTCTTCTGCACATGCGCGAGCATGTTTCGCACGATGATATCGCCAACCTGTTCGAGCTTCACACATGCGCCCATCAGTTCCTGCATCCGCAAAGCTTCAAACTCGTCGAGGTCTTTGCTTGCGAGCTTGGTGAGATAAAGCTTGATGGCAGCATGTTTCTTGTCGACCCGGTCGTCGAGGCTTGCCAGTTCGTTGATGCGCGCCTGATCCGGCTTTTCGTAGAGATCGATAATCCGGCGCAACATGACTTCAATTGTATCGCAAACGCCAACAACTTCGCGCGTTGCATTGGCGAGCGCCTGTGAAGGACGATCAAGAACGGCATTATCAAGAGCACTGTACTCTTCGACTTCAAGCGGCTGGGCGGGTGCGTTCTTGTCTGAATTGAGATGAACCAACGCTTCAGTCGCACGGAGCACCAGTCCAGACAATGGAATGCCTGCGACCATGACGATAACGTTGAACAGAATGTGGGCGTTGACCACTTGTGAAACAGGGTCGCCACCAAGGAAGCCAATCGACGGCTTAAACGTCTCAAACAGGATCAGCATGAGTAGCGAGCCAGCGCCGCGCATCAAAAGATTGCCGAGCGGTACGACTCGGGTTTCGGGTGGAGCGTTGCGGGTCAGGATCGGCGCGATGATTGACGAACCAAGATTGACGCCAAGCACCATGACCACAGCAAGTTCCGGCGTGATCAGTCCGCGCGATGCAAAAGTAGTCAGCAGGATGACACCCGCGATGCTTGAATGAAACAGCCAGGTCATCAAGGCTGCCAGCAGATAGGCGGTCACGGGATCGCTGGAGAGATAATCCACGATGACGGGCAGAAGCTCGCTCTGACGCAGTGGCTCCGTCGCCTGTCCTGTCATTTCCAGTGACATGATGAGCAAACCGATACCGACGAGAATGCGCCCGATTTGTCGCCAGTCACGTCGCTCTGTCGTCATGAAAATGGCTGTGCCTGAAACGAGGCATAGTGGAACCAGCAATGTCAGATCGTAGCTCAGGATTTTCACAACGAGCGCCGAACCGAGTTCACCGCCGCGCACGGCCATCAGACCTGCAACGCCACTGACGATACCCGAGCCGACAAAGGAGCCGACCAGTAGCGTCACAGCTGTCGAGCTCTGTAAGGCGATAGCCAGAATAAGGCCAAATGCTATCGAAAGCAGTGGGTTCTGCATCTGATTGCGCAGGCGGCGTCGCAAACGATCGCCATAGGCACGCTCCACGCCCGTTCGCACCATGCGCGTCGCCCATAATAGGAGCGCGACTGCACCGGCAAGATGCAAAAGGACCAGAGAACCGTTCACGGAAAAATCCTTTCGGGGTGTGAGGAGAATTGGATCTCGATTGGGTTAAGCTTACGCAACAAATAAAGAAAAAATATGTTCCGGCTAACCATATTCGTCGGAAATATGGGCCGGAAATGCTCTGAAATCAAGCGTCGCAATTGTAATGTGACAACTATATGACAGTTTTATGAACAGTGCGACTGTATGCAATCATTGTAATTCAGAGGCGTTCAGCATGTGATTAGCGGGGAGGGCCGCTTGTGTGTGATGGACTGTGTGTCTGCGCACGCCTATATATATTCCACTGGATACCATGGTTACAGCGGTTCCAGTTGCGACTGAATCGTTGAAGCCGCTGTAATTATTTTTTACGCATTATCCTACGCAAAGTCGTTTCACAGTTTTGCTGGTAATGCTTATCTGACCCGAAAGTGACAATCGTAATGCGTTTTCCGCCATCCTTTCTTGATGAGATCAGAGATCGCGTGCCGATCTCGACGCTGATCGGAACGCGCGTTTCGTTTGACCGTAAGAAGAGCAACCCGCCAAAAGGCGATTTCTGGGGCTGTTGCCCGTTTCATGGTGAGAAGACCCCAAGCTTTCACTGTGAGGACCGTAAGGGCCGTTATCACTGCTTTGGTTGTGGGGTGACGGGTGATCATTTCAAGTTCCTGACTGATTTGGAAGGTGCGAGTTTTCCCGAAGCCGTCGAGCGTGTTGCCGATATGGCCGGTGTGCCGATGCCGGCGCGTGATCCGGAAATGGAAAAGCGCGAAGCGCAGCGTGCGACGCTCTATGATGTGATGGAGCTTGCGGCACAGTTTTTTGAAAGCCAGCTACAAAGTGCGTCGGGCGCGAAGGCGCGCGCTTATTTGCGCGATCGCGGTCTTTCGAGTGCGACGCAACAGACATTCCGCATCGGCTATGGTCCGGAATCGCGCAATGCGCTCAAGGAATTTCTGGCAGCCAAAGGCATTTCGAAAGAGCAGATCGAGGCTTGCGGTCTTGTCGTTCATGGCGAGGGCATCCCTGTTTCCTATGATCGCTTCCGTGATCGCATCATGTTTCCAATCGAGGATTTGCGTGGACGTATCATCGCTTTCGGGGGGCGTGCGCTTTCCGCTGATGCGCCTGCAAAATATCTGAATTCCCCGGAAACTGAGCTCTTCCATAAAGGTCGCGTGCTTTATAATGGCCTTCGTGCACGTAAAGCCTGCCAGCCGCAGGGCGGGGAGCCAGCCAAGCCGATTATCGCGGTTGAAGGTTATATGGATGTGATTGCTCTGGCGCAGGCGGGCATTCATCAGGCGGTGGCTCCACTTGGAACGGCGCTGACTGAAGAGCAGCTTGAACTGTTGTGGCGCATCAGCCCCGAGCCAATCCTGTGTTTTGATGGTGACGGAGCAGGTGTTCGTGCGGCACATCGTGCTGCCGATCTTGGACTGCCCACTTTGCAGCCGGGAAAATCCTTGCGCTTTGCGATGCTTCCCGAAGGACAAGACCCGGACGATCTGGTTAAGGCTGAAGGCCCATCAGCTTTTTATTCTGTTTTGCGTGATGCCAGGCCGCTGGTTGACATGATCTGGGCACGCGAAACGGCAGCGGGAGTATTTGATACGCCTGAACGCCGTGCGGAACTGGAAGCGCGCTTGCGTGAAATCACCACTCGCATCGCAAATGAGGACATTCGACGCCATTATAGCCAGGAAATGCGTGACAGAGCGCAGGCATTTTTCGGGCAGAGGCGGCAAAATAATGGCGGAAATGCGTTTAATCGCGACAAAGGCAAGGGCCGTGGTCCCCAGGCTGGTGGTCGCAACGGTAACGCAGTTGGCGGGCGTCTGGCTTTTTCGGACAGCCTGACACGGTCCAATATGGTCAAAGGCCGTAATGCGCCTCTGCGTGAAACTGCAATTGTGTTGATGTTGCTCAATCACCCGCGCCTGATCGAAGAAGACTTTGAAACAATGGCGGCGCTCGATCTCGAGCATGAGGCTTTGAAGGTTCTGCATCTGGCGATGCTCGACGTTCTGGCATCGGATCATGTCGACGATGGTTTCGCGATGCGCAAGGCGCTTGTCGCAGCCGGACATGGCGAACTGATCGAAACGCTGGAAGCTGTTGTCCGACGCACGCGGGAATGGACGGCCACGTCGCAAGCAGCGGAAGATGACGTCCGCGAAGCATTAAAGCAGGCGCTTCACTTGCATCAGCGCGCGCGCACCCTACATAGGGAACTGCGCGCTGTTGAAGCATCGCTTGATAGCGATGAAACGGGCGAAATATTCGCACGGCTTATTGATATTCAAAAACAGATTGCTCAGGCAGAAGCTACCGAAGCCCTTATCGACGGTTTTGGACTTTCCTCAGGACGCGCATCCGGCGGTTCGTAACCGCACTCAAGTGAGGCACTCATGGTGCCCGAATCACTTTGAATCGCTTAAGGACTCGAAACTGCCGGAAATGGTGGGTTTCGTGAATCTTTAGCGGCTTAAAGGCGTGAGAACGCGCCGCGACAATAAATGATTCGCTTTTTAGACCCGAATCAGGTGAGTCGCTCTTGACGTGGGCCAGAAATGACGGAATCACGACAGTTCGAGCAAGGATTAAAGAACTGATATTGATAAACGTTCCTTAAGTGGACTCCTGAAATTAGCCTTGATGGGCAACAGTCAAAGACCGGGCGGGCCTTAAAGGCGACCATTGATCCCGGATCTACCCACAAGAATTTGGAGACGGCAGGATCGGTTAATGACGGCACGGTTAATTCGGCATTAACACGAAATCAGCTATTCGCAGAATCAACAGTTAAACGGCGCTCTCGCAAAACCGTTTGACCACTCTATATATCTTAGACGCGACCGGTGTCGCCTGGAGACGAGCAATATGGCAACGAAGGCTAAGGAAAACGAAGAAGCCGAAGTCGAGCGCGAAGGTGCGACCGACGGGCCGCTTCTCGACCTTTCTGACGATGCTGTCAAGAAGATGATCAAGCTTGCGAAGAAGCGCGGCTACGTCACTATGGACGAGCTGAATGCCGTGCTGCCTTCCGAAGAAGTGACATCTGAGCAGATCGAAGACACCATGTCCATGCTATCGGACATGGGTATCAACGTGGTTGAAGACGACGAGCAGGAAGCTGATCGCGACGACAGCAACGATGATGATACGGAAGAAGGCGGCGATCTGGTCGAGACGACCGGCACTGCTGTTGCCGCTACCACGACTAAGAAAGAACCGACTGATCGTACGGATGATCCTGTGCGCATGTATTTGCGTGAAATGGGTTCCGTCGAGCTTCTGTCGCGCGAGGGCGAAATCGCCATCGCAAAGCGTATCGAAGCCGGTCGCGAAACGATGATTGCCGGGCTTTGTGAAAGCCCGCTGACCTTTCAGGCCATTATTATCTGGCGTGAACAGCTGAATGAATCCAACATTCTGCTGCGTGAAATCATTGATCTCGAAACCACTTATGCTGGCCCAGAAGCCAAGCAGGCACCAATTGTTGAACGTGTGGAAGAAGAAAAGCCACGCGACGACAAGTCTGTGCGCCGTTCGCGTGACGACGACGACATTACCAATGTCGGCGGCGATATGCCTGCGGAAGAAGAAGAGGAAGACGAGGACGAAGCCAACCTGTCGTTGGCGGCTATGGAAGCCGAGCTGCGCCCGCAGGTTATGGAAACGCTTGATCTTATCGCTGACACGTACCGCAAGCTGCGTAAGTTGCAGGATCAGCAGGTTGAAAGCCGTCTGGCTGCAACTGCCGATCTGTCTTCGAGCCAGGAGCGCCGCTACAAGGAACTGAAAGATCAGCTGATCAAGGCTGTGAAGTCGCTGTCGCTGAACCAGAACCGTATTGAGCAGCTGGTTGAGCAGCTTTATGACATCAACAAGCGTCTCGTCCAGAACGAAGGCAAGCTGTTGCGTCTTGCTGAATCCTTCGGCGTCCGTCGCGAAGAGTTCCTGAAGGAATATCAGGGCCACGAACTGGATCCGAAATGGGTCGACCGCGTCAGCACTCTGTCGGCGCGTGGCTGGAAGGAATTTGCAGCCAAGGAAGAACGTGCGATTGATCGTCTGCGTTCGGAAATTCAGATGCTGGCCACTGAAACTGCGATTTCTATCGGCGAATTCCGCCGTATCGTCAATCAGGTTCAGAAGGGCGAACGCGAAGCAACCATCGCCAAGAAGGAAATGGTAGAAGCCAACCTTCGTCTCGTCATCTCGATTGCCAAGAAGTACACCAATCGTGGCCTTCAGTTCCTCGATCTTATTCAGGAAGGCAATATCGGCCTGATGAAGGCGGTTGATAAGTTTGAATATCGCCGTGGTTACAAGTTCTCGACCTATGCGACATGGTGGATTCGTCAGGCAATCACACGTTCGATTGCTGACCAGGCCCGTACCATCCGTATTCCGGTGCACATGATCGAAACGATCAACAAGATCGTTCGTACATCACGCCAGATGCTGCATGAAATCGGTCGTGAGCCTACGCCGGAAGAACTGGCAGAAAAGCTGGCCATGCCGCTTGAAAAAGTGCGCAAGGTTTTGAAGATTGCGAAAGAGCCGATCTCGCTCGAAACGCCAGTGGGTGATGAAGAAGATTCACATCTCGGCGATTTCATCGAAGACAAGAACGCGCTTCTTCCAATCGATGCAGCCATTCAGGCAAACCTTCGCGATACGACGACCCGTGTTCTGGCATCGCTTACGCCGCGTGAAGAACGCGTACTGCGCATGCGTTTCGGTATCGGCATGAACACTGACCACACACTTGAAGAAGTCGGTCAGCAGTTCTCGGTAACACGCGAACGTATTCGTCAGATTGAAGCGAAGGCGCTGCGCAAGCTCAAGCATCCGAGCCGTTCGCGCAAGCTGCGTTCGTTCCTTGATAGCTAAAGCATGTCGCCCGGAGCCGGAAACGGTTTCGGGCGATGTTCTTAAATAAAAAGAGAGGGAGCGACATGTCCTTTTTGAAGCGTCTTTTCGGTGGTGGTTCTACCGAAGAAACTCCAGCAACGCCAAAAGAAGCTGGGCGTCTGGAGCACAAGGAATTTCTGATTATCGCGACGCCTTATAGCGAAGGTGGACAATATCAAGTCTGTGGTGTGATTTCCAAGACGATCAACGGCGAGCTGAAAGAACACCGCTTTGTTCGCGCAGATCGTTGCCCCGGTATCGAAGATGCTGCGAGCATTTCTCTGAACAAGGGCCGCCAGATCGTCGATGAGCAGGGCGAAGCCATTTTCCGCTAAGCCGTCAGCAACAAAATTGAAAAAGCCGCGCATCAAAAATGCGCGGCTTTTTATTTTGATTTGTCAGTGCGGGTGGCAGATGAAGCCGACCATTTTTCGGACGACTGGCAAAATAGCCAGCAGAACCGGAAAGGCGATGAGCCATGAAAGAACCCATGAGGTCATCCAGCTTGATGCAAGCTCAGGATGGCTAAAGCCAAGGTTTTTTGTGGTTGCGATCAGTGAGACGACGAATGTCATCATGATCGAGAGAATGAAAGGCATCACAATAGATGCATAACGCGCTGGCAGTTTTCTGCGGCGAGTGCCTTCAAACTGAGACATGTGTATTCCTGAATATTATGCGGGAAACGTGCAACGAAACATCAAAAATGGATAGCCGTTCCCAGCTAAATTGATGCGTTGCCTAACGTATGACGCTTACGGTCATAAGGATGACGAGGGTTCTTTAACCCAAGAATACTCAGCATTCAATAGCGAAGGGCGGCGATTTGCCCATGCCACTAAGCTCGCAATTGCTCTATATGCTGCGGCATGGATAAGAAACCCTTTTGGCAAACCAAATCACTTGAGCAGATGACTCGCAATGAGTGGGAAAGCCTGTGCGACGGGTGTGGTCAGTGCTGCCTGCATAAATTGCTGGATGACGATACCGAGCAGGTTTACTGGACAACGGTTGCCTGCACGCTGTTGGACGCGCATAGCTGCAAGTGCAGCGACTATCCCAACCGCCGCAAAACTGTGCCCGATTGCGTGTTTCTGACGCCGGAAATTGTCTATGAGGTCAACTGGCTGCCGGCAACCTGTGCTTATCGCCTTGTTGCGGAAGGTGCAGATCTTTATTGGTGGCACCCGCTCGTTTCTGGTTCACCCGACACAATCTATGAAGCCGGTGTTTCCGTTCGTGGCAAGGTGACGGCGTTTGATCACGAATTGGCGGATGAAGAAGAATATCTCGAACACATGGTTCCGTTGGATTACAGCGGTTCCAGTTAATATCAGATCGTTGGAACCGCTGTAACTATTTGTTTTTAGGCATTTCCGAACACAAAACCGGTTCCCACTTTTGCTGGAAATGCTTTAGAGCGCGTTTCGATCTGATTGGATCAGATTGGCGCTCTAATTATCTGTTTTAACGCGCATCTTTATCCGAAAACCGTTTCACACTTTTCGGGATGCGCTCTAATCGGTGCTATTGGGGACATTAATTAAGTTTAATGTTCTTCCGTCAGTATTTCCCAACAACCTAATCTTTTTTACCAAGTGCTTGTTTTATAATATTTTTTCGCATGTTCTTTTGCAGCGGTGTATAGCGGTGTTTACCAAGCTGAATGCGTTATGAACGTGAACTTGGCTTTGCGTTCATATTCGCTACGCTACTTATCGGATGTCTCGGGTGAGGATCACCTGACAAAAGTTCGAAAGGGTTTCAAGATGTCCGCAATTTCGCTCAAGTCGTTCGTTGTCACTACGGCAATTGGCTTTGCTGCTGTCTTCACCGCTGGTGCTTCAGCAAATGCTGCATCGCCTGCATCAACTCCTGCGGTCAGCACTGCAGCGCATTCCCCTGTGGTAAATATTGACTATCGCGGAAATCGCCATCATGCCCGTCCGCCCCGTCGCGGCCCGGCCTGTTCGGTTGAAGGTGCAAAGATGAAGGCGCATCGCATGGGTATCCGTAACGCACGCGTTGTCTATCGTGGGAAATCGGTTCAGGTCCGTGGCTTCCGCCAAGGCCGCCCAACTGGCGTTGTGTTCGCCAATGTACGCGGTTGCCCTATTATCCGCTAATTGCAGCCGGATTGAATAAAAGCCAACCTGAAAACTCAGGTTGGCTTTTTTGTTAGCTAAGACTGGCAAAATAAAGGGGCGAATGATCGCCCCTTTATGCTGTCGTTATTCCTTGATTTCGAAAACGACGTTAACTGAGACATCGTAGCTATTCTCACCTGCAGCGACAGGAACCGAATCCTGAGGTGCGGCGGCTGCCATCATCTTGGCCTGACGCGCGATTGGCATCGGCATAGGCGCGCGGCTCTGTTCGTTGATTTCAACAACGCGACCTAGGCCAACGCCTGCTGCATCGGCAAGTGTCTTAGCCTTAGCAATTGCATCCGCTACGGCGCGCTTGCGCGCTTCGTTGATGGTGGCTGCCGGATTGTCATTGACGAAGGTGAGATCACCACCCTGATTGACGCCGAGTGTCACTGATTCATCGAGTACATTGCCGACCTTGTCCAGATCGCGCACACGTACGGTCAGGCTGTTGGAGACGCTGTAACCACTGATCTTAGGCTCTTTCAGGCCGTTCTTGTCGTCTGGGTAGACGTAGCGTGGCTGAATGTTGATGCCGCTCGTCTGGAGGTCGCGCTCCTCGACTCCAGCCTTCTTCATCGCGTCCAGCACCTTGGCCATTGCTTCGTTGTTGGCTGTCATTGCTTCGCGTGCAGTTTCGGCATCGCGCAAGACGGTAAGGTTGAGAATGGCCATGTCCGGCGCAGAGTTCATCTTACCTTCACCGGTCACCGCAATACGCGCGGTCTGCTTCGTCATCTGATTCTCCTGCGCTGCGGCTGGCAAAGAAAGTGCGCCTGCGAGCATGATTGCCGAAAATGAGGTAGCAAGAAGGGTAGTAGCGCGATTGTTCATAAAATCTCCTGTAGAGAATGTTGAGGTAGCTTGTGCAAAGCAGTCTCCATGAGAGGCCATTTCTGCTTTGTCATTGATGTATTTAAGTTCCCTCTAAAGCAAAACGCCACGTTATCTGACTTGAAATGCAGTTAAATTGCAACCGAACGCTTCAAGTTCGATGAATCGTGCCTTGAGTTGCATGCATGACAATCGAATATGTGCGCATTAGGGCAACTCGTGCAATTGACAGCTTGTGTCCCGTCTTTCTTTAGGGTAGGTGCTGTGTTGCGTGGGGCCTGTAGCTCAATTGGTTAGAGCCGGCGGCTCATAACCGCTTGGTTGGGGGTTCGAGTCCCTCCGGGCCCACCATTTCTTCCAGAAGTTTGTTCTGTTGTTGCTGTCGGTATGGATGGCTATCAAGCCTTTGTCCTTGACGTGCTTAGTGAAGATAAAACACGCAGAAACAGCGTTTGCGACCTCTGCATTCCCGGTTTCAGAATATTTGAATAGTGTTGATCACAGCTCGTCCGATTTGTCGTTGAAATGTCGAGCGGACGCGCTTTTTCATGCGCGAAGTTCATTCAGCCGCGACCTTTTTTCCTGTTCAACAAGTTTTTAGGAGTCTGTTAAGGAAATAGTAACGCAATGAAACAATTTTTTATGCCACGTGATTGGTGACATTATGGAGGTTTCAGGCAATGACTAAAAAGACAACCACTGTTGCGTTGGCGCTTGCAGGGTTGGTGGCGAGTTCTCTCGCGGCTTCGGCTAAAACGAGTCATATTGGTGAGTTCAGGGATTGGGGCGTTTATCAAAACACCCAGCTGCCCGGCAACAAATGCTATGCTTTGACCGTGCCGTCGAGTTTTCTTCCGGCAGGCGTTCGGCATGGCGATAATTTCATTATTCTTTCCAAGTCTGGTGCGAGCTATAGCCCGCAGCTTGTGATGGGGTATGATCTGAAAGCGGATAGCACCGTAAAGGTAATGGTTGACGGAGCGCAGTTTCCCTTCTTCAGCGAAGGAAACCGGGCATGGGCGCAGAACGTCGGTGATGAGGCACGCATCGTCAGCGCCATGCGGTCTGGCCGTACTGTCAATGTGCAAGCCACATCGGCACGTGGCACGCAAACCCGTTACACATTTTCGCTGATGGGATTGTCTGCATCGCTTCAGCGCGTTGATCGCTGCTGAGCATAACAAACATGGAAAAATGAAGCCCCGCCATAGGGCAGGGCTTCATTCTGTCGGTCTGATTACGGGGCTTTTGTTAGGAAAGCCACTGCTGGTGTTTGTACCAGTCATCGATATCCGATTTTACACGGTCCTTAGCGATGCCGTAACGTTCCTGAATCTTGCCTTCCAACTGCTCGCGGCGGCCATTAATCTGGTCGAGATCATCATCGGTGAGCTTACCCCACTGTTCCTTGACCTTACCCTTAGCCTGCTTCCAATTGCCTTCTACGCGATTCCAGTCCATTGGATTTCCTCCGTTCTGGTTGTTGTGACTAGTTAACGCGCGGGATGCCGATTGGTTTCAGATTTTTTGGCCAGAATCAGTGCTTTTAATGGTCTAGGCCGGTTTTAGGCTTTGCTGAATGGCGCTTAAAGCCCGAGGAATTTGAAAGGTTTTGCGTCCTTGAAATCCTTGTTCACAACACCGGAAAAAATATTTCGCTGATCGGGACCAAGGTCGAGCTTCTGTACTTTTCCCTTATCGGCAGAGAAGTCCACCGTGTTCAGATCGACCCAGAAAACGTTAGGCGTCAGAGCCGATTCAAAGAAATAGAGCTTACGCTTTTGATCGGAAACAGTGCGCCAGCGTGTCGACGAGATGTTCGGCTCGTCTGGTGTTGTGATGCCGAACGGAACCGATGCGTTACGGATGACGCCGAAAACGCTCGCAAGCGCTTCAACAGGTTCTTCCGATTTTGGTACGGCATTCACATAGAAGGCGGCACGTGTGAAGCGATCAGATGCCCGGTTCGTACCCGGTAACATGACCGTTCCACCTATCTGCGACCAATAAGAGTGCAGCGCAAGCTGTTCGTCGAATGTCGGGGAATTGGTCATTACCTGATATTCACGGCTGTGATGGATGACCTGTTTTCCGTCGATATATTCGAAGATCGCACTATCGCCTGACGCATCCGATATTGACAGGTGAAGGGTCGCGAGCCGGTCCTGGCCGGGCACATTGTCTGTCACGATCGTGAATGGATTGGTGCTGAGTTCCTTGACCGCTTCGTCAACGGTGGCAAAGTTATCGAGTACATATTGTGCCCAGGCTGCAATGGAAAGGCCAGGGCCGGTTCCATCATATTTCGGATATTCGGATTCGACCAGCCACAGCACATTGGCAACGAGGCCAGCTTCGTTCATCCCATCGGTTGTCGAAATATCGTAGCCGGAGGAAATCACGCTGCCATATTTGGACGTCCACTTGATGGAATTGGGCCCAGCCTCGCCATTGCGGTCCATGCCGCGCGGGAAAATCCAGAGATTGGTGCCGACATCGACCTTCCAATCCATGGAACGCGCCGTTATCACCTGATCATTGGCTCCAAGATAAACCACCCGTGTGCAAGCTTCAGCGACGGGTGCAGCAAACATGCTGAATGCGACAAGTGCGCTCGTGCACGCGGCTGCAAAGGACTTCTTCAGAATAGCCATTGGTAACCCCCTAGGTGAAACGGCCTACACATTCATCATCATGAGCGCTTCGTTTTATGGCTTGGTGTGAAGCTGCCACTGCACTCAATCTGTATTTATCTTTCGCCGCCATAGCCGCGGCGCTTCCAATCTGCCAGCGGCATAATGTCGGGCGGACCGCCGCCTGCTTCGTACCAGGAGTCAACCGCCCAGCGTTCACTATCCTTGGCTTGGATAACCGCTGTCCAATGAGGATAGCGCCCATCGAAAAAGCTGCCGCGTGCGGTTTTGCGCACAGGAGCATGATGTTTCAGCCAGCCGCGAGAATCCAGATAACGGATGAAATTGTCCGTATTGGTCGATTCATCAATGCAGTCCATCTGCCCTTTGATGCGGGCCTTGCCAAACTGCATGCGAGGCTTGTCACGAACGCCGATGGCGGCTGTACTGCGCTGTTCAAATAAAGCGACTGCTGCTCGAAGAGCTTTGCGTTCGGCGGCAGGAGACTGCGCGCCTTGCCGCATGAGATTCTGTATGCGGCGTAGATCCTGATCGGATAGCGTTACCTTGGTCTTGTAGTAGCACTCGTAGCCGTGACAGACCCGGAAAGTCTGGGCCTCGGCCTTTGGTAAGGCTACGAAGAGTGTCAACGCTGTGATGGCTATCGAAAGAGATTTCATTCGAAAGATCAGCTCGATTTCTGGTTTGTAAATAGAAGCGACGGTTCGAGCCGCTCTATTCCCTGATATGGATTGGCATGGATTGCGAGAATCCAAAGACAAAATGCTGCCGTGATCGAATAGATTACCATGGCTTTGATGCCAGCACTTACCCTGTCTGCATGAGTGGCTGCGATGGTGATGATGGTCAGGATCGTCAGCGAAAACAGCAGATACCATTTATACATGTCAACTGATGTCGAGCCGACAGAGAGGCGCGTATTGCGGGCGTCCTGCAATTCGTCAAAGTCATGCACGAGCTGCGATATTATCGGCGACGGAATGTCAGTCTTCGCAAGCTTCACGATCTCGCGGCGTATATTCTGCAATGCAATTTCAACGGAATGCACAGGCGCGATGTTGCTGTTTCCAAGCCACTCGTCTTTGACGACTGCAGTGCGGTATTCAGAAAGAGATGCCACAAGTACTGGGGCATTCAGAATGTCGGGGCTTGCGGCTCCAATCAGCCGCGAAATGGATGATCGTTCTTCGCTCGTTGCCTGATCAGCTTTTGAGTTGGCCGTCCAGATATCGGCGGCAACAAACCCCAATGAAAGTGCCCATGCCGTCGCTATGGTGCTGATGAAAGCGCCAATCGGGATGGACAGAATATCATGATTGGCATGATGGGACAGAATGTGAAGCGCAAAGCGACCAACGAAGTAGACGGCAACGCCGAGGACCGCGAAAGTCACAAAAGAAAGATAAACGGATAGTTCAAATATGTAATTCATCCCGCGCCCAACGCCCCGCTAATTCAAGTAGATGACGAAAGCAGATCCATGTTGTGAATGGTTACTGTCAAAATCATCAAGCCTGTTCAGATAGTTGAGGCCATATCACCCAATCTTGCAAGCATGAAATCGTGACACATTATTTCTTGCTAAACAAAGAGCTTCCGTTCGATCCGTGTGGATAAGGTTTCCTACTTAGAGAAAAACAAAAGCCGCCGGAACAATCCAGCGGCTTTAGAGCGATTCCGGTTGCAATTGAATAGTTGGGACCGCTCCAACCATTTGTTTTTACGCGTCATCAGACGCAAAACTGCTTCGCGCTTTTGCTGGAAACGCTTTACAATACGTAAGCCGGATCAAAATTGGACGGAGAGGCCGATCACTGGGCCATGTTGTGTTACGTCATACTTGAACTTTTCGACGCCATCATTGTCCCGGTAGTCCTGATAGAGTGCGCGATAACCAACGCGCCATGTGGTCGGGACGTCGAATAACAAAGTGCGGTAGCCAAGGTAAATCTGGCCGTTAGCGCTGAGCTTGGTACCTGCACCAAAGCCGCCAATGTCGGCTTCAGCAAAGATGTTCCAGCGGTCATTGATGTCGTAGAAAACGCGGGTTCCGATAAATGGATCGGTCCAATCTGCTTTGCGAGAGGCGCTGAATGGTCCGACATTGACCTGGGCCTTGATCTCTGTCCAGCGCACCCCTACGGTCGGTTCAATGGCAAAAATTCGCTGCCCGCCGAAAAGCGTTGTGCCGTCCAGTTGCTGTTCATAAAGGCGATAGTAGACACCACCTGAAAGCGTCGTCGACTTGATATCCATGTCGAGCTGTTCGTCGCGAATGTCGGCATCCTGACTGGTTTTGGTATATTGGCCGTCAAAATAAACGCCGAATTTGCCGTTCGTTACTTCGATATTGCCCATAAGACTCATATCGAGATTGTCCAGAATATCCCTGAACGGTACGTCTACATTCGTGCTCAATCCAAGCAGCCCGGCTTTACCATTCAATGATGCGCCCCAGACATAAGGGCTGAAGATAACGCGCCAGCGCTGTTGGTCCTGAATTTCTGTCTGCACAGGAGGAGGTGCGATAATGTCTGCCGCGTGCGATGCACCTGCTGCCGTTATTATAAAAGAAGTAGCTAATATAATATTTCGAAAAGTAGTGCTCAGTAAATTTTTACTATCGGAACGCGAATTGTTTCTGATCACGGCGTTGTCCCCTCGGAACCTAATTTAGAAACATATAAAAGACCCGACCTATAAAGGCATAATCAATGATTATGTTAATCATCGCAAGAAATAAACGGAAAAATGAAGGCAATACAGAGGTTTTGTCTGTTGACTTTGCTTTAGCGTGGTCGCTCTATTCGCCAGCGATTGGATTAATGAATGTTTCTGGCTTCTGAGAATGTCGCCGAGCTCCCCAAGTGGCTGCATTTATCAATCCAGACAATCTAATTTTGTGATGAGGTTTATCATGCAAAAGAATTGGTCTATCTGGAAATCTTCCTGCCGGGTGTTGGCTCGCGGTGCAGCGATTGCGGCGCTTGCTTCCGCGCTCATCATTCCACAGGCAGCACAAGCCTGCACCAGCTTTGTACTGCCTACTACAGATGGAAGCATCGTCTATGGGCGCACGATGGAGTTTGCGTTCCCGATCGATTCACAAATGATCGTGCTTCCTCGCAATTTCGATATTGCGGCCACGCCAGCTGACGGCAAAACGGCCAAGACCTGGAAAGCCAAATATGCGGCTGTTGGCATGAATGCTTTTGGCGTTACTGCACTTGCTGACGGCATGAACGAGAAGGGGCTGACTGGCGGCGTTCTCTATTTCCCTGACTTTGCCGGCTATGCGGACCCGGCAGAAGCAAAGGCTGAAAACAGTCTCGCCCCGTGGGATGTCCTGACCTGGGCGCTTACGAATTTTGCAACGGTTGCCGAAGTGAAAGAAGCGCTCAACGATATTTCTGTCGTGACCGTTATTCAAAAGAACATGGGCATTGCGCCCCCGCTGCATTACACACTTCATGATGCAAGCGGCGCTTCGATTGTTATCGAACCTGTCGATGGCAAGCTGAAGGTCTATGATAATCCGCTGGGCGTGATGACCAACTCGCCTTCATTTGATTGGCATATGACCAATCTGCGGAATTACGTCAAACTCTCTCCGAACAATGCCAAGCCAGTGAAAATTCTCGGCGCTGAAATCAAGCCGCTCGGCGAAGGCTCGGGCATGCTGGGTATTCCGGGGGATACCACCCCTCCGTCGCGCTTCGTGCGGGCGAGTGCTTTTGTTCTTTCGGCAAAGCCTGTTGCAAGCGGCCCTGAAAGCGTGCGACTCGCCGAGCATATCGTGAACAATTTCGATATCCCGAAGGGCTGGATCGAAGAGCCGAACACGCCTGCTGAATATACCCAGTGGAGCACAATCGGCGATCTGAAGAACCAGGTCTATTACGTAAAGACGTATGACGATCCGGTTCTGCGCGGTGTTGCTTTCAAGGATCTTGATCTAGATGGCAAGGACATGGTCACGATTCAGATGCATCCGAAGCTTGAGCCTGCCTCACTGATTGAGAAAAAATAGGCTTACAGCGGTTCCAGTTAAGACTGAATCGTTGGAACCGCTGTAACTATTTGTTTTTACGCATTTGCCTCACGCAAAACCGCTTCGCACTTTTTGCTGAAAATGCTTTAGTTCTCGTTGAAACAAAGGGCGACCCGAGAGGTCGCCCTTTTGCCTTTGTCAGGGAACGTCGTCGTAGCCAACGACGCCGCCTTCATTTTCCATATTTGCAATGCGCTTTGATTCAGAGCGATTGAATTTCAGCCTCACGCCAAGTCCGCCGCCATTCTCCCATATGAACTGCGCACCAACTTTCTCGAGCGTATCCTGCAGGGTTTGAGCCTGCTCATCGGACGGAGAGCCGATCTTTCGTTCAAAATGCTCGATTATCTTAGCATCAATGCCCGAAAGCTGGGCTAGCCGCTCCCGCGTGAATTCCACCAGTGCACGTGCAGCGCGGCATTGCGGTCCTGTTATCATGGCAATCGTCCTCTTCATTCCAGATGAGTTCTGACGATAAGTCTATGACAAATCGCGATAATTGCCATGTGACGTTTTGCTGAAAAGTTGCGCCCTCTTGATCGATCACGCAATCTTGAGCTTTGCTTTTTTTCGTGAACAAAATTTGGCCACGATCTTCCTTGTCCCCGATCCGTCCGCTTCTTACATAAGCTATTGCGCCGCAGGAGAAGCGCCGTCGGCCCAGCGCATTGTCGGACCGGTAGTTCAGCCTGCCTCATAAACATAAAAGACAATGGTTCGCGATGACCACTTATAAGTATTTCATTTGGCCTGCATTTTTCACGGTCATTGGACTTCTCTGCGCTCTCTGGCTTGGATACTCGACGACTGGCACTGTTGGAGGCATGGTTTCTGTCTTCATCATTTGTGCGGTGTTGAGTGTGCTAGAAATCTCCCTTTCATTCGATAATGCCATCGTTAATGCGCGCATCCTGCGCGATATGACGCCTGAGTGGCAGCATCGGTTTTTGACCTGGGGTATCATTATTGCAGTCTTCGGCATGCGTATCATCTTTCCGCTCGCAATCGTTGCGGTTGCCATGTGGACAGATCCGATTTCGGCGCTGAAACTCGCTATATGGCAGCCAAATGAATATGCGCGGGTGATCGCGGAATCCCACACAGGTATCGCAGCCTTTGGCGGCACATTCCTGCTGATGGTCGGCATGAAATACTTCTTCGATGTCGAAAAAGACGTGCATTGGGTCAAGATCATTGAGAGCCGCATGTCAAAATTCGCATCGGTTCAAGGCGTTGAAATCGGCGTTGCCATCGCGCTGATCCTGTTCTTCTCCTATCAGCTCGATGCCGAGCATTCGCACACATTCCTGGTCGCGGCGCTGTTCGGCCTGTTGACCTTTCTGGCCGTTGAAGGCTTAGGCGAGGTGCTGGACGCTTCGCAGGAACAGGTGGATATGGTCCATCGCGGCGGTCTTGGTGCCTTCATCTATCTTGAAGTGCTTGATGCCAGTTTCTCGTTCGATGGTGTTATCGGTGCCTTTGCACTCACGACTAATCTCTTCGTTATCGCGATTGGCCTTGGCATTGGTGCGTTCTATGTTCGCTCGCTCACCATCATGCTGGTCGAGCGCAAGACACTTGGTCAGTATCGCTATCTTGAGCACGGCGCATTTTACGCCATCCTGGTGTTGGCCGTGATCATGTATGTGCAGACGCTCGTGCACATTCCGGAAGTCATCACCGGCTTGATCGGCGCTGTGCTAATCGGCCTCTCTTTGGTGTCCTCGATCCGCTTCAACAAGAATAACCCGGAGTGGCAGAAAGAGGCAGATGAGGCCGCGCTGCATTAAAGCCCAGGGTTAAAAGCCACTAAAAGGCGGCTTCGAGCCGCCTTTTTGTTTTTTACGCATTATCCTACGCAAAACCGCTTGGCATTTTTGCTGGCAATGCTCTCTTGACCGAATCGAAAGAGTTAGCGAGCCTTGATGCGCTTATGGTGCTATCGCCAGAGCATATCAGCATATGCCGCAAGTCTCGAAAAGATTGCGGCTGCGACTTTTCTGGAGAGGGGTCTTCCATGGTCGTTACTCGTTTGAGCAAGACCGCATTCGTTGCGGCAATCGCCTTCTTCGCCACACTCGTTTCTTTTGGCAATATTACCGACTACGGCAGTAATTTCGCATTCGTGCAGCATGTTCTGCTCATGGATACGATTTTCCCCGACGCGACGATCAAATATCGCGCCATTGACAGCAATTTCCTGCACAATGCCGGGTACATTTTGATCATTGCCGCTGAAACTGTGACGGCTATCCTATGCTGGATTGGAGCATTTGCGATGCTCGGCCGTCTGGGTGGTGATGCCGGTAGTTTCAATCGCTCCAAGAAATGGGCGATTGCCGGTCTCTCACTGGGCTTTCTTGTCTGGCAGGTTGGCTTCATGTCGATTGGTGGCGAATGGTTCGGCATGTGGATGTCATCCACATGGAACGGTATTGAATCCGCGTTCCGCTTCTTCATCACCATCATTGCCGTGTTGATTTATGTCGTTCTGCCTGATGGCGAGATCGAAAAATAATTAGAGCAAATGCGATGCAAGGGCGGGTTGATTGATGAACTCAACGCCCGCCTTTTGCATTTTCTCAAGCATGGCATTGATAGAGCCGCCTATGTCGATACCGCGACAGGCATCAAGCCGAACACGCACCTGAAAGCCATGTGAAATTGCGTCGAGTGCGGAATAGGCAACGCAGAAATCAGTGGCTAGTCCTGCGAGTGTCAGAGAACTGATATTGCGTTCGCGCAGATACCCTGCGAGGCCGGTCGGGGTCTGGTGATCGTTCTCAAAAAATGCCGAATAGCTGTCGATGCCGATGCGAAAACCCTTGCGGATAACCAGTTGCGCACGCGTCCATTGCAGATCAGGGTGAAAATCCGCGCCATGGGTGCCTTGAACGCAATGATCCGGCCATAATGTCTGCGGACCATAGGCCATATCGACTGTGTCGTAAGGCTGTTTACCCGGATGGCTTGTTGCGAAGCTGGAATGGCCTGCCGGGTGCCAATCCTGTGTCAGAATGACATGCTCACTCTCATCGATCAGCCGGTTGATTGCGGGAAGAATTTCATCGCCTTTATCGACGGCAAGTGCGCCGCCGGGGCAGAAATCATTTTGCACATCAACGACGAGAAGGGCGTGACCAATCATAAAATTGCTCCTGACTGCTTTGAGCCAACTATAGTCAGCAGCGCAGGCCCATACCAGCGAATATCCATGTTCTGGTATTACATTGTCTTTGGTGCTACCGACCAATTTTGTTGAGAGCGTATCCGGAAAATTGTTTCACATTTTTCGCAATAAGCTCTGAGGCCACAGGGGATAATCATGACGGATGTAATCACGCGCGATAGCAACGGAGCGCAGCTGAATGACGGCGATTCTGTTACGCTGATTAAGGATTTGAAGGTCAAAGGCACGTCAACTACGCTCAAGCGCGGTACGCTGGTCAAAGGTATTCGTTTGACGGGAAACCCGGATGAAGTTGATTGCAGCACCAAGCAGGTCAAAGGCCTTGTGCTGCGCACTGAATTTCTGAAGAAAGCTTAAAGCATTTCCAGTAAAAGTGCGCAGCGCCTACGCGGAAAAATCAGTCCAGTGGACTGATTTCCGATCCTGCTTCGATGCATCGGATAAGGCGTAAAAAAGTGAGCGTTTCCTTCGTTAAGTCAAAAATGGAAACGCTCTACGCATCAATTTCGACACGACCACGTGGGCGACTGCAGCAGGCGAGAATATAGCCTTCAGCGATTTCGTCATCGCGAATGCCGCCATTATGCGTCATCTCGGTTTCCCCACCGACGCATTTAACTTTGCAGGTTCCGCAAATGCCGAACTCGCAGGCGCTCGGGATCTTCAATCCACCATTGCGGGCTGCAAGCAGGATAGTGTCGTTTTCTGTGCATTCGACTTCAACGCCGGAAAGGCTAAAGACGACGCTGGCCGGTGCAACCGGCGCGGTTGGTGTGTTGGTGGTTGCTGCAAGTGAGGATGGCACCGGTACTGCAGAGATTTCCGTCGCAGGCTGAAAACTCTCCTGATGATAGTTGGTCATACCGAAGCCGGATTGTTCCAGCAGACCACGCACACCGTTCATGAACGGCTCTGGCCCACAGCAGAATACCTTGCGATGCAGGAAGTCAGGTGCCAGCAACTCCAGTCGTGCATGATCGATGCGGCCATGAAGGCCGAGCCAGACATGGCGCGCAGAAGACTGTTCCACGATGAAGGCAAGATGCATGGCTTCCATGCGGCCGGAAAGAAGTTCCAGTTCTTTGCGGAAGATAATGTCATCGGGGGTGCGCGCGCAGTTGATGAAGGCTACATCGGTTGCCGGTGCACAATCGAAAAGCCAGCGGGTCATTGACACCATAGGTGTGATGCCTGAACCAGCCGAAATGAACAGGTATTTCTCGCTTGGATGATTGGCGAGCGAGAAGTCGCCATTTGGACCATAGGCCTTGATCGTCATCGGCGGACGCAGATTATCGAGCATCCAGCGGGTGCCGATGCTGTCTTTCTGTGCCTTGACCGTAACCGAAATATGATAGGGCCGTGAAGGCGTGGATGAGAGCGTATATGTGCGCAACACCGGTCCAAGCCCATCGGACCGCTCGATTGGAAGTTCGAGCGTGATGAACTGTCCCGGCGTATAGCGAAACCAGTTGTCGTCCTGTGTTTTGAAGGAGAAGGTCATAACGTCCGGCGCTTCTTCGATAGCTGAGATGCATTGAAGCATCTGCAACCTGTCGTTCCACGGCAGCATCTCGTCCAGATATTTCAGAGGCTGCATGGCCTTCTCACTTCTCTATTGCTTTATTTTAGGCGCATCTTCTTCCGAAAACCGTTTTACACTTTTCGGGATACGCTTTTAGTTCAGGCTACGCGGCTAAGCTTTGCGACTTCGCCTTTCAGGCGAGGCGTGATGGTGTTGGTGTACCACTCGAGGAACTGCATCACGCCGCCTTCGTGCTCGACCGAATATGGGCCGGGCTGGTAAGCGGGCGATCGGATGCCGACCGCGTTCTCTTCCACGATCTGACGGTCCTGGTCGTTGGTCTGAATCCAGACATGCGTCAGCTCATCGAGGTCGTAATCAACGCCTTCAACGGCATCCTTGTGGACCAGCCACTTGGTTGTGACCATTGTTTCTTCGGCACTGATTGGCAGCACGCGGAAGGAGATGGCGTGATCCACCATCAGATGGTTCCATGTGGACGGATAGTTGAAGAGCAGCATGGCGCCGATATTGGTGTCACCAGCAACTTTATCGCTCAATGGCTTCTTAACGGCAGGCTTACCTGACATGGTATAGCTCACGGCGTCGCGTAGCAGCGGAATGCGAGTGATGCGATAGCGCCCGTCTTCCGACATGTTGAATTCAGCAGGTAGACCAATTGAAGCACAGTTTTTCCAGAGCTGGTTGATTTCCGGGTCTTCCATCACACCCTGAACGCCGGTTGCGCTAGGTGCTTCAGGATAAGTACGGCAGAGTTCTGGATGGTTGGCCGCACAGTGATAGCACTCACGGTTATTTTCCCATACCAGCTTCCAATTACCCTTCTCGATGATTGAGCTTTCAAAGGCGACCTTGGCTTCCTTGATGTTGTGCGGTGCGAGATAAGGCTCGACAAGCGCGCGGAAGCTGTTGAAGTCAGGTGCTTCGTCAGCGAGACAAACATAGATATAGCCTGCGACAGTTTCGCAATGAACGTGCTTCAGACCGTATTCTGCCGGCTTGAAATCCGGGCCGACCTGACGGGCGAACAGCAAGCGACCATCCAGTTCATAGGTCCACTGGTGATAAGGGCAGACGAGCTTTGCCGTGGTGCCTTTTTCGGCAGAACAAATGCGCGAACCGCGATGGCGGCAGGAATTGTGGAATGCGCGAATACCGCCCTGCGCATCACGCACGATCAGGACGGGATAAGCGCCAACCTGCACAGTCATATAGGAGCCGGTCTTCGGCAGTTCGCAATCATGGCCGACGAACAGCCAGTCGCGGTAAAAGATGTTTTCCAGATCCAGCTTATAATAGTCAGGATCAGTGTAAAACTTCTGTTCCAGGCTGAAATTTGGGTCGCGCCCTGTCAAAAGCCCCAGCATTTCATTGCGAACGTCCATAGAATCGAACCTTTGTGCCGTATCAAGGTCGTGCTAACGCTGTTCTCTCAGCGACGTTTGCTCGACCGACTGTTCCCGTTGTCTTCCGAAAGCACGGCTTTTCCCGTTATCTCAATGGCTTGTCTGTTCATTCTGTTCTGTTCAGACTGGCTTCCGTTGTCATGATTCAATCACTGAAATGTTCTAAACGCGCATTGGGATGCGACATGATTTTCGCGTAAAGACGACACGCCAAAATGACGCGCTGAGAATGGTGCTGGACTTCGCAATTGTGTGAGACTCTCTGTTGTGGGATTGCCAAGAGCACTCAAAGGCAGTTACCAAACTGCGAAATATATCCTGTTTCATTCTATGGGAGGCTTAGAGGCCATGAAACGTTCAGAAATTAATGAGATTATCCGCGAGAGCGACGCTTTCATCCGCTCGTTTGGTTATATCATGCCTCCCTTTGCTTATTGGTCGCCAGAAGAGCTGAAAACACGCACTTCCAGTGATGCGAAGGCAATTCTCGACGGTCGCCTCGGATGGGACATTACAGATTACGGTCAGGGCAAATTTGCCGATCTGGGTCTGTTTCTCTTCACCACGCGCAATGGTAATGCTGAAGATCTCAAGCGTGGTGGCGGTATGCTCTACGCCGAAAAGATCATGATTTCGCGCAAGAATCAGATTTCTCCAATGCATCGCCATGTGGTGAAGGCAGAAGACATCATCAATCGTGGTGGTGGTACGCTGGTGCTTGAGCTTTTCAATTCGCGCGCCGACGGCAGCGTGGATGAAGAAACCGAGGTCACGGTCGCGACGGACGGTCGTCTGGTTACGCAAAAAGCTGGCGCGCATCTCAAGCTTGCACCGGGCGAAAGTGTGACGCTTTTGCCGGGCAACTGGCACGCCTTCTGGGGTGAGGGTGGCGACGTGCTGATCGGTGAAGTATCGACCGTCAATGACGATCTGACGGATAATATTTTCCGCGAACCGATCGGACGCTTCTCAAATATTGAAGAAAACGAGAAGCCGGTACATCTACTTGTCTCAGATTACGATAAATGGCTCTGAACCTACCGATATTCTGGCTTTGGCCGTCTGCAAATGTCACTTTTCTGCTCTTCTGGTGCTTGCGTACCTTTAGGTACGCTGCGCGCCGGTTCTCGAAAATCACCATTTTCGACAGGCTATAACCGGAATCTTCGCAGGTCTGCGATAAACGAAAAAGGACCAAATCATGAAACTGGCGATGATCGGAACGGGCTATGTGGGTCTGGTTTCGGGCGTGTGTTTTGCCGAGTTCGGCTTTCACGTCACCTGTGTCGACAAAAATCCGTCGATCATCGAGCGCTTGACCGCGGGCAAGGTCACGATTTTTGAACCGGGGCTCGATGAGCTTATGGCGCGAAATATTCGTGACGGACGGCTTGAGTTCAGTACCGATCTTGCGACCAGTGTTGCAGATGCAGATGTGATCCTGATCGCTGTCGGTACTCCGTCACGACGCGGTGATGGTGAGGCGGATTTGCAGTATATTGAAGCGGCTGCCGATGAAATCGCAGCCGCCATGAAGCCGGGTGCGGTGGTCGTCATCAAGTCGACCGTCGTTGTCGGCACCAATGCGCGTATTCGTGATCGTATCGCTGCGGCACGTCCCGGTGTCCAATTTTCGATGGTTTCAAACCCTGAATTCCTGCGTGAAGGTTCAGCAATTGAAGATTTCATGCGTCCTGATCGCGTTGTGGTCGGTGTTGACGACGAGCGCGGCAAGGCTGCTATGCAGCGGCTTTACCGACCGCTTTATCTGCGTGAGACGCCGATGGTGGTTACATCATTGGAAAATGCTGAAATCATCAAATATGCGGCCAACGCCTTTCTTGCGATGAAAGTCACCTTCATCAATCAGGTTGCTGATCTTTGCGAGAAAACTGGTGGCAATGTGCAGGAAGTTGCTCGTGCCATTGGTATGGACAACCGCATTGGTTCAAAGTTTCTGCATGCGGGTCCTGGTTTTGGCGGCTCGTGCTTCCCGAAAGATACGCGCGCGTTTGCGGCTACAGGTAAAAAATACGATGCGCCACAATCTCTGATCGAAGAAGTGATTGCGGTCAACGAGGCGCGCAAACAGTCGATGGCGGAGCGGATTGTTGCAGCTGCTCACGAGAGCGGGACTAAAATTGTTGCTGTGCTGGGCATCGCTTTCAAACCGAATACGGATGATATCCGCGAGTCTCCTTCGCTCGATATCGTGACGGCTATTCAAAAGGCGGGGATTTCCGTGCGTGCGCACGACCCAGAAGCCATGGAGGCCGCAAAATCGGTTCTGCCAGATGTAACGTGGTGCGGCTCTGCCTATGAGGCAGCACAAGGCGCCGGTGTTGTAGCACTGTTGACCGAGTGGAATGCCTACCGTGCACTTGATCTCAAGCGCCTCGCGAGTGTGATGGAAGGCAAGGTGCTGATGGATCTGCGTAACGTCTATAAGGCGGATGATGTGGTTGGCACCGGGCTGGATTATCGTTCAGTCGGGCGTGCGCTCAAAGCGTGATATTTCAAACTGGAACGCCGATCTGATATCGTCAGATCGGCGTTTTGATTTTGGGTTGGGCAGGGTGATTTAATCAGCTGCCGTAGTTCGCTTTTTCTCATTGGCAATGAGCCAGAGATTGCGAACATAAACAATCAGGCCCAGTGCCTGACCGGCGATGAACACCGGGTCTTTGCGCTGGATCGCATAGATCAGAAGAAGCGCACCGCCGAACAGCGAAAAGAACCAGAATGCCACTGGCATAACGCTCTTCTTGGCTTTTTCCGACGCCAGCCACTGCACCACAAAACGCATGGTAAAGCAGGCCTGTGCAATGAAGCCCAGAATGATCCAGCCATCCCATTGTGCTACGAAAACATCGTGCAGCCATTGAGTGAGGCTGTTCAGAATGTCAGTCATGGGTAATCTCCGTCACACGCGGAACAACCTTACGACGCTTGCGCAACCACCACACGCCATAAAGGTCGAGGATACCGCGCAGGCCGCGGTCGAGAATGCCATAGTTGGATTTTCCGTGGCGGCGTTCCCGGTCGGTGACGTCGATATGCACGACATCGAAACCTTCGCGAAGCGCTAGCGCAGGCAAATAACGGTGCCAGCCGTCGAAGAACGGCAGCTGACGGAAAAGATCGGTGTGGAGCGCCTTCAGGCCGCAACCAGAATCGCGCGTCTTATCTTTCAGGATTGAGCCGCGCAGATTATTGGCAAAGCGCGAGGAAAGCTGCTTGAGCCTGGTGTCTGTACGCTTGAGGCGTTGACCTGCGGCAATACCAAAGGCTGGACCTGCATTCATGAGAGCATCTGCAAGCGCTGGCAAATAGGCTGGATTGTTCTGGCCGTCGCCGTCCATCGTGACGACGATCTGGCCGTGCGCTGCGAAAACACCTGAGCGCAGAGCGGCACTTTGGCCTGCAGAACGATCATGGCGGATATGGCGCAGCGGCCTGCCTGCGTGAATGCGGCCAGCCAGCACGTCACTGGTGGAATCTGTCGAGCCATCATCCACGACAATCACTTCATAAGCGCGACCAAGCATGGCACTGTCGACTTCATCGAGCAGAAAAGCGAGATTGTCGGCCTCATTGCGGCAGGGGATGACCACAGAAATCGTTGGTGTTGCCAAGCGGAGCTTCCTTCATTCCTTGCGCATTTGCCGTAAAACCGGTGTGCTTAATGTCTATGTACAGATGCCCTGTAGCGCGCAAGGCGGGCTCCATAACATTGATTGCGAGGCAAACCAAGATGTTTCAAGAAATCGTGAGTTTGATCCGGTCTTTGAATATCTGCCGGTTTTAACCGGAGATGCGGCTGGACGGAAGTGCTTCAGCGAGCCAATCCAGAAAATTCTGCGTCACTTCATCCCGGTTGATCTCATTCAGGCTTTCGTGGCGGGTGCCGGGATAGATGGTGCAAGTGACATTGCTAAAGCCCAACGCCAGCATTCTGTCCGCCAGTTTGCGCGTGGCTTTGGCTTTATCTGTTGCCGGATCTTCAGTCCCGCCAACGAGATTGAACGGCAGATCTTTGCGGATGTTCGCGAAATTGCTGTCGGTTGCGCCGTTCTTCATCATGCGGAAGACGTCAATCCAAAGTGCCACACTTGCATCAAAACCACAGAGAGGATCGTTCACATAAGCTTCTACTTCTGCCGCATCACGAGACAGCCAGTCAAAAGCAGTGCGATGACCCGGAATGGAATTGCCCCATGCCCGGAATGTAAGCTTTGGCAGCAGCGCGCTTGGCACGTCCGAGCCTTTGAGCATGCGCTCGGTATAAAGCAATGCCATTGCAGCACTGTTCTCGATACCACCATTGAAATTGGCGTTCCATACAGCGGCCGCATCCACCGTATCCGAATGCGCAAGGGTGTAGTTCAGCGCGATAAGCCCGCCCATTGAGTGGCCGAATAACACCACGGGCAGGTCGGGATTGGTTGCATGAATATGGCGGTTTAGCGCCAGAACATCCGCGATAGCCACTCTATTGCCGTCTTTTGGTGCGAACATGCCTCTTGGTGCATGTGGACCGATATTGGCTCCATGTCCGCGATGATCGTGTGCGTACACATGATACCCCGCCTGGTTCAGTGCTATGGCAAAACGGGTATAGCGAGCCGAGTGTTCGGCAAGTCCATGACAGATATGGACGACAGCTTTCGGGTTTGAGGCCAACGACTGCCGATAGGGCAGTTCGGTTCCGTCCGGCAGAGGCAAGCGGTGAATGGTTTCAAATGACATAATGCCATCAGAATTTATGCCGCGCAAATAGTCAAATTCTCTTTTTGTAGCGTCTCAATAAAAGGCATCCAGAGGTTGAATGAGGTAATTTTAGGCATTTGCTTTTTTTGAGAAAATTCCGCTTGAAAACCGCGAAATCCTAAGCAAATCTATCTCTGTCAGGGGATATGGACGGAGTTTTGAAGAGAATTCAGAGGCGCAGAAACGAAGACCATAGCGTATCGCATGGACATGATGGAACACGATAGGCTTTGGTCGTTAAGGCATAACCAGCAGGCCATTCGGCGAAAGGGAGGAAACTTTCCCGAGTGGTGGCCAGAGGGGAAACCGGGTGACGGAAATATCCGCGCCCGGTTTCATTTTATTTGAGGTTTACTCAAGTCAGATACCGGGCTGCGTGAATAACAAAAACGCAGCGCATCCTGCGCGATGATATTTGCTTCCGCGCTCTATTTCGCCTACATACCCAGCAGCAATTTCCCTGCGGTTCGGCTTTTTCGCCGTTCGCGCTTTTTAACTCGTGGAGACGACGCGCTTTATGGCACGCCAATTCATCTATCATATGTCCGGGCTGAATAAGGCCTACGGTGCTAAAAAGGTTATCGAAAACCTTCATCTGTCGTTCTACCCAGATGCGAAGATTGGTATTCTCGGACCAAACGGCGCCGGTAAATCGACAATTCTCAAGATCATGGCCGGTCTCGACAAAGACTTCACCGGTGAAGCTTGGCTCGCAGACGGTGCGACTTGCGGCTATCTCGCGCAGGAGCCACATCTCGATCCCGAAAAGACGGTGCTCGGTAACGTAATGGAAGGTGTGGCCAAGAAAACGGCTATTCTCGACCGTTACAACGAGCTGATGATGAACTATTCTGATGAAACCGCAGACGAAGGTGCGGCACTCCAGGATCTCATCGACAGCCAGAACCTCTGGGATTTGGACAGTCAGGTTGAAATGGCGATGGAAGCTCTGCGTTGCCCGCCAGCGGATGCCGATGTCACTACGCTTTCGGGCGGTGAGCGTCGTCGCGTTGCGCTTTGCAAGCTGCTTCTGTCGAAGCCTGACCTTCTCCTGCTTGATGAACCGACCAACCACCTTGACGCTGAAACTACTGCTTGGCTCGAAAAGCACCTGCGTGAATATGAAGGCGCTGTCCTGCTCATCACGCATGATCGCTACTTCCTTGACAATGTAACAGGCTGGATTCTCGAACTCGACCGTGGTCGCGGCATTCCTTACGAAGGCAATTATTCTGCCTATCTGGAAGCCAAGTCCAAGCGCATGATTCAGGAAGGTCGTGAAGACGATTCCCGCCAGAAGGCGCTTGAGCGTGAACGCCAGTGGATTGCTGCAAGCCCGAAAGCGCGTCAGTCCAAGTCGAAAGCTCGTATCAAGGCTTATGACCAATTGGTCGAAGCTGCGAACAATCAGCGTCCGGGCGATGCCCAGATTCTGATCCCCGCTGGCGAGCGTCTAGGTCAGGTGGTTATTGAAGCTGAAGGTTTGACCAAGTCCTTTGGTGACCGCATGCTGATCGAAAACCTGACTTTCAAACTGCCTCCAGGTGGTATCGTTGGTGTTATCGGGCCAAACGGTGCGGGCAAGTCGACACTGTTCAAGATGATCACCGGTCAGGAAAAGCCTGATTCCGGCTCCATTCGTATTGGTGACACGGTGCATCTTGGTTATGTGGATCAGAGCCGCGATCACCTCGATCCGAACAAGAATGTCTGGGAAGAAATTTCCGGTGGCAACGACATCATCAAGCTCGGCAAATTTGAAATGAACTCACGCGCTTATTGCGGTGCGTTCAACTTCAAGGGCGGCGATCAGCAGGCCAAAGTCGGCAATCTGTCCGGTGGTCAGCGCAATCGTGTGCATCTTGCCAAGATGCTGCAGGCAGGTGGCAACGTTCTGCTGCTCGACGAGCCGACCAACGATCTTGATACCGAAACGCTGGCAGCGCTCGAAGACGCGCTTGAAAAATACGCTGGCTGCGCCGTTATCATCTCCCACGATCGTATGTTCCTCGATCGTCTGGCGACGCATATTCTGGCATTCGAAGGTGATAGTCATGTCGAATGGTTCGAAGGAAACTTCGAGGATTACGAAGCGGATAAAGTCCGTCGTCTCGGACCTGAAAGCGTTAATCCAAAGCGGGTCACCTACAAGCCGCTGACACGCTAAAGAAATTGAGGCCGGTGCAATGCACCGGCCTTTTTGTTTGCAAGGAGTGAAGAATGAAAGACTGGTCCGCAAAGCAATATCTGAAGTTTGAGGATGAACGCAGCCGCCCGGCGGCTGACCTTCTGGCGCAGATAAAAATCGATAAACCGCGCAAGGTTGTTGATATTGGTTGTGGTCCGGGAAACTCAACGGAGCTTCTGGTTGAACGCTGGCCAGATGCTCAAGTGTCGGGTTTCGACACTTCACCCGATATGATCGAAAAGGCAAAAACGCGTCTGCCTCAGGTAAGTTTTGATCTGGGCGATGTGACCAAGTTCGAACCGGATGCCGAAACGGATGTGCTGTTTTCAAATGCCGTTTTTCAGTGGCTACCCGATCATACGGAGCAGATGAAGAGGCTTTTGTCGCTGCTTAAGCCGGGTGCATGTCTTGCGGTACAAATGCCGGATAACATGGGTGAACCGACCCACAAATTAATGCGTGAAGTTGCGAAGACAGCACCATTCGCCACCAAGATTAGCGATAAGGGCAGAGGACCGCTCGCACCCGTCACCGATTACTACAATGCGTTGGTCGGATACGCTTCCCGCATCGATATCTGGCACACGATCTACAATCATCCGCTGGCTGATGTCGATGCGATCATCGAGTGGGTGAAGTCGACCGGCCTGCGCCCGTTTCTTGATCCGCTGGATGATAAGGAGCAGCAGGCGTTTCTGACAGCCTATAAATTGAGGCTCGAAGAACATTACCCAACTTTGAAGGATGGCCGCGTATTATTGCGCTTTCCGCGATTTTTTGTCGTCGCCAGCAAATAGACGGATATGTTCCTTTCACAAAGATTTGACCGGGAGACATCGAGAGGTTTCCCGGTAAAACATATTTAATTCAAAGCGTTACTTGTTTCATTAAATCCAAGTCTGTGAATAGTAGTCTTTGATAATAGATTGCATGCAAACGATATTGCTCCTATGATTTTGCGATATCGGAGGTAATTCCTAGTATTTTTTGCGAACTGCAGGGATCGCTTGGTTGGGAGCATCGATGTCTCTTTGCCGAGATGTGGCGCAGTTTTCGGGATGCGCTCTAAGTCAAAAGCCTGACTTCCTGGCGAGCTAGCGCAACTTTGCAGATTGATGACTGAGGCCTGGCTACCTGCCGAATATATTGTTTATGAGGTCAACGATCACTGGCTTTTGCGCTCTCCCGTGCAAAACGAGTGGTCACGCAGGCGCTCCCCCTCGTGACGGTGCCTGCTATCGGGAGTTTCAGAATGAGCAATGCAGAAATGCAGAGTGATGCCAATGGCGAGATTGAAGCGAAACACGACGCTCATGATACGCGCCGCCGCATCTATGCAATTGTTGCCAGTGCCTCTGGCAATCTGGTGGAATGGTATGATTTTTATGTCTATTCCTTTGGCGCGCTTTATTTCGCGTCACAGTTTTTCCCGTCAGAAGACCAGACAAGTCAGCTGTTGAATGCGGCTGCGATTTTTGCCGCCGGTTTTCTCATGCGTCCCATTGGTGGGTGGCTGTTTGGTCGTCTAGCCGACAAGCTTGGCCGCCGCACCTCCATGCTGATTTCGGTCAGTATGATGTGTCTGGGGTCCTTTGCCATCGCAATATTGCCGACCTATGAAACGATTGGCCTTTGGGCACCGTTTTTGTTGCTGGTGGTGCGGCTGTTGCAGGGCTTATCGGTCGGTGGCGAATACGGCACTACTGCAACCTATATGAGTGAGGTCGCGCTGGCTGGTCGCCGCGGATTTTTCTCGTCTTTCCAGTATGTGACTTTGATTGGCGGGCAACTGCTGGCCGTTCTGGTTTTGGTTATTTTGCAGTTCTTCCTCACTTCAGAACAACTGCACGAGTGGGGATGGCGCATTCCTTTTGCGATTGGCGGCTTTGCAGCAATCGTAGCACTGTTTCTGCGCCGTACATTGCATGAAACCTCGACTGAGGAATCGCGTGCCAACAAGGCTGCTGGCAGCTTCGCCAATATCTGGCAGAACCATCGCAAGGCGTTTCTGGTTGTCGTGGGCTTCACGGCCGGCGGTTCGCTGACCTTCTATACCTTCACGACCTACATGCAGAAATATCTGGTCAACACAGCAGGCATGAATAAGGAAACGGCAAGCGAGGTTATGACCGTTGCTCTGTTCGCTTTCATGCTGATGCAGCCTTTGTTTGGTTATATCTCCGACAAGGTGGGCCGTAAGCCGATGATGATCGCATTTGGGGGCGTATCGGTGTTGACCACTATTCCGCTGCTGACTGTGCTTGGGTCGGTGCAGAGCCCGACCATGGCGTTTGTTTACATCGCAATCGCCTCGGCCATTGTGAGCATGTACACGTCAATTGGCGGTATCGTGAAATCAGAATTGTTTCCCGCAGAAGTGCGCGCTTTGGGCGTCGGGTTCTCTTATGCGATTGCCAATGCGATCTTTGGCGGCACAGCCGAATATGTAGCACTCTGGTTCAAGAAGGTCGGCTTTGAAAGCGGATTCTTCTGGTATGTCACCATCATGATGGTGATCGTGTTTATCGTGGGACTTGTAATGCCAGATCCCCGCAAACATGGCTATCTGCAAGGACATGGTACCCACTGAGATTTGCAAGAAAGATGCTGTAGGCGGCGGTTATGTTACCGCCGCTTCATCCTCATCCGAAGTGACAAGGCGTGTCGCGCGCCATTCCGTCAGCTTGGAGTTGATGGCATCCATCACAAAGAAGCGTGCCGAATCCTTGTCATAGCCATCATCACGCAGGACGTCATAATCGGTGTGCATGTGACGAACATGGGCTACCGTCGCGAGCCATACGGCAATTGATGGTGGAAGCGTTTTCATATGTGGTGCAAGAGCTGCCGCGCGAATTGGCTCTGAATCGGAATAGGGGACCGCGGGAAGCAAAAGCGTGAGGGATTTTGCGATTGCCTTCTGGCGCACAGTGCCTGCACTCATAGCCGTCTTCCTTTCACGCTACCGTATCCGCCGAAGAATCAAAATCAGTTCCCGAAAAGGCGACGCGTAGTCCAGTATGTTAGGGCGCTCGAAGCAAGATTCGCAATAATCATAACTCGGTTGTCCTTCAGCTCAAATGACTTCCCATAAGGGAGGTATAGTTTGCTGTGCATTGGGTCGCGAAAATTCCTTGCGTGTGATCCGCGCTTCATATAAACATATCTTTATATCTTTAGAAGCGTATGGAGATTGCGAATTGCGCCTGCAGCTCGATCAGATGGTGGATGTGTTAAAAGCAGTGGCAGAACCAAGCCGCTTGCGCATCCTTGCGCTTCTTTCCAAGGGCGATCTCACCGTTTCAGATCTGACCACAATTTTGGGGCAGTCGCAGCCGCGTGTTTCGCGCCATCTCAAGCTGCTGGGTGAAGCTGATCTTATTGATCGCTATCAAGAAGGTGCCTGGGCTTATTTCCGCCTGTCGGACAATGCGCTGTGTGGGGAAGTCGCACGCAATCTGCTGCTGCGGCTCGATGCAGCTGATCCACTGATCGAACGCGATATGGAACGGTTGTCGCAGGTCAAATCAAGCCGTCAGGAAAAGGCTGCGGCTTATTTCAGTGCCAATGCTGGTAGCTGGGACGAAATCCGCAAGCTGCATGTTTCCGAAAACGCGGTTGAAGTCGCTCTCAAAGGCATCATTGGTGACAAGCATTTTCAGGCGATGCTCGATGTCGGTACGGGTACGGGCCGATTGTTAGAACTGTTTTCGCCGCTTTATGTGCGCGGATTGGGCATCGATATCAACCGCGACATGCTTTCGGTAGCGCGTGCCAATCTCGATCTCGCATCGGTAGGCAACGCGCAGGTACGGCAGGGCGACGTCTATGCGCTGCCTGTCGAACGGGAGAATTTCGATCTGGTGACGATCCATCAGGTTCTACATTTCCTCGATGATCCGCTTGCTGCAATCCGTGAAGCGGCGCGCGCGCTTCGCCCGGGTGGGCGTTTGCTGATCGTCGATTTTGCACCGCACAAACTCGAGTTCCTGCGTGAGGAACATGCACATCTCAGGCTTGGCTTTAGCGATGAGCAAATGCTGGGATGGATGAAGGATGCAGGGCTTGAACCTGCCAAGACGACTGAATTGGGGCCGAAGGCTGCAAATGGTGACGACGGATTGACGGTCAAGCTATGGCTCGGCCGCGACCCACGCTTGCTGATTGCCGAGCCAGCGCACCAAAATGCAAGCATAACGGAGACAGTCTAATGGGCTTTTACGGTCTTTCCCGCCGATCGGATATCGGCCAGACCACCCGCGTATCGTTCGAGTTTTTTCCACCCAAGACGGAAGAAATGGAACAGCGCCTGTGGGAAACCGTGACGCGTCTTGCGCCGTTGAAGCCGAAATTCGTGTCAGTAACTTATGGCGCAGGCGGTTCCACACGTGAACGCACGATCCGCACTGTGGCGCGTATCCTGAAAGAAACCGATGTAGATGCGGCTGCACATCTCACATGCGTGGATGCGACGAAGGAAGAAGTTGACGAAGTCGTACGTGAATTTGCAAGCCTGGGCGTGAAACGCTTCGTGGCGTTGCGTGGGGACCCCGCAGCAGGTATCGGCGAAAAATATGTCTCGACGCCCGGAGGATATCAGAGCAGCGCTGAGCTGGTGTCCGGATTGCGCCAGATCGATGATTTCGACATTTCGGTTTCCGCTTATCCTGAGAAGCACCCGGAAAGCCCGGACTTTGCAACCGACATCGATATGCTCAAGCGCAAGGTCGATAATGGTGCAACCCGTGCCATTACGCAGTTCTTCTTTGATAACGAGCTTTTCGAGCGCTATGTCGAACGTGTGCGCCGTGCTGGCATTTACATCCCAATCGTGCCGGGTGTACTGCCAATTCATAATTTCAAGCAGGTGAAAAACTTCTGTGCGCGGTCGGCCACGCATATTCCGACTTGGCTCGCTGAACGCTTTGAGGGGCTGGATAATGATCCGCAGACCCATCAGCTCGTTGCTGCTGCGATTGCTGCGGAGCAGGTGATGGACCTCATCGAACGAGGCGTGCAGGATTTCCATTTCTACACGATGAACAGAGCCGATCTGCCGTTTGCGATCTGCCATATGATTGGCATCAGACCCAATACGGAAACTGCTTTAGAAGTTGCATGAAATGAAAAAAGCCCGGTTTGAAAACCGGGCTTTCTTTTTGGGTTTTGTTTCGCAATTCCAGTAAAACCGCTTTGCACTGTTACTGGAATTGCTTCTAAAACGGATCGGTCTATCCTCAAGAACCGATGCCGCCATAATGGCTTGGCTATCCCAATTCAGGGAATAACGCCTGCTATCAACGCTGCAACAAATGCGAATGCTGCACAGATCATGAGGACATTCAGAGATCGCGTAAGTCCCATTGGTCTGTCTCCTTATATGCACCCGACGAGGTCGGGCACGCGCTGGTAGAGACCCGGAATCTAAGCGCAAATTGGCTTAAACAAAAGAACATTTCGTACTGCAATAAGGGGTGATAGGGAAAAAAACCTTTTGTTTACTAGCTAAGTCATTGAAATTTTTAACTGTAAAAATTTGTTCACATTTCATGAAAATGCCACGAAACCGCCAATTTTGGCCACGCTCCGAACGATGAACTGGCTATTTTACGTCATCGTTTAACGGATCAATGCGAGGAATCCCGACAAGGTGAACACCGAAAGAACGGTCGAATAAAGGGTCACATTCGACGTAATGGCCGCTTCGCGGCGATAATGCTCCGCAAGCATGAAGGGACCCGTGCCTGCGGGTAACGCTGCGAGCAGTGTTGCGCTTTGAGCCAGATGCGGAGGAAGTCCGAAGACATAGACCGCAAGCAACCATGTTGCCAGTGGCATGACGATCAGCTTGACCGAAACGAGGAATGCGATGGCGTTGATGCTGTCGCGCTCGATCTTGCGCGTTTGTGCAAGGAAAAGGCCAAGCGCTACAAGTGCGCAAGGCGAAGCCGCACCGCCCAGCATTTTCAGAAAGGTTTCGGCAGGAGCCGGGATCGTCAGGCCTGAAAACGACAAGAGCGTTCCCAGAGCGGGCGCAAAGATAAGCGGATTGCGGATCAGGGACCGCGCGACTTTCCAGATAAGGCGGAGTGGCTTCTTTTCAGTCTGCATTCCGATTTCGATCAAGATAATCGCAAAGGCAAAGGTTACGCAGACGGTGATGATGATAGAAATCGTTGTAGCAGCCAGAACGCCGGATCCGAAAGCGATCATCGAAAGCGGAATGCCCATATAACCCGTGTTGGGGTAGGCGGCGTTCAGTCCATCAAGCGCATTGTCGGCCAAAGATAACTTGCCGCGAAGGCGGATGATGAAAGGCAGGGCAAAGGCGATAGCGCTGCTCAATAGAAAGACGCTGATAAAGCCGGGTTGCCACAAATCGCTGCCGTGGGTATTGGCCATGATGTCGAAAAGCAGGGCTGGCAGGGCCAGATAGACAACGAAACGGTTGAGCTCTGCGATTGCATGCGGCCCCAATATCTTCAGCTTGAATGCACCCCAACCTGAAAAGATGAGAGCGAAGACGGGCAGAACGATGATAAGGGTGGAAATCATGGCGCTTGGAATAACTTGCAAAAGTTGAAAGGCGCGGGGGTGGTCCGCGCCTTTGATTTACTTTGGTTTAGAGCTTTTCGAGCAATTCAGGCGTTGGCCATGAATCGGCAGGCATTCCAAGGCGCAACTGTTCGGTGCGAACGGCATCACGCGTCAGTACGCCAAAAACGCCGTCGATTTTTCCCATGTCATAGCCGCGGGCTTGAAGCTTGGTCTGCAATTCCTTCATTTGCTCCTGCGTCAAACCCTGATCGGGATTGCCAGGATTGAAGGCTGGAGCACCAGCGAGGCGGGTGGCGAAATAGGCAGCCGTTGTCGCGTAAACAATCGACTTGTTCCATTCTACGAAAATATCAAAATTCGCATAGGACAAGAATGCAGGGCCTTTGCGACCCAGTGGCAGAAGCAGCGATGCATCGCCGTCATCTGGACCGAGTGGACCTTTAAGCCCAACCACGCCTTGCTCAGCCCACCATGAATGTGGCTTGCGATTGGTGCGGATGGATTCTTCCCAAGGCAGATCCTTGGTGATGCGTACTTCTTCGAGCCACGGCTCGCCGCGCTTCCAGCCGAGTTCGGAAATCATGCGGCCAGCGGTCATCATCGCATCGGGAACGCTGTTCTTCAGATCCACCTTGCCGTCGCCATCGCCATCAACGCCGCGCTCGAGATAATCCTTAGGCAGAAGCTGCATCATGCCGATTTCGCCAGCCCATGCGCCAGTTGTGGCAGCATCAACAACGCCGGTATCGAACAGCTTGAGAAGAGCGATCAGCTGCGGGCGAAACAGATCCGGACGGCGGCAGTCATAAGAAAGTGTCACAAGTGCATTGAGCGTGTCAAAATCGCCCTGAATGGCACCGTAATCGGTTTCAAGCCCCCAAAAGGCGGCAAGAACAGGGCCTGGAACGCCGTAGGTGTCTTCGACTTTCTTGAAAACATCGGCATGCTTGATCAGATTGCTCTGGCCGTTCTTGAGGCGCGCTTCCGAGATGAGGCGCTTTGAAAAATCGGTGAATGTCAGGTTGAAGACAGTCTGCTTGCGGTCGCGATCAAGAACTTTCTGTTCGAGCGACGCCTTATGCAGTTCGGCAATACCCTTTTCGCCAACGCCTGCTTCGCGTGCTTCCTTAGTCAGATTGTCCATCCACTGACCGTAATCAGTTTCGCATTCGGGCTTAGGCAAGTTGACGGTGCTGTCGGCGCTGGCAGACGGTGCGGGAGAACCGGAAGCCTTTGCGCCAGATTGGGCGACAGACATTACAGTCGATGCCAGCAAGGCGGTAGCCATCACTGAAGCTATAATTTTCATCGAGAAAACTCACAATTCATAGGGGAAGTCTCCCCGTCGGGTTTTTCAAGCTATTGCCTCATCACGCATCGGAAATGAAGCAAAACTTGGTGTGAGTACCCAATTAACGATGAGTTAACGGACCTTGTTGCTTTCCAGCCACTTTTTCCAGGCACCCGCGCTACCTGCAAAGACATTTATATCTGCATCGCCCTTGATACCCGGAATAGTACCCGTTCCGGTATATTGCCAGAATGTCCAAGGGTGGGGCCCATATTTTTCTGTCGGATGCCCCGCAGTTGAGCGCAGCCAGAATGGGTATTCGCGCAGCTGGTTCAGATCATTTTCGTCGAAGAAATCAACTGTCGTATAAATGATCGGGCGCTTGCCATAATGCTTTTCTATCGCATCAAGGAAAATCTTCATTTCCTTGCGGACGATGACCGCATTTGGTCTCAGCTTGCAGCTTGGTGACTGTGCGTTCCATTCCATGTCGAGAACGGGCGGCAGAGCATTCGGATCGCGCGGCACATTCTGAATGTACCAGCGCGCCTGTTCGATAGCTGGACGGCAGAAATAATAGAAGTGATAGGCGCTGCGTGGAATGCCAGCCTGTTTCGCGCCGTTCCAATGTTCGGTGAAGCGGTCATCGAAACGGTCGCCGCCTTCGGTTGCCTTGATGAAGACAAAGGAAATTCCGCTGCGCCTCACCGCGCTCCAGTCGACATCGACCTGATATTTGGAAACATCCGTGCCGTGGATCGGATAATGCCACGGTGTCCTGCCGGTCCATTCAAACGGTTTGCGGTCACCGAAACGCGGTGCGTTAACCGCTCCGGTTGGTCGCGCCATCTGCTGCATTGAGTTGCCGGACTTTTTCACATCGGAGAAGTCGTAATCCACTGTCGTACAGGCGGACAGAAGGAAAACACCAAGGGCAAGAATGCTGCGGTTGGCCAGACGGTTCATACAGTGGTCCCGATGTCGCGAATCAATCTCAACAACGGTTACGCGATCCGGGTGCGAACGTCATCAGTTATGCTGGCAAAACTTTGCGGGAAATTGATTGTGTCGCACCAGCTGAAGGATAATCAAGGGTGCCGTCGGAAATCTATCTGGCCCGAATGACCGCAATCCAAGCAAAGCCACGATAAAGATTTATGCTTTTGGAGGTGGCGCCCTGTTCCGCAGCCATTTGATCCGCGACACTGAAGAGATCATTACGCGGTGTCACATGGAACCATGTGAGCCATGTGAAAAGCGCCTTCTTAAACCATCGCGGCAGGCGCTTCTGATCGCCAAAATCGACGATATGCAGCTCGCCACCGGGGTTTAAGTGTCGGATGCTTTCCCGAATGACCGATTGCCATTGCGGTATCATCGAAACAGCATAGGAAATGAAGATACGATCAAAGCTATCCTGGCCGAAAAGGGCAGCAGGATCGAAATGCGTGGCGTCGGCACGTTCAAGTCTGGTGCGATCTGCAATTCCTGAACGCTGTGCTGCCTGAAGTGCGGTGTCGAGCATTTCAGCCGAAATATCGATGCCGAAGAGCGTAGCACCGGGATAGCTCTGTGCAGCTTTGACAAGATTGCGTCCTGTGCCGCAGCCGATTTCAAGCACGCTGCCACCTTCCGGCACGTTTAGTCCGGCAATCATAGGATCACGGCCCAAAAGGTAATATTTGCGCGTGGCATCATAGAAATGCCGCTGCCGCCGATAGACCCTATCCATCAGGCTGGCATGATCAATGCCCTTGATCTGCCTCTGTGCTCGTTGCGGATTTGTGCCCATGTCACGCATCCTTCAGTATATAGAGGTGGAAGCCGCCATAGATTGAAGAGCGGTCGCGATCATGCAACTGGCGGGATTCTTCTTCGTGATAGTGCCAGTGTTCAAGGATTGATGGATCAACCCGACCCGGCAAGAGGCTTGGCTCTGCCGCAGTGCGAAAGATAACGCGTGCGCCCATAGCTGCTGTGCGGGTAATTTCGCTCCAAAGTGCATTGAGCTGCGCGTCGTTCATCCAGTCCTGTGCGTCGAGCAAGATGTAGCGATCCACCGATCCGGCAGACTTGTGGCCGAGAAACTCTGTGTAATTGGCATTGCGTACGGTCATACGATCAACGCGGGCGCGAACCGTGTCGAAATTTGCCCTTGAAAGGTAAGGCGGCAAAGGGCCGGTTTCTTCGTCGCCGCTATAACCGCGTCCAAAAGCCTGCCAGGCGAAATAGTTCTCGGTCAGCGGGAAAGCGCAAGCGAGTTTCTCAAGCCGAGCACGCAGGACGAATGCCATGTCGCCATTTCCGGCTGTTGCCAGTGCATCATATTGCTGAGGCGGAATACCCAGACCAAACAGTGAGGATTTGCGAGCGGCCGCCCACCGTACCATGCGTTTTTCAAATAAGGGGGCGAGGGCAGTGTCGAAGAAAGTGCGCTGTTCTTCCATCGTGCGGGCTTTAAGGATGTCGCGCGGGTCAATGCCATAGAGACGGGCCACGCGATGGCCCATGCCGATAAAGACGCCCAGAAGGCCGTGGCGATAGAGATCGCGCGAGAATATAGAAATGCGCTGGCGACCACTCCATTTGCGCTTTTCCCAATATGCGCGACTTTCCCCGTCGAGATGCGGACGGATGAAACGCTGATAAGCGGCGAGATTGGCCTTGTCATCCGCTTTGCCATAGAAGCGATAGAAGCTGGCATAATCTGGCAGATGCTTCAAGGCGCCCAATTTCAGACGGTTGAAGGCAACATGGGCGCTGTTGAGGTCTACAGCCTCTACCGATGCCGGATCAGCCGTTAGATAAGAAAGAGCGTTGCAGCCGCCTGACGCGATGGTAACGATACGATGGCCCGGTTGAATGGCAAGTGCCGCCATATCTACTTCAGGATCTTCCCATATTTGCGGATAGACCAGTCCTTTGAAAAGCCAGGCGAACAATCTTTCGGAGACGCCATCGCGTGAAAGCGCATGGTTCTGTGTGACTGCGCGCTTGAGGATTGTGTCGTTGGCATCTTGGCCGGTCATTCCATGCTCCCCGTATTTTAAGAGCGCATTCCGAAATTCTGAATCGTTTCGGGCAAGATGCGCGAAGGTTCCAAGGCGAATCCAACCTTGTTTGCCAGAGTTAAGCATCTGCCGGTAACAGGGGCGTGACGGCTGTTTCGGTGGGAAACTAAGGTTAAAACTTTGTTATTATGGCGGTTTGTTACCAGCCGTAAGACAATTTGAGAGAACCTTTCCCCATCCTCGCCGTTTTCTGGTGTGACGTTGGCGTCGTCGAAAAGCATCACCGGGGACTAAGAGTGGTGTGACGACCGTCTTCGTAAGGTGATTGATCGGACTGATCGGTCAGACACGGAAAACCAAAACAGCGTTGGCTATATCCCCGCAACGCTGAATTTTAGGGAAGGAGAGCCATCATGAAGAAGTTTTTGATTACTTCGGTTGCTGCCGTATCGTTTTTGGGGCTTGCAGCTTGCAGCGACAATTCAAACGACGCCAGCAAGGCACCGGCATCGCCCTCGCCTGAAGCGCCGGCTGCACCAGCAGCGCCTTCAAATAACGATACAACCACGCCGACGACACCAGCACCTGCGCCATCGACTCCAGGAACGACTGGTTCGCCTCCTGCAAACTAAAGCATGTCTCCCAAAAGTGGGAACCCGTTTTCGGATAAAGACATGCTTAAAATTGCAGTTTGCGTGATTTTAATGCCAGTTGTATTTGCTGGCAAACGAATGGCGGTCCAATCAATGGGCCGCCATTTGCCCCGAAAGGAGCAAAGCTGATGGATAATTTTGCAGTGGTCGTCAATAAAGACAATATAACTGCGTTTTCCATGTTCAAACGCAGGCTTTCTTCGGTTATGGCTTTTGTTATGAGCCGTCATTTTCTGTTTCTGATTTCCGCTATTGTTCTTGTTGCCCTTGCCGCTTGCGGCAGAGGAGAGGACGAGCAGGCTGCTGCTCCAACTCAGCCGGAACAAACTACAGCTACTCCAGCGCCTGACGCTGATAAGCAGGCTGGCCCTGATCTGATGAAGGCTTTGCAGGACAATTCAGGTGTCATGACACCTGAAGAGCAGAATGCAGCCATTGAACGTGCACGCAGCAATGCAGAAGCCGCAGCCAAGTCTGTCGGCCAAAGCGCTGACCAGATTCAGGCCGCTGGTGAAGCGGCAGTCGCTGCCGCGCAGCGTTCGTTCGAGGCTCGTCAGGCTGCGCAATAATTGTCTCTGCAAAGCGCAATATTCTTCTAAATTATTGTTTTTTCGTCGATTGCAACGGGTTGCTGTTTCCAGCCTTTACGGAATTATATAGAAACGATTCATGTCTATCTGGGTTCGCATTGGTGAATTTGTCACCTCCGTCACGCTGAACGCTATTTCAAGCGTTATCGAGGCTGTGCGAACGGTTTTCGAAGGCGATGCGGATACGCGCAGGCGCGTTGCATTCTCCATTGCGATGATTGCGCTTTCTGCCAAAATGGCCAAAGCCGATGGCGTGGTGACGCAGGACGAGTTTCGCGCGTTCCAGAGCATTTTCTCCGTGCCGCCAGAAGAACATGCCCATGTCGTTCGCTTGTATAATCTCGCGCAGCAGGACGTTGCAGGTTATGAAAGCTATGCGCGTCAGCTCGCTGGCCTTTGCCGTGAAGGTGATGAGAACTGTCATCTCCTTGAAGATATTCTCGACGGACTTTTTCACATTGCAACCGCTGACGGCTATGTGCACGATAAGGAAATGGCTTTCCTGTCCAGCGTTGCCGAGATTTTCGGCTTCGATGAGGAAAGTTTCGAGCGTATCGCATTGCGGCATGTCAATCGAGGTGAGGGCGATCCTTATGCCATTCTCGGGCTGGTGCGCGGCGTTTCGTTTGAGGACGCGCGCAAGCGCTACCGTTCATTGGTGAAAGAACACCATCCGGATCGGCTTTATGCGGAAGGTCTTCCGCTGGAATTCATAAATATCGCGAATGCACGTCTTGCAGCCATCAATGCGGCTTGGGCAAGTGTCGAAAAACAATTGGAGCCCGCATGAGCAGCGCCGACGCTTCGCAGGAAGAACTTGTAGCGGAACTGTCTTTGGAAAAGCCCGACTATCCGGCCGCTTCTCTGGATGCGTCACCCAATTTTGGTCCCCGCCGCGATGGCAAGACGCCGACCTTCCTCATCCTGCATTATACAGGGCTGGCAACAGCTGAAGAAGCTTTGGATGTACTCAAGTCACCCGAGCGGGAAGTTTCTGCTCATTATCTCGTTCTCGAAGATGGCCGTGTGGTGCAGATGGTGTCTGAAAAGGCACGAGCATGGCATGCAGGTCAAAGCTTCTGGAAGGGTGAAACCGATATCAACTCGGCGTCCATTGGCATCGAGATTGTCAATCCGGGTGACTTGGAAAACTATCCACCTTTCGCAGATAGACAGATTGAAACCGTCATCGATCTTTGTCGCAGCATATGCGGACGCTATGAGATCCGCCCGGAAAATGTTCTTGCGCATTCCGACATTGCGCCTGAACGCAAGACGGACCCGGGGCATAACTTCCCATGGAAGAAACTGTATGAAGCAGGCATTGGCCACTACATTGAACCAACGCCGATCCGTGGCGGGCGCTTCCTCGCACGTGGCGAACAGGGCCAGCCAGTGGAGGCTTTGCAGTCCATGCTTGCCCTTTATGGCTATAAAATCGAGATCAATGGTGTGTTCGATGAGGCCACACAAACCGTGATTAAGGCGTTTCAGCGACATTTTCGGACACAAAATGTGGACGGTGTAGCCGACGTATCTACTATAGATACCCTCTACAGGCTGATTTTTTCATTGCAAAATGTTACCGCTTGACCACGCATGGTCCGGCAGGATCGAGCAGTGTCGGACTTTCATATTTCCATAATAATTTCATCAAATTAGAACAATTGCAGCTTTAGGTGGTGATCCTCTTCCACTGTGGCGCGCATCACGAAATGTGACAGCGTTTATTACAACCTGTAAGACTATTTTACTTCCCCAACCAATCTTCGGCTGCATTTCCCCAGCAAATGATCTGCCATTCCCAGCGGTGACGGGCGGGCAAAAATGCTTGTCGAGCGGGATCATAAATAAACGGCAACGCTGCCCCCAAGACCAGCAATGCCCCATAAAAACGATCCAAGACGGTAGGTTATGAAAGTAAAATTTGTTGTTGTATGCGCCCTCATTGGCGCCATGAGTTCATTTGGCCTTAATTCTGCGATGAGTGCTCCCGTTAATGAGCCAACCAATCTCACAGATCTGCTCAAGGCAAGAGCACAGAGCAAGACCGCTGAAGCCAACAAGTCTGAAAAGGCATCCCGCGCGGCTGTACGGGCAGATCAGAAACAGACTGCCAAGAAGGTTTCGGTCATCACCAAGCGTGCTGCGCCAACAGCTAAAAGTGCAAAGCGTTCCAAGTTGCGTGGCGAGACTTCAAAGTCTGTGCAGGGCGGCAAGGGTTACTCACAGATCATCAATCGTTATGCTGCAACTTACGGCGTATCTTCCTCGCTGGCTCATGCCGTTGTTCGTCACGAAAGCAATTTCCAGCCAAACGTTCGGGGTGCTGCCGGTGAAATTGGTCTGATGCAGATCAAGCTCTCGACAGCTCGCGGTCTGGGTTACACGGGTTCGGCAAAGGGCCTCTATGAGCCTTCAACCAACATCCAGTTCGGCATGAAGTATCTTGCCATGGCACAGAAGCTTGGCGGCGGCAGCACCTGCGGCACCATCCTCAAGTACAATGCCGGTCATGGCGCAAAGCGCATGAACCCGACTTCTGCAAAGTATTGCAGCTCGGTTAAGACCTATATGGCCGGCCTTTAAATATTTGTTCTAACGCACATCTCGTTCCGAAATCCGGTTCCCACTTTTCGGGATGTGCTCCAGATTTACGTTGTCGGTTGCGTAGAGTTCCAAACCGATGATGTGAACGAAAAGCCGGTAGCGGTTTCGCTGCCGGCTTTTCTGTTGTCTATAGTTTTTTTCAAAACCCGGTTCCCACTTTCCACGATCATGCTATACACGCGCCGTCAGTCGGTCGGGCAGCCGCGCTTGTCATATGCCGAAAGGCGGCAGGTGAGGAAAGTCCGGGCTCCATGGAAATACGGTGCCGGGTAACGCCCGGCGGGGGTGACCCTAGGGATAGTGCCACAGAAAGTAGACCGCCCCGTCTTCCGTACCGCTTCACGAAGCGGCAGGGATGACGGGGTAAGGGTGAAAGGGTGGGGTAAGAGCCCACCGCGCCGGTGGCAACACAGGCGGCACGGTAAACCCCACTGGGAGCAAAACCGAATAGGGACGGCGCATCAGCCCGCAAGGGCTGATAATCAGTTTCCGGATCAGCCGTCCGGGTGGGTTGCAAGAGGCGGGTGGCGACATCCGTCCCAGATGAATGGCTGCCACGTTGGACGCAAGTCCAGCCATACAGAACCCGGCTTACAGACCGACTGACACTTTTTCACTTATATTGGTTAATCGACATTTCTGTTTGATCGCAGGAAACGGATAGTTGTGTTCTTATTGCGCATCTATTTCAGAGCCTCTCAACCAAGGAGGTTTTCATGTCGAGCTTAAAAGATAAGGTCGTGATCATTACCGGTGCATCATCGGGAATAGGGCGCGCTACGGCAACGCTGTTTGCTTCGCAAGGTGCGGCTGTCGTTTTGAATGCGCGTAACGAGGGAGCACTTGAGTCGGTGGCGAGGGTCATCAAAGAGCTTGGTGGAAAAGCACGTTATGTGGTTGGGGATGCTTCCCGAGTTGAAACACATGAACAACTGGTCGCTGCTGCTCAACGTGAATTTGGCCGTCTTGATATTGCCTTTAATAATGCGGGTACCGTTGGTCCGATCAGACCGCTGATAGAAGCTAGCCTTGATGACTGGGACAATGTGATCGCTGGAAATCTGACATCTGCATTTCTCGGCGCAAAATTGCAGATACCATCGATGCTCATGTCTGGCGGCGGTGCAATCATTTTCACATCAACTTTTGTCGGCACCAGCGTTGGGATTCCAGGAATGTCACTCTATGGTGCGGCAAAGGCTGGGTTGATGGGATTGGTAAAGGGTATCACCGCGGACTATGGCTCGCAGGGCATCAGAGCCAATGCGCTTTTGCCGGGCGGTGTCGATACGCCGATGGCAGGTAGCGACGCACAGAAAGAATGGGCAGCGGGTCTACATGCAATGAAGCGGATAGCGCAGCCCGAGGAAATTGCCCAGGCAGCACTCTTTCTTGCAGGACCAATGGCGAGCTTTGTTTCTGGTTCAGCGCTTTATGCCGATGGTGGTAATTCAGCGGTCAAATAAAAAAAGCGGCTTTCCGGGTTGGAAAGCCGCTGTGCCGCCTCAAATTGGCACGCCTGTGAAGAAGTCGTAGATGAGTTTCATGTTCAAGACGACGATGATGGCGGCGGTGATTGCTGCAAGGATTGTAACCCAGCGCGGGGCAACCAAAGCGCCCATTTTCTTCTTTTCTGCCGTGAACATCACCAGCGGTATGATCGCAAAAGGCAGCTGCAGGCTGAGTACGACCTGTGACAGGATAAGGAGCTCGGTCGTTCCTTGCGAACCATACATGATGGTGACAATGGCTGCGGGCACAATCGCAACGAAACGTGTGATGGCGCGGCGAAGCCAGGGCTTCAACTTGATATCGATAAAGCCTTCCATCACGATTTGACCGGCCATGGTTGCCGTAATGGTCGAATTGAGCCCGCAGCACAGAAGCGCAATTGCAAAGAGGGTAGGCGCCAGTGCCGAGCCGAGCAGCGGATTGAGCAAAGCATGGGCTTTGTCGAGATCCTCTACCCCGGTATTGCCGGTTGCGTGGAAGCTTGCTGCGGCGAGGATCAGGATCGAGGCATTGACCAGCAATGCGAAGGTGAGGGCGATGGTGGAGTCCAGCGTCGCAAATCGGATCGCTTCGCGCTTTTCCGGCAGGGTATGTCCATAGTCGCGGGTTTGAATGATGCCTGAGTGCAGGTAGAGATTATGCGGCATCACCGTCGCACCAATAATACCCAATGCTATATAAAGCATATCCGGATTTCGGAGAATTTCAGTCGTTGGCGCAAAGCCGCGGATTACTTCGCCCCATTTGGGTTCTGCCATCAAAATCTGGATCAGGAAGCAGAGAGCAATCACGCCCAACAGCGTGATGATGAGTGCTTCGACGCGGCGAAAGCCCTTATTCTGTAAATAGAGAACGAGGAGTACGTCTGCTGCGGTGATGATGACGCCGATTTCCAGTGGAATGCCGAAAAGAAGATTAAGACCGATTGCCGTGCCGATGACTTCAGCCAAGTCTGTGGCGCAAATAGCGAGTTCAGCCAAAAGCCACAAGGGCCATGCTAGGAAACGCGGATAGGCATCCCGGCAAGCTTGCGCAAGATCGCGACCTGTCGCAACTGCAAGTCGGGTGCAGAGTGCCTGCAAAAGCACGGCCATCAGATTGGAAATCAGCACGACCGACAGCAACATATAGCCGAAGCGGGAGCCGCCAGCGAGGGAAGTCGCCCAGTTGCCAGGGTCCATATAGCCGACGGCAACCAGATAGCCGGGGCCGAAGAACGCCGTCGCGCGGCGAAGTTTTGAGCCTGATCGGCTGACCCGGATTGACCGGTGTACGTCTGACATGGACGCTTCGCCACGATCACGACGCCAGCCTTCAAATGTGACGTCGTGTTGTGCGGGGGGAGTACTCCCCCGAGGGGCCATCTTAAATGCCATTCTGTGTGCTTTCAAAATGCAATTGCGAATTATTTGCAATTAATAAACCTGTGAAGCTTTTCCGTCAACGGCCGCGAATGGGGGCTTTTCTCATAAATATGTGATCGAGCTGTACTGATATTGCGGTATTGAACTGCCGTTCAAAAGCACGATTTGTCGTCGATTTGTTCCGTAAAAACGTGCTCGAAAAACTTTTGTATAACGCCCGGTTTTCTGCATGTGCGTAGCAAAGGATAACGGTTCATTAAGCTTAATATCCGATAACTGTTTGATCGAATCCGCCAAGCTGGGACTTGTCTACAATTGGCCGGAATTCATGCAGACAAAGACAGTTTAGCGGGATGTGAGCCCGAGAAAGGATCGGAATGATGGCTAGCCTCGGCGGAGACACATCTCAAGCTGAAGGGGCTAAGGACCGTCACGTTCCGGTGCTCATTTCCGAAGTGATTGAAGCCTTGAAGCCTGAATCCGGCAAGGTAATCGTCGACGGCACGTTTGGTGCGGGCGGTTATACGCGGCGTATTCTGGAAGAGGGTGCCAATGTCATCGCTATTGATCGCGACCCGACCGCAATTGCAGCTGGTCGCGCTATGGAAAAGCAGTTCGAAGGCAAGCTCAATCTGGTCGAGAGCCGCTTTTCGGCGTTGGATAAAGCCGTTGAAAAAGTCGAGGGTGAAGGCGAGAAAGTTGATGGCGTTGTGCTTGATATCGGCGTCTCGTCGATGCAGATCGACGAAGCCGAGCGTGGCTTTTCCTTCCAGAAGGACGGGCCTCTCGACATGCGCATGTCACGCAATGGGCCAAGTGCTGCTGATGTGGTGAACCGTCTGAAGATGGGCGATCTTGCTCGCATCTTCAATTTTCTGGGTGAAGAACGCAATGCGGGCCGTATCGCACGCATGATCGAAAAGCGCCGCGAAACACAGCCTTTTACGCGCACTCTGGATCTCGCCAATGCTATTGAATCGCTGGTCGGTCGCAATCCGAAAGTGCCTATTCATCCTGCTACGCGCGTGTTTCAGGCGCTGCGCATCTATGTGAATGACGAGTTGGGCGAGCTGGCGCGGGCATTGCTTGCAGCCGAACGCGTTCTCAAGCCGGGCGGACGTCTGGTCGTCGTTACGTTCCATTCGCTCGAAGACCGCATGGTCAAACGCTACTTTGCCGACCGCGCTGGCGGCAGTGCCGGTTCAAGGCATCTGCCTGAGACGCATGTGCGCTATCCGAGTTTTACACCTGCAGTGAAAGGTGCCGTTGGTCCAACTGCAGAAGAAGAAGAGCGCAATCCACGTGCGCGCTCTGCAAAATTGCGCGCTGGTCTGAGGACCGAAAACCCGCCTCTTGAAGATGATCTTTCGCTTTTCGGGCTGCCCAAATTGCCCGAAACGCATGAACTGGCCCGGAGTTGAACGAGTGCTGCGTACTTTTGAACTCATCATGATAGCGGCGATGCTGGTAGCAGCAACGATCACCTATACCATCAAGTATGATGCGGAGAGGCAGATCGCTGTTATTGCCAAGCTCAAGCGCCAGATTGATTCCGAAAAGGATACGATTACGCTTCTGCGCGCGGATTGGGCTTTGATGACCCAGCCGGGTCGCTTGCAGAGCCTCGTGGGCGTTTACTCTGAGGAACTTAAGCTGCAGCCGATCGAAGCAGAGCAGCTTGCGATGGGTGTGCAGGACATTCCGGAACGCCAGCTGGACGATATTCAGAAACTTATTTCAGGCAGTGATGAACTGGTGGCAAGCGGTGTTCTCGTACCCGATGCAACAACCACCGGCAGCATCAAGAAGAATGGAGCGAGGCACTGATCATGCGGCTGAAGCTCGGATTTTCCAAAAAGAACAAGCAGAACCTCGACCAGGGCCAAAGTCTTAATAGCGGTCCAAATCTGAATAACGGCAATGCGCCGGTTGGCAATGAAAAGCTGGCCGGCAATATGGCGTTTGTTGGTTCTCGTAAGAAGCATGGCAATCGCGCACGCAATCGTCTGTGGATGGCAATTGCCTGTTTTGTCGGCATTTACGGCGTGATTGGTGGCAAGCTAGTCTATTTTGGCGTGATTGGTGGTGAGGACGATGATTCCAACGGTCCTGCCGTACACCAGCTCGCATCGCGTCCCGACATTCTGGATCGCAACGGTGAAATTCTTGCGACAGATATCAAAACATCTTCGCTCTTTGCCGAGCCGCGCAAGATCGTCGATCCGGATGAAACCATCGAACTTCTTTCGACGGTCATTCCTGATCTCGACTGGGAAGCAACCTATCGCCGTCTCAAGAGTGGTGCAGGCTTCGTCTGGATCAAGCGCGGTTTGACGCCACGCCAGCAGAGCCAGATCATGGCGCTTGGTGTGCCGGGTATCGGTTTCCGTACCGAAAAGCGCCGTTTCTATCCTGGCGGCCCAACGGCATCTCATGTTCTCGGCCTCGTGAATGTCGACAATCAGGGCATTGCCGGCATGGAGAAATATATCGACAGCCAGGGTCTAAGTGATCTGCGTGCGGTCGGTATGGCAACCGGCCAGTCGCTTGAGCCAGTTCGGCTTTCGATTGATATTCGTGTTCAGCACATTATGCGTGACGTGCTGGTCAAGGCCGTCGACCGCTATCGCGCAATTGCCGCGGGTGCTGTGGTGCTGAATGTGAAGACCGGCGAAGTTATCGCCATGGCTTCTGTTCCTGATTTCGATCCCAACAATCCAGTGCATGCACTCGACAAGGATCGTCTGAACCGTATGTCGGCGGGCACCTACGAAATGGGCTCGACGATCAAGAGCTTCACGACAGCAATGGCGCTCGATTCCGGCAAGTTTAATCTTAACTCGAGGATCGACGCATCACGGCCACTGGTGATTGGTCGCCAGACCATCCGCGACTTCCACGGTAAAGGCCGCGTGTTGACGCTGCCCGAAGTGTTTATCTTCTCGTCTAATATCGGCTCAGGTCATGAGGCGAATGTGGTTGGCATCGAAGGCCATCGCGCGTTCCTCAAGAAGATCGGCCTGCTTGATCGCATGCAGACGGAATTGCCGGAAGTTGCGCGTCCGGTCGAACCACGCGTCTGGAAGAAAGTTCACTCCATGACCATTTCCTTTGGTCATGGCATGATGACGACACCGCTTCAAACGGCAGTGGGTGCTGCCGCGTTGATGAATGGCGGCAAGCTGATTGAACCGACATTCCTGACCCGTACACAGGCTCAGGCTGATCAGGTTGCGCAGCAGGTTATACATCCGCAGGTTTCTGCCGATATGCGCTATCTTTATCGTCTGAACTCCACCGCTCCGGGTGGTTCGGGTAAGCGCGCGACGGTTCAGGGCTATCGCGTTGGCGGTAAAACTGGCACGGCGGAAAAGGTTGTGCACGGCCGTTATTCGAAAGATGTACGCTTCAACGCGTTCCTAGCATCCTTCCCGATGGACGATCCGACCTACGTTGTTTTGACGATCATTGATGAGCCAAAACCAGAAGAAGGCAAGTACAGCGCAACCGCTGGTCTTAATGCCGCCCCGATGGTTGCAGACATTATTCGTCGCTCAGCCACCTTTTTGGGGGTTAAGCCCGATTTTAAACAGGAATTTGCGCCAGCAGAAGCAGAGATCGCTTCCGCTGATTCGATAAACGACTGACCCGTGCAGTTTCGCCATTGGGAGCGGAAGCTACACCACTGAACCTGGATTTGGTAAGACCATGAAGCTGAAGGAAATTACACTCTTTAAAGAACTGGCCTCCGGCACTGCGGGCGAAGTGGACATTACCGGCGTCACGTCAGACTCTCGTAAGGTCGAACGCGGCTTCCTTTTTGCGGCCCTCAAGGGTGTAAAGGCTGATGGTTCTGCCTATGCTGCCGATGCAGTCAAGCGCGGCGCAGTTGCGATTATCGCGGGCAAGAATGTGACTCTGGAAAATCCGGGCGTGCCGGTGCTGCATGTGGATGATCCGCGTCACGCTTTGGCAGTTGCTGCCGCCCAATTTTATGGCAAACAGCCCGAAGTCATGGTCGCTGTCACCGGTACGAGCGGCAAGACGTCCGTCGCTTCCTTCACACGACAGATCTGGGCTTATGCAGGTTTTCCTGCAGCCAATATCGGAACGACTGGCGTCTTTTCGCCAACGCGCAGCGATTATAATTCGCTGACCACACCCGATCCTGTTGAGCTGCATCGTGTTCTGGCTGAACTCGCCGATGAAGGTGTTACTCATGCCGCAATGGAAGCCTCGTCGCACGGTCTTGATCAACGCCGCCTTGACGGTGTGAAGCTTGCCGCCGGTGCTTTCACCAATCTCGGTCGCGATCACATGGATTATCATGCGACGATCGAAGAATATCTGAACGCAAAAATGCGCCTGTTCGATACACTTTTGCCAAAAGGATCGCCTGCAATCATTTTTGCAGATGATCAGTTCTCTCCGCAGGCGATTGAAGCGGCGAAGGCTGCTGGTTGTGACGTCAAGACTGTCGGCCGCAAGGGTGATTTCATCACCATTAAACGTGTCGAGCATGAGCGTTTCCGCCAGCATGTTGAGGTTCGCATTGCCGATGAAATCTTCGAAATCGCGTTGCCGCTGGCAGGTGATTTTCAGGTGGCGAATGCTCTCGTATCAGCAGGCCTCGCAATCGTGACAGGTGTTCCTGCGGCTGCTGCTATGCGCGCGCTTGAGCGTCTTAAAGGTGCGCCGGGTCGTCTTGATCTGGTTGGTGCTACGGAAGAGGGGGCTCCCGCTTACGTCGATTATGCACATAAGCCGGAAGCGCTCGAAAATGTTCTGACTTCCGTCCGTCCATTCACGACGGGTCGTGTGATTGTGGTGTTTGGCTGCGGTGGCGATCGCGACAAGGGCAAGCGTCCGATCATGGGCGAAATTGCTGCGCGCCTCGCGGATGTGGCCATTGTCACCGATGATAATCCGCGTTCGGAAGTGCCTGCACAAATCCGTTCGGAAATCATGGCAGCGGCACCGGGCGCGACTGAAATTGGCGACCGCCGCGAAGCAATTTTCACCGCTGTATCGATGATGATGCCGGGCGACACACTCGTTGTTGCTGGTAAAGGGCATGAAGAAGGCCAGATCGTCGGCGACATCACGCTGCCGTTCTCGGATCATACGGAAGTGGCGGCAGCACTGGCTGCGCGCCTTGAGGAGCATAAGGAATGAGTGACTGGCTTTGGACATCTGCCGATATGGTGGAGGCCATGGAAGGCCGGCCTTTCGGTACGTTGCCTGCGGGTATCACCGGGATTTCCATCGATAGCCGCACGCTAAAGGACGGCGAAGCTTTTTTCGCGATCAAAGGCGATCTGTTTGATGGTCATGATTTTGCAACCGCTGCCATGGCGGCGGGTGCAGGTCTTCTGGTTGTCAATGAATCCCGTCTTCCTGCACTCGGTAATCTTAAAGTTCCGATGATTGTGGTCGAGGACGTGCTTGAGGCCCTCACCAAGCTCGGTATTGCTTCGCGCGAACGATCCACGGCACAGATAATCGCTGTTACCGGCTCAGTCGGCAAAACCACAACCAAAGAAGCGCTGCGTCATGTGCTGGTCGATTCAGGCAAAGTTCACGCTTCTGTTGCTTCGTTCAACAATCATTGGGGTGTGCCGCTGACGCTCGCCCGTATGCCTGCCGATACCGATTATGGTGTGTTCGAGATCGGCATGAATCATCACGACGAAATTCGTCCGCTGGTGAAGATGGTGCGTCCGCATGTGGCGCTGATCACACTGATTGCACCTGCGCATCTCGGGCATTTTGCCAATCTTGAAGAAATCGCAGTCGCGAAAGCTGAGATTTTTGAAGGTGTTGTGCCGGGCGGTTACGCGCTTCTCAATCGTGATGACAAGCGTTTCAAACAGCTTGAAGAACTGGCTGAAAAGGCAGGCATCGAGCATATCGTGACTTTTGGCGAGAATGCCCGTTCCGATTATCGCCTGCGCGAAGCGAAGATGCATCCGACCTGCTCATGCATGACGGTCAAGATCGGCAGCGAAGAGGCAGTCGTAAAGGTTGGTATGCCGGGACGCCATATCGTGCAGAACATGCTGGCTGTTCTGGGCGCGGCTCATCTTGTCGGTGCGGATATGGCAAAGGTTGCCATCGCAATGGCGACGCTTTCGGCAGAAGGCGGACGCGGTGCACGTCACGTGCTGGAACATCCGGATGGTGGTTCTTTCACGTTGATCGACGAAAGCTACAACGCAAATCCAACTTCGATGCGCGCATCGCTGTCGCTTCTCCAGGCCACTCCGCCGGAGGGGCCACGTGGTCGCCGCATCGCAATCTTAGGTGATATGCTCGAGCTTGGTCGTCAGTCAGGAAAGCTCCACGCCGATCTTGCACGGCCTATCGTCGATGCAGAAGTGAATGTGCTTTACATCGGCGGACGTGAAATGTCGGTGCTCAAAAACGCCTTGCCGGTTGAAATTCACGTCGAATACAGGCAGAGCACCGATGAATTGTTACCGCTGGTGATGAAAGCAGTCCGCCCCGGCGATGTTGTCATGGTGAAATCCTCCAAGGGGATCGGCTTCTCCAAGATCGTCAAGGCGCTGACAAACCAATTTCCGCCGGTGGTGCCTGCTGAATAGGCGATTTTGAGGGATTTTTCTCCGCATGTTGATGCTTCTTACAATTTTTGCCGAGCATGTGACACCGTTCAACGTGTTCCGCTACATCACGTTCCGCACCGGCGGCGCGATGATTACCTCGGCACTGATCGTGTTTCTGTTCGGACCGACCATCATCAATTCGCTGCGCGCGCGGCAGGGAAAAGGTCAGCCAATCCGCGCTGACGGTCCGCAGACCCACTTCAAAAAAGCCGGAACGCCGACCATGGGCGGCCTGATGATCATGACGGGTATTCTCGTTTCATGTTTCTTCTGGGCCAATCTTTCCAGCGTCTATGTCTGGGTTGTGCTCATGGTTACTGTTGGCTTCGGCGCCATTGGCTTTTATGACGATTATCTCAAGGTCACGAAGCAGTCGGACAAGGGCTTTTCCGGCAAGTCGCGTCTCGCTATCGAGTTTCTGATCGCAGCTGTTGCGGCCTTCATCATCATGCGCGCTGGCCAGGAACCTTTCTCTTCGTCGCTGACGTTCCCGTTTATGAAGCAGTTCGTCATGAACCTCGGCTGGTTCTTTATTCCTTTCGCAGCCTTCGTCATGGTGGGTGCGGGCAATGCTGTGAATCTGACGGACGGTCTTGACGGCCTTGCAATCGTGCCAGTGATGGTTGCTGCCGCTTCATTTGGCTTCATCGCTTATCTTTCGGGCAATGCGATTTTTGCCGATTACCTGCAAATTCATTTTGTGCCTGGAACGGGTGAGCTTGCCGTGGTGCTTGGTGCAGTCATTGGTGCTGGCCTTGGCTTCCTTTGGTTCAATGCGCCACCTGCCGCTATCTTCATGGGTGACACCGGCTCGCTGGCCTTGGGCGGCATGCTTGGAACAGTTGCAGTTGCGACCAAACACGAAATCGTTCTTGCCATCATTGGCGGGTTGTTCGTGGTTGAAGCGCTTTCGGTCATTATTCAGGTCGGCTCGTTCAAGCTCACCGGTAAGCGCGTGTTCCTGATGGCGCCAATTCACCATCATTTTGAAAAGAAGGGCTGGACGGAAAGTCAGGTCGTGATCCGCTTCTGGATCGTGGCGATCATCCTCGCCATGATCGGCCTTTCTACCTTGAAGCTCAGATAACAGGCACGAAGAATGATCCCGATCACCGCCCTTAAAGATAAGACTGTAGCCCTCTTCGGATTGGGCGGGTCGGGCATCGCCACTGCCAAGGCCATCGTGGCCGGCGGAGCGAAGATCATTGCCTGGGATGATAATCCCGACAGCGTTGCCCGCGCTCAGAGCGCGGGGTTGGCGACTGGTGATTTGAGGCAGGCGGACTGGTCGCAGTTCGCTGCCTTTGTGCTTTCGCCGGGTGTACCTCTCACTCATCCGAAGCCACATTGGACGGTTGATCTGGCGCGTGCCGCAGGCGTTGAAGTCATCGGTGACGTTGAACTCTTTGCGCGCGAGCGTAATCATATCGCGCCCGATTGCCCGTTCATCGCCATAACCGGCACCAACGGTAAATCGACCACGACTGCGCTGATCGCGCATATTATCAAGGCGTCCGGTCGCGATATGCAGCTTGGCGGCAATATTGGTACGGCCATTCTCACACTGGAACCGCCTGCACCAAGCCGCTTCTATGTGGTCGAGTGTTCGTCTTACCAGATTGATCTGGCGCCTTCGCTTAATCCGACTGCCGGTATTCTTCTCAATCTTACGCCTGATCATCTCGACCGCCATGGCTCCATGGAAAACTATGCCGCCATTAAAGAACGGCTTGTTGAGAAAAGCGGTGTGGCAATCATTGGTGTGGACGATGAATATTGCGCGGACATTGCGACACGCCTTGAGAGTAAGGGTGTAAAAGTCGCACGTATCTCCAAGAATAAGCGCCTTGAGAATGGAAGCTTCGCTGACGGCGCAAAGCTTTATTCGACAACAAATGGTCAGATCGAAGAACTGACTTCACTTGAAGGTATTGGTTCGCTGCGCGGCGCGCATAATGCGCAGAATGCGTTGGCTGCAGTCGCGGCCTGTTTGTCTATTGGTCTTTCAATCGAAGAAATTCGTGCTGGTCTGAAGAGCTTTCCGGGTCTTGCACACCGCATGGAGCAGGTGGGATATCGCGGCAAAGTTCTGTTCGTCAACGATTCCAAAGCAACCAATGCGGAAGCAACTGCACCTGCATTGTCGTCTTTCGCCAATCACATTTATTGGATCGCCGGAGGCGTTCCCAAGGCTGGTGGCATCACATCGCTATCGAGCTTCTTCCCGCGCATCACCAAAGCCTATCTTATTGGTGAAGCAGCGGCGCAGTTTGCTGCGACGCTTGGGGATGCCGTGTCGTTCGAGATTTCCGACACCTTGGCCATTGCCGTCGAGCATGCTGCACGTGATGCAGGCAATGATGCAGCAAACGAACCTGCGGTGCTGCTCTCACCTGCATGTGCGAGTTTCGATCAGTTTCAGAATTTTGAAAAACGCGGTGATGCATTCCGTAACGCCGTTCTTGCGCTCCCGGGTGTTGAGCCGATGAGAGGGGAAAGCTGATGGTAAGTCGTGTTGACCGCGGTCCTGTCGCCAATTGGTGGTGGACAATCGACCGTTACTTTCTGGCTGCATGTCTGGCCTTGATGGGGCTTGGCGTGTTGTTATCCTTTGCGGCAAGTCCTGCCGTTGCGCAGCGCATCGGCCTCGACAGCTTCCATTTTGTTGAGCGCCAGACCTTCTTCATGATCCCGGCTGTGATCGTGATGATCGGGGTGTCATTCCTGACGCCACGCCAGATCAGGCGCTTCGCGCTGGTTTTGCTGGGCGCATCGCTGTTGCTGATGGCGGCAGCGCTTTTCGTCGGTATTGAGATCAAGGGCGCGCGCCGCTGGGTAAGCCTTGCGGGCATTTCCATTCAGCCATCCGAGTTCATGAAGCCCGCATTTGTGGTCATTTGCGCGTGGCTTTTCTCTGAGCGGGAACGTGGCGGCGAAATGCCGGGCAATTTCCTTGCAATGCTGCTTTTTATCGCGACTGTCGGGCTTCTTGTGCTCCAGCCTGACCTTGGCCAGACCATGCTGACGACGGGCACATGGGGTGCAATGTTCTTCCTGGCAGGCCTGCCAATGTTCTGGATTCTGGTTCTTGGCGGCATCGCAGTCTGCGGTGCTTTTGGCGCTTATCTGACATTTGATCACGTTGCAGGCCGTGTTAACCGCTTCATGACGGGTGAGGGCGATACGTTCCAGGTGGACGCAGGCCGCGAAGCTATTCTGCGCGGCGGTTGGTTTGGACAAGGTCCGGGCGAAGGTACGGTCAAGCGCATCATCCCTGACAGCCACACCGACTTTATCTTCTCGGTTGCGGCTGAAGAATACGGCATCATTCTGTGCATGATCATCATGGCGCTTTTTGCGTTCATCGTGATCCGCGGGCTTTCGATTGCGCTTCGCGAGCGCGATGCTTTCACACGTTTGGCTGTGTCCGGTATCGTCATTCTGTTTGGCTTCCAGTCGATCATCAACATGGCGGTTAATCTGCATCTGATGCCTGCCAAGGGTATGACGCTGCCATTCATTTCCTATGGTGGTTCCTCGCTGGTCGCTATTGCGATCACCATGGGTATTCTTCTGGCGTTGACACGCCGCCGTCCGGAAGCGCGTATGACGCATACGGTCAGTATGGGTGAGCGCATTCCGGCTTTGTGAGGGGAATATGGGAAAAGGCGTAATCGTATTGGCCGCCGGGGGAACTGGCGGTCATCTGTTTCCGGCGGAAGCGCTGGCTCATGAATTGAAGATACGTGGTTGGGATGTGCATCTGGCGACTGATGCGCGTGCTCAGCGTTTTGCCGGTGCATTTGCCGAAGACCATGTGCATGTGATCCGTTCAGCCACTATTTCAGGCCGCAATCCAATAGCACTCATAAAGACCTTCTGGTCGTTGTGGCAGGGCAATCTTGATTCGCGCAGACTATTTCGTCGATTGAAGCCGAAACTGGTTGCAGGCTTTGGTGGCTATCCAACGCTGCCACCGCTTTATGCTGCAAGTAATTTGGGAATCCCAACCGTCGTACATGAACAGAACGCCGTCATGGGTCGCGCCAATAAGGGCCTTGCGGGACGCGTGAAAGCAATTGCCGGTGGTTTCCTGCCTGAGACGAGCGGTGCACACGCCGACAAGATTATTGCGACCGGTAATCCGGTTCGCCCACCTGTGCTTGCTGCGGCCAATATGCCCTATAAGCCTGCAAAAGAAGGTCAGCGTTTTCGTCTGCTGATGTTTGGTGGAAGTCAGGGAGCGCAGTTCTTCTCGAATGCCATACCCGAAGCGATTGCGCTGTTGTCGGACGCCGAACGCGCACGGTTGCTGATTACACAGCAGGCACGTAAAGAGGACGAGGCTGCCGTTCGTACGGCTTATCAGAATCTGAAAATCCCCGCCGATGTGGCGCCGTTCTTCAACGACATGCCTGCACGCATTGCGGATGCGCATTTCGTGATCTCCCGTTCGGGTGCTTCGACGGTTTCAGAAATCGCGGCGATTGGCCGTCCAGCCATGCTGGTGCCGTTCCCGCATGCGCTCGATCATGATCAGGCAGCCAATGCGGCGGCGCTCGCGGCAGCAGGTGGTGGTCAGGTCGTGCGACAGTCTGAGCTGACTGCACAGCGACTGGCTGAGATCATCAGTTCAGCTATGAACGAGCCTGAAAGGCTTGAACAACAGGCAAAAGCTGCAAAAAGCGTTGGTAAGCCGGATGCCGCACAGTTGCTTGCTGATCTGGCAGAGGCTATTGCAGCAGGTAAATCAGTACAAGAATTGAAAAAAGGAAACCGGCCATGAAAATGCCGCTGAATATCGGGCTTGTCCATTTTATCGGGATAGGCGGCATCGGCATGAGCGGCATTGCGGAAGTGCTGCACAATCTCGGCTATAAGGTTCAAGGCTCTGATCAATCTGACAGCGCCAATGTGCAGCGTCTGCGCGAGAAGGGCATTGAGGTCTTTGTCGGCCACAAGGCCGAGAACCTTGGCGACGCGGAAGTGATAGTCGTCTCGACTGCGATCCGCAAAAACAACCCTGAGCTTGTCGCTGCACGTGAAAAACTTCTGCCAATCGTTCGCCGCGCTGAAATGCTGGCTGAACTGATGCGCTTCCGACGTGCAGTTGCTATTGGCGGCACACACGGCAAAACCACAACGACCTCAATGGTGGCAGCCTTGCTTGATGCCGGTCATCTTGATCCGACCGTCATCAATGGCGGCATCATCAATGCATATGGCACCAATGCCCGTATGGGCGATGGCGACTGGATGGTTGTTGAAGCGGATGAAAGCGACGGCACGTTCCTGAAGCTTCCAGCTGATATCGCGGTTGTAACCAATATCGATCCCGAACACCTCGACCATTACGGCAATTTCGACAATGTGCGCGCAGCTTTCGCGCAGTTCGTTGAGAACGTGCCATTCTACGGTTTTGGTGTGATGTGCCTCGATCATCCGGAAGTTCAGGCTCTGGTGAGCCGCATTGAGGATCGTCGTATTGTGACCTATGGGCAAAACCCGCAGGCTGATGTGCGTTTTCTCAACCATCGCATGGAAGGTGCTGTCAGCCTGTTTGACGTGCTGATCCGTTCGCGCAAGGGTGAGACGACGGAGATCAAAGACCTGCGTCTGCCAATGCCGGGTCTGCACAATGTTTCCAACGCCACAGCTGCGATTGCCGTGGCGCATGAGCTGGGTATTTCACCCGACGATATCCGTCGTGGTCTTGGAGCATTCGGTGGTGTGAAACGCCGCTTTACGCATACGGGTTCGTGGAATGGTGTCGAGATATTTGATGATTATGGACATCACCCCGTTGAAATCCGCGCTGTGCTGAAAGCCGCACGCGAAGCAACCAAGGGGCGAGTTGTCGGTATCGTCCAGCCGCATCGCTATACGCGTCTGCACAGCCTGTTTGATGAGTTTGCAGCGTGCTTCAACGACGCCGATACAGTCATTGTGACGCCAGTTTATACCGCTGGCGAAGACCCGATTGAGGGTGTGAATTCGGAAGCGCTGGTTTCGCGTATCAAAACGGCTGGTCACCGCGACGCGCGTTATGCAAGCGGGCCGGAAGCACTTGCGCCACTGGTGGCATCCATCGCTGAACCCGGTGATTTCGTGGTTTGTCTGGGTGCAGGCAATATTACGCAATGGGCTTATGCGCTTCCCAAAGAACTGGCTGAACAGGGAAGCAAGTAATGGAAAGCGGCGAGGCGCTTCTCAAGAAGCTCGACGGCAAGCTGTCGAGCCTGCGCGGCAAGCTGATGCCGGATACTGGCATGGACAAGATCACTTGGTTCCGTGCCGGTGGCCCTGCACAGGTTTTGTTCCAACCAGCTGACGAAGAAGACTTGTCGGAATTTCTGAAAGCTGTGCCAGAAGAGATTCCGCTTCTGGTTGTAGGTATCGGCTCCAATCTGCTCGTACGTGACGGCGGTATCCCGGGCTTTGTGGTTCGTTTGTCGGCCAAGGGCTTTGGAGAAGTTCAGCAGGTTTCTGAAACACAGCTCAGGGCAGGGACGGCAACGCCAGACAAGCGTGTGGCTGCTGCGGCCCTTGACGCTGGTCTTGGTGGCTTTCATTTCTATCACGGCATTCCCGGTGGCATCGGTGGCGCTTTGCGCATGAATGCGGGTGCTAATGGCGTTGAAACGCGCGAACGCGTGGTGGAAGTGCGCGCACTTGATCGCAAGGGCGATCTGCACATCCTGTCCAATGCCGATATGGGCTATGCCTATCGGCACTCATCGGCTTCACCAGATTTGATCTTCACCTCAGCATTGTTTGAGGGCATTCCGGGCGACCGGGAGGAAATCAAAAAGGCGATGGACGAGGTGCAGAATCACCGCGAGACAGTACAGCCTGTGCGCGAAAAAACCGGCGGTTCAACCTTCAAGAACCCCGAAGGCACATCCGCATGGAAAGAAATCGACAAGGCAGGCTGTCGTGGTCTGCGTGTCGGTGGGGCGCAGATGTCAGAGATGCACTGCAATTTCATGATCAATACCGGCAATGCGACCGGATATGACCTCGAAACGCTCGGTGAGACAGTTCGCGCTAAAGTTTATGAGAATTCCGGCATTCGCCTTCATTGGGAGATTAAACGGCTCGGCTTGTTCCAAGAAGGCAAGCAAGTGAAAGAATTCTTATAAAAATTAACATTTTAAGAAGCCCGGATTTCCCACTGAAATACCGGGCTTTTTTGCGCTTGTTGAGTCATGCGTAAGTTGCTCCCCTTTTGATAGGGGCTTGCCACGGAATCAACTCTCTGATTCTTTATGGTTAACCGTACAGTGATTTGATTCGTCAGGGTTTTCCTGACTTGGGTGTCTGCGGCTTGTGTCGCCGGGCTATCCTGATTCTATTTTTGATTCGAGCGCAGGGAATGCGCAGAGGGGATGACTAACGTGGCTGGACAGAAGGCTGTAAAGCATGTTGCCGTTTTGATGGGCGGTTTCTCTTCTGAGCGTCCTGTCAGCCTATCCTCCGGTGCTGCCTGTGCGGCAACACTCGAAGGGTGCGGCTACCGCGTCACGCGTATCGATGTCGACCGCAATGTTGCCAGCGTTCTTGCAGAGCTGAGGCCTGATGTGGCGTTCAATGCGTTGCATGGCCCTTTTGGTGAGGATGGTGCTATTCAGGGTATCCTTGAATATCTTCAGATCCCTTACACGCATTCCGGCGTGCTCGCTTCGGCGCTTGCCATGGACAAAGATCGCGCCAAGAAGGTTGCTGCTGCTGCCGGTGTGGCTATTGCGCCATCACGTTTGATGAACCGTTTTGATATTGGTTCAGAGCATCCGATGGAGCCGCCATACGTCGTCAAACCTGTGCGTGAAGGCTCAAGCTTCGGTGTCGTTATCGTCAAGGAAGACCAGTCGCATCCGCCTCAGATTATTGGTTCTACTGACTGGCGCTATGGCGATGAGGTCATGGTCGAGGGTTACATTGCCGGTCGTGAATTGACCTGCGCTGTGATGGGTGATCGCGCGATGGATGTCTGCGAGATCATTCCAGTGGGTCATCAGTTCTACGATTATGATTCAAAATATGTGGCTGGCGCATCAACTCACGCATGTCCGGCAAAAATTTTACCAAATATTTACCAAAAAATACAAACAATGGCCCTTACGGCGCATCGGGCAATCGGGTGTCGGGGCGTAAGCAGATCAGACTTCCGTTTCGATGATCGTTTTTCCGAAGAAGGCGAAGTTATTTGGCTGGAAATTAACACCCAGCCAGGAATGACTCCTACATCGCTCGTGCCTGATATCGCGAAGGCGGCAGGTATCTCTTTTGGTGAATTGTTGAGTTGGATGGTGGAGGACGCGTCTTGTTTGCGGTAAACGGCAGATCTCAGGAATATAGGCGTTCGGGCGCGATGCGGGATGCATCGGGTGCAGCCTTTGTTCTGCCGCGCCTTCTGCGGAAGCCATTCCGCTTTGCTGTCCGTCTGTTTCAGGGCAATATCAACGTTCCACGCTATGCTGGCACGATTGGCATGCTCGGCTTTCTCGGAGCAACTGGTATTTATGGCATGGTCCTTGGCGGCCATTCCGAAAACATGGTTAAGGCAACGGCTTCGACATTTGGCTTTGCGATTGAAGATGTAAAGGTCGTTGGCAACAGCGAAACTTCTGACATCGATATTCTGGGTCAGCTTGAGCTGGATGGTGAAACCTCACTGGTCGGTTTGAGTGCCGAACAGGCGCGTCAGGCTATCGCCAAGCTGCCTTGGGTTGAAGGCGCAGAAGTGCGTAAGGTTTATCCGGGTACGCTGCTTGTTTCTCTCGAAGAGCGCAAGGCATTCGCCGTCTGGCAGAACGGCCAGGAGCTTTCTCTGATTGATTCTGCCGGCGATACCATCGTTCCGTTTCGTCCGGGTCGTTACAACGCTCTCCCGCTTGTCGTGGGTGAGGGGGCCGAAAAGCGCGTTAAGGGCTTCGTAGACGAGGTTGCAGCCTATCCGGGACTGGCTGGCAAGGTTCGTGCCTATATCCGCGTCGCTGACCGCCGTTGGGATATTCTGCTCGAAAATGGCGTTCGCATTATGCTGCCGGAAGATGAGCCGATGAAGGCTCTCGCCGAGGTTGAGCGTCTGGATAGCGAAAAGCAACTTCTGTCGCGTGATATCGCATCTGTCGATCTTCGTCTGGATGATCGCGTTACCGTTCAATTGACTGCGAGCGGCATGGAGCAACGCCAGAAGTTTTTGGCGGAGCGTAAAAAAGAATTATCCCGCACGGGGAAGCGCGTATGAGTATTCTTGGCGGAAAAGGTTCATCACAGGTCGGAACTTCAGGGCGCAAGGTGCGCCTTCTAACGGTTCTGGATGTTGGTTCAAGCAAGGTTTCCTGTGTAATTGCGCGCTTGCGTCCACATGAAAGTGGCGCGCTGCTGCCGGGTCGCACGCATCGCATGGAAGTGCTTGGCATCGGTCATCAGCGTTCGCGCGGTGTGAAGTCCGGTGTCATCATTGATCTGGATGCGGCTGAGCAGTCCATTCGTCTCGCAGTTGATGCTGCCGAGCGCATGGCTGGGCTGACTGTTGATAGCCTTATCGTCAATATTTCTGCTGGACGCCTCAAGAGTGAAACCTTTACCGCGAGCGTCAATCTCGGCGGTCATGAAGTCGAGCAGACTGATATTCGCCGAGTACTGGCCGCTGGCGCCAAGCAGGCTCTTGCAGCAGAACGTCACCTCGTTCATTCGCTGCCGGTTGGCTACACGCTCGATGGTGAACGCGGCATTCGCGATCCGCTCGGAATGCTGGGCGATAGCCTCGGCGTTGACATGCACGTGCTTACTGCTGACGCAGCGCCATTGCGCAATCTCGAACTCTGCATCAATCGTTGCCACCTTTCGGTCGAAGCTATCGTTGCCACCCCTTATGCGAGTGGCCTTGCGGCGCTCGTAGGTGATGAAGCTGAAATGGGTGCAGCCTGCATCGATATGGGCGGTGGCACGACGACGATTTCGGTCTTCTCCGAAGGTAAGTTCATTCACGCTGATGCTGTTGCCATTGGCGGCAATCACGTCACGATGGACGTGGCACGCGGCTTCTCCACCCGTATGGAGGATGCTGAGCGTCTCAAGGTCATGTACGGCTCGGCGCTGCCAAGCGCTGCCGATGACCGCGACCTCATCTCAGTTCCGCCAATCGGCGACGACGAGCGTGATGTACCCAATCAATATCCGCGCTCGGTACTGACGCGGATCATCCGTGCAAGAGTGGAAGAGACACTGGAACTGGTTCGCGACAGGCTGAACCAGTCCGGCCTCGGACATATTGTCGGCAAGCGTGTTGTCCTGACAGGCGGCGCAAGCCAGTTGCCGGGCATGCCTGAAGCTGCGCGACGGATTCTTGCAAGAAATGTACGTATCGGGCGTCCGCTAGGCATAGCGGGATTGCCTGAGGCGGCTAAGGGTGCGGCTTTCTCCGCGACCGTCGGACTTCTGATCTACCCTCAAGTGGCAGGCATTGAAGAACGGTCAGTGAAGGCAGCCTCCTCCGGTCATATGACTGGTACGGGCGGGCGGATTCAACGTGTCGGCCAATGGCTGAGAGAGAGTTTTTGAGTACACATTGAGTGATTTGATTGCGTGATGTGGGCGTAACCATCAGCGTAATAACCAATTAGCACCGCGGCGGCGAAGCGGTGAGAGGCTTAAGAGGAACGAGAACCATGACCATTAATCTGCAAAAGCCGGACATCACCGAGCTGAAGCCTCGCATCACCGTTTTCGGTGTCGGCGGTGGCGGCGGCAACGCGGTAAACAACATGATCAATGCCGGTCTGCGCGGCGTGGATTTTGTCGTTGCCAACACCGACGCGCAGGCTCTGACGATGTCAAAGTCTGAACGCATGATCCAGCTCGGCGCTGCTGTCACCGAAGGCCTCGGTGCTGGCTCCCAGCCAGAAGTTGGCCGCGCAGCCGCTGAAGAATGCATCGATGAAATCGTCGATCATCTTAACGGCACGCATATGTGCTTCGTAACGGCAGGCATGGGCGGTGGCACCGGTACAGGTGCTGCTCCTGTTGTGGCACGTGCAGCACGCGAACGCGGTATCCTCACCGTTGGCGTTGTTACCAAGCCTTTCCACTTCGAAGGTGCTCGCCGCATGAAGACGGCTGAGTACGGCATCGAAGAACTGCAGAAGAACGTCGATACCCTGATCGTCATTCCGAACCAGAACCTCTTCCGCATTGCCAACGACAAAACCACCTTCGCTGACGCCTTCGCAATGGCCGATCAGGTGCTCTATTCCGGTGTTGCCTGCATCACCGATCTGATGGTCAAGGAAGGCCTCATCAATCTCGACTTTGCTGACGTTCGTTCTGTCATGCGCGAAATGGGCAAGGCGATGATGGGCACCGGCGAAGCTTCGGGCGAAGGCCGTGCGATGGCTGCTGCTGAAGCCGCGATTGCTAATCCACTGCTCGACGAAACTTCGATGCGCGGTGCAAAGGGTCTCCTGATCTCGATCACTGGTGGTCGTGACATGACCCTCTTTGAAGTCGATGAAGCTGCAACCCGTATCCGCGAAGAAGTTGATCCGGAAGCCAACATCATTCTCGGCGCGACCTTCGACGAAGGCCTCGAAGGCGTCATCCGTGTATCCGTTGTTGCAACCGGCATCGACAAGCAGATTGGAGATGCGGCCCCGGCGCCGCTGGAATTTCGCCAGCCAGTAAAACCAGCCGCTCAGCAGGCAAAGCCAATGGCTCCGCATGGCGCTCTGCGTCTTCCGGTTACTGAACAGCCACGTCAGGCTGAATCAGCCGCTCCGGCTGCTCAGTCGATCGAAAGTGAAATGCCAGCTGCGACTGCTGCACCTGCAGCTTCGGCTGCTCCAGACTTCCGTCCGCAGAGCCGTATTTTCCAGGCTCCTGCTGCTGACAGCTTTGAACGCGCACCTGTTGCCCGTCCTGCAGCTCCACAGCCGCAGATGATCAACAATCAGGCGACGGCTCATGCGATGCAGCCGCAGGCATACCAGCAGCCACAGCAGATGCATGCAGAACCAGCTCCACAGCCACGTCCTGCTCCACGCATGCCGGCGGTGTCTGACTTTCCCCCAGTCGCTCAGGCAGAAATCAATGCACGTCGTGCAGCGCCTCAGCAGCCTGTTCAGGAAGAACGCGGACCGATGAGCCTTCTCAAGCGCCTGACCCACGGTTTGTCGTCGCGCCGTGAAGAAGAACAGCCAGCAGCTCGTCTGGAGCCAGCGCAGCATCGTGAGCCTGCAATGCGCCAGCCGGAACAGCGCCGCCCAATGCAGCAGGACAGCTCGATCTATGCTCCACGCCGTGGCCAGCTCGATGATCAGGGTCGTCCGCAGCCGCGCGCTGCCTCAGAAGAAGATCAGCTCGAAATCCCGGCATTCCTGCGCCGCCAGTCGAACTAATCATCTGATCCGACTTTGAAATAGAAAAAGCCGTGGGATTCTTCCCACGGCTTTTTTCGTTAGATACCGTTGTTCACAATTGTTGCCTCACGCGCTTCAGCTCGTGGTTTTGAAGCATGTTGTTGTGGGAAAGCCGTCCTCTGCATTTCCATGACGGGCTTTATACCAAGGTGCTACGATGCTGACGCATCACGCCTTGAAAAGGTTCAATCGCCACACGGACTTAACCAAAGTCCGATGAGTCTTACTCAATGAACTTTGGTATTAGTAGCCGTCGTTATACTTTGTAAGAAAGCGTGATTTTGAACAGCTGCCGAGCATCACTATTTTCTACGAGATAGCATGATAAGGTTCGCATATGGACGCGAGCCACTTTTCGTGCGTTCGTCGCTATTTTCGCCATATCTATCTTATTATAGAAATACATGACGGAAGCTGGTGATTGCTTAATACAGGCACTGCACGCTCGGTGGGGGCATCTCGGTAGAGGTTTCGCTCTTACTTCATATGATAATTAGATTGGACTGGTTTTGAGCGCTTATCAAAAAACAATCGGTCGCGCGGTTACGCTATCTGGCGTTGGCGTTCATGGCGGAGCGCCCGCGTCGGTGACGTTTCTACCGGCTGATGCGGATGCGGGTATCATTTTCCAGCGCTCGGACCTGGGGACTGCTTCGCGCGACATCCACGCTCATGTTTCGGAAATTGGTGCGACGGATCTGTCTACCGCACTGGGGCCGCAGGAAGCACGCGTCAATACCGTTGAGCACCTGATGGCCGCAATCGCTGCGGTTGGGATCGACAATCTGATTATCGAAGTGGATGGGCCTGAAATTCCAATTCTCGATGGAACGTCAGCACGTTTCATAGAGTCTTTTGACGAAGCCGGTATCGTGTTGCAGGAAGCAAAGCGGCGCTTTATTCGCATTTTGAAGACAGTGCGCGTTGAAGCCGGTGGTTCATGGGGTGAATTCCAGCCGTATTCTGGGACACGCTTTGAGGTCGAGATTGACTTTGAGTGCCCGCTTATCGGTCGACAGAAGTTTGCTGCCGATATGTCGGAAGAAACCTTTCGCAAGGAGATATCGACGGCACGAACCTTTGGCTTCATGAAGGACGTTGAGCGCCTCTGGGCGGCAGGTCTGGCTCTTGGTTCCTCGCTCGATAATTCTCTTGTGATTGGCGACGATAATTCAGTAATCAATCCCGGCGGATTGCGTTTCAAGGATGAATTCGTGCGTCACAAGATGCTGGATGCCGTGGGCGATATTTCGCTTGCTGGTCTTCCGTTTATTGGCTGCTTCCGTTCATATCGCGGCGGTCACAGATTGAATGCGGAAACCGTCAAGGCACTACTCGCTGACAAGTCGAATTACGATATCGTCGAAGCAAGCGGTGTGCGCCGGAATACAGACAGCTCGGATTTTGTAGCTGCACAGCCAAATATATCTGCGCCTTGGGCGCTTTAAAGTTCGTGTAGAAGGCTCGGACGTTTATGGCCATAATTGGGCCGTGATCGCCGGGTCTTCTGCGCTTTGAGTCGGCGTATTCGTTGTGGACTGACAGCCAAGCCTCTGCATTGGATGAGGAAAAGCCATTGGTTTGCATAGATATAGCTTTAGGCCGAGGTATTCATGCCTTATGCGCGCCAAATTCGGACGATTGATCAGCTTGACGATTGCCGATTTCGCCAGCATGTGGTTTATGAACTGCCAAAACAGCCTCGGCTATGTTTACCTATGCGCTGATGCTGATGTATTGGGAAGAATGGGGAAAGCCGTGAATTGAAGAGTTCACGTTGCTCCAGACAGAAAAGACGTTGCCAGATGGCCGGAGACCGCATGACGAGTTCGAAATTCCCGGTGAAGACGAAAACCGCGCTGCTAGCCAGCGCTCTTGCCGTTTTTGTTCCGCTTGCGGGATGTGCTAGCAAAAACGACGATATCGATCTTTCCAAGTATGTGGAGACGATCGATCCGGCGGACAAGCTTTACAACGAAGGTCTTGCTAACCTAGATGCAGGTCGTCTCGGCGAAGCTGCGAAGAAGTTTGCCGCTGTTGATCGTCAGCATCCTTACACTGAATGGGCACGTAAGTCGCTCGTCATGGCTGCCTTCACGAATTACCGTCAAGGTAATTACGAAGAAGCAATCAGCATGGCCAAGCGTTACAACACGCTTTATCCGACTTCGCCTGAATCTGCTTACGCTTACTACATCATCGGCTTGAGCTATTTCCGTCAGATTCCTGACGTGACACGTGATCAGGCCGCAAGTCGTCGTGCAATTGCCGCGATGCAGGAAGTGGTCGATCGCTTCCCGACCTCCGAATATGTTGACGACGCTAAGACGAAGATTCGTGTTGCTCGTGACCAGCTCGCCGGCAAGGAAATGCAGGTTGGCCGTTATTACCTTGAGCGCAAAGAGTATCTTGCCGCGATCAAGCGCTTCCGTCTGGTTGTTGAAGAGTATTCCAACACTCGACAGGTGGAAGAAGCATTGGCTCGTCTGGTGGAAGCCTATTATGCGCTTGGCCTGACTTCCGAAGCCCAGATGGCTGCATCGGTGCTTGGCAAAAACTTCCCAGACAGCCGCTGGTATAAGGATTCTTACAAGCTCTTGCAGAGCGGTGGTCTTGAGCCACGTGAGAATGGCGGTTCGTGGCTCGCCAAGGCCTCGGCACTCATCACGGGTGGCGGCGCCTAAGCCGATACCCGCATGCTGTCGCACCTATCGATCCGCGATATTGTCCTGATTGAAAGGCTCGACATCGAGTTCAAGACCGGCTTGTCCGTACTTACGGGCGAGACCGGTGCGGGCAAATCCATCTTGCTCGATTCGTTGTCGCTTGCGCTTGGCGCACGCGGCGACGCTTCTCTGGTTCGCCACGGCGCGGACCAGGGGCAGGTGACTGCCGTGTTTGACGTGCCTGGCGTACACCCTGCGAGAAGTTTTCTCCGTGATAATGGTTTTGATGATGACGGTGACGTTATCCTGCGTCGTCTCCAGATGGGTGATGGCCGCACGCGCGTCTTCATCAACGATCAGGCTGCAAGCGTTGCGCTGCTGCGAGAACTGGGCAAACGCCTTGTTGAAATCCACGGTCAGCATGATGACCGTGCGCTGATCGATATCGATATTCATCGTACATTGCTGGATGCATTTGGCGGACTTGATTCCGAGACCGCTGTTGTTCGCGAAAGATACAAGGCTTGGCGCGATGCTGAAAATGCTTTGTCAAAACATCGTGCGCGCGTCGAGCAAGCGGAACGGGAAGGTGATTATCTGCGCTCGTCTGTTGCAGAACTGACCAAACTTGATCCGCAGCCCGGCGAGGAAGACGAACTCGCAGAACGCCGCGCAATCATGATGAAATCTGAAAAGATCGCCGGTGACGTGAATGAAGCAGGCGAGCTTCTGTCGGGAAATGGTTCGCCGGTTCCGACACTGGCAAGCCTCGTGCGTCGCTTGGAGCGTAAAATTCCTGAAGCACCGCATCTTCTTGAGCCGGTTTGCAAGGCAATTGACGAAGCGCTCAATAGTTTGGCCCTTGCGCAGGATGGCATTGACCATGCCATGCGTGAGATCGACTTTGATCCGCGTGTGCTGGAACAGGTGGAAGAGCGACTTTTTGCTCTCAGAGCTGCTGCCCGCAAATATTCGGTCGCGGTTGAGGGCCTGCCAGCATTGCGCGACAAGATGGATGCAGACCTTGCCGATCTTGATGCGGGTGCGGAAAAGCTGATCCAGCTGGAAGCACAGGCAACCGAAACGCGTGCTTCTTTCGATACTGCGGCGAAGGCTCTGTCTGAACGCCGCAAGGACACGGCTGATCATCTAAAAGCTGCTGTTATGGCAGAGCTTCCGGCACTCAAGCTGGAACGTGCCGAGTTCATCGTGGAAATGACCACCGATGCCAATGCGCGCGCTGCTGAAGGTATTGATACGGTTGAATATTGGGTTCGCACCAATCCGGGCACCCGTGCTGGACCGATGATGAAGGTCGCCTCGGGCGGCGAGCTTTCGCGCTTTCTGCTGGCGCTGAAAGTTGCACTTGCTGATCGTGGTTCTGCCCCGACGCTTGTGTTCGACGAAATCGATACTGGCGTGGGTGGTGCGGTTGCTGATGCGATTGGTCAACGTCTGGCGCGGTTGTCGTCTCGCGTGCAGGTTCTTTCCGTCACCCATGCGCCGCAAGTTGCCGCGCGTGCCTCGACGCATTTCCTGATAGCGAAATCCGCGACCAATGAAGATCGCATGTCGACCTCAATTCGTTCAATCGGGGTTGATGAGCGGCAGGAAGAAATCGCGCGTATGCTTGCCGGTGCGAGCATCACCGATGAAGCGCGCGCTGCTGCTGAGCGTTTGCTGGCCGAGAACAGCGCGCTCGCTATTTAGCGAGCTGTCAGCAGTCTGTGTGCGATTTGCTGTTTTCATAGGCGTAGCCTCTTTTCTTGTTTATGTTGGGCAAAATTGAATCAGCAGGTTTTGCCACGCATATGTCCGATATCTCCGTTGAAAAACTGACCGACCTTGAAGCTGTTGCTGAACTGGAGCGGCTGGCGCGCGAAATAGCTCATCATGATGAGCTCTATCATGCGAATGACCGGCCTGAGATTTCGGATGCAGATTATGACGCGCTGAAGCGGCGCAATGATGCAATCGAAGAGCGCTTTCCACATTTGGTGCGCACAGATAGCCCATCTTTACGCGTTGGCAGTACGCCGGTTTCAAAGTTCGCGCAGGTTGTTCATGCGCGTCCGATGCTTTCGCTTGGCAATGCGTTTTCTGATGAAGACGTGCGCGATTTTGTGGGCAGCGTTTATCGTTTTCTCGGACAGTTGCCGGATAATTCAATTGCTTTCACGGCTGAACCGAAGATCGACGGGCTTTCCATGTCGATCCGCTATGAGAATGGCGTCCTGGTCAGTGCTGCCACGCGTGGGGACGGTACGACCGGCGAAAATGTGACGGCCAATATCCGCACCATCGGCGAGATACCGAACAAGCTTCCGGCGGGTGTTCCTGCGGTCGTGGAAGTCCGCGGCGAGGTCTATATGGCCAAAAGCGATTTTCTTGCGCTCAACGAGCAGATGGCAGCTGAGGGCAAACAGACTTACGTCAATCCGCGCAATACAGCAGCGGGATCGCTGCGCCAATTGGATGCCAAGGTAACTGCAAACCGCAAGCTCAAATTCTTTGCCTATGCCTGGGGTGAGATGTCGGACATGCCTGCTGATACCCAACACGGCATGGTCGAGGTGTTCCGCAAATGGGGCTTTCCAGTCAATCCGCTGACGAAGCGGCTTAATAGTGCGGATGAGCTGATTGCGCATTATCGCGCCATTGGTCTTGAGCGCGCTAAGCTAGATTATGATATTGATGGCGTTGTCTACAAAGTGGACCGGCTGGATCTGCAAACGCGGCTTGGCTTCCGTTCACGCAGCCCGCGCTGGGCCATTGCGCATAAATTCCCGGCAGAACAGGCGACGACGATCCTGCGTGGCATAGACATTCAGGTTGGACGTACAGGCGCGCTGACACCGGTTGCACGACTTGAACCTATTACCGTCGGCGGTGTCGTTGTCACCAATGCGACGTTGCATAATGAAGACTACATCAAGGGAATTGGCCTCAAGGGCGAACGTATCCGCGATGAGGAACACGACATTCGCATCGGCGATACGGTGATTGTGCAGCGCGCCGGCGATGTCATTCCTCAGATTGTCGATGTGGTGTTGGAGAAGCGCCCAGCAGATGCTGTGCCGTTCCATTTCCCGCATGAATGCCCGGTCTGTGGCAGCCATGCGGTGCGTGAAGAAGGCGAAGCGGTCTATCGCTGCACAGGCGGTTTGACTTGCGCTGCTCAAGCAGTAGAGCGCATTCGTCATTTCGTATCGCGCAATGCGTTCGATATTGAAGGGCTTGGCGAAAAACAGGTCGAGTTCTTCTTCCATGCGGAAGATGACAACCTCAAGATCAAATCGCCTGCGGATATTTTCACGCTGCAAAGGCGACAGGCTGAATCACCCTTAAAGAAGCTCGAAAATATCGAGGGCTTTGGCGCAACGTCCGTGAAGAAGCTCTATGATGCGATCAATGACCGGCGTGAGATTGCGCTGCATCGGTTCCTGTTTGGACTCGGTATCCGCCATGTTGGCGAAGTGAATGCCAAGCGCTTTGCGAAGGCTTATCTCACCTATGATAAGTTTGCCGAGGCCGCGACATCTGCTGTTCCGCCGAAAGAAGGCGACCGCGCCGACAAGGGCAATGAAGCGTGGCAGGATCTGATTGCTGTCGAAGGCATCGGCGGTATTGTTGCCGAGGCTGTCGTCGATTTCTATGCCGAACCGCATAATGTGCAAGTGCTGAATGCGCTTCTGGCCGAAGTGAAGCCGCTCGATGAAGCAGCGCGCGTCGCAACTGGCTCGCCAGTGGAAGGCAAGACGGTGGTATTTACCGGCAGCCTTGAACGCATGTCGCGTGACGAGGCCAAAGCCATGGCCGAGCGGTATGGAGCCAAGACGGCAGGTTCTGTTTCGAAGAAAACTGATCTGGTTGTGGCCGGCCCGGGTGCCGGATCAAAGCTTGCAAAGGCTTCTGAGCTTGGCATTGAAGTGATTGACGAAGATGCGTGGCTCGCATTGGTTGGGGAAGGCTGATGGCTCCGTTCAAAGGTTTCGGCGACAAGGCCATTCCCTTTCTGAAGGCGCTCGATTTTCATCAAAACCGCGAGTGGTTTGTTGAGAATAAGGACCTGTTTGAAGAGCACCTCAAGGAGCCGCTTGGCGATTTGGTTGAGGAGTTGACGGGGCGGTTTGAAAAAGCCGGGCTACCGTTCAAGGGAGATCGTGTGAAAGCGCAGTTCCGCATCAAGCGGGACACGCGTTTTTCCAAGGATAAGGCTCCTTATAACCGGCATTTGTCAGCGCTTCTCTCGAACTCTGGCACCAAATGGGACGAGAGCGGTTGCTTCTATGTCTGCATCGGTTTGCCGGGTGTGCGGGATTGCTATGCAGGCGTTGCATGGTGGGGGCCGAAGAAACAAGTTCTGCAAGCCATCCGCGATGCAATTGTCGAAAAGCCGGACGACTATCGCACTGTCGTGGCAAAGCTCAAGAAAAGCGGTTTGCAGATCAGTGACAATGATCGGTTAAAGCGCACGCCGCGCGGCTTTGAAAGCGTGACAGAACCGGATTTGCTCGATGCTATTCGTAACCGGCATTTTGCGGTGCGCCTGGAAATCGACCCGAAAACGATCACTCGTGCAGACCTGTCTGATCGATTGTTCAAGTTTGCCGAGCAGTCGCGCCCGCTGATAGATTGGGTAAAAAAGATTGAAGGCACGGTTCCGCAAACATCAGAGTAATGCATTGATCCATCATGCTTTCTTATAGGTGATGCTGAAATGCAGCTGATCACGGGCAATTTCTTGTCTGGGATTCTTATAGTATGATTTTTTGCGAAAACTGATTTCAACTTAGCGAAAAATTTCCTAAGCACACTCTCATATTAAGGCACGGAGATGCTCGCGCACCGCGCCTCGGTATGATTGAGGAGTGATTTTTGTGGATCAGGGTTTTCGGTCGGCACCGGCTTCAGCACGCAACGATTTTTGGGTCGGCGTCAAACGAGGTGTTCCCATTGTTGCCGCAGGCGCCCCGTTCGGCTTGTTGTTCGGTGCTGTAGCGCTCGATAACGGTCTGTCGATCAGCGAAGCCGTGTTTATGAGTGCGATGCTCTATGCGGGTGCGAGCCAGATGGTCGGGCTCGATCTTTTCGGCCAGAACATTGCGCCATGGATGATTGTTCTGTCCATCTTTGCGGTTAATTTTCGCCATGTGCTTTATTCTGCGACAGTCGGGCGGCGTATCCGCCATTTCACATTCATGCAGAAAGCGGCAGCTTTTTTTCTACTGGTTGATCCACAATATGCCGAGGTTGAAATCCGCGCCGAGGCGGGGAAGAAGATCAGCTTTGCCTGGTATATGGGCTTGGGCCTGACGATCTATGTCTGCTGGCTGCTTGAAACGCTTATAGGGGCGCTGTTCGGCAATCTGATTTCTGATCCCTATGCGCTCGGCATCGACTTCCTGCTGCCGATCTATTTTCTTGGCATGGTGATGAGTTTCCGCCATCGCGAGCACTGGTGGCCGGTGGTTATCGTCAGCGCTATTTGTGCTGTGGTTGCCTATAAACTTGTCGGCTCGCCGTGGCATGTGACATTGGGTGCCGTAGGTGGTGTTTTGCTTGCAGCCATCCTCGCAAAGCCGCAAACAGGGGAGGCTTGAAACCATGTCAACGACGATCTGGATCATTCTTGCAGGTGCGGTCTGCACCTATCTCACCCGCGTCGGCGGACACCTGATTTTATCGCGATTTGAGCGTGTGCATTATCGCGTCGAAGCGGCATTGAATGCAGTGCCTGCGGCAGTTTTGACGGCAATCGTTGCCGCACCCGCATCGGATCATGGTTGGCGCGAACTGCTCGTGCTCGTCTTCTGCGTTTTGCTGTCATTGCGCGTTGGCATGATGACGATGTTTTTTACGGGCGCAGCGCTGTTGATCGCGCTACGCCACTTCTTTCCGGCCTAATTTTAAAGAGCAGCCGTTGCCGTCTCTAGCCACTTGGCCTGCGCGCCATCGAGATGACCGATAAGCTTCTCACGCACCCTTGCATGATAGGCGTTCAACCAGTCAAGCTCTTCCTGTGTGAGTAGTGTTTTGTCGATCAGGCGGCGGTCGATGGGGCAGAAGGTGAGCGTTTCAAAGCTCATCATCGGCAGATCACCGCCTGCTGGCACTTCTGCTTCTTTCACGATGATCAGGTTTTCGATGCGGATACCGTAAACGCCCGGCTTGTAGTAGCCCGGTTCGTTGGAAAGGATCATGCCGGGCAGAAGCTCGTGTGCGCCTTTCTTGGAAATGCTCTGTGGGCCTTCATGGACCGAGAGGTAGCTACCGACGCCGTGACCGGTGCCGTGCGCATAATCAAAGCCTTGTTTCCAAAGTGCAATTCGCGCCAGCACGTCGATGTCCTGTCCGCGCGTGCCTTTCGGGAAACGTGCGGTAGTGATCGCAATCATGCCCTTGAGAACAAGCGTGAAAGAACGGATCGTTTCAGGTTTGATAGTGCCGATTGCAACCGTGCGGGTGATGTCGGTTGTGCCGTCGCGATATTGTGCACCAGAATCGATCAGATAAAGCTCACCATCTTCGAGTTTGCGATTGGTATCGGTGTTGACGCGATAATGGATAATTGCGCCGTCTGGGCCTGCTCCGGAAATCGAATCGAAGGAAAGCTCTTCGAGCGGCATCTGGAAATCGCGACCAGCCTTGTCGCGGCTTGCTTCCAGTTGCTGCGCGGCCGCGATTTCATCAACTGTGCCAGGTGTCTTACCGTCAAGCCAGGACAGGAAACTGACCATGGCCACGCCATCACGCTCGTGGGCGGAGCGGGAGCCGTCGAGTTCAGCCTTGTTCTTAATTGCGCGGGGCAGGCGGGCGGGGTCCTTGCCGTGGATCACGCTACCACCAGCGGCTTCAACTGCAAGGCGCAACTTTTCTGCAGCTAATGCCGGATCAAGCAGGATGGTTTCGCCTTGTGCTGCCCGCGCGCTCAGGTGGCCTTCAAGCTTGGCCGGTTCGCAGAGTGTGGCGAGCTGCGTGAGATAGGCGCGAGGTTCGATGGCAAGCTTTCGCTCGTCAATGAACAATTCAGGCTCACCTTCTGCCGGGATGATCGCAAAACTCAATGGAAGGGGTGTATTGGAGACGTCTTTTCCGCGAATGTTAAACACCCATGCGACGGATGACGGGTCGGTCAGCACGGTCGCGCTTGCGCCCGTGCTTGCCACGGCCTTCTGCATCTCCTTGATCTTGTCTTCTGCTTCATGGCCAGCAAAGCGGGCAGGCTGAATAGTGACCGGCGCAAGAGGCGCTTCCGGCTGATCATCCCAGATGAGATCAACCAGATTTTGGGCGACTGGTACGAGCTTGCCGCCTTGGCTTTCCAGAGCTTCGCGCAATGCCGCCGCTTCCGCAATCGTGTGCAACCACGGATCAAAGCCAATCGTCAGGCCTTTGCCGTTTTCTGCGAGCCAGCTTGCAGGCGGATTGGTGACGAGGCTTTCATAGGAAAACACATTGCCATCAGTCTGATTGCGAACCTGCAATTCATAACGTCCGTCGATGAAAATGTAGGCGAGCTTTTTCAGGATCAGTGCTGCACCTGCCGAACCCGTAAAGCCTGTGAGCCAGCTAAGGCGCTGGGCGCGTAGCGGTACATATTCGCCCTGATGTTCATCGGCGCGCGGAACGAGAAAGCCATCAAGGCTTTGCTCGGCCAGCTTCGCGCGTAGCAAAGCTACACGCGGCGCACCATTGGCCGGATCGGTGGTTACATCAAAAGTCTGAAAAGCCATGAGCGTAACTCGCAAAAATAAGGAAAGCAGCGTTATTTCAGGTGGCCACTAATTCAGGTGGCCATTATTTGAGGTGGCCATTATTTGAGGTGGATTGTGACCCAGCCTTCGCGATGAAAGGTTTTCTCGTGGGTAAGACCCTGCGCCTGATAGGCTGCAAGCACCATATCATGCTGGCTGTCGAGGATGCCCGAAAGGATGATCGAGCCGCTTGGTGCCAGATGTGACTTGAGTGATGGTGCTAGTTCCACCAAAGGATTGGCAAGAATATTGGCGACGATCAGATCAAACGGTGTGTAAGAGCGGAAGATCGGATGGTCGAAGCCTTCTGCCGTCGCGGTGATGACGTGTTCACTCACATCATTGAGAACGGTGTTTTCGGCTGCAACGGTGACTGCAATCGGGTCGATATCTGTAGCGAGAACCGGGATCGGTGCAAGCTTGGCGATAGCGATTGCTAGCACTGCGCTTCCTGTTCCAAGATCAAGCGCATTGGTTGGATGCTCGCGCTCCACCACTTCCTCAATCATTTCAAGGCAGCCGGATGTGGTGCCATGATGGCCAGTACCAAAAGCAAGTCCGGCATCGATCAAAATCGGGATTTCGTTTGGCTGCAGCTTGTCGCGATCATGCGAACCATGCACGAAGAAACGGCCCGCACGAACAGGCTTCAGACCTTCGAGCGAATGTGTAACCCAATCAATGTCTGGCAGCTCTTCAGTTTCAAACTTGCCCGCGCCGACCAGGGCGTCGATACGTGCTGCAAGCTCTTCAGCCCCGTCCTCGGTATAGACGGAAACTTCAGAAATCTGACGGTCTTCATCGATTTCGGTAATCGCGATCGGAAAGCCGTCATCCTCGAACGCGCGTTCGAGGATGTCATAGATTCGTTCTGCTTCCGTCTTGTCCACTGAGAAGAAGAGGCGTGATTGGGGCATGGGTAAAAACTCTCTAAAAGATTCAGAGTAGTTCTTTAACCGTTTGCGCGGCCCTTTGCCAGATTCTTCAACTTTTGCAGTGCTGTATCTGCATTCTCTTGATAAGCGATAGTGCCACGGAAGCGTCCGCCCTTGTCGAGCAGAAACACGGAAGCCGTGTGATCCACGGTATATTCGCCATCTTCAGTCGGAACCTTCTTCGCATAGATGTGGTAAGACTTCACCACTTCAGCGACGCTTTCAGGCGTTCCGGTCACGCCAATGATACGGTCAGACACGTTGCTGACGTATGTTTTCATGATTTCCTGCGTATCGCGTTCCGGATCTACAGAGATGAAATACGCTTTAATATCAGCGGCTTCCGGACCAAGCTGTTTCAGATAGCCGTCCAGCTCGTAAAGCGTGGTTGGGCATACGTCCGGGCAATGTGTGAAGCCGAAGAAAACCAGAGAAGGTGTGGCGCGCAGATCTTTTTCAGTAAAAGGCTGTCCGTCCATCGCGACGAGATTAAACGATCCGCCGAAAGGCTCGTCGGCTGCGTTGCGGTCACGCAGCATATTGAAGCCAGCCGCACCGACAATTACGATGATGAAGGCGAAGATGAAGATGGGCAGGAATTTTTTCATGTCCAGTCAGCCTTGAATTTTGTTTTGCGTTTATCGCACATAAGCGCGCTAATTAGAATTTACATCGATCTGCGACAGGAAAGCGCTTATATGCAAGCACTAACTCGCCGCTGCAAACGATGTTGGAACGATAAACTCAGTCTAGCAGAATACAAAGATTTCAGAAAGTTTTGAAATGACGCAGGGTGAAGACCTCCGTTTCCAGAATAGCGAACCCCGTATTCATTCAACAGCACAGCTTAAAGCTTCGAAACTGGGCCGTTATGCCGACATTGGCGAGCGCGTGATCCTGCGTGAAGTGACGGTTGGCGACTTCACCTATTTGGAACGCAACAGCGAGGGGATTTACGCTGAAATCGGCAAATTTTGCTCGATTGCGGCCAATGTGCGTATCAACGCGCTTGAGCATCCAATGGAACGGCTGACGACCCACAAGGTGAGTTATCGCCCGAACGAGTATTTCCGTTATCTGGGTGTTGATGGTGATTTTCGTGCAAGGCGGCAGGCGAAGCGTGTCACAATCGGAAATGATGTGTGGATCGGCCATGGCGCAGTGATTACTCCGGACGTGACAATTGGTCATGGCGCAGTGATCGGCGCCAATGCTGTGGTGACAAAAGATGTAGCGCCTTATCATGTGGTCGGGGGCGTTCCTGCGCGTATTATCCGTAAGCGCTTTGACGAGAAAATTATCGATAAACTGCTAAAACTTTGCTGGTGGGATTGGCCGGTGGAAAAGCTCTATGAGGCAGTACCGGATATTCAGGCACTTGAAATCGAAGCATTTCTGGAGAAATGGGGCGATTAAGCATGACTCCCAAAAGTGGGAACCATTTTTGGGATAAACTCGTGCTTGAAAACAAAGAATTAAAGCGTGTCGCAATATTATGATCAAACGCGACACGCTTTAAGTGCGGCCGTCTTGCATTGCCTGATTTGCTTCTCCACTTGTCGTGTGGAGATTGTTGGAGATATCGAATGTCCAAATTGAGTAAGCTTGCCGGATTCCTGGTTGCACCGATGTTACTGCTCGGTGCCTCAGCAGCTGTTTCTGCCGAGGAGGTTGGCCAGGTTGGTGTTGACTGGCTTGGTAATGACATTGTGGTAGATGCCGTGCAGGACCCGAAAGTGCAGGGCGTAACCTGTTATCTCGCATCGTTCTCACGCGGGATGATCGACCGATTGCAAAAAGGCAACTGGTTTGAAAATCCTTCGAACGCCTCGATTTCCTGCGAGCAATCCGGCCCGATTACCATTGGCGACATCAAGCTCGGCAAGGGTGGCGAGCGGGTCTTTTCAGAGCGTACGAGCCTGATCTGGAAGAAGCTGGTCATCACGCGCATCTACGATCAGAAAAACAATACGTTGCTGTATCTCGCACACGCTACGCAGGTGCAGGACGGATCGGCCAAGACATCGCTCTCAACCGTTCCGCTTTTCAAGGGTGATGTAACTTGGGAACAAGGAAAGCCGGAGTAGGCCCGGCTGTTCTTATCTTAGGGATTATGCGCGCTGGACGAAGCTGTCGAGAACACGCTTTTGGCCAGCTTTGTCGAAATCGATGGTGAGCTTGTTGCCGTCGATTGTTGCGATTGTTCCATTGCCAAACTTGATGTGGAACACGCGGTCGCCAACGAAATAGTCTGACGGCTTGTCGGCTACCGATTTCGCAACCAGTTCACCGTCAATCGTGCGGCCTTTGACAGAACCACGACCGGCACCAAAGCCGGAATCCGTCTCGCCATAGCCGATGCGTTCTACCTTGCTACCGGAACGTGAGCCCCAATTGTTACGCGTCGCTTCCGTGCGGTTCTGTTGCGCGCGCTGCCAGCCGGGCGTTGAATAGGTGTTCTGGAACGGATCGGCCTTGTCGAAGCGCGACTGTCCATAACCGCTATTGCCATAGCCACCGTAGTTGCCTTCCATCTCGGCCACTTCCACATGCGGCTCAGGAAGCTCTTCCAGAAAGCGTGACGGAATGGTCGATTGCCACATGCCATGGATACGACGGTTGGAAACGAACCAGATATGCAGGTTCCTTTTGGCCCGTGTCACGCCCACATAGGCAAGACGGCGTTCTTCTTCCAGGCCTGAACGTCCGCCTTCATCCAGTGCGCGCTGGTGCGGAAACAGTCCTTCTTCCCAACCGGGCAGAAAGACGGTTTCAAATTCCAGACCCTTTGCGGAATGGAGCGTCATGATGTTGACGGCATCCATATCTTCGTTCTTCTCAGCATCCATGACGAGCGCGACATGCTCAAGGAAACCGCGCAGGCTCTCATATTCCTCCATGGAACGGATAAGTTCCTTGAGGTTCTCGAGACGTCCCGGTGCTTCTGCTGATTTGTCGTTCTGCCACATGGCCGTGTAGCCAGACTCATCCAGAATGTTTTCTGCTAGTTCCGTATGCGGGGTATTGTCGATGAGCGACTGCCAGCGGCGGAAATTATCGACCACTTCGCGCAGAGCCGAGCGTGGCTTGGGCTTCAGTTCTTCGGTTTCCACCAGATCGCAGGCGGCAGCAAACATCGAAATGTCACGTGCACGGGCATAGTCATGCACCTGACGGATTGCTGCCTCACCAAGGCCGCGTTTCGGCGTGTTGATGATGCGCTCAAGGGCCAGATCGTCTGCGGGTTGGGCCACGACGCGCAAATAAGCCATTGCATCGCGGATTTCGAGGCGTTCATAGAAACGCGGACCACCGATAACCCGGTAATTGAGGCCGAGCGTCACGAAGCGATCTTCAAATTCGCGCATCTGGAACGATGCGCGCACGAGGATCGCCATGTTGTTGAGCAAATGGCCCTGTCGCTGCGCCTGTTCGATCGCTTCGCCAACTGCACGGGCTTCTTCCTCAGAATCCCAAGCAGCGTGGATTTTGACTTTCGGATCGTCGGGATTTGGTGCTTCGGTGAAAAGTGTCTTACCGAGGCGTCCTTCATTGTGCGCGATCAGATGAGCGGCTGTGCCAAGAATATGCGCTGTCGAGCGATAGTTGCGCTCAAGCTTGATAACCACTGCGCCAGGGAAATCCTTATCGAAGCGGAGAATGTTATCCACTTCCGCACCACGCCAGCCATAGATCGACTGATCGTCGTCACCAACGCAGCACAAGTTTACTTTGTTTTCGCTCGCGCCGAATTCGCTTTGATCACCGGCTCGCACTGGTGCCGTCGTCCTTGATTGCGGTCGCTGAGCAAGCAGGCGAAGCCACATATATTGGGCGGTGTTGGTATCCTGATATTCGTCCACCAGAATATAGCGGAACTTTGCATGATATTCGCGCAGGATGTCTGGATGCGCGCGGAAGATGCGGATCGGGTGCAGCAGCAGATCACCGAAATCACAGGCGTTCAGCGTGCGCAAGCGTTCCTGATAGGCATGATAAAGTTCGCGACCTTTACCGTTGCCGAACGAACGCGCATCGCCTTCTGGAATATCTGCTGGGCCAAAGCCCTTGTTCTTCCAGCCATCGATCATGTTGGCGAAAGTGCGAGCCGGCCAGCGCTTATCGTCCAGACCTTCGGCCTGAATAAGCTGCTTGATCAACCGGATCACGTCGTCGGTATCGAGAATGGTGAAATCAGAAGTGAGGTTCACCAGTTCCGCATGACGGCGCAAAAGCTTCACGCCTATGGAGTGAAACGTGCCGAGCCATGGCATGCCTTCGACAGCGCCGCCGACCAGATGGCCGATACGCTCTTTCATCTCGCGCGCAGCCTTGTTGGTAAAGGTCACGGCAAGGATCTGGCTTGGATAGGCGAGGCCAGTCGTCAAAATATGCGCGATGCGGGTGGTAAGCACACGTGTCTTGCCAGTGCCTGCACCTGCAAGAACCAGAACCGGCCCTTCTGTGGTCAATACGGCCTGGCGCTGTTCAGGGTTTAGCCCCTGCAAATAATCGGGTTCACCGCGTTGCTGGTTGCGCGCTGCCATAGCTCGCGCGGCAATTCCGCCAGCCGTAGGTGTGCGGTCAACCGGTGCTTCATCGCCGAAGAACGGCATATCATCAGGGAAATCGGACATTGCTACCGAATGTAGTGATTCGCCGATGAAAAACCAGCGAAAGCGTTAAACTATTCGAGCTGCGTGACGCGGCGGTCGGTAAAATTGAGGCGGTGTGAAGCCAGAGCTTCGACCAGACCACGCATTTCCGGCTCGCGACTGAGCAGGTCGTCGAGTTCTGTCATCTGGTTCATTGCGATCAGACGAAGGATGTCATCGCGGATCGTACCATCAGCCCGCCGCGGTAAATGTGCTACCGGCTGGATGAGTTCGAGTTTGGTGCCTTTGAGGCGCGCGCGCAGGCTCTTTTCGTCCGCATCCAGCGTTTCAACGAATGCATAAAGGCCAACGCCTTTCGCTGGCAGCGAATAAAGCGCCAGCGCCACATCCTTTACGCGCGGATCGGATTTGAGGGCGGCCATGATGGTTGGGCCTTCATTGTCGATCCGGTCGCCTGTGCCTTCACCATCTGACCAATTGAAGATACCGCGGGTGACGAAATTATAAACCTTCTTGCCGGTTGCCAGCCAGATACGCGACGGCAGCGAACGGCGTGCAAGAATGCGCTTCTCGGTCGGCGTCATCAGATCGGCAGCAAAGGCGCGCTTCTGCTTGATGAGATGGCGAAAATCTTCATAGGCCAGCAGGCGATAAAACGCACCACGACGACGATGCACGCTTGCAAGCTGGAAATCAATGACGGCTGCTTCGCCTTCTGGCGTCATAAGCCAGTTTTGTGGCTTCGCAAGGTCATTATGTGTAACGCCAAGGCGCCGCATGTCGCGTAGAATACGGTGTGCTGTACGATACCATTTTGGATCGGATGGACGCGCAAGATGCAGCGGTGTGCCTTCCGTCCACGAACGATAGAGCCCATCGCGGTCGGTATAAAGAAGCTGTGGAACACCTTCGATGCCGCGCACGGTCTTAAGGCCACGGATTTCGCGCCGCGCCAGAACCCATGCAAGCGGCTTCGACCACCATGGTGCAGCGCTGACCACACGACGGATGATACGTGTGTCGGGTTCGCCTGCAAAATAGCCTGCGCGAGTTTCGGAAAATACATCGCGTTTAAAGACGGCGGTTTCCACAAACTCCGGTATGCGGTCACCTTTTGCGGGTACATCAATATTTGGGTTCTGAGCCATAAAGTTCCACTAGCCGCTTGTGTCCCATCAATCAAGTTTGATGACACTGTTCGCCTGTTGCAATCATGTGAATGAGGGCGCAAAAGAACTCACATTGAGCTTAAAGCGCGCTGCGCTTTAAATTTTATTTTCAGCATGTCGTTATGGGAAAACCGGTTCCCACTTTTCCGCGACGTGCTCAGGGGAGAAAATTGATCATGCCGCAGAGTGACGATATCAAGCAGATCATCCGACAGGAGCAGGCGCTGATTTTCACGTCTTTTAATGAAAACGACGCGTTTTCGTTGGGCCAGCGGATACGTGATCTGGCTGTAAAGCAGAAGCTTCCAGTCGCCATTGATATATCGCTCTGGGATCGCCGTTTGTTCTTCGCTGCGACAGCCGGAACCACGGTCGATAACACGGAATGGCTTCGCCGCAAGTTCAACGTGGTGCGTCGCTTTCATGCTTCGAGCTATCGCCTTGTTCTGGAGCAGAACCGCGACGACAAAATGTTTGCCGCACACAAGGCGCTGGATGTAGCGGATTATGCATTGGCGGGCGGAGGCTTCCCAATCCATGTTGCAGGAGCGGGCGTTATCGGAACGGCCATTGTTTCTGGTCTGCCGCAACGCGAAGATCATAACCTTGTCGTGCGGGCCATTGCCGAGCATCTGGGACAGGACCCGGTCGCGCTGGCTTTGACCGCTGTTTGAAAATTGAAATACGGAGAATGAACGATGTCGCTTCAGAATGTGGTTGCCCTTCAGCGAAATGAGGAGGGCATTGCAGCCGCTGTTGCTATCCTGAAACAACGTTTTGGTGAACGCGCCCAGACCGGGCAGGCAATCCGCGAGCAGCATGGCCACACGACGACATATGTGCCGACGCAGGCACCCGACATCGTCATTTTCGCACAGACAACACAAGACGTGCAGGATGTCGTTCACATCTGCGCCGAGCATAAGGTGCCGGTGATTGCATTTGGTGCCGGTTCCTCGCTTGAGGGCCAGGTAAATGCACCTGCCGGTGGCGTGTCGATCGATTTGACTGGGATGAACCGTGTTCTGGCGGTTCATGCAGAAGACCTTGATTGTGTGATAGAGCCGGGTATCACGCGACGGGAATTGAATGAATATCTGCGCGATACTGGGCTTTTCTTTCCAATTGATCCGGGTGCGAATGCAACGCTTGGCGGCATGGCTTCTACACGTGCTTCCGGTACAAATGCGGTTCGCTATGGCACCATGCGCGAAAACGTAATGGCGCTCAAAGCTGTTATGCCGGATGGTCGCCTGATCGAAACATCGAAGCGCGTGAAGAAGACCGCAGCGGGGTATGATCTCACGAGACTTTTGATCGGTTCGGAAGGCACGCTCGGCATTATCACCGAGCTTACTTTGAAACTGCAGGGCATTCCGCAGGCAGTATCGGGCGGCATCTGTCCATTCCCCGATGTTGAATCGGCCTGCCGTGCAGTGATCGAAACCATTCAGATGGGTATTCCGGTGGCACGTATTGAGCTGGTCAACAAGCTTCAGATGGAAGCGTTGATCCTGCATTCCAAACTGCCTTATGAAGCACAACCCTATTTGTTCGTAGAGTTTCACGGCACGGAAACCGGCGTTGCTGAGCAGGCGGAAATTTTTGGTGAAATTGCTGCCGGAAATGGCGGAGGTGAATTTCGCTGGACCAATGATCCTGAAGAGCGCGACCGGCTATGGCGTGCGCGGCATGATGCCTATCTGGCCTCCTTCCTTCTGCGTCCGGGTGCCAAGGGTGTCTCGACGGATGTTTGCGTACCGATTTCGCGCCTTGCCGATTGCATCGCAGAGACCGAAAAAGACTTGGCTGAAAGCGGACTGATCGCCCCGGTGGTCGGCCATGTCGGCGACGGTAATTTCCATCTTCTTCTGCTACTCGATACGGATGACGCAGCGGAAATGGCGCGGGCGGAAGAGTTCATGGATCGACTGGTCAAGCGCGCTCTGGCTATGGAAGGCACTTGCACGGGCGAGCACGGTATCGGCCAGGGCAAGATGAAATACCTCCCCATGGAGCTTGGCGAGGCGACTGATTACATGCGCATGATCAAGAAATCGCTTGATCCGGGCAATATTATGAACCCCGGCAAGATTCTTATTCCGTGAATCAAATCAGCGGTTTGGTGAGCGTTTTTCAGACGTTGATTCAATCAGGTTTTTAATTCGGCTCGGCGTGAGGCACTTTGTCTTGTTATCGCCGGGCCTTGTTATCGCCGGACTGATGTCGTTTTTGCAGAAATATGATTAGACCCGAAAAGCATTTCACACTTTCCGGGCTCATGCTTTATGTTGCGCTGTAACGAGAGCGTGATTCACCGTTTGTTTTCGTGTAATTCTGAAATTCGCACAATACCGGAGTTTTTTCTTGGGCCGCATATTCGTCATCGTCGGAGGGCTTTTGGTGTTGCTTTTGACGGCAGCGCTTGTCGTGCCGCCCTTTGTTGACTGGAGCGGCTACCGTGCCGATTTCGAACGTGAAGCAAGCCGGGTACTTGGCCGTCCGGTGCATGTAACGGGTGATGTGAGTGCGCGTCTACTGCCTTTTCCTTCTGTGGCATTTTCCGATGTCCGCGTAGGTGATGTCGCCCGTCCGGTGATGACGGTTGATACGTTTTCGATGGATGCAGAATTGATGCCGTTTCTGCGCGGCCAGCTCTTGATTTTCGATATGCGCGTTGAGCGCCCGCAGGCCATTGTTTCCCTCGATAAGGACGGTAAGGTGGATTGGGCAATTCGTCCTTCCACGCCAATTGATCCGGCCCATATCAAGGTCGAGCGGCTTTCAATTCTGGACGGCACAGCGACCCTACATGATGAAGCAAGCGGACGTCTTCATACGGCGACATCTATCAATGCGGTGATGTCTGCGAATAGTCTGTCCGGGCCCTGGCAGGCCAATGGTACTTTGGATATTGAAGGGCAGAAGCTCGCGCTTGATCTCAACAGTGGTGAGGCAAAGCCCGATGGTTCGTTGCGACTGCGGGCACGTATTTCTCCCGATGCAATTCCCGCATCCTTTGAAACAGATGGCGATATTACTCTGAAGGAGGGGCGTCTCAACTATGCAGGCAACTTCTCGCTTCGTTCGGCGGATGCCGTTGCACTGAATACCAAAAATCAGAAGACATCAACTGAGAAGCCGTTTTTTAGCGATTTACGGTTGTCGGGCAAGTTCGAGGCGGACAGAAGCCGGTTTGATGCCCGCGAATTCCGTATGGAACAAGGGCCTGCCGATAATCCTTATGTGGTAAACGGCAAGGCATTTATTGATTACGGCGACACGCCGCGTTTTGATATCAGCGCCGATGGACAGCAGATTTTCTGGGGTCCCGTCGAAACCACGGAAGACCAGCAGGCTGTTACACCCGTGCCGCTCGGTGATCGTGTGGCACTTGTCCGCCGTATGCTTGAGCAATTACCAATCCCCGGAATGCCCGGCAACGTGGAACTGCGTTTGCCTGCGGTGATTGCCGGTGGCACCACAATTCGCTCCGTGACGATCAGTGCAGGCCCTGACGGCAACGGCTGGAATATCCGCCAGTTTTCCGCTGATCTGCCGGGACGCACGAAGGTTGAAGCAAAGGGCAAGCTTTCTGTTGGTAAGGATTTTGGCTTTGCAGGCGATATGCTTGTGGCTTCGCGCCAGCCATCAGGACTTGCCTCATGGCTCAATGAGACTGTCGATGAATCGATCCGCAAACTTGATAGCGTCGGCTTTTCCGGCAAAGTCGATCTGCGTGATGGCATGCAGAGTATTGACGAACTTGAAGTCGGATTGGGGCAAACGTCGCTGAAAGGCAGCTTCCTGCGACAAGTCGCTGGCTCTGCTGAGCCAGCTGTTACGCTTAGGCTTCATGGTGGTGCAGTCGATAGCGATGCGTTGCGGGCCTTTACAGGCTTTTTCTCAAGCGGTCATGGCATGGCTTCTCTTGAAGGGCAGGCGCTTGATATCGGTTTCAAGGCAGGGCCAGTTCAGTACGAGGATATGGAAGCAGGTAGTGTTGATCTTGCTGTGCGCGTGCATGGTGGACGTTTTGATTTTGATCGCCTGATGGTCAACGATGTAGCCGGTACGACTTTAACGGCGACGGGTGCCTATGAGCCGTTTGCGTCTGCGCCGTCAGGTACGCTGGATGCGACTTTGCTGTCTGCAGATCTGTCGCATTTTCTGACGCTGGTCGCGCATCGTCATCCACAAATCCCATTTTTCAGGTCGCTTTCGGCACGTGCGGACAATTATCCGGGCCTGTTTGATGACACCGAAATTAACATTATTGCCAATGCAGTCGCAGCGCCGAATGGTGATGCTGCGCCAGTCGCTTCTGCAAACAACAGTGCTGGCAAGAATGCTGGCACAGACAAGAGTGCGCGGACCAAAGAAGCGAACACAAAGACCCCCGCCAAGGGCGGTGAAGCATCTTTCAGCGTGACCGGCAAAGCGGGCGGGATGAAGCTGGATCTCTCAGGCACCACGAGTGGCGGGAGTTCCGAGAGTGATCCGATGCAGATGCAGCTGAACGGAACTGCAACATCTCAGAACGGAGAAACTGTTCTCGCGCTTCTGGGCCTGCCGTCACTGCCTTTGGGGCTTGCTGGTGAGTTGACGGCGGATTTAACCATGCAGGGTGCGCCGAGCGCAGGTATGCGGACACAACTTAAGCTAACGGCGCCCGATGGAACGGCTGCCGCCGATGGCATCCTCTCGCTAGTTGGAGGCGATATTGCCGCAAGCGGTAAGGCTCAGTTGAAATCTGACGATTTGCAGCCATTTATAGCGACAGCTGGGTATTCTTTGCCGGGATTTGGCGAGGGGCTGTCCGCTGATCTTTCCAGCGATTTCCAGTTTGCAAAAGGCCTTCTTCGCTTTCCGAACTTTTCTGGCAAACTCGGCGGAGATGATGTTTCTGCGCGTATAGAAGCAAATTTTTCCGATAGCGGTCTGCCACAACTCAAGGGTGAAGCCAAACTGGCTTCTATCGAGCTTGGTAGTCTGGCAGCGATCATGTTGGGGCAGGAGGCTATTGAGCCTGTAAAGGCATCAAAAGTATCGATCTGGCCAAAGACACCATTTTCTGTGCGACCATCCTTGCCGCTGCTCATTGATATGAAGCTTAACGCAGCACAGGCTCATATGAATGGGTTTGGAGTTTTGAGCGATTTTTCTACCCGACTCCAGAAGGGCATGGATGATCTGACACTTGGCGAGCTGACAGGTAATTGGGCCGGCGGCTATCTGGTTGGCAATGTTTCACTGCGCAACAATGATAAGACTGCGCTTTTGACCTCCGATCTCAAATGGAGCGGTGCTGCGCTTCAGGATTTTTACCGTCTGCCAGACGGTAGCAATCCCTTCTCAGGTACGGTGAAAGCCGCTCTGTCTTTGAATGGTAGCGGTACGAGCGTGGCCGATCTTGTTTCATCTCTCGCAGGATCAGGCAGTGCAGATGTTGAAAACTTTGCGATCAATGGCCTTGATCAAAATGCTTTCGCGGGGATGCTTACAGCGGCTGATGCCATGGGCGATCAACCTGCAGGCGCTTCCCAACTAGATGCAAAGCAGTTTGCGGCGATTGCAGACAAGGCAGTCGGTCAGGGAAGCTTTGCTGCTGGTAACGCACGGTTTGATTTCACTGTCGCCGGTGGCATTGCCCGACTGGCACCGATTAGCCTTAATTCCGGTGACACGGTGCTGGCAGGGGATTTACAGTTGGATCTCTCCACATTGAGTTTGAGCGGTGAAGGCAGCTTCTCTTTCAAGCAGGCTGAAGATACGCAGTCTGGCAGTGCGGCCAATCTCAGGTATTCAATCGGTGGGTTTTATGAGGAACCATCGGTTCAGTTCGATCGTCAGCCGTTGGTCCAGTTCCTAACGCAGCGCGCGCTTGAGCGGGAACAGGAACGCGTCGAGGCCATGCAGGCCAGCATCATGGAGAAGCAGCGCCTGCGTCGTCAGCTTGATCTGCTTTCATCGGATGCGCAGGAGCGTGAACGTTTGAGGCTGGAAGAAGAAGCACGTCGCAAGGCGGAAGCCGAAGCACGCGAACAGGCTGCACGAAACGCTCTCGAGGCACAGCGTCCCGCAGTTGGCGGCAATCCGCCAGCTCAGCTCAACGGGCAGCAGGGTGGACAGTCGTTGAATGAGTTTCTGAAGGATCTGGAGCAATCGCCGACTACGGCGCCAAGTCCTCAGCCTTAGAGCGCGTTTCGATCTGATTGAAGCAGATCGGCCCTCTACCGCATCTTATTCGAAGCATAATCTTATCGATCCTCGGGTCACTCCGGTCGGATTATGTTCTAAATCTGAAGTCTCGATTTCAGCCAGTCGAGAACATAGAGGCGCAAGGCGGATGACAGGTTGATCGTGCGATCACGCTGTCCATCGATCCCGGCAATCAGTGATGCCACGGAAACCTGTCGTTTCTGTGCTATTTCTTCAAGGATTTCGAAGAACGGCTCTTCAAGCGTGTAGCTCGTGGCGTGGCCGCGAATAGTGACAGAGCGCTTTCGCAAGCGGGCTGACTGATTCACGTGTTCTCATCCGGTTTATCGCGCGAATCGAGCTTGTTGTTTGCGAGAAAGTTTTCGGTCTTACGGGTTTCTGCTTGCACGAAATCTTTCTCGGCCTTGGTCCTGCCAAACAGAACTCTGTTCTGTTCAGCTTGCTTTTCCTTGGAGACACGCGCCTTGTTCTTTTTGAACTGGCGCAGATTGATGATCTCACTCATGAATGCCTGCTGTAGCTAAGCCGCCAGAGGGATAACGGCCTCGACGCTTCTACTTTTCTGGGGTTTTCGGATTGGTGAACCACCATATCAGCAGTGAAAGTATCACGAGCAGAAGTAGTCCGAAAGTCATCTGCCACAGCGGAAAATTCGGCGCGTCTTTGGCGACAAAGAAGCCCGCAACGATGCCGCTAAACCATAAGACAATTTGAGCTATTAAACGCAGCATATTAAAACCGATCCAGATGAGTTGCCGTCGAGCCAGAACATTTCCAGTTTAAATTGAATCATTAGAAATGCTCTATGTTTTGTTTTTATGCACATCTTGTTCCGAAAACCCGTTCCCACTTTTCAGAATGTGTTCCAGTATTTACAGACTAATAATCTGCACGCTTTGATTAAAGTCAATTACCATGCGATGGCCGATGACGAGTTAGAAATTTTAAAAGCACAAAAAGCAAAACGCCGGCAGAAGTTTCTTCTACCGGCGCATAGAATGTTTCAGAATAAGATAAGACTTACTTCTTGCGGAAGGAGTCGAGCGAGACAACATCTGCAGACGGCTTGGGTTCCGTATCTTCTCCGTCAGCTGCTTCTTTATCCTTGGCGGCAGCATCTTCCTTTTCAGCCGCAGTCTTACGCGGCTTGGATTTTGATTTCGGCGACTTTGCCGGAGCTTCCTCAGAGGAGATCAGCTCAATCGAAGAAATATTGCTGCCTTCATCATTGTCGCTCGTCGGCTGGACAACGGACACATCGAATTCCAGCTCGAAATTCACTGATGGGTCATAGAAACCGCGAATAGCGGCGAAGGGGACTGTCAGCTTTTCAGGCACATCGCCGAAGGAAAGGCCGATTTCAAACAGCTGGTCCGTAACCAGCATGTCCCAGAACTGGTGCTGCAACACAACTGTCATCTGCTCAGGATATTTTTCCTTGAGACGCGATGAAATGCGTACACCAGGCGCTCCTGTGAGGAACGTGATGAAGAAGTGGTGGTTTCCAGGCAAGCCAGTCGTCGCCACTTCCGCAAGAACCTTGCGAATGACGCCACGTAGGGCTTCCTGAGCTAGAATATCATAACGGATCAGGTCCTGTACCATATTTTGCTTATCCCACGGATTCGCGGGTTGATGTCAAGTTTGTTCTCAGGGGAATTGAAAATTATATCGTGAAAAAGCTCAACTCCCACGATGGTGGGACTGAAAGAGCAATCAGGGCGCGAATTTGACGATGCTGAAAGGCAAAGTACGCAGCTTATGAGCGCTTACCAAAAGCCATCAGAAATGTACGCACGCCATTGATCGAGCTTTGCTCAATTATGGAATCGTCGATGCTTTGGCCTGTCAGGAGATGGTAATGGATATCGGCATTGATAAGCGCCAGATAGTGACGGGCAGCAAGGTCTGGGTCTTCGATCACCAAATCGCCCGCAAGAGCAAGTCGCGCCAGATGGGCTGCAATAGCGGGCACACCTTGTGCGGGGCCTTTTGTGCTGCAAAGCTTTGCACCCAGTGGAAGAGCGTCCTCGTCGGATTGAAACACTTTGCGTAAAAATGCAGTCGAGGGATCATAAACGCAATTGCGACTCATCCTGATGGAGAAGGCGATAAGGTCGTCTTCAAGATTTTCGCTCGATTGCGGAAAGGTTGCGAGGACAGCAAAAAGGCTCGACATCATCCTGTCGAAAGCGTCATCCACAACGGCCGCCAACAGTGCTTCTTTATCACGATAGTGATTATAGATCGTCTGGCGAGATACACCGGCCTCACTGGCAATCAGATCGATACTCGCACCCTGAAAGCCATCGCGATAAAAAACGCGAGCAGCAGCGCAAAGAATGAAGTCGCGCTTCATGCATTGTCCCGGCTTGATGACCGTGGAACTCACCCCTTTGGGAAGGGTAGCGGGTCTATCCGATAGAACGGCGATATCGAGCATGTCAGTAGGTTTCATATCCTTAACATAAGACGGCTTGACGGTTTGGACAATAGTGTCTAATTTTACAGTTGTGTCAAAACGGTTTTGACAATCCGTCCATTGTGGCGATTGCTACACTATTTTTAAAGGCTGGGATATCCGGTTGGGGGCCGGAAATGTCACAGAAATTATTAAAAATATGCAGCAGTAACATGTGGATAGAACATCTGTTGCGATATTTGGACTTTGGCTTTCCCATCCTCCCAAGCGGTGCCGCGGGCCTGAATGTGTCCAAAATCGCAACAGGCGACTCACGAAACATTGATGAAAGCGCTCCTCCCCATGACTTCTGGTCTCGTGCGCAATGCGATTATTCTCGGCCTTTTGTCCGCTATTGGTCCGTTTGCTATAGATATGTACCTGCCTGCACTACCGACAATCGCTTCAGATCTCCATGCGGAGACGAGCGCGGTGCAGATGAGTCTGCTTGCATTCTTTCTGGCATTGGCGCTGGCACAACTTTTCCTTGGACCTCTTTCCGACATGATCGGACGCAAGCTGCCGCTTTATGGCGGTCTGGTTCTGTTTTCCATCGGTAGTATCGGATCAGCCTTTGCATCGGATATTGATATTCTGGTGTTGTTCCGTTTTGTACAGGGCATTGGCGCTGCGTCCGGCTCCGTTATTCCACGCGCGATTGTGCGTGATTTGCACACCGGAGTGGATGCGGCACGCCTCATGTCTCTGCTGATGCTGGTTTTCTCCATCTCTCCAATTCTGGCACCACTCACCGGCTCTGTGCTGATCAGCTTTTTTGGATGGCGCAGCGTATTCTGGGCGGTGTTTATTGCGGCGCTGATTGGCATTGCGCTTATTGGATCACTGCTCAAAGAGACACGTGGCGCGGAAGCGCGACTTGAGAGCAATATTAGTAGTGCGCTCAGCGGCTATGCGCGCCTGCTCAAAGACCGCTACTTCCTTGGCCTGGTAAGCATTGGCGGTTTTGGTATCTCGGCATTCTTCGTCTATCTGGCGAATTCATCCTTCGTGCTTATCGACCATTACGGTCTGACGCCGAGCCAGTATGCGATCGCGTTCTCCGTCAATGCCGTGTCATTCTTCGCGGCTTCTCAGCTCAATGGGGTGCTTGGCGCACGCTTTGGACTGCGCCGTGTGGTCAAGATGGCAGTAACCGGCTTTGCCACATCCATGGTGGCGCTACTCGCAGTCATTCTGCTGGGCTATCAGTCGCTTTATGTGATGGCGGCGTTCCTGTTCGTCGGCTATGGCTTTTTAGGCTTGGTCATTCCGACAACGGCAGTGCTTGCGCTTGAAGATTATGGCGAGATCGCCGGAACTGCATCTGCATTGATGGGTACATTGCAGTTTGTCATTGGCGGTTTGGCCATTGCCGTGACGAGCGCTGTCTTCGACGGATCACCATTGCCGATGGTTGCTGGTATAGCGGCTTGTGCTGTCCTTGCATTCATCATCGCAATGATTGCTCTTTCGTCCAAAACACAACCAGCGGAGATAGAGGTAACGGAAACACAAGTGCCCGAAACCGAACCAGCTATCGTCTGACGTTGCTAAAGCGTGTCGCATTTCAAGTATGATCATGCGACGCGCTTTAAGCTTTATCCAGCGCGAAATGGCTTCGCCTTAAAAGGCCCGAAGACTAAAAATTCAATTGATGAGGGAAAGTGGAGGCTTCTGTTGCCAGGTGCCTCCGAACCCCGCCTTAAGGTGCTAACCCTAAGGGCTTTAGAGTGGGTTTCCCGCACCGCCATTAGGCAGCGAGAGCGTAACCCTGAGCTTTGTTGTCATTTGCAACTACTCAATTGACCCGATAACGGTGGTATCATGCCGAGCAAAAGAGCGATCTTTACACCCTTGTCGATCCTATTTCGCCCCCGCCACAACACAACTTGCTTCTGAAGCATCTTGTGTTCTGGTGGAGGCGCCGGGTACCGCCCCCGGGTCCAATAGGTTTATTACATCGTCCATTTATCACCATAGTCAGCTTGCGCTGACACGCCGTATATAGGCGTCCTTCCTCGTGATTGGAAGAGGGTAGTTGTGATTTTACAGGTTGTTGGCGGCCGACTGGCTTCGCTTTTTGGGTTCATTTTTCATTGACAGCCAGCTTCCGCTGGTCAATCCTCGTGACACTATCGGTGCATGGCTTGATAGGGATCGAAATTCTCCGGCTCTGGCGGAGGTTTAAACGGGGCAAAGGCCCAATCGAAGGAGAGTGGATATATGAGTGAATATCTCGCGGATGTCCGTCGTTATGATGCTGGTGCAGATGAAGCCGTCGTCGAGAAGATCGTAAAGCATCTCGGTATTGCGCTGCGCAATCGCGATTCCTCTCTCGTTTCGGCGACGGACCCGGAAGAATTGAAGCGCGTTCGCGATAGCTGGGTGGCGAAAAAGCTCGGTGTTGCTGATGCTGCAAAAGCCGAAGAAGTGGTCAATCACGTGGCGGAAGTCATGAAGGGCGATCGCAACAAGCACCGCGTCACCTTCTATTATCTGGTAGCCAAGCAGCTCGGTAAGCTCGGCGACCTTTGATCTTTTCACTCCCCTGTGGAGTTTGAAACCTCGGTGCCTCGTCGCGCCGAGGTTTTTCTTTATAGTGGTGTCAAAACGAATCGGCCCGGAAAGTAATCCCTATGCGCACCTATCTCGACCTTCTCCAGCATGTGCTCGACAACGGTTCTGACCGTGGGGACCGCACCGGAACAGGCACGCGCTCGGTGTTCGGCTATCAGATGCGGTTCAATCTGGCCGAAGGCTTCCCGGTTCTGACGACGAAAAAGCTGCATCTGCGCTCAATCATCCATGAACTGCTGTGGTTTCTCAAAGGCGATACCAACATCGCTTATCTCAAGGAAAACGGCGTTTCGATATGGGATGAATGGGCCGATGAAAATGGTGATCTCGGTCCGGTCTATGGCTATCAGTGGCGTTCGTGGCCTGCACCAGATGGCCGCCACATTGACCAGATCGCGAATCTTTTAAAGATGTTGCGGGAAAATCCTAATTCACGACGTTTGATCGTCTCTGCGTGGAATCCGGCACTGGTCGATGAAATGGCTCTGCCGCCATGTCATTGCCTGTTCCAGTTTTATGTGTCGGACGGCAAGCTTTCCTGCCAGCTTTATCAGCGTTCGGCGGATATTTTCCTGGGCGTTCCGTTCAACATCGCATCCTACGCGCTGCTGACGATGATGATCGCGCAGGTGGCAGACCTTGAGCCGGGTGACTTCGTTCACACACTGGGCGACGCGCATATCTATTCCAACCATTTCGAGCAGGCGCGTCTGCAGCTTACCCGCACCCCGAAGCAGTTGCCGACGATGCGGATCAATCCAAATGTAAAAGACCTGTTTGATTTCCGTTTTGAGGATTTTGAACTTGTTGGATACGAAGCCGATCCAACGATCAAAGCTCCGATTGCGGTGTAAGACATGACAACTCGGAAGCCGATTGTATCGATCATCGTGGCTGCTGCTGAAAACAATGTCATTGGTCGTGACAACGACATGCCATGGAAGCTGTCGACCGATCTCAAGCGATTCAAGGCACTGACATTGGGCAAACCTGTCATCATGGGGCGCCGCACATGGGAGTCCATCGGTCGCCCTTTGCCGGGACGACCCAGTATCGTTGTGACACGCGACGCCGCGTTTAGTGTGGAAGGCGCACTGGTTGTCGGTTCGCTTGAAGATGCAATAGATATCGGACGCAAGCTTGCAGCTGAGCTCAGTGTCGATGAAGTCTGCATTATTGGTGGTGGCAACATCTATGCTCAGGGGCTACCATTGGCAGATGTGGTGCATCTCACCCGCGTAGTGGCCACGATCGATGGTGACACATATTTCCCTGAAATCGATTCGGAAATTTGGCAGGCCATTTCGACCGAGGACGTGCCCGCAGGTGAAAAAGATAGCCATCCAACACGCTATATTCGGTATGAACGGCGTGTTGCGTAAATTATAACGCAGGAAATTTGCCGCCTTACGTTGAAAGCGGCCCTCGCGATGCCTATAAAACGGTAACATTAGTTGATGACGGGAGGTGGCGCTTGCTTTCCCGTCTCCCGGACGAGAGGTGAGGATGCCCTGGAGTAATCAGAACGGCGGCGGTGGCCCATGGGGTGGCGGCGGCGATAATAATAACAATAACAATAATAACGGCGGCAACGGCGGCCCCTGGGGGCAGGGACCGAAAGGACCGCGCGGTGGTGGACAGAACACGCCACCTGATCTCGAGGATATTCTTCGCAAGGGCCAGGACCGTCTGAAAAAGGTTTTCCCAGGTGGCGGCGGTGGCAAGGGCGGCAGCAATCGCGGCGTATTTTTCCTCATCGGTGCAGCGGTACTGGGTTTTTGGCTTTTCCAGTCCATCTATACAGTACAGCCGGACGAGCTCGCAGTTGAACTGCGCTTTGGTAAGCCAAAGGCAGAGGTTTCGGAGCCGGGCTTGCATTTCCATTGGTGGCCGATCGAAACCTATGAAAAGGCGCAGATCGTCGAAAAGCAGATCAATATTGGCGGACAGGGCTCGCGTAACGCCACGCAGGGCTTGATGCTGACGGGTGATCAGAACATCGTCAACGTTCAGTTCTCGGTTCTTTACCGCGTATCGGACCCACGCGCTTATCTGTTTAACGTTGATAGCCCTGACTCGATGGTCCAGCAGGTTTCCGAGAGTGCGATCCGTGAGATCGTCGGCCGCAGGCCGGCTCAGGATGTCTTCCGTGACAATCGTGCAGCTATTGCGCAGAGCGTTCGCGAAATCGTTCAGGCCACGCTTGATCGGTATAATGCCGGTATTCAGGTGAATGCCGTTTCCATCGAAGATGCAGCGCCGCCACGCGAAGTGGCTGATGCCTTTGATGAAGTGCAGCGTGCGGAACAGGACGAAGATCGTTTCGTTGAAGAATCCAATCAGTACTCCAACCAGCGGCTTGGTCAGGCACGCGGTGAGGCAGCCCAGCTTCGCGAAGAAGCGGCAGCTTACAAAACCCGTGTCGTTCAGGAAGCAGAAGGTGAAGCACAGCGTTTTACCTCGGTTCTTGGTGAGTACCAGAAGTCGCCGGAAGTCACCCGTAACCGTCTTTTCCTTGAAACGATGGAACAGGTACTGAAGAGCACGAAGAAAGTTATCGTGGAACCCGGAAAAGATGTCGTGCCTTATCTGCCTCTGAATGAACTTATGCGTCAGCAACCGCGCCCCGGTGTAAACGCGACTACGACTGGCGGAGGTGCACAGTAATGGCTCAGAACAGGCTTCCGATTATTGGCGGTATCATTGCCGTCATCGTCTTCCTTCTCTACTCGGCGACGTTCATCGTCACCGAGCGCCAGCAGGCAATCGTACTGCGCTTCGGTCAGATCGTTGCCGTGAAGACCGAGCCGGGCATCTATTTCAAGCTGCCGTTCGGCTTCCTTGATGCAGATACAGTGCAGTTGATCGATGATCGTCTCCTGCGTTTCGACCTCGACGATATTCGCGTTCAGGTCTCGGGCGGCAAGTTCTATGACGTGGATGCGTTCCTCGTCTATCGCATCACCGATGCCCGCAAGTTCCGTGAAACGGTTTCCGGTAGCACTTTGCTTGCCGAGCAGCGCCTGCGGACACGTCTTGATGCAGCATTGCGTGGCGTTTACGGTCAGCGTGGCTTTGAAGCAGCGCTTTCCGAAGAGCGTGGCGACATGATGCGTGAAGTAGCTAACCAGATGCGTGCCGATGCGACTTCACTTGGTCTGACCATTGAAGACGTTCGTATTCGTCGTACAGATCTGACTGCTGAAGTTTCGCAGCAGACCTATGACCGCATGAAGGCAGAACGTCTTGCCGAAGCAGAACGTCTCAGAGCTCGTGGTCGTGAAGCAGCTCAGCGTATCCGCGCTATTGCTGATCGTCAGGTTGTCGAAACATTGTCTGAAGCGCACAAGGAATCGGAAATCCTTCGCGGTGAAGGCGAAGCGCAGCGCAGTGAAATCTTCGCTCTGTCTGCCTCGAAAGATCCGGGCTTCTTCGCCTTCTATCGTTCGATGGCCGCGTATCGCGAAGCGCTGCAGACGCCCGACACAACGCTGGTGCTTTCACCGGATTCGGAGTTCTTCAAGTTCTTCCGTGATGCTGGTGGAAAACTGGCAACACCGTCGCAGTAAGAGAGATTATCGCAAATGAGCGATTTTCTAGCCGCCGTAGGACTCCTCTTCGTCTTCGAAGGGCTGCTCTACGGCGGCTTTCCTTTTTTCGCCAAGAAGCTTGCGCGGGATGCATCCGAGGCACCCGAAAGCATGTTGAGGATTGCAGGGCTTTCAGCGCTGGCAATCGGCGTCTTTATTGTCTGGCTTGTCAGGGGATAAGCCACTTCATCCGTTATATTTCTGCTCACCACTCTATGCGGGGCCGTAAACAGGCCGTATTTTGCAGCGATCTAATCCTTTCGATTTATTACCGCAGACAGAAACGGAGCAGAGCTTCATGGCAATTGCACCCAAGGCGGGATTTGCTCGCACCCTTTTAGCAACCGTAGCTCTTGGAGCGATGAGTTTTACAGGGACAGTGGCGATTGGCATGCCGCCAGCGGTTGCTCAGCAAGTTGGGGCACAACAGATTGCGCCGGTACGCCAAGGACCTGGCTCCGTGGCCGATCTTGCCGAAGGGCTCCTGGATGCGGTCGTAAACATTTCAACATCGCAGACAGTCAAGGAAGACGGCGAAGGCGATGGCGGCGTACCAATGCCGCAAGTGCCGGAAGGCTCACCTTTTCAGGAGTTCTTCAACGACTTCTTCAATGACAAGGATGGCAACAAGAGCAACGATTCGCGCAAAGTGCAGTCGCTTGGTTCCGGTTTTGTGATTGACGCCGAAAAAGGCTATATCGTCACGAACAACCACGTCATTGCCGATGCCGATGAAATCGAAGTGAATTTCGTTGATGGATCGAAGCTCAAGGCCGAGCTTGTCGGCAAAGATACAAAAACTGATCTCGCTGTGCTGAAAGTTGATCCGGCCAAACATAAGCTCACCGCTGTGCAGTTTGGTAATTCTGAGAAGGCGCGCATTGGCGATTGGGTTCTGGCGATCGGCAACCCGTTCGGCCTTGGTGGCACTGTTACAGCCGGTATCATTTCGGCCCGCAAGCGCGATATTCAGTCCGGTCCTTATGACGATTTCATCCAGACAGATGCCGCGATCAACCGGGGTAATTCCGGCGGTCCACTTTTCGATATGGATGGCAAGGTAATAGGCATCAATACGGCAATCTATTCGCCGTCGGGTGGTTCGATTGGTATTGGTTTTGCAATTCCTGCCGAAATGGCTGTCGGTGTCATCGATCAGCTGAAAGAGTTTGGCGAAGTGCGTCGTGGCTGGCTTGGTGTACGCCTGCAGCCGGTTACCGAAGATATTGCGCAGAGCCTTGGTCTGAAAGAAGCGAAGGGCGCGTTGATCGCCGGACTGATTGAAAATTCAGGCGTCGACAATACCGCCATCAAGGCTGGTGACGTTGTGATCCGCTATGATGGCAAGCCGGTTGAACGCGCGCGGGATCTGCCGCGTCTTGTGGCTGAAAGTGCTGTCGGTGATGAGGTTGATGTTGTTGTTGTTCGTGATGGTGAAGAGAAAACCATAAAGGTCAAACTCGGTCGTCTGGTTGAAGACGACAAGAGCACTGAAGCGGCGACAGAAGATCAGGCTCCTCCACCAGACATGGAAGAGGGCGCAGAAGCGCCCGATGCGTCAAAACCCGATACTCAGAAAAAAGACCAGAAAGAGCAAGCCGCTACGACTGTGATGGGCATGAAGCTTGCGGAGATCAATGATGATGTTCGTGGTGAATTTGGCATCGCTGAAGATGTGGAAGGCGTTGCCGTGCTTTACGTCGCTCCGGGGTCCGCTGCCGGTGAGAAGCGCGTCGAAACAGGTGACGTTATTGTCGATATCGGTCAGGTCACTGTGAAGACACCTGCTGATGTGAAGAAGCGGATTGATGCTTTGCGCCGCGAGGGCCGCAAGAATGCACTTCTGATGCTTGCTTCGCGTTCAGGCGAGCTGCGTTTCGTGACAATCCGCATCGATTAAGCTTTCGTCGCGTTACAAAAACGAAAGGCGTTGCGGTATATCGCAACGCCTTTTTTGTTTGTGTTCTGAATCGCTTATGGGATTCCGTTACGAGTGCGATTCAGTCTTCGCAGGCTTGCCGATCCGGTAAACGACATGGCGCTTGAGATGTGGCGTCTCGTCCGGCACGCGCGGATGATCGAAGTCGCTGGCCGCATCGCGAACCATGTTGATGCGCTGCATGACTGATGTCGAGCGGTCGTTGTTGAAGACCGCGAAGGACACGACTTCAGGCAGTTCTAATGCTTCGAAGGCATAAGCAAGCAGCGCTTTGCCTGCTTCCGTCACATAGCCTTTGCCCCAGAATGGCCGCGCGAGACGCCAGCCAATTTCCACAGTGTCGTTTGGGAAATATGGTTCCAGATCGGTGCGTGCCAGCCCCGCAAAGCCGATGCATTGTCCGCTTTGTTTTTCTTCGAGAGCGTAAAAGCCCAAGCCGGTTTCTGCGATCATGGTTTGAAGAAGCTCGAACAGCTTATCCGATTCAGCACGATTGCGGCGGAACGGAAAGAAACGCATTACCTCATCATCGGAGTTGATTACGTGAAGCAGTTCACGGTCACGATCTTCCCAATTACGGATAGTGAGGCGAGGCGTTTCCAAGATGATCATTCAACGAAATCCGATTTGCGATAGCCCTGGATATAGAGGAGGGCGGTCAGATCGCCATGGTCAATGCGTACCTTGGCCTGAGCTGCGACTGCAGGTTTTGCATGAAGGGCAACGCCTGTGCCTGCAAGTTGGATCATGCCAAGGTCGTTGGCACCATCACCCACCGCAATTGCGTCCTGTGGCGTAAGACCGAGACGATCGGCGATTTCAAGGAGCTTTTCAACTTTCGCTTCGCGCCCAAGGATCGGATCGGAAACGCTGCCGCTCAAATGTGCGCCATCGTGAAGGAGCGTGTTAGCGCGGTCTTCATTAAAGCCGATCATTTCCGCAACGCGCCGTGTAAACGAGGTAAAGCCCCCGGACACTAGCGCGGTATATGCGCCGTGCTTGCGCATGGTACGCACCAGTTCAACACCACCTGGCATTAGTGAGATGCGGGTGGAGATAACCTTGTCGATGACCGACAGTGGCAAGCCCTTAAGCAGAGCAACGCGTTCACGAAGTGCTGGCTCGAACTCGATCTCGCCGTTCATGGCGCGCGCGGTGATGGCTGCAACGTGCTCACGCAGGCCAGCTTCTTCGGCCAGCTCGTCGATGCATTCCTGCTGGATCATGGTGGAATCCATGTCCGCAATCAGAATTTTCTTGCGTCGGCTATCCTGTTCCTGCACCACCACATCGACAGGCGCACCACCGAGAGAAGCGCGCAGTGTGTTTTCTGCTTCTTCGCGGGTGATGCCCGAGGCAAGTGGTATGTCGCAGGCGATGCCGTCAGCCAGCCAATAAAGTCCGGTTGCATTTACTGCGGCCGAGGCTTTAATCCCCAGCGATGGAACAAGCAGCGTTTTGGCCGGATTGGCAACCAGTGTAGCAATGAGGGAAACGGATCGGGACATGAGGAGCATTTCCTGCGATGAGTGAAGCGGCAAAGGATGCAATCCTGATAGCTGGCCCGACGGCCAGCGGCAAGTCGGCTCTTGCTCTTCATATGGCAAAGAAAACTGGCGGCTTCATCGTGAATGCCGATTCCATGCAGGTTTATGATGTGCTCGACCTGTTGAGTGCACGCCCGCAATCTGATGAGTTGCGTGAGGCTGAGCATTATCTTTATGGGCACGTGGCCCCATCCATTTCCTATTCCACCGGCAAATGGTTCGCCGATGTGGAGGCCCTGCTATCGCGTTCTGATCTCAAGGGGCGGGTGCCAATTTTTATCGGCGGTACGGGGCTCTATTTTAAGGCGCTGCTGGGCGGGCTTTCTCAAATGCCGGAAGTGCCTGCTAATATACGCGATCATTGGCGCGGCCGGATGAGCGAAGAGGGGGCGGAGGCCCTTCACGTGATGCTCAAGGAGCGTGATCCTGAGATAGCGGCGACGCTCCGACCGACCGATAGTCAGCGTATCGTTCGCGCATTGGAAGTGTTTGAAGGGACCGGCAAGTCTCTACTACACTGGCAGAAGGCGACGGGCACGGCGCTGGTAGACGATGCGAGCGCGACCAAGATCGTGCTGTTGCCTGATCGCAAGTGGTTGGGTGAGCGGATTGCCCTACGCTTCAATTTCATGTGGGATCACGGTGCGCTTGATGAAGTGCGCGCATTGATGGCGCTTGATCTTGATCCGGCACTGCCAGCGATGAAGGCAATCGGCGTGCGTGAGATCGCGGCATTCTTTGCCTGCGAGATGACACGTGAAGCAGCCATTGAGCGCTCCGTTATCGCCACTCGACAATATGCTAAGCGGCAATCGACATGGTTCCGTAATCAGCTGGATGATAGCTGGAATACGTATAATTCCGGTGCTGAAGCGCTTGATAGGCAATAATCTTATCGAGAAAGGGGCTTTGACAGAAGAAAATATCGCGCTTGATGAATTTATGCGTTGACGGCGCGATTTTCGCTGATTAGTCTCCCGACCATGAACAGAACAGCTCTTATTCTTGTGGTACGAATGCGCATGGGCAGGATGGTGTAACCATCCGGCGAAAGCTCCCATGCGCGAAAGACAGGCTCCCTCGGGGGCCTTTTTTGTTATCTAAACACCAACGAAATTGAATATGTAAAGCAGACGGGAAGTGACGACGATGACGGCAGCAAAAAGCGAGGCGGCGACGATCTCCGCAGGGCAACGCGAAATGACCGGTGCAGAAATGGTGGTTCAGGCTATGATCGATCATGGCGTGGAACATCTTTTTGGCTATCCGGGTGGCGCTGTGCTGCCGATCTATGACGAACTCTTCCAGCAGGACAAGGTTCAGCACATTCTGGTTCGCCACGAACAGGGTGCAGGTCATGCGGCTGAAGGCTACGCCCGTTCAACCGGCAAGGTTGGCGTTATGCTGGTTACATCCGGTCCTGGGGCCACAAATGCAGTGACGCCATTGCAGGATGCGTTGATGGATTCCATCCCGCTGGTCTGCATTTCCGGTCAGGTTCCAACATCGCTCATCGGTTCTGATGGTTTTCAGGAAGCCGATACCGTTGGCATCACGCGTCCTTGCACCAAACATAACTGGCTGGTTCGCGACGTTAATGACCTCTCGCGCGTTCTTCACGAAGCTTTCCATATCGCTTCCACGGGTCGTCCGGGTCCGGTTCTGGTCGATATTCCTAAGGACATTCAGTTTGCAACCGGTATCTATACGCCACCGCAAACAACTCCGCGCACCAGCTATCGCCCGACAGTTGAAGGCGACAAGTCGGCGATCGCACAAGCGGTTGAAATGCTGCTGACTGCCAAGAAGCCAATTATCTATTCGGGCGGTGGCGTTATCAATTCTGGTCCTGCCGCAACAAAGCTGCTGCGCGAACTGGTTGAAATCAGCAATTTCCCAATTACCTCGACCTTGATGGGATTGGGTGCCTATCCGGCATCGGGCAAGAACTGGCTCGGCATGCTGGGTATGCATGGTACATACGAAGCCAACATGACTATGCATGATTGCGATGTTATGCTGTGTGTTGGTGCACGTTTTGACGACCGTATCACCGGCCGCCTCAACGCTTTTGCCCCGCATTCGCGCAAGATTCACATCGATATCGACCCATCTTCGATCAACAAGAATGTTCGGGTTGATGTTCCGATCATCGGTGATGTCGCGCATGTTCTAGAAGATATCGTTCGCCAGTTCCGCGCATCCGACAAGAAGCCGGAGAAGAAGGCAATTGGTGCCTGGTGGGAGCAGATCGACCGCTGGCGTGCGCGCAACTCACTGGCTTATGCGCCGAACAAAGACGTCATCATGCCGCAATATGCGTTGGAACGTCTGAATGAACTGACCAAGGGCCGTAATACCTACATCACCACTGAAGTTGGCCAGCATCAGATGTGGGCTGCCCAGTTCATGGAATTTGATGAGCCGAACCGTTGGATGACATCGGGTGGTTTGGGCACGATGGGCTATGGCCTGCCTGCTGCACTTGGCGTGCAGATAGCGCATCCTGATGCACTGGTTATCGATATTGCGGGTGATGCATCGATCCAGATGTGCATTCAGGAAATGTCGGCTGCGATCCAGTTTGAAGCTCCGATCAAGATCTTCATCCTGAACAACCAGTATATGGGCATGGTACGCCAATGGCAGCAGTTGTTGCACGGCAACCGCTTGTCGCATTCCTACACCGAAGCAATGCCTGACTTCGTGAAGCTTGCAGAGGCCTATGGTGCGCATGGCATACGTTGCGATAAACCAGCTCAGCTCGATGATGCGATCATGGAAATGATCGAGATCAAAAAGCCGGTCATTTTTGATTGCCGCGTTGCCAATCTCGCCAACTGCTTCCCGATGATCCCATCCGGCAAGGCACATAATGAAATGCTGCTGCCTGATGAAGCGACCGATGAAGCCGTTGCTAACGCCATTGACGCCAAGGGCCGCGCCCTAGTCTGACCCGGAGATAAGAAAATGAACGCACAAAATCTAGCATCCGGCTCGGCATATTTCATTGCGGCGGATACGCAAACACCGGAAACCCATACGCTTTCCGTTCTCGTTGACAATGAGCCGGGCGTCCTTGCTCGCGTCATCGGCTTGTTTTCAGGTCGTGGCTACAACATCGAAAGCCTTACGGTTTCTGAAACCGAGCACGAGCAGCACCTGTCGCGCATTACAATCGTTACGCGCGGCACGCCAAATGTGCTTGATCAGATCCGTCATCAGCTCGAGCGTATCGTTCCGGTGCATCGCGTGGTTGATATGACCCACCGCGCTGTTGAGCTCGGCCATGAACGTCCAATTGAACGTGAGCTTGCTCTGATCAAGGTGGCGGGCAAGGGCGAAGCACGTGCGGAAACGTTGCGTTTGACCGATGCCTTCAACGCCAAGATCGTTGATGCGACGACAGAGCATTTTATTGTCGAGATTACCGGTAAGACCGCCAAGATCGATCAGTTCATTTCGCTGATGAAACCGCTCGGTCTGGTGGAGATTTGCCGAACCGGCGTGGCCGCGATGAACCGCGGTCCTCAGGGGCTATAAGAAGCAAGTCAGATCGAGACAATATCGGTTAAAACCGGCACAATGTTTCGATTGTGCCGGTTTTTTATTGAGCTAATTTGTCTCTATAAATCAGGTCAAACTAATGTCTCTTGAAATCTTCCTTGCGCTTCTCGTGTTTGCATTTGTCTCGTCGGTTACGCCCGGTCCCAACAATCTGATGCTGCTCGCATCAGGGGTGAACTTTGGTTTTCGGCGCACAATTCCGCATATGCTGGGAATAGGTGTAGGTTTTTTCATTCTGTTGCTGGCGGTTGGCTTTGGTCTGGGCGCACTGATCGAAACGGTGCCGTCGTTTTATACGTCGCTTAAGTTTGCCGGCGGCGCCTACATGCTTTATCTCGCCTGGAAAATTGCTACGTCGCGCTCGATTGGTGAGTCCAGAAATAGCGATAGCGGCGAGCCGATGACATTCTTTCAGGCGGCTGCATTTCAGTGGGTGAACCCGAAAGCCTGGGTGATGGCGATTACCGGTATCGCCACTTATGCCAACCATGACAATTACTACGTAGCTGTACTTCTGGTGAGCGCCGCTTTCGCGATTGTCAATTTGCCGAGTGTATCCGTGTGGGCAGGTTTCGGCACTTTGCTGCGCAACTGGCTTTCCGATCCCGTTCGATTGAAATGGTTTAATCTTACCATGGCTTTGCTGCTCATTCTGAGCTTGTGGCCGATGTTAAAATGACGATGTAACGTTTTATTTTACGCGCATCTTATCAGAAAAGCATTTCACACTTTTCGGGATGCGCTTTGAAGAGGTGAACTATGTCTATGCTTCCGACCTATGACGATGTGGTTTCAGCTGCCAGACAAATTGACGGGCATGCGCACCGCACACCGGTATTCACCTCTTCAACAATTGATCGCGAAACCGGCGCACAGTTCTTTTTTAAATGCGAGAACTTTCAGCGCATAGGCGCATTCAAATTCCGTGGCGCATTCAATGCCTTGTCTCGTTTCAATGATGAGCAAAAGGAACGTGGCGTTCTGGCATTTTCTTCCGGCAATCATGCGCAGGCAATCGCGCTTGCTGCCAAACTGTTGGGTATTGGCGCGACCATTATCATGCCTGAGGATGCTCCGGCGGCAAAGCTGGATGCCACGAGGGGATATGGCGCAAAGGTCGTCACTTACAACCGTTACACTGAGGATCGCGATGCGCTTTCAAATAAGCTTGCTGACGAAGGCGGGCTAACGCTCATTCCTCCGTTCAATCATCCTGATATCATTGCTGGTCAGGGTACTGCGACGAAGGAACTGATCGAAGAAGTTGGGCAACTGGATGCGCTGTTTGTTTGTCTGGGTGGCGGAGGTTTGCTTGCAGGGTCTGCTTTGGCTGCCAAGGCGCTTTCACCATCATGCGATGTTTATGGCGTCGAACCGCAAGCAGGTAATGATGGTCAGCAATCGTTCCGTTCGGGAAAAATCGTGCATATCGATGTGCCAAAGACATTGGCGGATGGTGCTCAGACACAGGCCTTGGGCGATATGACCTTTGCTGTCATCCGCGACACAGTCCGGGACATCCTCGCCGTCAGCGACGATGAACTGGTACAGGGAATGAAGTTCTTTGCGAGCCGGATGAAAATGATTGTTGAGCCGACGGGCTGTCTTGCTTTTGCGGGTGCGCTGCAAGTGGCACCAATGCTGAAGGGTAAGCGAATTGGCGTTATTGTCAGCGGCGGTAACGTCGATCTCGATAAATTTGCTGCGCTGGTGAGCAAATAGGCAGGATCAGCGGCTCGTATAATTCCGAGCCGCTGTCTTTTTCCTATTTGAGAAGTGCGTAACCAAAAGTGTGGCATTCATTCACACCGCACTGAACGCCGACCGAGACGAAGTTGATCACTCCAATTGCGATAACATAGAGGCTCAAAACTGTCGCAAGAGTGCGAAGCAGTGGAAATGCTGCCAAAGGCTTCTGTTGCCATTGAACATTGCTGCCCCAGACAATGAGCTGAAAAGCAAAAGCAATCAAAAGTGCCACTGCTATAAGAACTGACCAAACCGGCATATGAAGTCCGAAGACCGCGCTGCCGATATATTCATGCCCAGGACGTGGATAGATGTCGAGTAATGTCTGACGCACCGATACAATCAGCAGGAACAGCGAGAAAATCATGCTCAGGCCAGTATTGCGATACGAGAAGCCGTGACGGAACTGCAGGATGATGCCAAAGCAGACACCAAACATGGCAACGCGTTGCAGAAGGCATAGCGGGCACGGTATTTCGCCATTGGCATATTGAAGTATCATTGCTGCGGTAAGAATAGCTGCAACGACCGCCATCATCCCGAGAAGATAAATATAAAGAAGCGCTGCAGGCAGTTTAGCGTCAGCAATATCATGATCTAATCTGAAAGTGCTCATGCTGCTTCTCCATGCACTTGTGTGATTGGCGTCAAGTCATATGCGAGCTGATGCAGCTGAAGTTGCTCAATGACCTGTGTCTGGAGCCAAGGCATTCGGAATCCGTAATCAGGGCTGTATATTTCCCAGAGAAATTGTTTAACGCCCAATGCGAGGCAAACGATAACAAGGAAGATTGCGACGGACTGACGTCCGAACCACGCGAAAATCAATGAAAGTGCCAAAGTTGCAAAAACAACAAGCATCATGGCTATACTCCTTTATATAAATACTATTTGATTCTAATAATTAAATTATAGTGAAAATTGATTCAATTTCATTTTTTCACCTTACTATTACTTGGTAGCATAGATTAAATTTGATATTTATTAGGATGTATTGATGTAATCCAGATTTACGCGAAACCGGGTAATGTCAAAGTTTTGATGCTGGTTTGTTCTCCTTCGCGCTTGCTCTTGTGCGGCGAATCCTGTCTGAACAACGGATGCAGTTTTCACCGGAGCAGGATCAGGCCTTGAAGGCCGTCGGAAAGTGGCTGAAGGAAGGGCGCTCCCCGATCTTCAGGCTGTTTGGCTATGCAGGTACGGGTAAGACGACGCTCGCGCGTTATTTTGCCGAACATGTCGACGGTGATGTGCAGTTTGCGGCATTCACCGGCAAAGCCGCGCAGGTTCTCCGCTCAAAGGGCGCGAACAATGCGCGCACGCTTCATTCGCTGATCTATCGCCCGCGTGGTGAAGAAGCCGTGGAAGATGAAACCACGGGCAAGACATCGATATCACCGACCTTTTCACTCAACCGCCAAAGCCCTGTTGCCAAGGCCGCACTTATCGTTGTGGATGAGTGCTCAATGGTTGACGAACAGCTCGGTCGCGATCTGATGACCTTTGGCACGCCTATTCTGGTGCTGGGTGATCCAGGACAGCTGCCTCCGATTTCTGGTGGTGGGTTCTTTACGGAGCATGACCCGGATTTCCTGCTGACTGAAATTCACCGTCAGGCACGTGACAACCCGATCATTCGCATGGCGCTCGATGTGCGCGAGGGCAGGGAACTCAATTATTGCGATGAGGGACGGGCAAAGGTCATTTCCAAGTCGGAAGTCAATCAGGATTTGGTTCTTTCTGCCGATCAGGTGCTTGTCGGCACCAACCGCACCCGCAAGCGCTATAATCAGCGGTTACGCGAGCTGAAAGGCTTTACTGCCGAATATCCGCAGGCTGGCGACAAGTTGGTTTGCTTGCGCAATGATCCGGCCAAGGGATTGTTGAATGGATCGCTCTGGAAGGTGATGACTTCATCCAAGGAGACGGTGAAGCCTGGTATCAACCTGCTGGTTTCGCCAGAAGATGAAGATCGTGGCGTTGCCAAGATCAAGCTTCTCAAGGCCCAGTTTGAGGACCCGGATGCCGAAATTCCCTGGCAGACGAAGAAGCGCTTTGACGATTTCGATTATGGCTATGCGTTGACTGTGCATAAGGCGCAGGGTTCGCAATGGGACAATGTCGTGCTTTTCGACGAAAGCTACGCCTTTCGTGATACGCGCGAGCGTTGGCTTTACACCGCCATCACCCGAGCAGCCGAGCAGCTGACTATCGTCAAGTAATCACTGCTCATTGGGTTCCGCATCGAGCCATTTCCAGGCTTCTGGCTCGTCTTCGGCTTCAAATGTTCGCATTTCTATTGAGAGAAATGGCTGCATGAGTGTGACGCTGGCTTGTATCCACAATGGTCCGCCGACGATCGCGTAACGGCGCAGATGTCTTAGCGATTTTGCGCGCATGGACAGCATGCTTTCGGAGAATGCTGAGCCCCAATCGACCCCTTCATAGCCGGTTAGTCGGATGAGAAGGTCGATTTCGTCATGCCCTTCATAGGCGGCATCGAGAAGGCCATAGAGGTTCTCAAGTGCCGCATCATTGAGATGTCCCTCAATTGCGAAGGCAAATACATCTTCACGACTGGTGGGAATGCGTCGAATGACAGGAATGTCTTCATTGCGCATCGATAACCTCCACTTCCTGAATGTTTTGTTTGACCTGACGTCATGATTTGGAGTGTTTCCAGAAGACCGGATCGTTGAAACTGCTCCAATTATTTGTTTTTACGCATTATCCGACGCAAAACCGCTTCACACTTTTGCTGGAAATGCTTTATTTCTCATGTTCAAACGCTTTTGGATGCGCAAAAGTTGCGGCGGGCTTGCGAAAAATACAGCAATGACGGCTGTTGGGGATTGCGTGCAGGGTGCGACCGGAAAACACTCACATTTTTTACCGGCAGGCGATATAAAGCCATATCCTGATTTGAGGGGGCGAAGCTCTATGCCTGCAAAACTGTCCGTCAATCTCAACGCCATAGCCATGTTGCGCAACCGGCGTGATCTACCCTGGCCAAGTGTCACCGGGCTGGGGCGCGCTGCCCTTGCTGCCGGAGCAGCTGGGTTGACCGTGCATCCGCGCCCTGATCAGCGACATATCCGTTTTTCCGATCTTGGCGATATTCGTGCTTTGATCGACGATGAATATCCGCAGGCTGAGTTTAATATTGAAGGTTTTCCCACGGAAGCCTTTCTTGAACTCGTGGAAAAGCATCAGCCAGAGCAAGTGACATTGGTTCCCGATGATCCGATGCAGGCGACGTCTGACCATGGTTGGGACTTCGAGACCAAAGCTGATTTTCTTTCCCCAATCATCCAGCGTTTGAAGTCAAACGGTATGCGCGTTTCTCTATTTGCTGACCCTGACCCGCTTGGCTATGACAAGGCAAAGGCCATCGGTGCAGACCGAATTGAACTTTATACCGGCCCATATGGTGCGACTTATGACGATCCAGCGGCTGCAGCACGAGAGCTGAGCCGTCTTGGTAAGGCAGCAGCTGCTGCCTCGGCACTTGGGCTTGCAATCAATGCAGGGCATGATCTGACAGTTGAAAACCTGCCCGCGCTGGTCAAGCATGTGCCGCAGCTTAGTGAAGTTTCTATCGGTCATGGACTCACGGCAGATGCTTTAATGTACGGCATGCCTGTCACTGTTAGCCGTTATATAGGTGCATTAGCGGTCTGATTCCGACATTTGCATCCCTTGAGGCAGGCGTTAAACAAATGTCAGAATCAAAAAGGCCACTAGCAAGTATTTGAATCTAGTGGTCTTTACGAATTTGACGTTTGAAACAGCATTTGTGTTGGTCGGGATTCAAACGTCAAACTCAATCCACTGGCCGGGTAGGCAGTGCATTGAGCGCATGGCTCGGAGCGAAGCCTTGCGAAATCTGCATTTGTGCGCGGGCGCGACAAGATATAGACCGCCCGCCTGATATACATGCGCTGGGGGCGCGCTGGATCGTTTGAGGGAAGCATACATGAAGTTTTCCGCAGTTCGTGTTCCGCGCCAGTGTGCCGGTGCAGATTACTTTTCTATAAAGAGTTTAACTTTGACACGTCAAACATATGGCTGATCGCCAATTGGTGTGGGAACTTTTTACAGCTATCGTGTATTCCCTAGCTGTGGACGGTTTGTTTAATTCTCACACGCTCTGATATTCCATCCCGATACTTACGACCTTGCGAGGTGTCTGCATATGAGCAGCGAGCAACCAGATAAGAACACGTCAGTCGCAGGAGATGCACTGTCGGGTTCTCAGAACACGCTGCCGGTTGGTGTTTCTCCTGAAAGCGCAATGGTTTCCGAAGAAAACGACCACTCTCACGATAGCATGAAGACGCTGGTCCTTGGCGCGCTGGGCGTTGTCTATGGCGATATCGGCACAAGCCCGATCTACGCTTTTCGTGAAGCACTACATGCGGCAACCTCGGATGGGTTTCTCTCCAGAAGTGACATTCTTGGTGTTGTTTCTCTCATCTTCTGGGCGCTTTTGCTCGTTGTTACGGTCAAATATGTGATTTTCGTGCTGCGCGCCGACAATAATGGCGAAGGCGGCATTCTCTCTCTGATGGCTTTGGTACGGGCTGCCTTGAAAGGGCGGCCCGACGTCATTCTGGCTGCCGGTATTTGCGGAGCAGCGCTGTTTTTTGGCGATGCCGTCATCACGCCTGCGATTTCGGTGCTTTCCGCAGTGGAAGGCGTGCAGATTGTTGCACCTCACATGACGCCGTTTGTGGTTCCCATCACTGTGGTTATTCTCGTTGTGCTATTCTCCATTCAGAAGTACGGAACAGGCAAGGTCGCCATCGTTTTTGGTCCGATCATGGCAGTCTGGTTTCTGGCGCTTGGTGCGTCCGGTCTTTGGCATATTTTTGACGACCCCACAGTGATGGCGGCGCTCAATCCTTATTACGCGCTGCGGTTTCTCGTGGTCAGCCCTGGCGTGGCATTCATTACGGTTGGCGCGGTCTTCCTTGCCATGACTGGTGCAGAGGCGCTTTATGCGGACTTGGGGCATTTCGGACGCAAGCCGATTGTGCGGGCTTGGCTGTGGATCGTGTTCCCATGCCTGCTGCTCAACTATTTCGGGCAGGCGGCCTTCGTGCTTTCGCATGGCGAAGCTGCAGCATTACCATTCTTCCAGATGATGCCAGAATTTGCGCTCTGGCCAATGGTGTTGCTGGCAACGGCTGCAACCGTAATCGCCAGTCAGGCGGTTATCAGCGGTGCGTTTTCGGTGGCTCGTCAGGCCGTCCAGCTCAACATTCTGCCCCGTCTCGAAATCCAGCATACTTCGGAGAAGCTGCACGGGCAGATCTATATTCCGCGCGTCAATCTCCTGCTGGGCTTGACTGTTATCATTCTGGTGCTTGGCTTTGAGAAGTCCAATAATCTCGCGTCCGCTTACGGTATCGCTGTAACCGGCAATATGCTGGTCACGACAGGGCTGCTCTATTTTGTCATGACGCGCATCTGGAATTGGCGCGTGAGCCGTGCGCTGCCGTTGATCCTGGGCTTTCTCGTCATCGATATCATGTTCTTCAGCGCCAATATCATCAAGGTGCATGAAGGCGGCTGGGCATCGATTACCTTCGCGCTCATTCTGGTCATCATCATGTGGACTTGGGTGCGCGGTACCCGCCACTTGTTCCAGAAAACCCGCAAGGCTGAAGTGCCGCTCGATCTCATTGTTGAGCAGATGAACAAACGTCCACCGACCATCGTTCCAGGAACGGCGGTTTTTTTAACGGGCGATCCAAAGAGTGCGCCAACAGCGCTAATGCATAGCCTCAAGCACTATAAGGTTTTGCATCAAAACAACGTCATCCTGACGGTCGTCACAGCTTCCAAGCCTTGGGTTTCGAGCGCCGATCGCGCGCGTGTTTCGCAATATAATGAGCGTTTCATGCAGGTGACGTTGACGTTTGGCTATATGCAGCAGCCTAATATTCCGCGCGCGCTCGGCCTGTGTCGCAAGCTTGGCTGGAAGTTTGATATCATGACGACATCTTTCTTCTTGTCTCGCCGTTGGTTGAAGGCGTCGGCACATTCTGGTTTGCCGCTATGGCAGGATAAGCTCTTTATCCTGCTTGCCCGTACTGCATCTGATGCGACGGAATACTTCCAGATTCCAACGGGCCGCGTAGTGGAGATTGGAACGCAGGTAAATCTTTAAGACTGCGAGCCGCACTCTTCTTAAATTTCAAAGGGCGTCTTCTGAGAATTTGATTCCGGAAGGCGCCCTTTCTTTTTGAATTTGTTGGCTTCTTTCCTGTTGCTGACAAAGTGCTCGCCGCAACACGGGGATCACATTTCTAAAATCTTCGTTCATCGTGAAAAATCCTGCTTGACGGCCTCTCAAGCAAGGATTAATAAACGGAACCGTACCGTACGGTACAAGGTGGAGGGATTGATCCGTGACTGATAAAAGCGACGAATTGCAGGCTCAGAAGCAGCCGTCTTTTTCGCCGCGTCAGAACGATGTTCTGGAGCAGGCGTTACGCCTTCTTGTCGAAGGTGGGGACCGCGCTTTGACAACGGCGAGCATTGCGCGTGCCGCTAATTGCTCCAAGGAAAGCCTCTATAAATGGTTTGGTGATCGTGATGGTCTGCTCACAGCAATGGTGCGCTGGCAGGCATCGAAGGTACGTGTCGTGCCTGTGGCGCGCGAGAAACTTGATGCGGAATCGTTGTTCTCCAGCCTTGAACATTTTGCGCGTGACTGGCTGCTTGTGCTGTCGGGTCCGACATCTATCGCATTGAACCGTCTGGCTGTGAGCCATACGGCATCGGGTAAGTCGGCCTTGGGGGACATCGTTCTCGCCAACGGCCCGGTTGCGATGGCGAAGCGTCTCAAGCCGATCCTCGAAATGGGACAGGAAGCAAAGCTTCTGGCTTTTGACGATATTGACGAAGCATTTCGTGCGTTTTTCGGACTTGTCGTCCGGGACATGCAGATCCGGTTGCTGCTTGGCGACCGGCTGGAACTGACTGACGAAGTGGTTATCCGGGACGCTCGGCGCGCCACAAAGCAGTTTTTCGCTCTTTACGGGGCATAAACCAACGGCCGACGAGAGAAGGCCACAGAGCAATCTGAAAAACAATCTGAATGAAGGGAATATGGAAATGCGCGTATATTACGATCGCGATGCAGACGTTAACCTGATCAAGTCGAAGAACGTCGTTATCGTCGGCTATGGCAGCCAGGGTCGCGCCCATGCGCTTAACCTCAAGGATTCTGGTGCCAAGAATGTGCGTATTGCGCTGCGCCTCGATTCCCCGACTGTAAAAAAAGCTGAGGCTGATGGCTTTGAAGTTCTCAGCGTTGCAGATGCTGCCAAGTGGGGCGACCTTCTGATGATGGCGACGCCTGACGAATTGCAGGCTGAAATCTATAAGGAACACATCCACAACAACCTGCGTGACGGTGCCGCGATTGCTTTCGCACACGGCCTCAATGTTCACTACGGTTTGATCGAGCCTAAGAAGACAACCGACGTTGTGATGATCGCGCCAAAGGGCCCGGGCCATACCGTTCGCGGCGAATACCAGAAGGGCGGCGGCGTTCCTTGCCTGATCGCTATCCATCAGGATGCTTCGGGCAATGCACATGATCTGGCTCTGTCCTACGCTTCGGGCGTTGGCGGCGGTCGTTCGGGCGTTATCGAAACCACCTTCAAGGAAGAGTGCGAAACCGATCTTTTCGGTGAGCAGGTTGTTCTTTGCGGCGGTCTGGTTGAACTGATCCGCGCTGGCTTTGAAACCCTTGTGGAAGCTGGTTATGCACCAGAAATGGCGTACTTCGAGTGCTTGCACGAAGTGAAACTGATCGTTGACCTGATCTATGAAGGCGGTATCGCCAACATGAACTATTCGATCTCCAACACTGCTGAGTGGGGCGAATACGTATCTGGTCCTCGTATCATCACTGCTGAAACCAAGGCAGAAATGAAGCGCGTTCTGCACGACATTCAGACTGGTAAGTTCACGTCCGATTGGATGCAGGAATACAAGGCTGGTGCAGCTCGCTTCAAGGGTATCCGTCGCATGAACGATGCTCACCAGATCGAAGAAGTTGGCGCAAAACTCCGTGGCATGATGCCATGGATTGGCAAGAACAAGCTGGTCGACAAAGAACGTAACTAAAAATCTGAGGCATTCAGATTTTGGTCATTGAGTCGGCCAGAAGTCTGAATCTCATTAGATTTCGAGCGTTCTAAGATCAGATTAAAAAAAGGGGCGTTTCTTACGCCCCTTTAGCACATGAAAGACATTTGAATTTCTTGGCGCGAAGTTTTGCGCACGAAAAGATCGTCAAATGGCTAGAGGATTTATGTTTTGTGCGCGGTTAAGCCAAAACAATTCTGAATATCTTTATTCCATGTGAGCATGGAAAGAGGTGTTCTCGTCGGCTGAAATTTGCGCTATCGCTTCACCTTTATCTGGTGAAGTTTGAGGAGGCTTTGCCTTCAAACGAATTGAGGAGATTTCCCGTGCTGGACTGGGAAACTGTATTTGCAACGCGCTCGAAACGTATGCGCGCTTCGGAAATCCGTGAACTTCTGAAATTGCTGGAACGCCCGGATATTATTTCCTTTGCTGGCGGCATCCCCGATCCTGCATTGTTCCCGCATGACGAATTCCAGACCGCCTATAAGGATATCTTTGGCGGCCCTGAAGCCAATGCAGCGCTGCAATATTCTGTGTCGGAAGGATATAAGCCGCTGCGCACATGGCTGGTGAGCGAGCTTGCCAAAATCGGCATTCCTTGCACCGAGGACAATGTTTTCATCACATCCGGTTCGCAGCAGGCGCTCGATTACCTCGGCAAGCTGTTCATCTCGCCAAATGACACGGCATTGGTGACAGCCCCGACCTATCTTGGCGCGCTGCAGGCTTTCAATGCCTATGAGCCGACCTATGATATTCTTTCGATGAATGGCAACCGCACGCCTGCGTCCTATCAGCAGATGGCTGAAAAGGCAGGCGGTCAGGTCAAGTTTGCTTATCTCTCAGCAGATTTCAGCAATCCGACCGGTGAGACCGTTAATCTCGCAGGCCGCGAAAAGCTGTTGGCCGATGCGGATGAACTCAATGTTCCGATCATCGAAGACGCTGCCTACCAGTATTTGCGTTACAATGGAGAAGCGATTTCGCCGATCCTTTCGCTCGATATTGCGCGTAATGGTGGCGACATTGAAAAGACCCGCACCATCTACTGCGGTTCATTCTCCAAGACGCTGGCACCGGGCTTGCGCGTTGGCTATGTGGTCGCCTCACAGTCGGTCATCCGCAAGCTGGTCTTGATGAAGCAGGCAGCTGATCTGCATTCGTCGACGATCAACCAGATTGCTATTTACCATGTGGCGTCGCGTGGCTTCGACAAGCAGGTTGCGAAGCTTCATGGTGTTTACAAACATCGCCGTGACAAAATGCTGGAAGCATTGGCCAAATATATGCCGGAAGGCACTGACTGGACCAAGCCAGAAGGCGGCATGTTCATCTGGGTCACGTTGCCCAAGGGGATGGATGGCGCGGCATTGCTCGCAGCGTCGATTGAAAGCGAAAAAGTGGCTTTCGTTCCCGGCAAAGCATTCTTTGCCGATGGTACTGGCGCGAACACGCTGCGTCTGAGCTATTCTTGTGCAAATGACGAAATGATCGATGAGGGCATCATGCGCCTCGGTCGTCTGATCCGCACGCATTCCAAATCGGAAGCTGCCTAGTAAGTACAACAAGGCCGGAGTTTTCTCCGGCCTTTTTGTTTTATTGAAATGGCGAGTTACAGCCTGAACGCGGTCCTGCCAGCGGCTGGTAGGTATTGTCGGAGGTACGATAGCTGCGATAGCGGTTCGAGCACCACTGGATGTGGTTGCTGCTGGGCCCGAACGTCGTCACCGGCTTGCGGTTGGACGGACGCACCTGAAGAGGGTCGCCATTCTTATAGATCGGGATGCCTTCGCGCGAAATATAATTGCCACTGTCGCGACAGCCCACGCCATAACATTTACTCGAGCCGGCTTTTGGCTGATACGAGCGCGGCATAGATCCCATGATCGGCGGCTTGCTGGGCTGTAAGGACGGTAGATAGGGTGTTTTCCGCAGTTCAATCGCCGCAGCGTTGCCGATAAGGCTCGCTGCAAACAGGCCCGAACAAAGCGCCACACGCCAAATCTTACCCATCATCGTATTCCATCCTTATTGCTTCTTTTCATATGGGGATTGTTCGGCAGAAAATCATCAAGATCGCCAGATTTGGAAAAGAAGTTCTTGCCAATCATAACGCAAGTCGCGAGATTGCGCAGGCATGTTTACGATAGCCACATTTAATGTCGAAAATCTGATGCGCCGGTTTGATTTTTCCGGCTTTCGCAATGAATTGCATCAGGACCGTTCGCTCAAATTGTTCGAAATTGGCGATGAAACGCAATACCGTTTGCTGGAGCAGGCGCGTGCCGTCGCCCATGCAGATGATACGCGCCAGATGACGGCGTTGGCTATTGCTGAAGCTCGAGCCGATATCCTCTGTCTGCAGGAAGTCGATAATCTCGCGGCACTCAATGCCTTTGAATATGGCTATCTTTTCAAGATGATTGGCCAGGGCTACCGCAACAAATATCTAATTGACGGCAATGACAGTCGCGGTATTGATGTGGCGGTTATGGCGCGCGACACCACGCGCGATGGTCAACCCATCGAGATCACTCAAGTCACGAGCCACGCACATCTGACCTATAATGATCTGGAACTTTACCAGCCGGTGCTGGCCGAACTGGGGCTGGAACCGCACGACCGCATCTTCAAGCGCGATTGTCTCAATCTTGATATGCGAATTGGTGGCAAGCCTTTGTCATTGTTTGTGGTCCATCTGAAATCTATGGGCGGCGCGCGCAACGGTTTCGATGGGCGAACGGCATCATTGCCTGTACGACAGGCCGAAACGCTTGCGATCAGGCGGATCATCGAAGACAAGTTCGGGGTGGGGCAGACGGCTGATAAGCGCTGGCTCATCTGTGGCGATTTCAACGATTATCGCGAACGGATCGTCATAGATGGTGATGAGTGGAATGGGTATCAGTTTACTCCATTTACGGAAGAAGTAAGCGCGCTCGATACGCTGCTCACTGATGGCTTTGCCGTCAATTTGGTTGAACGCCGCCCGGTCATGGATCGATGGACGCTCTATCACACACGGGGGCCGCAAGAACGGCACCTTTGCCAGCTCGATTACATTCTGGCCTCGCCGTCATTTGCGAACAAGAACGAGAGTGCCATTCCACAGATTATTCGGCGTGGACAGCCATGGCGCACCATTTTCCCGCCAGGACAAGATGTTGAACGCTATCCGCGCGCCGGATGGGACCGGCCCAAGGCCAGCGATCATTGTCCCGTGGCCGTGACGTTGAACATCGTTTGAAAATGAGGCAACTGATGCAGCAGGTGAAAGAAAACACGATCTATGAAATTGATCGTGTCGATGTCAGGGTTCTGCCTGATCCTCTTTTTTATACCGAGCACAACAAGCCTGCCATTGCTGAAAACTGGAGAAAGGCGGTTGCTGCCAACCCAAGGCTGTTCGATGGCGAGATTTATCTGGCGCCTGAAGCGCATCTTGATGATCGGGTTTTTAAAGCGAGTTTCAGACGTACCAGTTTTGCAACGCTGATGTATTGGCGCGGTGATCTTGTAACCGAAAAGCCTTGGCATATTTTTGGTGTTGGCATCATGGTCTCTGCCGAGGGGCATCTGATTGCTGCGCGCATGAGCGCACATAACGCCGTGGCAGGTCGCATTTACTTTCCCGCCGGTTCTATCGACGACCACGATATTGTCGGTGACAGAGTCAATTATGAAACCAACATGGCACGCGAAGTCTTTGAAGAGACTGGGATGGAGCTTGGCTATGCGAAGGTCGAGCCGAAAACCCATCTTGTTACCGCCGATGGTAGCATTGCGCTTTTCCGGCGTTATTATTTTGATGTGCCTACCGCTGAATTGCTGAAACGGATTAAAGATAATATCGCCAAGCAGGCTGAACCAGAGCTTGCTGAAATCATTCCCGTGACGCGATCAGGTGCCATGGGGGAGGCGACGCCGTCCTATGTTCGAGCATTTGCTGATTGGCATTTTAATAATCAACAGTGAGGTTGGTTCTGACAGATGACAGGGCGGCGAAATTGGCTATGCTCGCGGACTATCATCGACCGATGTGAGGGAGAATTTAAAGATGACCGAAGCTGCCAGTGCCGGCCGTTATTACGAGATTTTCGACGTTTTCGCCGATAAGGCTCTGGCTGGAAATCCATTGGCTGTTGTTCACGACAGTGAGGGGCTGACGGATGCGCGCATGCAGGCCATTGCGCGCGAATTCAATTTGTCCGAAACGGTCTTCATCTTTCCACCCGAAAATCCGGTTCATGAAGCTGCTGTGCGTATTTTCACGCCGGACTACGAACTTCCCTTTGCCGGACATCCAACAGTGGGCGCTGCCGTATCACTAGCGCGACATCGCAAAACGGGCGATGAGTCTGATCGCCTGGTAACACTGGAAGAAAAGGTCGGTGTAGTTCGCTGCGGCGTTATTCTGGGTGAGAATAGCGCCTTTGCCGAATTTGATCTGCCACGCCTGCCGGAAAAGCTTGATATAAAGATTGAGAAAGAGGAAGCAGCCGCCGCAATCGGACTGGGCACACATGAAATCGGTTTCGAGAATCATGTGCCTGCCGTCTGGAGTGCAGGCACGCCTTATCTTCTGGTTCCGGTACATAATCTGATCGCTGCTGCTAAAGTTTCGATCGATCCGGTTTATGTTAGCGAAAGCCTGCCACATGTCGCGGAGCGCCCGCTGCCGATTTATGTTTATTGTCGCGAGACAATTTTGTTCGATAGCAATTATCATGCGCGCATGTTCGTGACGGGCGCGAATGTTTATGAAGATCCGGCGACAGGTTCCGCAGCTGCTGCTTTTGCCGGGATGATTTTGGCCAAGGACAAGCCGGTTGACGGCAGTTCGCAATGGTGGATCGAACAGGGCATGGAGATGGGGCGTCCATCGCGCATTCGCCTTGAGCTAGATGTTACCAAAGGCGCATTAACCGGCGCGCGCATTGGCGGGACGGCAGTTAAGATTGCCGAAGGACGCTTATTCGTCTGAATATCTAGTTTTGATTGCAGTCAAAGCCCAATCGCTACCCTATAGTAATCTATCGATGGATTAGCCGAACGAGGGACGCCTGCCATGATAATCAAAGAAATGTCGGAACTTGATATCCGCGATATGATCCAGCATACGCAGGTTGGGCGGCTGGGTTATGTTCTCGATAACCGGCCTTACGTTGTGCCCCTCGGGTTTCGGTTCAGTGGGGGCTCGCTTTACTCATTCACAACTGACGGGCAGAAGACCGAGGCAATGCGGAAGAATGCAGCTGTCTGCATTCTCTTCGATCATATTGTTTCGCGCACCCAATGGCGCAGCGTGGTGGTGAACGGGCATTATCGGGAAATCATCCGCGAAGAAGAGAAGGCGGCCATCGTCAATATGATGGCCAACGAGCCGACATGGTGGGAGCCTGCCTATACTAAAACCATCACCGGTGGCGGAGAGCAGCGCAAGTTGGACCCCGTCTTTTTCCGCGTTGATATTGAAAGCGCCACCGGTCATCAGGCAAGCTGAGTTTTAGCGCACGACCAGCACAGGAATTGAGCTGCGCGTTACGACCTCATAGGTCTGGCTTCCAAGCAACATGCCTTTCAACCCGCGACGGCCATGGGACGCCATGACGATCAGATCGTTACGCAGCTCTTTGGTCGTTTCGATGATGGATGTTGCAGGATGATGAGCAACGACGTGCAAAGTATGGATTTCAACGCCCGCTTCGACCGCGAGCTCGCGTGCACGAGAGAGCGCCTTATCGGCGTAATCATTCCACTCTTCTTCAAATCGTTCGATGAATTCGGGGCTATCCGTAAAACCACCAGGAAGTCCGGAAATTGAATAGGGAGCGGTCACCGTAATCACGGTTACCTTGCTACCCATGGCCTTCGCGGTATCAAAACCATGAATGAGACCGCGTTCCGCAAATTCCGAACCATCAGTTGTGATCAGGATATTCTTATACATCGTGCCCTCGCTTTGACTTTATGCAAATTTAAAATAGGTAGTGAATTGATCATATCAAACCGAATATGGCCTCACTACACGTATAGAACGGGAATTCTGTAATCCATGCCACTTGATTGCGATACGTTTCATGCGAGCTGGATTGCAACTGTTCTTAATCTCGATTGGCCGTCGCGGGCTTCCACTCTCATTGAAGATGATTCCGAACGGGTAGAGCGTCAGAAAAAAGAGCTGGTGCGGATGTTTGATGAGGCGTCGGAGCATGGCATCAATGCCATGATTTTTCAGGTCTCTCCTGCTGCCGATGCTTTCTATAAATCGGAGTATCTGCCGTGGTCGTCTTATCTCACGGGTACGCTCGGAAAAGATCCGGGCTTCGATCCACTTCGCTTTGCAATTGCGGAAGCGCATAAGCGCGGGATCGAGCTGCATGCATGGCTCAATCCTTATCGCGTTTCGATGGATGTGCGACCAGCAACGCGGAAAGAACTGAAAAACTCTGCCGACGATTCTCCGCCCAGCGTCTATAAAACCAATCCAGGCTGGGTGGCTATATCTGCGGATCGTTATGTGCTTGATCCGGGTATTCCGGATGTGCGCCAGTGGGTGACGAATATCACGGCCGAAGTCGTTCAGAAATATGATGTCGATGGCATACAGTTCGATGACTATTTCTATTACGAAACGCAAGGCTCACCGCTCAAAGACGACAAAACATTCAAACGTTTTGGGACGCGGTTCTCCAGCAAACATGACTGGCGGCGCTTCAATACCTATACGCTGGTGCAGGAAATTTCGCACAAGATCAAAACGATCAAGCCACATGTCCGCTTTGGTATCAGCCCCGGCGGCGTCTGGCGCAATCAGATCGATGATCCTCGAGGTTCGCCGACGCGGGCGGGCAAAACCAACTATGATGGTGATTTTGCCGATACACGCGCCTGGGTGAGAGACGGCCTGATCGACTATATTGCGCCGCAGGTCTATTGGTCGTCAGGGCGTAAAGATGTGCCCTATGGCCCTATCGTGAAATGGTGGGCGGATACCGTCAAGGGCACAAAGACCGATCTTTATATCGGCATGGCGCTTTATCGCGCGGGTACTTCTGCGAAGTCTGAGCCTGAATGGGGTGCCGGCAATGGCGTGGACGAAATCAAACGCCAACTCGATATCAATGACGCGATCCCAGAGGTCAAAGGCAGTATTCTGTTTCGGCAGGGCTTTTTGTCTGATCCCAAGCTTAAAAGCGTGTCGTCCTATCTAAAGAAGAGCTGGGGTAAGTGCCGCTCACCAAAATAGTGGGTGTGATTGCATATAATTATTATCTTATTGATTTAGATCAAAGAAAGCGGTCATGACCGGGTGCTAATGATCGCTCGTTGTCAGGTTCCACCAGAACTGACGGCCCGGGACGTCGAGGCCCAACCTAAAGCGACGTCCCGGCTAAACTTTCCGAATTAAATCTCAAGTTGTTTAGGGATCTGTCGAGCGCACCAGCGCGATCTTTTGCAATGTTGTACTGTCGACAGTCAGCGGGTGCTGTCAGCATTGCCCTCCATCTCACTAAATCGGCACCCGCGAACTTTCTTATATTTATTGTTATTTATCGCATGAAACTGCGATGCATTTGAGTATAGTTGATTTTAATCAAGGCGATCTCGCCTCAGTGAAAATACTGAACTCAGTCTGATTTAATAAAATCATTTGCCGCATAATTTAGCTGTGCGGGTCCGCAAGATGATGACGCAGAGGATATTTCGGCATGGGATTTAATCGCAAGCAGTGGATCGTAACCGGTGTGGTCGTGGCTTTGGCCGTCGGAGGCTACTATGCCTGGAAGACATTGAGCGATCCCGGTTTGCCGGATGGTATTGCAGGCGGGAATGGACGTATTGAAGCTGTTGAGATCGACGTTTCGACCAAAAGCCCAGGACGCATCCGCGAAATTCTGGCCGATGAAGGTCAATTCGTTGAAGCGAATGCCGTTCTGGCACGCATGGATACGGCTCAGCTCGAAAGCCAGCGCAAACAGGCAGAAGCACAATTGCGGCGGGCCGAAATAAGCATCGATACAGCGAAAAGCCTCGTCGCACAGCGTGAAGCCGAACAAACTGCTGCTGAAGCGACCGTTGCGCAGCGCGAGGCACAGCTGGATGCCGCCAATCGTCGTCTGGCTCGTTCGCAGCAGCTGTCAGAGTCACGCACGGTTTCTCAGCAGGTCCTCGATGATGACCGGGCAACCGCGCAAGGCGCTGAAGCAGCCGTAGGGGCGGCGAAGGCGCAGCTGGTGGCGACCGCCGCTGCGATCAGTGCGGCCAAGGCACAGGTTGTCGATGCAGAAGCTGCCGTTGAAGCGGCAAAGGCCGCCATTGCCACCATCGACACGGATATCAACGATGCCACCTTGCGTTCGCCGAAGCCGGGCCGTGTGCAATATCGCGTTGCGCAACCGGGCGAGGTGCTGTCAGCCGGTGGTCGCGTGCTTAATCTGGTCGATGTCAGCGATGTCTATATGACCTTCTTCCTGCCGACTGCGCAGGCTGGTCGCGTAGCTATTGGGGCAGATGCGCGCATCGTGCTCGATGCGGCACCTCAATATGTGATCCCGGCCACGATCAGCTTCGTGGCCGATGTGGCGCAGTTCACGCCGAAATCGGTTGAAACGGAAGAAGAGCGTCAGAAGCTCATGTTCCGCGTCAAAGCAAAGATCCCGCAGGATTTGCTTCAGAAATATATTCAGCAAGTCAAAACCGGACTTCCGGGAATGGCTTATGTGAAACTCGATCCCAATGCTGAATGGCCGAAGAACCTCGCGGAAACCGTAAAATGAGTGCGGCTTCGATAAAGGCTGGCGTGGGCGACGACAGCTTTGTCGTTCGCGCTGACAGCGTGAAGCTGTCTTATGGATCGACGGAAGCGTTGCGCGATATTTCGCTCAACGTGCCTGCCGGTTGCATGGTGGGGCTGATCGGTCCTGACGGTGTTGGCAAGTCGAGCCTTCTGTCGCTGATTGCTGGCGCACGCGTTATGCAGAAGGGCAGGATCGAAGTGCTGGGCGGCGATATTGCCGATAAGCGCCATCGCCAGTCGGCTTTTCCGCGTATCGCTTACATGCCTCAGGGGCTGGGCAAGAACCTTTATCCGACACTTTCGGTGTTCGAGAATATCGAGTTTTTTGGTCGCTTATTTGGCCATGACAAGCATGAACGCGAACGCCGTATAGCCGATCTTTTGGCTCGAACGGGGATGTCACCCTTTGCGGATCGCCCGGCGGGAAAGCTTTCAGGCGGTATGAAGCAGAAAACCAGTCTTTGCTGTTCGCTGATCCACGATCCCGATTTGCTGATCCTTGATGAACCGACAACTGGTGTCGATCCTTTGTCACGACGTCAGTTCTGGGAGCTGATCGACGATATTCGCAAAGATCGTCCGGGCATGAGCGTCATTGTGGCAACGGCTTATATGGAAGAGGCCGAGCGCTTCGATTGGCTTGTGGCGATGAATGATGGCGCAATTCTTGCGACCGGAACGCCACAGGAACTGCTTGAACAAACAAAGACGCCCAATCTCGATGCAGCCTTTATTGCTTTGTTGCCGGAGGAGTTACGGGAAGGGCACAAAGAGGTTGTGATGCCGCCGCGCAATGCTGAGGCAGATAGCGGCATCGCTATCGAAGCTGAGCATGTCACTGTGCGGTTTGGCAATTTTACCGCTGTCGATAATGTGAGCTTCCGCATTCCGCGCGGTGAGATTTTCGGCTTTCTCGGCTCTAATGGCTGTGGCAAATCTACGACCATGAAAGTGCTGACCGGACTTTTGCCAGCGAGTGAAGGCACAGCGCGGTTGTTTGGACGCGAGGTCGATCCCAAGGATATCGATATACGCCGTCGTGTCGGTTATATGTCGCAAGCCTTTTCGCTTTATTCAGAATTGACAGTACATCAGAACCTGGAGCTGCACGCAAAGCTCTTTGGAATGAATGCGGAAGACACCCAGCGCAGAATCAAGGAACTCGCGCAACGTTTTGATTTGGCTGGGGTTATGGATGAGCTTCCAGAGTCTATGCCGCTTGGCATTCGCCAGCGCCTGTCTCTGGCTGTAGCACTCATTCATTCGCCTGATATTCTCATTCTCGATGAGCCGACATCGGGCGTTGATCCCGTTGCGCGTGATGCATTTTGGCAGATACTTGCCGATCTTTCGCGCAAGGATAATGTGACGATCTTTGTCTCGACCCATTTCATGAATGAAGCCGAGCTTTGCGACCGCATTTCGCTGATGCATGCGGGTAAGGTGCTGATCAGTGACACGCCAAAGGCGATCACAGAAAGTCGCAGTTCGGCAACGCTTGAAGATGCCTTTATTGCCTATCTCGAAGAAGCGATAGGCGAGACTGCGCCGCAGAAGAGTAATCAGGAAAAATCTGATCCAATACCCGAAAAGAAGCCGGTGAAGAACCCAAAGCCTTCATCAGGCTGGTTGCCTAATCCTCGGCGGATGCTCGCATTTTCTAGGCGCGAGGCGTTGGAGCTCAAGCGCGATCCAATTCGGGCGACGCTCGCCATTCTTGGCACTGTTATTCTCATGTTCGTGATTGGTTATGGCATCAATCTTGATGTGGAGGATCTGACGTTTGCGGTTCTTGATCGCGATGACACCACGATCAGCCGGGATTATACCCAGCAGCTTGCCGGTTCGCGCTATTTCACGGAAAAGCCACCAATTACCGACTATGACGATCTTGACCGACGGATGCGTGAAGGCGAGATCAGCCTGGCGATTGAAATCCCGCCGAACTTTGGCAGCAATGTCGCGCGTGGTCGTCCGGTTGAGGTGGGGGCCTGGATTGATGGTGCGATGCCGACGCGTGCAGAAACCGTACGTGGTTATGTACAGGGCATGCACGCCAACTGGATGACGCAAAAGGCGCGCGAGCTTTATGGAAACGCTGCTACCGTTGGCAATTTCAATCTCGAAATTCGCTATCGCTATAATCCGGACGTGCAGAGCCTTGTGGCTATGGTTCCAGCAGTTATTCCGCTTCTCCTTTTGATGATCCCGGCCATGCTCGCGGTGTTGAGCGTGGTGCGCGAGAAGGAACTCGGTTCGATCATCAATTTCTATGTGACGCCAGTCACGAAATTCGAGTTTCTGCTTGGCAAGCAGTTGCCCTATATTGCGCTGGCCTTCCTCAATTTTTTGATGCTGACAGCCTTTGCGGTCTTCATCTTCCGCGTGCCATTTACCGGAAGCTTCCTGACCTATGCCACAGCAGCGCTGCTCTATGTCATCATCACGACTGGCATGGGCTTAGTGATATCGACCTTTATCAATAGCCAGATTGCAGCGATTTTCGGCACAGCATTGCTGACGCTCATTCCTGCTGTGCAATATTCGGGCATTATCGACCCCGTATCGTCGCTGCAAGGGGCGGGTGCTTTTATCGGGAAGATTTATCCGACAACTTATTTCGTGACGATCTCGCGCGGGACTTTCTCAAAGGCTCTCGATTTTTCCGATCTGGCGGGGTCGTTCCTGCCGCTGCTGATTGCGATTCCGGTGCTTACTGTTCTCGGCATTGTTCTCCTCAAGAAACAGGCGGGCTGAGATGCGGATTTCCAATATTTTCCAGCTTGGTGTGAAGGAACTGCGCGGATTAGCGCGTGATCCGATGCTTCTGCTTCTCATCGTCTATGCCTTCACGCTCGCAATCTATACGGCGGCGAAGGCTATGCCTGAAAACCTCAACAATGCGGCTATCGCCATTGTCGATGAGGATCAGTCGCCGGTTTCGGGCCGGATCACGACCGCGTTTTATCCGCCATATTTCGTGCCGCCAAAACTTATCTCGTCTCACGAGATGGACAAGCGCATGGATGCTGGTCTTGACACATTCGCACTCGATATTCCGCCGAACTTCCAGCGTGATCTGCTCGCTGGACGTTCGCCAACAATCCAGCTGAACGTCGATGCAACGCGCATGAGCCAGGCCTTTACAGGCGGTGGATATGTGCAGTCGATTGTGTCGAGCGAAGTGACAGAGTTTCTCAATCGCTATCGCGAAGACACGCAAACGCCCGTTGGCCTCAATTTGCGTGCGAGGTTCAATCAGGACTTGAACAAGGGCTGGTTTGGCGCGATCACCAACGTGATCTCGTCGGTAACGATGCTCTCAATTATTCTGACGGGTGCAGCCCTTATCCGTGAGCGCGAGCATGGCACCATCGAGCATCTGTTGGTGATGCCGGTAACGCCGCTTGAGATCATGGTCTCCAAGGTATGGTCGATGGGGATGGTGGTGTTGGTCGCTACGGCCTTTTCGCTGATCGTGGTGGTTCAGGGTATCTTGGCGGTGCCGATCAACGGTTCACTGACGCTGTTTCTGGCAGGGGCTGCATTGCAGCTTTTTGCGACCACCAGTCTTGGTATTTTTCTCGCAACGATTGCCGGTTCCATGCCGCAGTTCGGCCTTTTGTTGATGTTGGTTCTGCTGCCGCTGCAAGTGCTATCGGGTGGCACAACACCGCGCGAGAGCATGCCAGAAATCATCCAAAACATTATGTTGGCAGCACCCAATACGCATTTTGTGATGCTGGCACAATCGGTGCTGTTTCGAGGTGCAGGGCTCAGTGTTGTGTGGCCGCAATTGCTGGCAATGATTGTAATTGGCAGTGTACTTTTCTTCTTTGCGCTGCGTCGCTTCCGCGATTTCTTGAGATAGGAAAACCTTTGCAATTCAACAATCTGAATCACTTCGTTCTGAATGTGATTCAGATGGGGCACATTGTTGCAGTTGATAATCTTCCTTCCCCTTGCTATCGCTCGCTTCAGGAAACGGTTCTGCCCGAGAGGGTGGATGAAAAGGGAACACGGTGAAGCATTAAATTGCTGATGCCGAGACTGCCCCCGCAACTGTAACCGGAGAGTCATCCTCCTATGATCGTATGTTACGATTATAGCCACTGAGCATTCGTGTTCGGGAAGGCGGAGGACCGATGAAGACCCGGAAGTCAGGAGACCTGCCGTATCCAGTCACCCATGGCTGACACGAGGGGTGTTCAGTCGCGACCGTCCGTAGCGGTGACATTGTGAAATGTTGCCGTGGGACAAAGACAGGGAGCTTGCGCCCTGATTTCTGACACCTGCGGTGAAGCAAAGCTTGCGCGCAGGAAGTAGAAATTAATGCATATTCTCCAATTATCTGCATATCTCGCATCGACCATTCTGGTGGCAGCGCCGTTGGATGCTATCGCACAGACAAACTTAAATGCACAGGATGGCGTCGTGCTTGACATGATTGTTGTAACGCCGCTGCGCCGCGCGACATCGTTGCAGCGTTCAACGTCTTCCGTCACGGTGATTGATAAGGCCGAGATTGAGCGCTCTGCTTCACCGGATCTCCAATCGCTGCTGCAATATTATCCGGGCATTTCGATCACCACAAATGGCGGACAGGGATCGTCTTCCAATCTCTATATTCGGGGCATGTCATCGAAACAGACAGTCGTTCTGGTGAATGGCGTGCGAACAGCTTCGGCGACCACCGGGGCGACTGCGCTTTCCAATATTCCGTTGAGCTCAATTGATCGTATCGAGATCGCCAAAGGCGCGCATTCCTCGCAATACGGTGCCGATGCGATGGGCGGCGTCATCAACATTATCACCAAGCAGGGCGGAGCGTGTGGCGAGCGCTCTTTCTGCGGAAGCGTGACAACAGGTGTAACGCACCCATGGGGCGGTTATGTATCCGGCTCTCTGCAAGGGCGCAGCAAAGATGGTATTGATTATGCGTTTGGTGCGGCAGTGACCGGCACGCAGGGCTATAATTTCACGACTCCCGAAGCTTTTGGTTATGAGCCTGATCGCGATGGTTTTCTGCAGGGATCGTTCAACTTCGTGCTGTCGAAGGATTTTGACTGGGGCAAGATTTATGCCGATGGTCTTCTGAGCCGAGGACGCAATCAATATGATGCAAAAGCGCCGTCGGCTAACGAAGCTTACACAACCGCCTTTAGCGGCAAGCTTGGCGCGCGGGTCGATCACAGTTCAAACTGGTCCTCGACGATTGAATTCAGCTCAGGCCTCGATCACAGTAGGAATTTCCGCAAGGGCGTCAGCAGCTCGGACCGTTTTGAAACCAAGCGCTATGGGGTATTTGCCTCCACAGAAAAGCAGTTCGATACCGGTAATGTCTCGCATGTGGTGACGGGTGGTGTTGAGGCTTATCGCGAAGAGGTGGATGCAACGACTGCTTATGCCGAGACAAGCCGCAATCTGGCAGCGGTGTTCGGCCAATATTCGCTTGAATATGATGCGCTGCGTTTTGATGGCGGCGTGCGCTATGACTACAATGAGCAGTTTGGCGACGTTGTGACGTATAATCTCGGTGGGAGTTACGAAATCCTGCCTGATCTCGTGTTGCGTTCGTCGTTTGGAACGGGCTTCCGTGCTCCTACCTTCAATGAGCTTTATTATCCCGGCTTTGCCAATGCCGATTTGCAACCGGAAAAATCGCGCTCCTACGAGATTGGCCTCAACTGGCAGGCCAGCGCCAACACAAGCCTTGATATGGCTTTTTATCAAACATGGCTGCGCGATGCGATCTTAAGCACAGCGCCTTCCTATCTGCCCTATAATATTGCGCGTGCGCAGGTTACGGGTTTTGAGGCGACACTCGCACATCGCTTTAACGATAGCTGGGGCGTCAAAGGCTCCATCGATCTGAAACGCCCGATAGACGAAGATACCGATAATGATCTGGCCTATCGCGAACGGGTGAAAGCGACGGCAGAGGTGAACTTCAAGCCGATTGAGAAGCTCGATCTGACGGCAAGGATGCGTTATGGCGGCTCGCGCTATACCAGTGCTGCGAATACCAACAAGCTTGATCCTTATGTGACGGCTGACTTCATCGCGTTGTATGAAATCGACAAGCAATCTCAGCTCAAACTCTCTGTGGAGAATATTTTCGACAAGGATTACCAGACCACCTCTGGCTATAATGCGCCGGGGCGTAGCTTCAATGTCGGGCTGACGCGGAATTTCTGATGAGACGCACAGTATGAAACTGCAGCAAGGATTATGGAAAATCAGGCTTTGCCTTGCGGCATGCCTGTTTCTCGCTGTGTTTCATTCAGCGCAAGCGCAGGAAATCCCTAAGCGGGTGGTATCGATCAATGTCTGTACCGATCAGCTGGCGTTGCTGCTGGCTGATCGCACGCAGTTGCAGTCGGTTTCATACTTGTCGCGAGACCCGCTTTTGTCGGTGATGATCGAGAAGGCAAAGCAGCTTCCGAATAATCATGGACAGGCGGAAGAGGTCTTTCTAATGAAGCCTGATCTGGTGCTGGCGGGCACGTTTTCTTCGCGGGCTACAGTTGGACTGCTGCGTGAACTCGGCGTGCGGGTTGAGGAGTTTGCGCCTGCACGTTCCTTTGAAGATATCAGGGCACATATGAAGCGAATGGGTGAATTGTTGGGGCGCAAAGAAGAAGCAGATCAACAAATTGCTGCGATGGACGCGGCACTCTCAGTAATCAAACGGCCCGAACATAAGCGCACCGTCGCGCTTTATTATGCGAACAGCTATACGTCAGGGCGCGGTACGCTGATTGATGAGGCGATCCGTCTGGCCGGGGTTGATAATATCGCCGACAAAGCCGGTGTTCGCGGCTCGGCCATGCTGCCGCTCGAAATGCTGATTATGGAAAGGCCTGATATTCTGGTGCGCGGATCACGCGGTCGACCACCAGCTCTGGCTTTCGAGAATTTCGAGCATCCCGCATTGCGCGCGCTGGAAGGATATACACGAACAGTGGCACTCAACGACAATCTGACAGTGTGTGGCGGGCCGTTCAGCGTTGAGGCTGTGGCGAAACTCGCGGAGGCTGCGCGTGACTGAATCAAGTCGCTTTTATCTTCTGCTGTTTGTACTTGGCATGTTGGTGCTGGTATTGTTCGCGCTTTCGCTGTTGGTTGGACCGGCATCGATCAGCATTGGTGATAGTGTTCAGGCGCTATTTGCCGGGCAGGGCGATGTCATCGTGTTGGTTATGCGCGAAATCCGTCTGCCACGTGCGTTGCTCGCTCTTCTGATTGGCGCTTCGCTCGGCCTTTCAGGAGCTGCTCTTCAGGGTTATCTGCGTAATCCGTTGGCGGAACCGGGGCTTCTTGGCGTGAGTTCTTCTGCGTCGCTTGGTGCGGTGATTGCAATTTATACAGGACTGTCACAGGTTTTCCCGCTGGCGCTGCCTTTGCTGGCATTAGTTGGTGCTTTTGCATCGGTCTTTCTTGTGAAAGCGCTTGCCGGACGCCATGCGGGAACACTTGCCGTCATTCTCGCTGGCGTTGCCGTGACCAGCCTTGCGGGTGCGATGACAGCTTTAGCGCTCAATCTTTCACCCAATCCTTTTGCCGCGATGGAGATTGTATTCTGGATGCTAGGCTCACTTGCTGATCGATCCATGACCCATGTTTGGCTTGCTGCCCCCTTCATTCTGATTGGCTGGGTGATGTTGTTCTCGTTGGGCCGTGCGCTCGATAGTCTCACATTGGGTTCGGATGCTGCCGCAAGCATGGGCGTCAATCTTTCCCGCGTTCAGGTCTTGGCTGTGGTTGGAACCGCCGCTGCAGTTGGAGCATCAACGGCGGTCGCAGGTGCTATCGGTTTCGTTGGGCTGGTGGTACCGCATATTCTGCGCCCGTTGGTCGGTGCTCGACCGTCGCGCCTGCTTGTTGCGAGTGCCTTTGGCGGTGCCGCATTGCTGCTCGCAGCCGACGTGCTGGTGAGGATCATCATGCCAGGACGCGAATTGAAACTTGGTGTGCTGACGGCCATTATCGGCGCTCCCTTCTTCCTTTGGCTGGTCTTCAAATATCGGAGGCGGCTGGTATGAGCGTTCTCTCCATCGACAATCTTGATGTGTCGCTTGGGCGCAAGCCTGTGCTTGAAGCCGTTGGGTTTGAAGCAGGTGAGGGCGAGCTAATTGGTCTTATCGGTCCGAATGGTGCAGGGAAGACCACGCTTTTACGTGCGATTCTGGGGCTGACGTCATCAACAGGTAACATTCTGCTTGATGGCTCTGACCTCAGACGAATGCAGGTGGCTGATCGCGCCAGAATCATTGCTTATCTGCCGCAGGAGCGTGATGTTGCCTGGCCGGTCACAGTCAAAACGCTGGTGTCGCTTGGGCGCTCGGCGCTGAAACCGGCCTTTGCCGGGTTTGACCACACTGATGAAACCGTCGTTGAAACCGCAATGAAACGCATGGGTGTGCCTGAGCTTGCCTCTCGTCCTGCCAACGAGTTGTCGGGCGGGGAAAGAGCGCGGGTCTTGATTGCGCGTGTGCTGGCACAGGATACATCGATCATTCTGGCCGACGAGCCAGTAGCGGGCCTCGATCCGGCACATCAACTTGAACTGATGGAATTGTTTGCCGGACTTGCTCAAGAGAATAGAACGGTGATTGCCTCACTTCACGATCTTGGTTTGGCCGCGAAATATTGCACCCGGCTGATTGTGCTTGATGATGGCAGGCTGATTGCGGATGGCACGCCGGAGGATGTGCTCACACCGGCGCTTCTTAGAGATGTCTATGGAATTGACGCGCAACTGATGAAGATCGACGGCGAATTCATCCTACATACGCGCAAACGTCTCCGGTAGTTCAAACCGTCTTCCACTGCCGTTCGAGGCTGGAAGCATAGATGCCTTCGATGGTTTTTTGCACCTCATAACCTTCGCGAAAATCCGCATGGCCGGTATTCTGACCCGCGATGCTCAACAGAAAGTCGCGCACTTCAATTGTCTTTAGATCATTGAAGCCAATCTGGTGTCCGCCAGCCACGCAGAAAGCGCCATAGGGTTCATGATCGGGTCCGGCGAAAATCTTGCGGAAACCCTGTCGGTCCTTTTTGTCTGAGAAAAGAAACAGATCGAGCTCGTTGAAGCGTTCCTGCGAGAAGTAGATAGAGCCTTTGGAACCTGATATTTCGAAGTCGTGCTGCATTTTGCGGCCACTCGCCACCCAATTGGCTTCGAGCGTGCCCGTCGCGCCGTTTTCGAAAGACACGAAGGCATGGCAGATGTCATCGACTTCCACCGCTTTCATTTGTGAAGGATTGGCTTGGTCGGCGCGTTCAGCGATCGCGGTAACGCTTTTGCCCATCACATCGGTAATGGGCCCGACAAGATAGCGCGCGGCTGCAATGATATGACTGCCTATATCCGCAAGTGCGCCGCCACCACCTGCCGGATCAAGCCGCCAGGACCATGGAATGCGGTGATCTGCCATGAAGTCTTCGGCGTGGATGCCGCGGAAATTTCTGATTTCTCCGATTTCACCACTGTCGATGATGTCTTTCGCAAGCTTGATCATTGGGTTCTTGAGATAGTTGAAGCCGACAGCGGTTTTGACGCCTTTGCGCTCTGCGGCCAATGTCATTTCAAGACATTCTGCGGCTGTGGGCGCGAGAGGTTTTTCGCAATAGACATGCTTACCAGCTTGAATTGCCGCGAGCGCCATTTCCTTGTGAAAGCGGTTTGGTGTGGTGATGTCGACCATATTGATGGCCGGGTGGGCGATCAGGTCGTGCCAGTTTCCTGTCGAATGCGCAAAGCCGAGTTGACGGGCAGCACGGTTGGCTATTTTGTCATCAACATCGGCCAACGTGTGCAGTTCAACTGTTAAGGGAAGGTCGAAAATCCGGTTTACATTCGCCAGGGCAAGAGCATGGGTCTTTCCCATGAAGCCCGATCCGATCAGACCCGTTACAACAGTCATTTTCTCCTCCCAGAGCAAAATTCAGAAAACGGTTTCCTACTTTTAAGGATGTATTTCGACAGCAGCTTATGTGATTGACATGAGCTAACAGAAATGGAATTATAATTCCACGAGAAATTTCTAATGAATGTTTCATTCTATTAAAGAGCGAAGGTCAGATCGAAATTGCCGGGATCAAATGCGTGGAGGCAGCCCCGGAATTAGCTTTGATCAAGGTACAGATAAATTAACAAACCGGCGGGGAGTGCCGGGCAGGGAGGAGTGAACATGAAATCTCTTTTAAAGTCGGCAGTTGCTGGTGTTGCACTGATGGCTGCGTCTTTCGCAGCGCAAGCACAGGATGTCAGCATTGTGGTCGTAAGCCACGGTCAGGCATCTGATCCATTTTGGTCGGTTGTGAAAAATGGTGTTGCTGAAGCTGCGAAAGATACAGGCGCAAAGGTGGATTATCGCGCGCCTGAAACCTTCGACATGGTGCAGATGGCGCAGCTGATCGATGCTGCAATCAATCAGAATCCGCAGGGCATTGTTGTTTCGATCCCTGACGCGGATGCGCTTGGGCCGTCGATTGAACGTGCGGTTGCTGCGGGTATTCCGGTCATTTCGATGAATTCTGGGTCTGACGCGTCCAAGAAACTCGGCGCGTTGCTGCACGTTGGTCAGGATGAGTACGATGCTGGTAAGGTTGCCGGTGAAGCACTGAAAAAGGCTGGCGGCAAGAAGGGCATTTGCGTCAATCAGGAAGTCGGCAACGTCTCGCTCGATCAGCGTTGTGCAGGTTTCAAAGAAGGTTTTGGCGATGTGACCGTCCTGCCAACCTCGGCTGATCCGACTGAAAACGAATCCAAGGTCCGTGCAGCACTCGCATCCGATACGGCTGTTGATACGATCTTGACCCTCAACGCGACACTTGCTGGTGAACCGGCGGTGAAGGCAGCTTCGGAAAGCGGACGCGAAGGTATTCACGTCGCGACTTTCGATATGTCGGCTGGTTTCCTTGAAGCGGTTGAAAGCGGCAAAGCGGATTTCGCTATCGATCAGCAACAGTTCCTGCAGGGATATCTTCCGGTCGCATTCCTTGCACTCAATGCAAAATATGGCCTGATGCCAGGTGGCAACGTGCCTTCTGGTCCGAACCTGATCACTAAGGACAAGGCCAAGCAGGTCGTTGAGCTGTCTGCCAAGGGCATCCGCTAAACAAGGCATAAATTCAAAACAACTCACCCGCCCATGAAAATGGGCGGGAATGGATAGTCATTCTCAGAAACTCGCGGCCGTCGTACAGCATGGGCTGGAGTGCATATCTCGCAGATTGAATCAAAATGATGCTCTCGTGGTCAGAATCCGACATTTGCATCTCTTGGATACAGGCGTGGGACAAATGTCTGAATCATGCAGACCACTTGCGAATTGTTTTAATGCGTATTTTCATGGATGCGCTTGAAGGAGGAAAGCATGAGTGAGCCAACTTCATCAGAGCAGCCCGCTCAGGCAGCCACAAATGACCCGGCAATCACCGCTGCACAGCATGACGAACGGCTGAAGAATGCCAGTCCGCTGCAGCGAATGTTGAGCCGGCCTGAACTGGGTGCTGTGTCCGGGCTTGTGCTCATCACGATCTTCTTCCTATCGACAGCCAATCCAGCGATGTTTACGGCAGCAGGTATCATGAATTTCATGGCGCCTGCTTCACAGCTCGGCATTCTTGCCGTCGCCGCGGCACTTCTCATGATCGGCGGCGAGTTTGATCTTTCCATTGGATCGATGATTGCTTTCGCGGGCCTGATATTTGCCGCAGCACTTGTTGTCTTGCAAGTGCCGCTTATCATCGCGATCATTCTGACGCTGGTATTTGCGGCTCTTGTCGGTGCCATCAATGCGCAGATTGTTCTTAAAACCGGACTGCCTTCATTCATTGTAACGCTAGCGTTTCTTTTTATTCTGCGTGGGCTTTCGCTGGTCGGCCTCAAATGGGCGACGGGTGGGGCAACACAGTTGCGCGGCGTAAAAGAAGCCGTTGGCACCAGCTATCTCGCCGGATTGTTTTCGGGCGATGCTTTTCAGGGCCTGTTCGCATGGCTTGCCGAAAAAGACCTGATTGCGAAATTTCCTAATGGTCAGCCAACTGTCAAAGGCGTGCCTGTAGAAGTACTTTGGTTTATTGGCGTCGCTTTATTGGCCACCTACGTTTTGGTTCGCACCCGCTTCGGCAACTGGATTTTCGCATCGGGCGGTGACGCCTTGGCGGCGCGTAATTCCGGTGTGCCGGTCCGTCGCGTGAAGACGATCCTGTTTATGTGCACGGCGATGGCTGCGGCATTGGTCGCAATCCTGACTGTTCTTGATGCCGGATCAACGGATGCACGACGCGGCTTTCAGAAAGAATTCGAGGCGATTATCGCAGCAGTTATCGGTGGCTGTTTGCTGACCGGTGGTTACGGTTCGGCCATTGGCGCGTTCTTTGGCTCCATCATCTTCGGCATGGTGTTGATTGGCCTGACTTACACGACCATTGATCAGGACTGGTATCTGGTATTCCTCGGCGGAATGCTGCTGATTGCCGTTCTCTTCAACAACTTCATCCGTAAGCGCGCCACAGGCGAGCGGTAGACTTTAACATTCACGCAGTTTCGAACGGAAAACCGGTTGCCACTTTTCCTGAAACCGCGTTGATAGAGAAGGCAAGTCATGACAACCCCGATCATTGAAGTCCGCAATCTTGTCAAACACTTCGGCCCGGTTATTGCGCTGAATGGTGTATCGATCAGTGTCGAACCGGGACAGGTACATTGTCTGCTTGGCGATAACGGTGCTGGCAAATCAACACTGATCAAGACGCTTTCAGGCGTACATAAACCCACCAGCGGCGAGTTCTTCGTTGAAGGCAAACAGGTCACCTTCAACAGTCCTCGCGATGCGCTCGATCATGGTATTGCAACGGTCTATCAGGATCTTGCCATGATCCCACTGATGTCGGTAATGCGGAATTTCTTTCTCGGTCGCGAACCGACCAAGGGTATTGGGCCGCTTCGCTGGTTCGACGCACAGTTCGCAGAAGATGTTACACGCGAAGAGATGAAGAAGATCGGCATCGATGTGCGCGATCCGCAGCAAGCGGTAGGAACGCTTTCAGGCGGTGAGCGGCAATGTGTGGCGATTGCGCGTGCGGTTTATTTTGGCGCTAAGGTGCTGATTCTCGATGAGCCGACTTCCGCTCTTGGTGTGCGCCAGACTGCTATGGTGCTGAAATATATCAATCTCGTTCGCGAACGTGGGCTCGGCGTCATCTTCATCACCCATAATGTGCGTCATGCTCATGCTGTCGGTGACAAGTTCACAGTGCTCAATCGCGGCGCTACGCTTGGAACACGCACCAGAAGCGATGTTGATATGGATGAGTTGCAAAGTTTGATGGCGGGCGGTCAGGAACTGGCCGATCTGTCGTCAGCACTTGGTGGACGTGTTTAAGCCAGTTATTGGAGTTAACAATGAGCGGACAATTGACCGGCAAGGTTGCTGTCATCACCGGCGGCACTCAGGGACTTGGTGCGGCCACGGCGCGACTTTTCGCGGAAAGGGGTGCAAAGGGCATCGTGATCTGCGGGCGTTCAACCGAGAAGGGCAAGGCCCAGTCTGATGCTCTGGAAACGCTGGGTGCGAAGGCCGTCTTTGTTCAGGCTGATCTTGAGAAGGTTGAGGATTGCCGCAAAGTAATTGCCGCAGCCGATCGGTCGTTTGGCAGTATCGATATTCTCGTCAATGCGGCCGGGCTGACGGATCGCGGCGATATACTCGACACCACTCCTGAATTGTTTGATCGACTTTTTGCTGTCAACACGCGTGCACCGTTCTTCCTTATTCAGGAGGCAATCAAGCTCTTTCGTCGGGACAAGGTTGAAGGCGCTATTGTCAATATATCGTCCATGTCTTCCATGGGCGGACAGCCGTTCATTGCGGCCTACTGCGCTTCCAAAGGTGCGCTAGATACTTTGACCCGCAATGTCGCTTATTCGGTATTGCGCAACCGTATCCGCGTCAACAGTCTCAATATCGGCTGGATGGCGTCGGATGGCGAAGATCGTATCCAGCGTGAGTTTCATGGCGCACCCGCCAATTGGCTTGATGACGCGGTTAAGGCCCAGCCGTTTGGTCGTTTGATCGACCCCGCGGAAGTTGCCCGCGCGATTGCGTTCCTGGCATCTGAAGAGTCTGGATTGATGACTGGCGCTATCGTCAACTTCGATCAGTCGATCTGGGGCGCATACGATTCGTCACCGCACCCTCAAACGCCGCTTTGATATTCTTGCCAGACTATTCTGTGCAAAAATCCTTCATAAATGTGCAGGATTTTTGCACCTGACGGTCAAAAAACTCAAATCTCTTGTGATCATGCTTGCTCTTACAAATTCTTGTGATTAACCAATCAATCCTTAGATACCGTTGAAATTGCGCTAAAAGGATGAGAAATCGTGGAGCAGGCAACGAGCGGAAAACGCAAAGGCGGACGCAAAGCGCTTTGGGCAGCTGTAGCAGTTATCGCCATCGCCGCAGCAGGTGCGGTCGGATATAAGATTACCCTCGAGAAAACTATCAACGCTCAGCTTGAAAGACGTGGTGGCAAGGCTGCTTCGGTTTCTGCCGACTTTCTCGGTCGCATTCATCTGACCGATGTGGTCCTGCCGCTGAAGGACGGGGCCAATGTAACAATCGCTTCGATTGAAGGCCGTCCAAAAGTGCTGTTTCTGAATGGCATGCTGGATGCCAAGGGCATCAATACACAGATCGCGCAGTTCAAGATTTCGCTGCCTAGCGTCCGTGTTGACGATGCGAATTTCGATATCCAGATGTTGCGCGACACCTTCGGTAATGGCGAACTGAACCTCGCCGAGCGCGTGGGACGCGTTTCGGCCAAGCGTATGACCGTGCCGGAAATCAACATTGTTCAGATGCTGAACGATAAGGAACAGAAGACGTCTTACAAGGATGTCACTCTGGAAGACATCGTTCACGGTCATGTCGCGCGCTATTCTTCAACCGGCGCGACCTTCGATCTTGACCTTTCGCTGCCTGACGAAAATGGTACGATCAATGAAGAGCGTATGGCTGGCACAATCGGTGCTTCCGAAGGCAAGGATATCGATGGCGTGTTCATAGCGCGTCTTTATACCGAAAAAGCTGGTCCAAACGACACGGAAGCCAAGCCTGTTTATGGTCCTTTCTCGGCAAAGAATATTGTCGTAAAGGGCTCGCAGTCGAACTTCAGCTATGATGAAGTTCGCAGCAATGGTTTTACCATGCGCCTGCCTGCGGAGCCGTTCACCGAGACACTGCAGAAACTGGAAGCAGCCAAGGACATTGAGTCTCTTTCGCAGGAAGAGCGTAAAGAATTCTTCATGCGTCTGATCGGTCTCTTCGACACGATCGGCAAGGGCGATGTCGAGTTACTCGGAATGAAGATCCAGCCGGGCGATCCGGAAAAGGGCGAAGGCAAAATCGACAAGATGGCGATGTCCTTCGATAATAAGAAGCTCGACATGTCGCTGAACGGCTTCTCGGCTGGTAACGGCACTGACTTCGTGAAGCTGGACGAATTTTCGCTCAAGGGCTTCAACTGGGCGCCTTCGGCAGAAGCAGTGACAAAGTTTGCAGGCTTGAGCGACGAGGAAATGGAAAATTTCCCGTTTACGACGATGCTGCCTGAATTCGGCACGATGGTCGTCAAGGGTGTCGACGCCGATCTTCCGGGCGACAGCAACGCCAACGACGACGTTGATGTTGATGAAGATCAGGACACAACAGCAACGCCGCCAGCTAGCGGTCTGCCTGAGCGCATCAAGTTCAGTATGAAGAGCTATGAGCTGGCCTTGAACAAGCCGTTCAATGGTATTCCTACGGATATCCGTGTTGCTTATGAAGATATGTCTTTGCCCGTTCCTGCGAACAGCCACGAGGAAATGTATCAGCAGCTGCGCAAGCTCGGCTATGACCGTGTTAATATTTCTTCCAATCTGGAAGCCAATTGGGATGAAGCGAACCAAAGCCTCGTCATCAAAGACCTTTCGGTCAGCGGTAAGGATATGGGTAAGGTGTCCATGTCCGGTCTGATGGGTGGTTTCACCAAGGAGTTCTTCTCCGGTGACAAGGTGCTGGCACAGGTTGCGCTTCTGGGCCTTAAGGCACGTGAAGTTAAGCTGAAGATCGAAGAGCAGGGCATCATTGCCAAGGGTCTTCAGTTCTATGCCGATGAAAACGATATGACTGTCGATGAAGCGCGCAGTACACTGACGCTGATCGCCAGTGCCGTTCTGCAGGAGCTTGCGGCCGATCAGCCGAAGCTTCAGGATGCGATCACCGCATTCTCGACTTTCATCGCGAAGCCGAATGTTTTTGAACTGACAATCAAGTCCAAGTCCGAAAAGGGTATTGGAGCGTTGGAAATGGTGGCTGCGTCACAGGATCCACTCTCAATGCTCGACAAGGTCGATATCGAGGCGAAAGCCGAATAAGGGTTTGTCCCTTATTTGATTTTAAATCGCTAATGCCGCTTTTAGAGCGCCGATCTGAATGAATCAGATTGGCGCTCTATCGTTTTAAATCAATGAACCGTGCTTTTCCAAAAAGCGATTCCGATTTTTAGATCGATGCTATAGGGTGACGGCGTCCAACCTCCATCATTCGGATTCACCTAATGCTTAAAAACATAAATCCATTGCTCACCGGATCACTTCTCGAAGTGCTTGCCGATATGGGCCATGGCGACGATTTGGTTATTGTTGACGCCAATTACCCTGCACAGGCTTCTGGCGTGCAGGTGCTGGACTTTCCGGGCATCAGTGCGACTGATGTTGCAGAAGCTGTGCTCTCACTGCTGCCGCTCGACGACTTTGTTGACAAGCCAGCGGCTGTGATGGCGGCGCCGAATGAAACCCCTGCGATTTTCGGTGAGTTTGAAGCCGTCATTGAGAAGGCTGAAGGACGCAAGATTGCTGTCGATCAGATTGAGCGTTTCGCATTCTATGACCGGGCGAGTGCTGCCTATGCAGTCATTCGCTCAGGCGAGAAGCGCCTCTATGGCAATATCATTTTTAAGAAGGGCGTTATTCGCTCTTAACAAAAAAGCCCCGCAATGCGGGGCTTTTTCGTGATGAAAAGTATTAGTTTTGCGGCTTTGACTGATGGTGTTCCATCTTGCCTTTACCACCGTGGTGCGGACCCTTTGGACCGTTGTGGTGGAATTTCTTACCAGCACGTAGTTCTTGGCGATCAAGTTTGCCGTCTTCGTTGCGATCGAGTGCTGCGAATTCTTTCTGACGTTGCTTCTCAATCGCCTCCAGCGTTATTTTACCATCGCCTTTCACGTCGAGACGGCGCTCCATACGATCAGCAGCGCGGCTCACCATGCGCTTAAGCGCAAGCGCTTCGATTTCATCGCGAGAGAGTACACCGTCGCCATTGGTATCAGCGGCTTTCAATTCATCCATGCGAGAAAACTTTTCAAGATCAATCGGGCCGCGTTTGCCCTTGGCTCCATCGGTTTGCGTAATGGAAGTATCCGTCGCTGACTTGTCTGTATTGTCGCTCGATTTGTCCTGTGCGAAAGCAGGGGCTGAAAGCAATGCCGATGCAATTACGGCAATATACAATGTCTTCGATTTCATAGTGTTTTGACTCCATCACTCTATACAAGGGCGCCGCTAATTGGCGTGTGAGTAATGTCGGCCATATTAGGTGAACCTGATATGAACAAGCCAATTAATAATCGGTAATGTTATGATGGCTTCTTTGCGAGGTATCTTTCTCTGAACATTGAGAAGAGGCCAGCAGCGACAACGATGCCCGCGCCAGTGACTACATTCCAGGTTAGTTGCTCCTGGAACACAAGGACAGCAATGAAAGCGCCGATAACGAGCTGCAAATATGTGAGCGGTTGTACTTCACCGGCTTCGAGAATGTCGTAGGCACGAATGAGGCAGTAATGGCTTGCAATACCACAGGCGCAGAGCGCTGCCATCCACGGCCAATCGTGCGGGGCAATCGATTCCAAATGAAACAGACCAACGGCTGTGAGAACGACCGCGCCACCGATGCCCGTATAGAAGAAGCTGGTCATCGCACTGTCATATTTGCTGACCGCACGCGTTGCGATGACGTAAATGGCAAACATTGTTGTCGCAGTTAGCGGGAACAGCAGGTTCCAGTCGAAATAGACGTGCGTCGGGTCAATAATGAGCAGAACGCCGAACAGTCCGACGACAATAGCGGTCCAGCGACGCCAACCCACTTTTTCGCCAAGGAAGGGCACGGAGAGCATTGTGACGAGCAGAGGGCCAACCTGGAAGATTGATTGCGCCATCGCCATGCCGACCCTGCTGAGGCCAAATACGAAGACAACAATTTCTGTTGCGAGGAGTACGCCGCGGAAAATCTGCAATGCAGGTTTCTTGGTTGATGCTGCGCGGGCAATGCCCCCAGACCGTGTGGCAAGCAAAATCACGAACACGGCAAAAGCCCAGTACCGCACCATCGTGATAAAGATCGGCGAGTAATGTGATCCAAGATACTTTGAGATGCCGTCCTGCGCAGCGAAGATGGCGACGGCAACAAGTGTAAATGTGTAACCAAGGCTTTTGGGGGTCATGGGGAACTCATAATCCCACCGTGCCGGTTTCGCCATGCTTAATTATGCATGGCCGTCGCTATTTATGAATGATGTTATTTGGGAGTAAAAAGAGCGTTAAATGCCGGTGCAACAAGTGAAGGCGGGATCGTCCAGCCATCATGTAATCAGCGGTAACTCTTTGTAAGAAAGGAGAAAATGGTGGGTGATGTAGGGATCGAACCTACGACCCGCTGATTAAGAGTCAGCTGCTCTACCAACTGAGCTAATCACCCACTCGCTTCTCCGAGGCAGCGGCCCCGGTGAGGTGAGCGGTTCTATAAAGGCCGCTTTTATGTCTGTCTAGCCTTCAATCGAAAAAAACCTAAAAAAAGTTTGACTGATTTCAAAAAGCCCAGAAATGCGCAGTTTTCTGAAAACAGCTTCTGCACGCATTTCGAGCATAAGTATCGGCTAATCGTTTTAATTGCTGATGAATGGTTGATTGAAAGGAATCAAATCACCCATGATTCTGTTTTTGAATCATTTTTCTTTGTTCGACGTTGTAACCTGCCTTGCGAATTTCCATATTTGCAAAGCTCGATCAGGACATGTCCAGGCCACGCAAGAGAGGGGATTGGCATTATTCGTTTGAGCTTAATCATTTGCGCTGCAAATGTCGCAGTCATGTCATCAATTTTTGATGCTTGTCTGAGATGCTTCGGCATATAAAAGACTTGATAAGCAAATATGATTTTTGCCATTGAGTAAAAATGTTGCAAGCGTTTGTGACGCGCAGGCAGGCGAGGGGTTCATGCACCGGATTAACCTCGTTTCAGAAAACCAGAAGTCGCCCCGATGTCGGGATGCGGTTTCATAATTCGGTTCGCGGCATTTTGAGGACGGAATGGAAAGCATAATTAGCGATCTCGGGCAGTTCATTTCCGATCATCGGGTATGGGCGGGTCCTATCGTGGGCATTATTGCCTTCGGCGAGTCTCTCGCTATTATCGGAATGTTCATTCCAGCTACCCCGATCATGCTCGCGATTGGTGGTTTGGTGGGGGCCGGGATCGTTGAGCCGTGGCCGATCATCATCGGTGCAATTGTTGGTGCTGTTATAGGCGACATTGTTTCGTATTTTCTCGGCTGGTGGCTTGGCCGCAGCATCATTCATAAATGGCCACTGAACAAGCACCGCAGTGGTGTAGCGCGTGCGCGTCTGCTGTTCAGGCGCTATGGTTTTTCTGCAGTCTTCCTTGGACGTTTTTTCGGACCAGTTCGGTGTACCGTGCCAATGGTCGCGGGCATGATGTCAATGGACCAGACACGCTTCCAGACTGCAAACGTACTTTCCGCGATGGTTTGGGCACCGGTCATGTTCCTGCCAGGCTGGCTTGCTGGGCGTGGTTTCGGCGTTTTTGCCAAAATGAATGGCGATCACATGTTCTGGTTTGTCATCGGCATTACAGCTGTGACAATCGTTGCAACCGTGATCGGCATGCGCTTTTTCAAGGGGCGTCCGCGTCGCGAGCGCAAACGCGGCGTGCATGTTTCTCCAGCTGAATAGCATATGGTCTTGCGCGCGAGCCGCGCGTCTGCATAATGCAGCGATCACATGTCCATATGACAACATGGCATTTAGGAGCAGGCAGCGAGCCTGTTTCGTGTCTCTTTAAAAGGTTCATCGCGCTTTATGCCCGACGACAGTTCTGACGATTCGTCTTCACGAAGTCCCGCTCCCTGTATGGGAGCATCGGACTTAAAAGGCTTTGAGCTTTCTCACGCCGTCTGCAGTTTCTTTGGGCCGATCCGTATTTCAACGGTTCGGGAGGGAACCGCATGCGGCGTTTTTTCTGTTTCCTCTTCACTCTGATTTTATAGGAGCCGACACATCATGGATTGGTCCATGGACTGGATTGCCGACCCCAATGCCTGGATAGGTCTCGTGACATTGGTGGTGCTAGAAATTGTTCTCGGCATCGACAATCTCGTCTTTATCGCCATTCTGGCCGATAAACTTCCACCTCATCAGCGTAATCGTGCGCGTATAATTGGTCTTTCGCTGGCCTTGCTGATGCGCCTTGCATTGCTGGCTTCGATCTCCTGGATCGTGACGCTGCGTGAACCGCTGATCACCGTGATGGAGCTTTCGTTCTCTGGCCGCGATCTCATTATGCTGGTCGGTGGTCTGTTCCTTCTCGCCAAGGGTACGATGGAGTTGCATGAGCGCCTTGAGGGTGCACATGGACATAAGAACACACGCGTCGCACATGCAATCTTCTGGCAGGTTATCGTTCAGATCGTCGTACTCGATGCTGTCTTCTCGCTTGATAGTGTGATCACAGCGGTGGGTATGGTGCAACATCTGCCGGTCATGATGATTGCCGTCATCATTGCTATCGTAGTAATGATGCTGGCATCCCGCCCGCTCATGGACTTTGTCAACAAGCATCCGACAGTGGTTATCCTCTGTCTTGGCTTCCTGATGATGATCGGCTTCAGCCTCGTCGTTGAAGGTTTCGGATTCCATATTCCAAAGGGCTATCTCTACGCGGCTATCGGCTTCTCAGTGCTGATTGAGGCTGCGAACCAGATGGCGCGCAAGAATCGTGAGAAACTGGTCACCACCAACGATCTGCGTGAAAGAACCGCTGGTGCTGTGTTGCGTCTGCTGGGTGGTCATCGTGGCGATAATCCTTTGTCGGATACGGTTGATGTGATTGCTCAGCAAACCGCAGCCAGCGATGTCTTCTTGCCGGAAGAAAAAGAAATGATCCGCGGCGTTCTCGATCTTGCAGATCGTCCTGTGCGCTCGATTATGTCGCCGCGAAACGAAATCGAATGGCTTGATCTTGATGAAGATGAAGCAGAACTTCATCAGGCGATCCGCAAGCTTTCGCATTCGCGCGTCATTATTGCCCGTCGTCAGGTCGATGAGTTTATTGGCGTAGCATCGGTCAAGGATCTGTTGCTCGATATGAGCGATAAGAAACCGATTGATTGGGATAACGTCGTCAAGCAACCGCTGGTCATACATGAAAACGCTAATGTGCTGCGGGTCATGGAACAGCTTCGTGTTTCACCCGTGCAGCTTGCTATCGTTGTAGATGAGCACGGCTCCTTCGAGGGTGTGGTGACGCCTACAGACGTGCTTGAGGCAATCGCTGGCGAATTTCCTGATGAGGACGAAGAAGCTGCTGTTGCGGAATCAGATGGACAGGGCGGCTATCTTGTCGATGGCTTCACCGATATTCGCCGTCTGAGCAGTATCCTGCAGCGGGATCTTGTTGATGACGGCGATCGCTACACGACGCTTGCAGGCTATGTCCTTTGGCATCTGGGTCATCTGCCTTTGGGTGGAGAAAGCTTCATGGCGGACGGTTTCGAGTTTCACATCGAGGCCATGAGTGGTCGACATGTCGAGAAAGTTCGGATTAGGCCGGTCGACGACTACGAGGTGTAATTTGGAATAATTTTGCGGGTATCTGCGCGGGTACTCGCAAAATATTTCACCCTGTTAACTCCGATAAAATAAGTCGGATATTGACTTTATCGCAGAAGCCTTCAAAATTAACACATCGTTCATTGTTGCGGCGAAAGCGCGACCCAAATTGGGCTTCAGATTGCAGCATTGAAATGATGATCGCGAAACGGGCGCGAACAGGAGGCTCTTATGAACCGCAAACTTCAATTGCTGGTACACGGCGCTAAAGATACTGTGCTGCGCATCACGGCTTATCTGGAACAGCCTTGGCGGGGAATGAAGCTGAACGCCGAAGAAATCGCAGAGCGGCGCCGTAGCCGTCTAGAGCGTGGTGAGCAAAATTTCCTTTGGTGCTGGCAGCATCGCGGCTTCTGGTAGAAGCTAAAATCTGAAAGAAGTTTAGAAGGCCGGGTGTGTAAGCTCCCGGCCTTATTGTTTTTATTTCCTATATTGGGCTTTAGTTGGAAAATTTTTCTCATGCTGATTTTGTGATTAGGCGGGGTTTCCAAGAATGGTTGTGAAAGTAGTTTATATATTTAAATCAATGATTTAGATTGATTCTTGGCCTTCTCTCTGTAGATTTGTTTCCTACAGCGTCAGCCCAAAAATCGGAATCGATTTTCGGAAAGCGCGATGCGCAGATTCAATGGCTTAGAGCATCTTTTGTGCGCCCAAGAGGGCGCAGGGCGCTCTGGCTGAAATCGATTTATGGGCGCTTTGCGCAAGCAAAGTGAGAAGGGTGCAATCTATGAAGAAAATTATTCTATATGCGGCGGTGGCGCTTGGTCTGGGTGCGGCCCCTGTTCATGCGCAAGAGCCAAAGGAAATCCTTAACGTATCTTATGACATTGCGCGTGAACTTTACGAGCAAGTCAACAAAGCGTTTGTGGTTGACTGGAAGGCCAAGACTGGCGAAGACCTCACTGTTAATCAGTCTCATGCCGGTTCATCCAAGCAGGCACGTTCCATTCTCGAAGGTCTGGAAGCCGACGTCGTGACCTTCAATCAGGTGACTGACGTTCAGGTTCTGCATGATAAAGGCGATCTGATCCCTGCCGATTGGCAGAAGCGTTTACCGAACAATTCTTCACCTTACTATTCTTTCCCGGCTTTTCTTGTTCGTGAAGGCAATCCGAAAAATATCAAGAACTGGGACGATCTCGCGCGTGACGATGTGAAGGTCATTTTCCCGAACCCTAAGACCTCGGGCAATGCACGCTATACCTATCTTGCTGCGACTGCTTACGCCAATGAAGCTTTCAAAGGTGACCAGGAAAAGGTTCACGAGTTCATCGGAAAGATCTTCAAGAATGTGCCTGTGTTTGATACAGGCGGTCGTGGTGCAACGACAACCTTTGCCGAACGCGGCATTGGTGATGTTCTCGTAACCTTTGAAGCCGAAACACGTGGAACCGAAAAGGTTCTGGGCGAAGACAAGTATGATGTCGTTGTGCCTGAAGTCAGCCTACTCGCTGAATTCCCAGTCACTGTCGTTGATAAGGTTGTCGACAAGCGCGGCTCACGCAAGATTGCGGAAGCTTATCTCAATTATCTCTATGCACCGGAAGGTCAGGAGATCCTTGCGCAGAACTTCAATCGCGTCCACGACAAGGATGTGATTGCCAAGCACAAGGATATTTATCCTGATGTGCGTCTCGTAACGGTCGAAGATGCTTTCGGTGGCTGGGAGAAAGTGCAGAAAGATCACTTTGCCGAGGGCGGCGTGCTTGATCAGCTCTTCACGGCTAAGTAAACAAGACTACCTGGCGAGGGCACCCAGCTCTCGCCTTTCTTTTGGAAAAATCCAGTGTCGCTTCTGAGCATGAAACGCAATTCGGTGCTGCCGGGGTTCGGATTGACCCTTGGCTGCACCTTGCTTTATCTGGCTATCATCGTAGCCCTGCCGCTTCTGGCAATGATCCTTAAAACTGCAAGCCTCGGCTGGAGCGACTTCTGGAATATCGTCACATCGGATCGCGCACTCGCAACGTATCGCATTACAATTAGTGCTGCCGCCGTAGCCACCGTGTTCAACGGTCTGTTTGGACTGCTGCTCGCATGGGTGCTGTCACGCTATCAGTTTCCGGGCAAGCGACTGATCGATGCCGCGGTTGACTTGCCATTCGCTTTGCCCACGGCTATTGCTGGTTTGGCACTGGTGACGTTGTTTGCTCCAAATGGTTGGTTCGGGCGTTATCTGGAGCCATTGGGCATCAAGGTCGCCTATGCGCCACTCGGCATCATGATCGCCATGTTTTTCACCAGCATTCCCTTTGTCATTCGCACAGTACAGCCGGTTCTGGAGGACATGAGTGCGGATGTGGAAGAGGCCGCACGCAGTTTGGGCGCCAGTCCTTGGCAGATATTTTCACACATCATCTGGCCGACCATTTTCCCGGCCTTTCTCGCAGGAGCGTCGCTGTCATTTGCGCGCAGTCTCGGCGAGTTCGGATCGATTGTTTTCATCTCTGGTAATCTGCCCTTCGAAACAGAAGTAACGTCGTTGCTCGTTTTCATCCGGCTTGACGAATATGATTATCCTGCCGCTGCAGCGCTGGCCTCAGTGATGTTGTTGATGGCGTTCTTCATGCTTCTCGTGACCAATCTTATTCAGGCAAGGCAGCTTCGTTATGCAGACCGTTAGTGCGAGCCTGCAGGCGCGTAATGCGCCTGGTCCAGTGCGAAACTTGCTGATCTGGCTTGCGACCATTCTGTCGATAATTTGTATCGGCGCACCCTTGGCGCTTATTTTCTCTTACGCGTTCAGCAAGGGCGTAGGTGTATTTTTCGGCGAAATCCTCAAGCCTGATACGCTGCATGCCGTCTGGCTGACTATTCTGACGGCAATTGTGGTTGTGCCGATCAATATGGCTTTCGGTATTTGCGTTGCATGGCTCGTCACGAAGTTTCGCTTCCCCGGACGCAGGTTGCTGATCACCTTCGTCGAGATTCCTTTCTCTGTCTCACCGATCGTTGCCGGCGTGACCTACCTCTTTCTCTACGGTTCGCAGGGGCTGCTCGGGCCGCTGCTCGAATCCTATGATGTGAAGATCATGTTCACGGTTCCGGCGATTTTTCTGGTGAGCCTGTTCGTGACATCACCTTTTGTGGCGCGCGAACTTATTCCGTTGATGGAAGTGCAAGGAAGTGACGAGGAAGAGGCTGCCCTTACACTTGGTGCCAATGCGTGGCAGACATTTTTCTATGTGACATTGCCCAATATCAAATGGGCGCTGCTCTATGGTGCCGTGCTTTGCAATGCGCGAGTGATGGGCGAGTTTGGGGCTGTGTCGGTCGTATCGGGTGCTATTCGCGGGAAAACTAATACACTGCCGTTGCAGGTCGAACTTCTGTTCAACGACTATAATGTCGCCGGAGCCTTTGCGGCTGCTTCAACGCTGGCTGGCATTGCACTTCTTACGCTCGTTCTGAAAATCTGGCTCGAACGCAAGCAGCACAGTTAAAGCATTTCCAGCAACAGTGGGAACCGGTTTTGCGTTCGGAAATGCGTAAAAACAAATAGTTACAGCGGTTCCAACGATTCAATATTAACTGGAACCGCTGTAAAAATAAAACCGCCTGCTTTTTCGAGAGCAGGCGGCTTGCGGTCACGCTGCTTGGGAGAGCGTGTGTCTTATTGGTTCGCGGTGAAGCGATGAGGCGAGGATTGAGCCTTCCGGCCAACGGCTGAAACCGCTTTCCACATTGATGTGTCCGGCATGGCCGACATCAACAAACCCGGAACCCCAGATATTAGCGAGCGCTTCCGCCTTGGCGAAGCTCATATAATTATCATTGCGGCTTGCAACGACAATCGATGGGAAAGTCAGCTCATGACGTGGCAGGGGAGCGAAGCTTGCAAAGCGGCTGTCTTTGCGGGCCATAGTTTCAACGTCTGCTGGCGCGACCAGAAGTGCACCAGCCACATGCGCTGCCGCAGGGCGGCTTGCGAGATGGGAAACCAGAATACAACCAAGACTGTGGGCGACCAGAACTGCGCCTGGGTTCTCAGCGAGTTTGGCCTCGAGCGCGTGCATCCAGTCGGATAGCACAGGATAGTGCCAGTCGTCTTGTTCGACAAGCACTGCTGACGGATCGTCATGCAACCATTGGCGCTGCCAGTGGCCTGCTTCCGATCCCTTGTAACCGGGGATGATCAATGTCGCAGGCATGCGTAGTTCCTCTTGGAAATGCCTTGAGATAAGGCTGTTTGTGCTGTGCATTGGGAGGTTATGCGAAGCAATTTCCAAGATAGGGGCAGTTCAACGTCAATTTAAGGAATATTAATTCAATTAGAGGCGAGTAAGTGAAAATTATACCCGCCTCTCAAGCTCTATTTCTTTTGTTTGTCATTCCAGCGGAGAACGAATTGCGACTTCTCGAAAATGAGAACCACGATCAGCGACATGGCAAATGGAATGAGCAGATAGAGCAGACGAAAGACGATGAGCGCCGCCAGCACATCGGCGGGATTCATATCAGGCAGGCCAGTGAGGAATACCAGTTCCAGTACTCCTAGACCGCCTGGAGCGTGCGATATAAGGGCGGCTGAGAACGAGACCAGGAAGATGCCGAGAATGATCAGGAAACCAGGATTTCCTGCTTCCGGAAGTGCGAAATAGATGATACCCGCAGCGCCAATGAGCTCTAGTGGAGCGACAATCAGCTGCTGGGTGACGACAGGCAGGCGCGGATATTCAAGACGAAACTTACCGATTTGCAATGGGCGCAGCTGCAACCAGCTACCGAATACATAGAGCAGAACAAAGGTCAACATCAGCAACGCGATGACAATCGACACCGTCGGAGTAAGGTCTGTATTGAAGCGCATGAGAATATGCGGTTCCAATAGCAAGACGATGCTAGAGGTTATGATCACGCCAAGGATGAATGTGAAAGAGCAGAAGGCGATCAGTACAGCAATTTCACTGCCGGGCATGCCTTGCGAGGAATAAGCGCGGTAGCGAACCACAGCACCGGATACGACCGATGCGCCGATATTGTGCGATAATGCATAGGTCGTAAATGAGCAGAGGGCTATGAAGAGCCAGGATATTTTCCGACGTAGATGAAGAAGTGCGATGCGATCGTAACCTGCTAGCGAACTATAGGCGAGAAGGGCTGCTGCAGTTGCCAGCAACCAATGATGTGCACGGATCGCGTAGAGACTATCAAGAACGTCTTCAAGCGAAATGCTGCGTAGCTCCCTATAAAGAAGCCAGGCTGAAACAATGACTGCTAGAATGCCTATTACTGGCCAGATGTAATCCTTGAACTTCATTAACCAATCACCGCAACTTCAACTCGCATGTAATTCCCCTTTATTGATCGTCCCGGTCTTTGCATCAGGTTGCTTCCGGTTCGATCCCCTTCAATTCAACCAAAGTTTCGGACGAAGTGCGAGGTGCCTGAACGTTCTCGCTCCGCTTCCCATTTATAATCGCTCTCTCCATGGCTCCGGCGATTTCCGCTTCACCAAGGATGACGGAGTCCGCACCAAGATCGTGCAGATACTGTGCTTCTGCTGGCGAACAGGCACGCACAATGATGCGTAGACTTGGGTTCGCCGCACGAGCGAGTGATGTAGCACGCCCCGCTTCAAATGCATTTGGTATAGCAATCACCAGATTGATCGCTTCCCGAGGATTCGCCGCTTCCCATATTCCTGCATCAGAGGCATTACCCGCAATAGCTTCAATGCCGATTTCTTTCAATCTGAAATAAATCTTGGGCGAATCTTCGATCACGAGGAAAGGAATGTGCTTTTCCTGAAGACTTGCAGTCACGCGTTTGCCGATTTGGCCGTAACCGACGACAATTGTGTGGTGTTTCAAACCTGTCAGCGGCAAAGGCATAGGCTCAGATACGTCCACGTTTGTTTCGCCCGATTCTGCCGAGGTTATGTCGTTGCCCATACGCTTCTCAATCCACGGCCGCATACGTTCAGCAACGATGAACATGACAGGATTGAGGAAGATGGACAGGATCGCGCCAGCGAGGATCAAATCACGACCCTCGGGCGGCAGCAAGTTGAGACTGACGCCAAGGCCCGCCAAGATGAACGAGAATTCGCCGATCTGCGCGAGGCTTGCCGAAATGGTCAGAGCAGTGCCGACCGGTCGCCGAAATGCACGGACGATGAAGAATGCTGCTACCGATTTGCCAACCAGAATGATCAGGAGTGTTGCGATCAGGGGCAGGGGATCGCGAATGAGGCTCATCGGATCAAACAACATGCCCACAGAAATGAAGAACAGAACCGCGAAAGCATCACGCAAGGGCAGCGATTCTTCTGCAGCTCGATGACTGAGCTCAGACTCGCTCATCACCATGCCTGCGAAAAATGCGCCAAGTGCGAAGGAAACGCCAAAAAGATGAGCCGCGCCGAACGCGACGCCGAGAGCAATCGCGAGAACGCCCAGTCGGAAAAGCTCGCGCGAGCCGGTCTGCACGATGACGTTCAAAACCCATGGGATTACTTTGCGTCCCACCACCAGCATGAGAGCCACAAAAACGGCGACCTTTGCGATAGTGAAAAGAATGATGCCACCAATGCCGAGGCCGAGCCATTCGGCGATTGGATCGCTTGCTGCGGCATGGTTGGTCTGGCCGCCGATACTTGCAAGCGCAGGTAGCAGAACCAGCGCCATGACCATGGCCAGATCTTCGACGATGAGCCAACCAACGGCGATGCGCCCCCGCTCAGTATCGATAAGACGCAGATCCTGCATTGCGCGCAAAAGCACCACCGTACTCGCGGTGGAGAGTGCAATGCCAAAAACCAGTCCGGCTTTCACATCCCAGCCTAGCGCAAGGCCGAGAGCGGTACCCAATGCTGCTGCTGTTGCGATTTGCGCCAGTGCGCCGGGAACAGCAATCGCTTTGACGGAGAGCAGGTCTTTGAGAGAGAAATGCAGGCCAACGCCGAACATCAGCAAAATAACGCCGATTTCAGCCAATTGGAGAATGAGTTCCTGATCGGCAACGAAACCGGGCGTGTGCGGGCCAGCGATGACGCCAGCAAGCAGATAGCCGACAAGAGGGGAGATTTTAAGACGGGTGGCAATGGTGCCGAAAATAAAGGCCAGACATAACCCAATGACGATTGTCGCAATCAAAGGCGTGTCATGGGGCATAGGGATGCCTTCCCGTTTTCAGTCTTATAAATTTTTATGGAGAGCCGGGCATGATCGAAACCATGCCCGGCAATGAGGTTATTTCTGTGCAGCTGCGTTGTCTTCAAGCACCTTGTGCGCTTCCTGACGATGCTGCCACCAGTTGCCCAGCAACAGCAGGATCGGCGCGGCGATGAAGATCGACGACGTCGTTGCAATGAAAATACCGAACAGCATCGGCACGGCAAAATTATGAACGGCGCTGCCGCCCCAAATTGCCATTGGCAAGAGACACAGGAACGTCACGACCGAAGTATAGATACAACGGATGAGAACTTGATTGATACTCATGTCAACGATTTCACGCAGAGGCTTCGATTTATAAAGGCGCATGTTTTCACGCATGCGGTCATAAACCACGACCTTATCGTTTACCGAGTAACCGATAGCGGTCAGAAGCGCTGCGATGGCTGTCAGGTTGAAGTCAAGCTGAAGCAGTGCGAAGAAACCGACCATCTTCGTGGTATCGAGAATCAATGTGATAATCGCGCCCACTGCGAAGAACCACTCGAAGCGCCACCAAAGATAGATGAGCATACCGAGTGCCGAAAGCACGACCGCGATGAAGCCTGAACGGGCCAGTTCGCCGGAGACCTTTGGTCCCACAACTTCTGTACGCTCAATCTTCACGCCTGGATCGATTTCAGTGACGGCGTCGCGCATCTTGTTGACTGCGACTGTCTGCGCTTCTTCGCCGCCATCCTGACGTTGAATACGGATCAACACATCATTCGGGCTGCCGGCAGATTGCAGGGCAACTTCACCAAGGCCAAGTCCACCGAGCTTTTCACGCAACTGCCCGAGATCGGCTGGTTGTGAGGTGGTGATTTCTGCCTGAATACCGCCCTTGAAGTCGATACCGTAATTCAGCCCCGGCTTGAAGAAGAGCACGATCGAAGCAATCGACAAGACAATGGAGACGCCGATACCGAAGAAACGCGCATTCATGAAGCGGAAGTTTGGGTTTTCAGGTGCAATCTTTACCAGTGGCTCGATGTGAAGCACCTTGAGTTTACGACGGCGGACATACCACCCCATCGCCATACGAACCAGCGTCACGTCGGTGAACATCGAAATCACGATACCGAGCATCATGGCGACAGCGAAGCCGCGTACCGGACCTGTGCCGAACATGAAGAGAAGCAATGTCGAAATCAGCGAGGTGACGTTGGAGTCAACGATTGTTGCGAAAGCGCTATGGAAGCCTCGGTCAAGGGCAGCCATCGCGCCAAGGCCTTTGCGCGTTTCTTCCCGAATACGTTCGTTAATAAGAATGTTCGCGTCAACCGCGATTCCGATACCCAAAATGATACCGGCGATACCGGGCAATGTCAGCGTCGCGCCGATAAGGCTCAATGCTGCAAAGGTCAGCAGCGTGTGGAGCAGGAGCGCCACATTGGCGATCAAGCCCCAAACGCCATAAAGAAGCTGAATGAAGATTGCGACCAGAATAAAGCCAGCAATACCAGTGATCAGACCCATCTTGATGGCGTCGCCACCAAGGTCGGGACCAACGGTGCGTTCTTCGATGACGGTAAGTGGAGCGGGTAGAGCGCCTGCGCGCAAGAGTGCAGAGAGAACAACACTGTCCTGAACTGTGAAGCTACCGCTGATCTGGCCGTTACCACCCGTGATTGGCTCACGAATGACCGGCGCGCTTAGCACCTTGCCGTCAAGAACGATCGCAAAAGGCCGATTGACGTTCTTAGTCGTAATATCCGCAAACTGACGTGCGCCAAGGCTGTCGAAGCGGAAGGAAACGATTGGTTCGTTGGTACGCTGATCAAATCCTGCACGCGCATCGGTCAGACGCTCGCCGGACAGGGCAACCTGATCTTCAATCGGGTATTTGATGTTGGGATCTTTTGAATCCGGCAGAATGCTGACGCCAGGCGGCGGTGCATCATTCGGATTTGCGTCCGCTACCATGTGGAAGCTCATTTTCGCCGTGCTTCCGAGAAGCTGGCGAAGCTGTGCCGGATCTTGAAGGCCTGGAAGCTGAACGACGATACGGTCAGAGCCCACGCGCTGGATCGAAGGTTCGGCAACGCCAACCTGATCCACACGCTGGCGGATGATTTCAAGGCTTTGCTGAAGCGCTGAATCAAGACGATAGCTGAAGCCAGCCTGTGTCAGCGTCAGGCGGATCTGATTGTCGCTGGACGCGACATCGATATCGTTGATCGCTGCGCCGAAACCGCTCGTATTAACCTGCGAAATCAGTGTCTTGAGAGCAGTGTCAGCTTTTGCACGCTGATCGGCGTCAGGGATAGTCACAATGACGGAATCACCAACGGCGCGGATCGACTGCGGCTGAATGCGTTCCGCACGCAGCTTGCCGCGCGCGTCGTCAAGAAGTGCTCGCATACGATCTTTTTTGAGACCAGCTGCATCCACTTCAAGGACGAGATACGAGCCGCCACGCAAATCGAGGCCCAACGTAACTTGTCGTTTCGGGAACCAGGACGGCATCGCGTCAAGGTGCTGCTGTGTGAAGAAATTGGGCAAGGCGATAATGACGCCGATCAAAACGATCAGGCCATAAAGCACAGCGACCCATTTAGAAGTACGCATGAGTTGAAATTCCGGATATTGAGCGCTTCAAATTTCGTATTAAATACAAAAGCTTAAAACGCATTTTTTCGTAAGTGATTCAGGACTGGTCAATGCCAATCTCAAGGACGATCTTTCAGGCACTCACGGGTGGTGCACGAACCGAAGCATGTGTGCCTCGTGAAAGTCTCAAAATCGTGTTTGTGATTGCAGCCTCGACAGGCTTTGTGTCGAAGAATGCAAGATCACTCGGCAGTACCGATAGGCCTGCACCATTTCCATCAGGATATGCTGCTTTGATTTTTGCTGCAATTGCCTCTGCAAGAACGGCGCGCATTGGCTGCGGTACAGGCGTCGATTGTTGACGAGCAGGTATAGCAGGTGCATCAGCAACCTGCTGCGCGGCCATGCTTTTGGGCGTATTGCGGGAGGCTTCATTACCGAGTGCAGAAAGGTCCACAGCAAACATAAAAGCTGCAAACGACAGGACGCACGTCACGAACAGCATGAAACCATGCTGACGATGACGATCAGTGTGCTGATCCTTGTTGTTTGTGCCCTTAATCAAAACGCTCGGACTTTCCTCTACAGTCTTTCCGCAGAAATTAGCCAGTGCCAGAGTGGTTTTCCATCGGTCTAAGCCACTCTAGTTATTCGATTTTATGCAAAGCCCGATTCAAAAATTTTGTATTCTTCTCGGGACTTAGCGTTGACACCTACAGCATCGATTCAGAAATTGGAATCTATTTTTGTCGAGTTCAGTGCGTCGTTTTGAATGGCGGCTTGCGGTACGGTGTGAATTAGCAGGTGAGCAAGGGCCGAGGTCACCAACAGAAACGTTCGTTCGTCTATAAAACAAATTTAGATTTTCAGGCGGATGTTGTAAGGCTTGCTTCCGCTTTAACGAGCCTTATGTTGAAACAGTGATCGTGAAATTGGCAGAGTTCAAATTGGCATATTTACCGACGTTCCGCGCCATTGCATTTGCATTGTCCGCTTTTGCTGTGTCGCTTGGGGGGCTGGACGGTTCTTTTGCTCAGGATAACAAACCGAAACCGGTTCAGCCTGCTGCTCAACAGTCGGCTCCCGCTGAAACTCCTGTTCCGGCAGCGGCCGTCCCCGCGCCAACTGCAAATAGCACACCAGTCTCCAGCGTGGTGCAGCAGCAAAAGCCGATCATCAACGATCTCAAGCAGCAGACGAAAACCATCAATGATCAGTTGCAGAAGTCATCCACCAGCGATGAAACGCTGGCCAATCTCAAGCTGCAGCTTGATGGTCTTTCCAAGAAACTGCTTGATGCAGGCGTAGCATTTCGTCCGCGTCTGACCGAAATTAACACGCGACTTGAGCAATTGGGTGCGGCTCCTTCGGGTGATCAACCAGCAGAGCCAACCATTGTTGCAGAAGAGCGTGCGCGCTTGGCTGCTGAAAAAGCCGAAATCAATGCAGTCATCGGCGAGACCGAGGATGCATCGCTATCAGTCAATCAGATGTCGGCAAAAATCGGCAATATGCGCCGTGATTTGTTTGCTCAGACACTCTCTCAGCGGGTCAGCCTCGACCTGACGCTTGGTACGGAAGTTACATCCGCTGCGGGCGACCAGATGGTTTCGCTGTGGAGCATTGTAAAATCATGGTGGCGCTTCGTTTCAACCTTCAAGCTGAACTCGTTTCTTGCCGCGGCTTTTTTTGCATTCGTCGCGGCATTGATCATCCAGCTTGGCGCGCGCCGTATGCTTGGTTCTCTCTATGAGCGCGATCCAACAATTGAAGCGCCATCCTATCTGAGCCGCCTGTCCGTGGCTTTCTGGTCAACAGCTATCCCATCGGGTGCGGTTGGTGTTTTCCTCGCCACAACATATTTCTTTCTCAATTACTTCAATGTCTTAAGACCTGATATAGCAGCACTTTTACAGTCGCTCTTTATTGTTCTCGGCATTGTTTTCTTCATTAGCCGGCTCGCGTTTGCCTGTATCAGCCCCTACACACCCGCGTGGCGACTGGTTCCTGTAGCCCCCCGTCCGGGCCGGGTTCTTGTCTGGCTGATTACTGGTATGGCGCTGATCAACGGGCTCGACTCGTTCTTTGGCAAGGTCAATCAAATCCTTTCCTCGCCACTTTCACTGACGATGGCAAAAAGCCTGCTTTCGACTGTGGTAATTGGCGTTTTGATACTGATCATAGCACTGTTGAAGCCTATTGAGAGAAACGGTGAAGAGGGCGTTCGCCCTTGGCCGAAGGCATTTCGGATTTTCCTGATTATCCTGGGCCTGCTGCCAATCTTCGCTGCGGGTTTCGGTTTTATCGGTCTTGCCCGCTTTGCAGCGCAGCAGATTGTCGTAACCGGCGCTTTCCTCGTGACCATGTATCTCGGTTTCCTTACAGGACGTGCCATTTCGGAAGAGCAGGCTTTTGCTTCCAGCCCGATTGGGCGAGTGATGCGCGATCGCTTTCATTTTGATGAAGCGACTCTCGACCAGATCGGGCTTGCGGTTGGCATTCTCATCAATTTTGTCGTGGCATTGGTCGGTATACCGCTTGTGCTTATGCAGTTCGGTTTCCAGTGGTCAGAGCTGAAAAGCACCTTCTACAATCTGATGACGGGCTTCCAGATCGGAAATATTTCCATCTCGCTGATGGGGATTCTCACGGGTATCGCACTTTTCGTCCTTGTCTATCTGATGACGCGCTGGTTCCAGAACTGGCTCGACAACAGTGTCATGGCACGCGGGCGCGTTGACTCCGGTGTGCGCAATTCGATCCGCACAGTGATCGGCTATGTCGGGTTGGTTCTTGCAGCTCTTGTCGCCGTTTCTGCGGCAGGCTTCAATCTTTCCAGCCTCGCACTGATTGCTGGTGGTCTGTCACTTGGTATCGGTTTTGGTCTTCAGAATATCGTCCAGAACTTTGTTTCCGGTCTGATCTTACTGGCTGAGCGGCCGTTCAAGGTTGGTGACTGGGTTGAAGCGGGAACCGTCAGTGGTATCGTCAAAAAGATCAGTGTTCGTGCGACGGAAGTGGAGACGTTCCAAAAGCAATCGATCGTTGTTCCTAACTCAACCCTTATCAATGGCAACGTCGGTAACTGGACGCTTCGCAATAAGCTCGGACGTATCGATATCAACGTGCAGGCAGCCTATACGGACGAGCCACGTCGCGTTCACACGTTGCTGCTGGAAATTATCCGCAGCCATCCGTCGATCCTAAAAAATCCGGAGCCGTTCGTAGCCTTTCAGAGCATGACGGACTCGCTGATGATCTTCGATGTCTATGCGCATGTTGCAGATATTACATCGACGGGTGGTATCAAAAACGAGTTGCGATTCCAGATTGTTGAGCGATTCCATGCTGAAGGCATCCAGCTGGCTTCATCTTCCACTGATCTGGTGCTAGGAGTTTCTGAAATAGAGAAACTGTCCGAGCTGGTTAATAAAGATGTCCCGGGCGCTGCAAAAAAGCGAAAGGAAAAGCCATCGGAGCCAGAAAAGGCTGATAAGCCAGAGCACGATGACAAGGTCTGAATAAACAGATGCAATTTATGAACATGTCGTTCAGTTGCAGTTCAGTTTTGAAGCTTTATAAATGATCGTGAAAAGGGACAGGCGCACTGTCTCGGAGCAATAAAGCCGATATCTGGCTCGAATGTTCGAAGTGTAGCGGAGCAGGGGAAACGATATGAACAGAACTCAGATCAATTATGCTGGCAAGGTCGCATTTGGTGCAATGCTCGCGATTTCGTTCTCCATACCGAGCCTTTATGCTGCGACCGTTGCCAATAACGACAGCTCAGCACAGACCATCGTTGTCACCGAGGGCGCTTCCAAACGTGAAATGCTTGTTGCACCGGGCGAAACAGTAGATTTTTGCAGCGGTGGTTGCTTTGTAACCTTCCCGAATGGTGATCGTGAGGCGCTGAAGGGCGACGAAACGATTACGATTTCCGGGGGCAAAGTGACTATCCAGTAAGCTGATCGTAATACCAAGACGCTGAGACGCTGGCGCATCAGGTCTTGAAAATGTTCAATCGCCACACGCGCTTACAGCGGTTCCAGTTAATATTGAATCGTTGGAACCGCTGTAACTATTCGTTTTTACGCATTTCCGAACGCAAAGCCGGTTCCCACTTTTGCTGAAAATGCTTTAACCAATATCCTCTGAGTCCCACTTAGCGGATATTGGCATAAGAAATTGAAAAAGCCGGGGTATTGCCCCGGATTTTTTATCAACTACGCGGCTTGAGGTTTTCTGGGTCGTAAAGCGGCTTGTAGCCAATCGACACGACTTCGACGGGGTAGGTCTCGCCGAAATATTCCACGTCGAGCTTACGGCCTTCCTGACAATAGGACCAAGGCAGATAAGCAAGTGCGATGTTCTTGCCGATGGTCGGGCCGTAAGCAATGGATGAGGTGAACGAACGGCGTCCAAGTTCATCGACCAGTGTTTCGCCGGTTTCAGGGTCCATAACCGGCAGGATACCGACCGGGTAGCGAGCCACACCCTTTTTATCGACGTTCTCGCTCATAACCAGCGTGCAGAGCATAGCTGGCTGATGTTCGCGAGCCTTGTATTCAAGGTGTTTGGCCTTACCGCTGAAGTCAGCTTCCTTGACCTTTGGGCGTGCGAGGTCCGCTTCGAGCAAATTATACTCGGTGAGCAGGTCTGCATTCTGAAGTCGAAGGCTTTTTTCCATGCGGCGCGTATTGGCATAGGTTTCAACGCCCACGGCGACCGCGCCGGTGGAGCGCAGCGCGTCCCAGATGGCAAGACCGTCCTCATAGCGCATATGCAATTCCCAGCCCTGTTCGCCAACATAGGAAATGCGGAACGCGGTTACGTCTTTGCCTGCAATGCGGATCGGCTTGATGGCCGCAAATGGGAAGTTTTCGAGATCAAGACCTTCAGGATTTTCGACAACCTTCTTGAGATTGTCGCGGGCATTCGGTCCCCAGATTCCGATGGTGACGTATTTTTCCGTTACATCAGTGATGGTAACATCAAAGCCTTTATCTTCGGCTACGCGACGCATGTAATGGAAGTCGCGCGGACCAGCATCGGCGCCGTTGATCATGCGGATACGGTCAGCCATGCGGATCGCAGTGAAGTCGGCACGCACCATACCTTCCTCGTCGAGGAAGTGGGTGTAAATGCCTTTTCCGATATTGGCATCGCCGCCGATCTTTGCGGCACATAGCCATTCCATCAGTTCGACATGATCTGGACCTTCAATGTCATACATGGCGAAATGTGAAAGATTGATGATGCCACAATCGTCGCTCAGAGCCAGATGTTCGGCGTTGGAAACGCGCCAGAAATGGCGGTTGTCCCATTCGTTTTCACGTACCGGAATGCGGTCGCCGTATTTTTCCAGTAGATGTTCATTAGCAGCATAGCCGTGTGCACGCTCCCAGCCGCCAAGCTCCATGAAATGGCCGCCAAGTTCCTTCTCGCGTTCATAGAATGGCGAGCGGCGAATATTACGCCCCTTGGAGAATGGCTCTCGCGGATGGACTGCTGGGTTATAGACCTTCATCGCGGTTTCGGTGCAGCGATCCCAGATGAATTGCTCGGTCATCTGATGCGGATAGAAGCGCGAATAATCGATGGCATGATGATCGATGGAAGTACGGCCATCGGTCATCCAATCGGCGATGAGCTTGCCCATGCCGGGTCCGTCCTTGACCCAGATGGCAACCGCATACCAAAGGCCGCGCACCTTCTGACTTTCGCCCATAGATGGACCGCCGTCAGTTGTCACCTGCAGGAAACCATTGAAAGAGTGGCTTTCATTATAGCCCAGTTCTCCAAGGATCGGCGTCAACTCGATTGCGCGTTCAAGCGGTTCGAGAACTTGTTCCATATCGAGATCGCGCTGTGATGGCGACAGACGCGCTTCATGCTTTTCAAGAAGATCACGTGGATGGCAGAGGCGCGGATTGGTTTCCTCGTAATAGCCCCATTCGATCTGACCGCCTTCGGCAGTCTTCGGGTCGCCGGTATCGCGCATATAAGCTGAATTGCCTTGATCGCGCAGAAGCGGCCAGCCGATTTCCTTGCCGGTTCCGGCAAATTCATTGTAAGGGCCAAAGAATGTCAGTGGATGGTCAATTGGCATGACCGGGAGGTCTTCGCCGACCATTTCAGCAATAATACGGCCCCAAAGACCAGCGCAGATGACGACGTAATCGGCTTCAATCGTACCGCGATGTGTGACGACGCCCTTAATGCGACCATTCTCAACAATGAGCGACTGCGCCGGGGTGTTGGCAAAGCTTTGCAGTTTGCCTGCAGCTTCAGCCTGATCGATCAGCTTGCCTGCTACTGTTTGTGAGCGAGGGATGACAAGACCTGCATCCGGATCCCACAAGCCGCCCTGAACGAGACTCTCTTCAATAAGAGGGAACTTCTCTTTGACCTCCGATGGTTCCATCAGGCGAGCGCGTGTGCCAAAGGCTTTGCCCGAAGCCACCTTGCGCTTCAACTCTTCCATGCGGGAATCGTCGCCAACACGCGCGACTTCAATACCGCCGACGCGGGCGTAATGGCCCATCTTTTCGTAGAAATCGATGGAGTAGAGCGTCGTCCAGCACGACAGGAAATCATGACTGGTCGCATAGCAGAAATCGGATGCGTGCGCTGTGGAGCCAATATCGGTGGGGATGCCGGACTTATCGATACCGACGATATCGTCCCAGCCACGCTCAATCAGGTGATGAACGACCGACGCGCCAACGATGCCGCCGAGCCCGACAATGACTACTTTGGCCTTCTTAGGAAACTCTGCCATTTTCTGCGATCCCATTTTGTATTTGACGGAATCATAGTGGTTGGCATTGGCCGACAATTGTCATTCTACGACATAATAACGGCGTGAGGCGACCGAAGCTTATTGGTTGTTACACATCGATTAGAATGCGCTGATCTAATCATACGTCAAGCTGACGATTTGAATCAGGGTGTAGGATTATCTGTATGATTTTAAAAGAAAAGCCGCGTCATGAAAGATGCGGCTTCTGAGACAAGAATGGTGGTTAAGCTGCGACGAGCATTTTACGATCTGCTCGCTCCTGCTGCGGCGAACGTCCATAAAGTTCACGATAGCACTTGGAAAAATGCGACGCGGAAACGAAGCCACACGCGACCGCCACTTCGACCACTGGCATGGATGATTGCAGCAACAGATGACGCGCTCTGTCGAGGCGTATTTCCAAATAATAGCGCGCGGGGGAACGGCCCATTTCCTGACGGAAGAGACGTTCGACCTGGCGACGCGATAGGCCAATATTATGGGCCACGTCGATAAGCGCTTCCGGTTCTGAAAGATTGGCCTCCATCATTTCGATGATGGTGAGTATCTTCGAATTCTGAATACCGAGACGTGCACGCAGCGGCAGACGCTGACGATCATGCGGATTACGGACACGGTCGGTGAGAGCCTGTTCGCAAATTCGATTGACCAGATTATCATCGAAATCATCGCCGATAAGCTTCAGCATCATGTCGAGCGCCGCCGTTCCACCTGCGCATGTGTAGATGTTGCTGTCGACCTCGAAGAGATCGGCATAGACCTCGGCCTTTGGAAAGGCTTCTGAAAAGCCGGGCAGGTTTTCCCAGTGAATGGCACAGCGTTTGCCGGAAAGAAGGCCGGCTGCCGCAAGAATGTGCGCCCCGGTACAAAGACCGCCGACCGCAACGCCGCGGTTATATTCCTCTCGGAGCCACGCGAAGACTGACTTGTTGCGGAACTCTTCGACATAGACGCCGGAGCAGACAAACACCATAGATGGGCGTTGTTCGCGCTGCAAAAAGCGGCGCTCATCTTCCAGCGACGCATTGACCGCACACTCCACGTCATTGGATGCTTTAACCGGTTTGCCATCGGTGGAGGTGAGCCGCCAGCGATAGGCCTCATAGCCCAGCATTCGATTAGCAATACGCAGCGGTTCAATCGCTGTCGCGAATGCGATCATCGAGAAGTCAGGGACCAGAAAAAAAACAATAGACCGCTTAATCGATGAAGCTTGATTCATAGCCTGATCGTTCCCATTCTCGAAAGCCTTTACTGCGGTTCCCGACGCAGTCCAGGCTTTGTGCCTCCGTCATGACATTGGAACCTCGTTCAGGCCCAGTCACCCGGTCGCATTTTGACCGGTTAGCCTGTCGCTCCAGCCCGGATTTATAGGGGGTAGGCTATGACGCAAACAGGATAGATATATTGAGACATAGAACTTTCAGATTGCATAGTGCGGCTAAATGCCTGCCGTATATTGGCACCTATATGTCGCTAAATTGAGGGCAGGGCATATCCTGCCCTCAATTGCCTTTTCGCGCCCCTGTCAGGAAGGCTTTTTTGGTATGCCTGGGAGGCGGTCATCAACGTTTGGCCAGCCGATATCATGCAGGATATGTTCGGGTAGTGCTTCCAGCGCACGACGGCTGCGCGTGATACGGCGTTGATAAGCCCATGTGGCGTACAATTGCACGATTGCCGTACGAGCCTGCTCCAAGCGACTTAGAAATGCTGGCAGGTTTGATGCATTTCTTTCCTGCACCACTTCACATTGAATGCTCATTTTCGTTCTCCTGATCAAAAATAGAGATCGAGCGGTTGTTGCAGTCAGAGTGATCTCAATTGTTAGAGAGTGTGCTTCCGTCTTGACGTTCAATCAAACGAAATATAGAAAGGTATAACATCAGAAAAATTGAACTAACAAAAAGCGGAGTCCATTATGACAGCGCCGGTTCAGCATCCACTGCCTATGCTCGATATTGATGTGCTGCGTACATTTGCAGCCATTGCAGATACGGGCAGCTTTTCGGCGGCAGCAAATGTGGTGTTTCGCACGCCTTCAGCCGTTTCGATGCAAATCAAGAAACTTGAGGAACAACTCGGTGTCGCGGTCTTTGAGCGCGACGCTCGGTCTGTGACACTGACCAGCGACGGCGAAGTGCTGCTTGGCTATGCACGGCGTTTGCTTGCTCTCAATCGCGAAGCAGTGGCAAAATTTGTGGCCCCGACCGTTACAGGCGTGGTTCGGCTCGGTTCGCCGGATGACATCGGGGAATGCGTCTTGCCGCTCGTATTGAAGCGCTTTGCTGAAACCCATCCGGGCGTGACTGTCGATGTGGTGATTGATCAGAGCAGCAATTTGCGCAAGCGGTTGGACGAACGTCGTCTGGATGTGACGCTGATCAATCTTTCGCATACGGTTCCAAGCAAAGGCGATATCGAAGTATTGCTTGATGAGGAACTGGTTTGGGCTGGAGCCAAATGCGGCACCGCCTATCGCCGTGATCCGTTACCGCTTTCGATATGGGAAGAGGGCTGTGCTTGGCGGGGAAATGCTCTGGAAGCTCTTGAGAAGTCTGGCCGTCCTTACCGCATCGCTTATATGAGCTCTCACTCAACAGGCCAGCGGGCTGCGATCATGGCTGATCTTGCGATTGCGCCTTTCGGGAAAACTTTGCTTGGTGAGGGGATTGTTGCGCTAGGCGCCGAACATGATCTTCCGCAGCTTGGACGTTATCAGCTTGGGATGATTATCAAGCCTGATGCGCGACACCATATCCAAGTGGTTGCCGAACATTTGCGCAATGTATTCGAAGCCTATCGCCGTAGCGGTCGTTTCGATACTTTTCGTAATACGTGAGCGGGTACACAAATCTTGGGAGGTTTTGCCCATTCATTCTCTTGCCAGCGAATAAACCTGCGCTAGTTTCTTATGTGACAGCCGACTAACGGCTTCACCGCCAGAATACCGGGCAACTCACGTCAGGTAGTTTGGGAGGCATATATGGTTGAATTGCTTATCTCAATGGAGAGACTGTTATGAAGCTATCCCGCATTGTCCCCGTTGCAATCGTTCTTTGTGCTTTCACGCTCGCATCTTGCGCGAATACCGTGCGCGGCGTTGGGCGCGACGTTAAAGGCACAGCACATGCTGTGCAGGAAACAGTGGAATAAAGCAAAATGGTCCGGGTTCGTTACCCGGACCATTTTCTTGATAGGCTCCAGTTAAGGTTGAATTTCTGGAAGCGTTCTATCTATTTGTTTTTGAGCATTTGTCTCAAACAAAACTGCCACGCACTTTTCCTAGAAACGCGTTAATTCTGCAAGAAATAACTCACGGTTATATTCATATCCGGACGGGTTTTGTATGCGATCTTAGTTGTTGTGATTCCTGTTTCAGGGATCTTGATCTGCGCTTCATTGATAAGCGCTTCTATGCGCTCGTTAGGCGTTGCATCTCCAAACCACATCACCAACGTAGGTCTCGCCGCATTTGCTGCGCCAAAAGGCGTTTCAGGATGGATGACCTGAAGCGATGGATCGAACAGGCGGAAGTTCCCGGGTATCTGGGCATTATCCGTAAGTATTGTCTTAAACTCACCCTGATGCTTCACTTCATCGTAAAGCCGCTGATATTCCAGTTGTCCATAAGGCGGCGTGCTTGAGCCATATGTCAGATAGTAGGCAAGAATGGGCGGCACGATCAGTGCCGCAACAACGCTGACTCTCGCAAAATCTCTTAGGGCATTACTGCCGGTGCGATAATGCGAAAACCAGGCGGCGGTCGCTGCAGGCAACAAGAACAGCACGGGTTGCAGCCAGCGATCTTTAATGTTGTTGACGCCTGCAGCAACCACGCCAAAAAGCACGATCAACATACCGATCACCAGTAGGTGACGCATGAATGTTTCGCCGGGTGTGAATGGTTTTGGCGGCGATGTACGTTCTTTGAAATGTATAAGTGCGATAATGCCAGCAATCGCGAGCGCTACGATTGAAAACAGAAATGCTGCTTCAACGAAACTGCCAACGCCGTGCAAACGATCAGCGAAAAGATCACCGGAAGCGCCGATTTGCAGCTTGGCAGATCGTGCAATGACGCTTGATTTATGCGCCAGCATCCACAAACCAGTCGGCGCAAAGGAAATGCCGAAAGCAATGATTGTGACGAGCGACAGCTTGGAAAGCAGAATTCTTCTATATTCGGGAACAGACAGACCGGTGGCAATCAGCATGACAACGAAAATCGATGCATTGAATTTGCCCAGAATGGCCGCCGTCATGGTAATTCCGAGTACGGCTGCCGAGCCCACATGACGGGAACGCATGTGCCATGCGAAAGCCAGAAAGGCCCAACCACACCCTGCTGTGCCTGCGATGGAATGCGTTAGTGCCCGCTGTGATTCCCAGCCGATCTGCGGAACAAGAAACAGTCCCAGCATTGATGCGGATGCAACAACGCGCGAGAAACCCAGCAGACGCATTGCGCCGAACACGCTGAGGAACAAGCTTGCAAGCATGCCGAATTTGACGATTTGCAGTGTCAGCATCGAGGTGCCTAGCACCGAGGCAGCGATATTTGTTATCCATGTATAGAGCGGAGGCTGCGAGCCGCCATATCCCCAATCAAGATAACCAATATTGGCGAGTTGCTCGGCATCATCAAGGCCTGCACCATTTGACACAAACGTTACCAAAACCGCCTGAAAAGCGAAGTAACAAAGGACAAATAGTACTGCCGTCGGCAGACCGAAGGTATTTTTTCCGGCTGAAGGCGCCGTTATTGGTTTTGTTGTATTCAAAATCTATAGGTCCCAGAAAGAATAAGGTTTTTGTTCGGCTAGCAAGCAGCGGTTAGCTTTCACAGGATTATGGCCTTAATTCAATCGAAGCAGCTAATTCTTATGCAAAAATCACGTATAATTTATGATTAATAACAATGGCAAAAACCGCGCTGCCTCGTCAGGTGCACGGTCTTGCCAAAAACGCATGGCGTTCCCGCCAAACAATACACAGGCGGGAGAGACTGAAGCTCCGGTACGCAGTACCAAATCCGGAGCATCGAGAAGGTTTAACCCGTCTCTTGCTCCCTTTTAGCCCAACATCGTTACCGGACGGTTATCAGATACTTAAGCAAATCTAAACAAAGCGAGTTTTTTCGCTTTTCCGGAGAAAAACTGCATCAGTCTCCAGTTTTGGTTGCGCGTAGAAAGTTGATGATACTGGAAAAATCTTCTCCGCCATGACCGTCTTTGTCAAAGCGGCTGTACAGTTCTTCCGCGTGTGCACCCAAGGGGGTGGCTGCACCAGAGCTTTTTGCGGCTTCCTGTGAAAGCTTCAGGTCTTTCAACATTAACGCTGCGGCGAAGCCGGGTTTGTAATCACGATTGGCTGGCGAGGTTGGCACTGGGCCGGGTACCGGGCAGTAGGTTGTCAGCGACCAGCACTGACCTGACGAAGTTGAGGCCACGTCGAATAACGCCTGATGGGAAAGGCCTAGTTTTTCCGCCAGAACAAACGCCTCGCTGACACCAATCATGGAAATGCCGAGGATCATGTTGTTGCAGATCTTGGCTGCCTGTCCCGCACCATCGCCACCGCAATGCACGATTTTGCCAGCCATAGGTTTGAGAATTGGCTCTGCTTTATCAAATGCACCTTCTCTGCCGCCTGCCATGAAGGTGAGGGTGCCTGCTGCAGCTCCGCCTGTTCCGCCCGATACGGGTGCATCAACGGAAAGGTGCCCGTGTTTGGCTGCGATCTCATGGGCCTTGCGCGCCGAATCAACATCAATTGTCGAACAATCGATGAAAACTGAATCTTTTCGGGCTTTAGGCGCGATGTCTTCATAAACGGAAAGAACATGTTTACCCGCAGGCAGCATGGTGATGACCGCGTCGACATCAGCGACGGCTTCAGCTGCGCTGGCGGCGATTGAAAGGCCGTTCGCTTTCGCTTCTTCCAGATGCGCTGGCAATAAATCGAAGCCAACAACTTGATGCCCGGCTTTCACCAGATTTGCGGCCATTGGACCGCCCATATTGCCGAGGCCGATGAAAGCGATAGTGGCCATGATTTCCTCCTTAGAAGCATTTGAGCCAAAAGTGCGAAGCGGTTTTGCATTGGATAATGCGTAAAAACAAAAAGTTAGAGCGGTTCCGACGATTTAGTCCCAACCGGAACCGCTCTAAATTATATGTATCAGCGTCCGATCATCTGGCGCGCGATGATAACGCGCATGATCTCGTTGGTGCCTTCCAGGATCTGGTGAACGCGCAGATCGCGGACAAGCTTTTCGATGCCGTAATCGTGCAGATAGCCGTAGCCGCCCAAAAGCTGCAGCGCATCATTGGTGACATCAAAGCCTGTGTCTGTCACAAAACGCTTAGCCATAGCGGACCATTTGCCTGCATCGTGGGTTTTGCGGTCGAGTTTGCTCGCGGCGGTGTAAAGGAGCTGGCGTGCCGCAGACAGCTCTGTTTCCATGTCGGCAAGCCGAAATTGCAATGCCTGAAAACGATCAATCGTCTGGCCGAATGCTTTGCGCTGGCCTGAATACTCAAGTGCCTTGTTAAGAGCTGATTGCGCGCCGCCCAGCGAGCAAGCGGCGATGTTCAGCCTTCCGCCATCAAGTCCGGCCATCGCAATCTTGAAGCCGGTACCTTCATCGCCCAAAAGATTGGTGACCGGAATGCGGCAATTATCGTAGATGACTGTTCGGGTGGGCTGCATATTCCAGCCCATTTTGTGCTCGTTTGCTCCAAAAGACAGGCCGGGTGCATCTTTCGGCACAACGAGAGTGGAAATTCCTTTCGGGCCGTCCTCCCCGGTACGCACCATAGTCACGTAAAGGTCAGTCGCGCCTGCGCCCGAAATGAACTGCTTGGTTCCGTTGATGACATAGTGGTCGCCGTCGCGCTCGGCACGCGTGCGAAGGGCTGCTGCGTCGGAACCGGAACCAGGCTCGGTAAGACAGTAGCTTGCGAGCGTTTCCATAGATGTAAGTTTGGGCAGGAACATCTGGCGCTGGTTTTCATCGCCAAATGTGTCGATCATCCATGCAGCCATATTGTGTATGGAAATAAACGCTGAAAAAGCAGGACAAGCTTCGGCCAAAGCCTCAAAAATAAGGACTGCATCCGAGCGCTTGAGCGCTGAGCCGCCGACATCGTCGCGCACATAAATGCCGCCCATCCCCAGAGGGCCGGTTTCTTTAATGACGTCTATGGGAAAGTGTTTGTCACGATCCCATTGCAGCGCATGAGGCGCTACAAAATCGGCAGCAAAACCACGCGCCATCTCCTGAATAGCGAGTTGGTCTTCGTTGAGTTCGAATTGATTCTGGTCCGCCGTATCCATGGTTTCCTCCCTATGAGCACCGCGCTTCCTATGGCGACTAGACCACAACCTTGTCAGACTGCCAACGCCCTATTGGAATAATGTTGCTCACTTTTGTAATAATCGGATGCGCATTTTTGCATATAAACTTGCGGAAAGGAGCAGCGATTGCCAGTCGTAGAAACTTGGGATAGGCACGGGGCATGACACGCGCGATCATGTTTCAGGGAACGGGTTCGGATGTCGGCAAAAGCGTGCTTGTTGCAGGTCTTTGCCGGGTTGCTCGCAATCGCGGACTGAAAGTCCGGCCATTTAAGCCACAGAATATGTCCAATAATGCAGCCGTCAGTGACGATGGCGGCGAAATTGGCCGCGCACAGTGGCTGCAGGCATTGGCCTGCGGTGTACCATCATCTTTTCACATGAACCCGGTTCTTTTGAAACCGCAGACCGATATGGGCAGTCAGGTGATTGTTCAGGGGCAGGTGCGGGGCGAGGCACGCGGCCGCTATTATCAACAGTTGAAGCCGCAACTAATGGCGGCGGTGATGGAATCTTTCGCAAAGGTCAGCGACGGTGCTGATCTTGTGCTGATCGAAGGGGCCGGTTCGCCTGCCGAGATCAATTTGCGCGCTGGTGACATCGCCAATATGGGCTTTGCGACGCAAGCCAATGTGCCGGTAGTGCTGGTGGGTGACATTGACCGGGGCGGGGTGATTGCCTCACTGGTCGGCACGCACACAATTTTGTCAGAAGAAGACCGTGTGATGGTGCGTGGGTTTCTCATCAATAAGTTTCGCGGTGATATTTCGCTGTTCGATGATGGCTTGACTGCGATCACAGACTTTACCGGTTGGCGTTCTTTCGGCGTTGTCCCGTGGCTCAAAGCAGTGTCGCGTTTGCCAGCAGAAGATTCGGTCGTGCTGGAACGGGCAACGCGCGGTGATGCCAAGGCGCTGAAAGTAGCAGTGCCAATGCTGCCGCGTATCGCCAACTTCGATGATCTGGACCCACTTAAGGCGGAAGCACAGGTTGAAGTTGTCATGGTTCCGCCTGGTCAGCCTTTGCCCAATGACGCAGGCCTTGTCGTTCTGCCGGGAACAAAGTCCACGATAGCCGATTTGATTGCCTTCCGAGAAAACGGCTGGGAGCGTGATCTTCGTGCTCATGTGCGACGCGGGGGGTATGTTCTTGGCATTTGTGGCGGGTTTCAGATGCTTGGAAGCCGCATCAGTGATCCTGACGGTATCGAAGGGCAGGTTCGCGAGATTGAAGGGCTTGGATTGCTCGATGTTGAGACAGTCATGGAGCCGGAAAAAGTAGTGCGCAATGTCGCGGCTCGCTCGATGCTTTTTGATACAGCCCTTGAAGGTTACGAAATCCATATAGGCCGCAGCATAAGCAGCACGGGGAGCGCAGATATTATTCGACCGTTTGCCCGGATAGATGACCATGATGACGGAGCGGTATCAGCGAATGGCCGGATCATGGGCACTTATCTGCATGGTGTGTTCGGTGCCGATGCATACAGACACCAGTTTCTGGCTTCTCTCGGCGTCAGTAGTTCGGGCATAAACTATCGCGCGAGCATAGAAGCAGCACTTGATGAGCTGGCCGACGGATTGGAGCGGTGTCTCGATATCGATGTGCTGTTCGCACTCGATTGACGCCGTCATAGCGAAAGCCTAGTGTCCTTTTACGCAATAGGTTTTTGCCGGGACGAATCTCGGCAATACCAAAAGGGAATGCGACGGACGGACCCATATCGGGCGTCTTTATCGCAGCCGACCCCGCGACTGTAGAACGGAGAGGGATGAGACAGGCCGGGCAACCGGCAACCACTGGAAACCATCGACTGGTTTCTGGGAAGGTGCTTCACTCCTTACGACCCGTGAGCCAGGAGACCTGCCTGCTGCGTGAAGGACATTGTGTCCGTACCCCATGGGAGGTTTTCCCTGCTGCCTGCACGGAGGTTGTCATGGCTGCGCGTAAAGAAAATTCACTTTCAACTACCCTCCCTCTACCCCTTGCTGCTCGTCTTGGTACGGCGGTGGTGTCGCTTATGCTCGGCGCGTTCCTGATCTACGGCGTCGGTCTTGCGCATTCAGATACGCTGCATGATTCGGCGCATGACACGCGTCATTCCTACGGCTTTCCCTGCCACTAAGCTGCTCGATCAAGCTTTTACGATTTGGTGCATTGAAACGCTCGATGGTGGACGGCCATCTGAGCGAAATTGCTGTTGAGGGTATGAAATGTTGATCCGTTATTTGTTGGCTACGCTTGCTGCGGGCCTTTTGGCTGGGCTTTTGGTCACGCCTGCGATGTATCTAAAGACTGTGCCGCTGATCATTCAGGCGGAAACCTATGAAGACGCCGGTGGCGGTCATAGCCATGGTGATGTGGAAGCTGCCGCGCCACATGATCATGCTGCTGCTGCGCCTGCAGCCAGCGAAGGCGAAGAAGCTGGAGCCGAACTGCCATTTGGCCGTCTCGGCAACACGGTTCTTGCCAATCTTGTCGCGGGCGCAGGCTTTGCGCTGTTGCTTGGCGGTGTTGCATTGCTGCTTGGCCGACGTATCACGCCGCAAAACGGCATTTTCTGGGGGATGGCCGGTTTCTTTGCGATCGCATTTCTGCCAGCTCTTGGGCTTTCGCCGGAATTGCCGGCTATGCCTGCTGCAGATTTGGCGCAACGTCAGCTCTGGTGGCTTTCAACAGTCGTTCTGAGCGGTGTCGGCATTTATTTGCTGGTTCTTCGCGGCGAGGTCATTTCCAAGATCCTTGGTCTGGTTCTGATCGTTGCGCCGCATCTTTACGGCGCGCCGCATCCTGAAGATATTTCCTCGCCAATTCCATCGCTGCTTGCCTCGCAATATGCTGTCGCGTCTCTTGCGACCAATCTCTTCATGTGGGCGGTAATCGGTCTGGCACTTGGCTGGTTCATTCAGACTTACGCAAAATCGGAAGTCGAAGGCTGATAAACATGGCTTCGCCCGGAAATGAAAATGCAAAAATCACATTCGTTCTTGGCGGAGCCCGCTCAGGAAAATCGTCGTTTGCGGAGACAATGGTTGAGTCGTCCGGGCTTCAGCCTGTTTATCTGGCGACAGGACGTGCGTTCGATTCTGAAATGGAAAGCCGTATCGTAACGCATCGCGACCGGCGTGGTCCGCAATGGCAAACGCAAGAAGAGCCGCTTGATCTTGTGGGCGCTCTTGAAAAACATACAGGTAATGACCGCTTCGTGCTGGTTGATTGCCTGACGCTCTGGATCACCAACCTGATGATGGCAGAGCAGGACATCGCGAATGCAACTGATGTTCTCGTTGCCACACTACCAAAGCTTTCCGGCCCGGTTGCCTTCGTCTCCAATGAGGTAGGGCTGGGCATTGTGCCGGAAAATCGTATGGCGCGGGAATTTCGCGACCATGTCGGTTTTTTGCATCAGGCGGTGGCTACAGCGGCAGATGAAGTTTATTTTCTGGCGGCAGGATTGCCGCTCAAAATGAAGGGATAATTCGATGCATGGTCAGAAGATACCGGCAACCGTGATCACGGGATTCTTAGGTTCTGGCAAGACAACGATGATCCGCAACCTGTTGGAAAATGCCAATGGCAAGCGGATTGCGCTCATTATCAATGAGTTTGGTGATCTGGGCGTTGATGGCGGTATTTTGAAAGGTTGCGGCATCGAGACTTGCCGCGAGGAAGATATCATTGAGCTGAACAATGGCTGCATCTGCTGCACCGTGGCAGACGATTTTATCCCAACAATGACCAAGCTTTTGGATCGTGCAGATCGTCCTGATCATATCGTCATTGAAACTTCGGGTCTTGCCCTGCCGCAGCCGTTGGTCGCAGCCTTCAACTGGCCGGAAATCAAGACACAGGTCACAGTCGATGGTGTGGTGACTGTGATTGATGCTGCAGCCGTTGCCGAAGGTCGTTTTGCTGACGATCACGACAAGGTCGATGCGCAGCGTGCGGCGGACGAATCTCTTGATCATGAAAGCCCTTTAGAGGAACTTTTTGAGGACCAGATTCATGCGGCTGACCTCATCGTTCTAAATAAGTCTGATCTTATCGATGCGGCCAAGCTTGATCAGGTGAAAGCCGATGTGGCAGAGCGTTCATCGCGCCGCGTCAACATGGTGCCTGCAAGTTTCGGCAAGCTCGGTGCCGATGTACTGCTCGGTCTTGGTGTGGGCACGGAAGACGATATTGCCAATCGCAAATCGCATCATGAAATCCATCATGCTGATGGTCATGAGCATGATCACGATGAGTTCGAGAGCTTTATTGTTGAGGCCGGATCGGTTGCCGATCCAAAGGCTTTTGCAGAAAAGCTAAAGACTGTCATCGCCGATCACGATGTTCTGCGTCTTAAGGGCTTTGTCGATGTACCGGGCAAGCCGATGCGTTTGGTTGTGCAGGCAGTTGGTCCGCGTATCGAACATTATTTCGATCGCCCATGGGGTGCTGGCGAGGAGCGCAAAACGCGCCTCGTCGTCATCGGTCTACATGACATTGATGAAGTGGCAATTGCCGAAGCGGTGAAAGACGCCGCTTAATCCATGCATCTTTTACTTGCCCAGAAAGGTACGATTAACGACGGCAACGAGGCCATCGATCTTGGCCAGACGCCGGGTGACATACTGTTCCTTTCCGCTGCCGACACCGAATTGGCCAGTCTTGCCCAAGCTAATAAGCTTGTGCAGGGCGGGCCAAGCATACGGCCAAGTCTGAGACTCGCCAATTTCTTGAGTCTCACGCATCCGATGTCGGTTGATAGCTATGTGGAGCGCACGGCGCGCCATGCAAAGCTGATCGTGGTGCGCATCATAGGCGGCGAGACTTACTGGCCTTATGGGCTTGAGGCATTGCATGCGTCCGCGCTTGCGCATGGGGCAAAAATTGTTGTGCTGCCGGGAGATGACAAGCCCGATTATGGTTTGGACAGGTTTTCCAATGTGTCTAGCGCAGAACGCGAGGCGCTTTGGCATTATTTGATTGAAGGCGGAACGGCGAATACGATCGCGTTTCTGAGCTATTGCACTGCCCTGATTTCAGATTCCGAAAAACCGGAAGAAGCAGCACCGCTACTGAAAGCGGGACTGTGGTGGCCGGATGATACGGTGTCGTCGCTTGATAGCATCAAACGTCATTGGCCGGATGCAGACGCGCCAGTTGCTGTAATTATCTTTTATCGTGCTCTGGTGCAAAGCGGTCAGGCGCAGCCGGTAGAGGCTTTGGTTGAGGGCTTGAAGGCGCAAGGGCTCAATCCGCTGCCGATTTTCGTTTCAAGCCTCAAGGACCGGCTGTCTGCTGCCGTTGTGGATGGGGTGTTTGAAGATTGCACTCCGGATATTGTGCTCAATGCCACCGGCTTTGCGATTTCTTCGCCGGGGGCAGAGCGTAAGCCGACTGTGCTTGATAAGCGCGGCAATATGGTTTTGCAGGTGATTTTTTCCGGTACGCCAAAGGCTGTCTGGGAGACATCGCAGCAGGGTCTGCTTGCACGTGATCTCGCGATGAATGTCGCACTTCCAGAAGTTGACGGACGTGTGTTGTCTCGCGCCGTCTCGTTCAAATCTGCGAAGCAATTCGATGCATCGGTCGAAGCCAATATCGTCACCCATGAGCCGGATGAAGGCCGCGTTGCTTTCGTGGCAGAGCTTGCCGCGCGTTGGGTGCGGTTGAAACGCAAGAAATCGCATGAGCGTCGTGTTGCGCTGATCCTTGCCAATTATCCCAATCGCGATGGACGGCTCGGCAATGGCGTAGGTCTTGATACGCCTGCGGGAACGGTTGAAGTGTTGCGTGCCATGAAAGGCGAGGGCTATGTGGTCGGTGATATTCCAGCCGATAGCGATGCCTTGATGCGGGCTTTAATGGCTGGCCCAACCAACGCCGCACGTGACGGGCGTGAAATCCGCGAAACCATTTCGCTTAATCAATACAAGCGTTTCTTCGAAACACTTCCCAATGCGATTCAAGATGAAGTGACCGCGCGTTGGGGAGAGCCGGAGAACGATCCTTATTTCGCGAATGAGCTTGATGCCTTCGCTTTGCCGCTTATGCGCTTTGGTGAAACGCATGTCGGCATTCAGCCAGCACGCGGGTATAATATCGATCCGAAGGAAACCTATCATTCGCCCGATCTAGTGCCCCCGCATGGCTATATTGCTTTTTATGCCTATTTGCGTGAAGTGGCGGCGATCGATGCCATTGTCCATATGGGCAAGCATGGCAATCTGGAATGGCTGCCCGGAAAGGCTTTGGCGCTCTCCGAAAACTGCTATCCCGAAGCGGTATTCGGCCCTATGCCGCATGTCTATCCATTTATCGTCAATGATCCGGGCGAAGGCACACAGGCCAAGCGCCGTGCAAGTGCTGTGATCATCGATCATCTGACGCCGCCTTTGACACGTGCGGAAAGCTATGGGCCTCTTAAAGACCTCGAAGCGCTGGTCGATGAATATTACGAGGCGTCGGGTGTAGATCCGCGTCGCCTCTTGCGGCTGAAAGGCCAGATACTCGATCTGGTGCGTGATATTGGCCTTGATCGTGATGCGGGTATTCATGCCCATGACGATGAAGACATGGCGCTGCAAAAGCTTGACGCCTATCTCTGCGACCTCAAGGAAATGCAGATCCGCGATGGCCTGCATATTTTCGGACTGGCGCCAGAAGGGCGATTGCTTACCGATCTTCTGGTCGCTCTGGCACGTGTGCCGCGCGGCATACCGCTCTCGCTTGGCGGGTTGTCCGGCGATCAGAGCCTGCAAAGAGCAATAGCCCGTGATGCCGGGCTTGGTGAGGGTTTTGATCCACTCGATTGTGTGATGTCTGACGCCTGGTTGGGGCCAAAGCCAGAATTGCTGGTCGCGGCAAGTCCTGCCAGTTGGCGTATAGCTGGCGATACGGTCGAACGCATTGAACTGCTGGCAGCGCAATTTGTTGCTGGCGAAGTTGAGTGCCCGACTGATTGGATTGAGACGCTGGCCGTTCTGCACTCTATCAATACGCATTTGCGGTCCAAGGTGGTGGCGTGCGGTCCTTCGGAAATTGACGGATTTCTGTCTGCGATCTCCGGGCGGTTTGTTCCGCCGGGGCCATCTGGTGCGCCGACGCGTGGACGGCCTGATGTGTTGCCGACAGGGCGGAATTTCTTCTCAACCGATAGTCGCGCCGTGCCAACCCCGGCCGCGTGGGAGTTGGGACGTAAATCTGCAGAACTGCTGATCACGCGTTACACGCAGGATCACGGCGAATGGCCGACTTCGTTTGGCTTGACCGCGTGGGGCACGTCCAATATGCGCACGGGCGGCGATGATATTGCGCAGGCCTTGGCGCTCATCGGCGTGAAGCCGGTTTGGGATATGGCCTCTCGCCGTGTCACAGGCTACGAAATCGTGCCTTTGGCGAAGCTTGGTCGTCCGCGTGTGGATGTGACTTTGCGCATTTCCGGTTTTTTCCGCGATGCGTTTCCAGAGCAGATCGCGCTGTTTGATAAGGCTGTACGCGCTGTCGGTGCGCTGGATGAAGACGCAGAAGACAACCCCATTGCTGCACGGATAATGGCCGAGCGCGAGCGCCTGATTGCAAGTGGTGCGGATGAAAAGACGGCAGACCGTCGCGCAGGCTATCGCGTATTTGGCTCAAAGCCGGGGGCTTATGGTGCGGGCTTGCAGGCATTGATCGATGAAAAAGGCTGGGCTGGCCGCAACGATCTTGCCGAAGCCTGGCTGGTGTGGGGCGGTTATGCCTATGGCGCTGGCGAAGACGGGCAGGCCGAGCGGGGGCTTCTTGAAGAGCGCCTTCGTTCCGTGCAGGCCGTGGTGCAAAATCAGGATAATCGCGAGCATGATCTGCTCGATAGTGACGATTATTATCAGTTTGAAGGCGGAATGGCCGCAACTGTCGAGAAGCTGACTGGCTCAATGCCGGAGGTTTATCACAATGACCATTCTCGACCCGAAAAACCGGTAATCCGCACACTGGAAGAAGAGCTTTCGCGTGTGGTGCGTGGACGTGCTGCAAACCCCAAATGGATCGCTGGCGTGATGCGTCATGGGTATAAAGGCGCGGCTGAAATTGCTGCCACTGTTGATTATCTCTTTGCCTTTGCGGCCACGACCGGCAAAGTCGGCAATCATCATTTCGAGGTGGTCTATCAAGCCTATATCGTTGATAAGGCCGTGCAGGATTTTATGCTGGATAAAAATCCTGCGGCGCTTGCCGAGACAGCCGCAAAACTCAATGAAGCGATTGAGCGTGGTTTCTGGGCGCCGCGTTCTAACTCGGCGCGGTTTGAGTTGGGAAATCTTATGAAACTGATTCCAGAAAGGGTGCTAAATGGCTGAGAAATCTGCAAAACTTCTTTCGATGACGGAAGAGGAGCTCAATGCCCGCCACGCAGATAAAATGCGCAAGAAGAAGGTTGCACGCGACAAGATACAGGCCACCAAGACTGAAGAAAAAGGGCTTGTGATTATCAATACCGGCAAGGGCAAGGGCAAGTCGACGGCTGGTTTTGGCATGGTTTTCCGCGCGCTTGGCCATGGTATGAAGATAGGTATTGTTCAGTTCGTCAAAGGTTCATGGGATACCGGCGAACGTTGGGTGCTGGAGAAGTTTCCCGAGCAGGTGACGATTTCTGCGCTTGGCGAAGGCTTCACGTGGGAAACACAGGACCGTGTCCGCGACATTGAAATGGCGCGCGGTGCATGGGAGCAGGCCAAGGCGATGATCATGGATGAAAGCTATGACATGGTGTTGTGCGACGAACTCAACATCGTGCTGCGTTATGATTATCTGCCCGTTGAGGAAGTGATCGATGTGCTGAACGCCAAGCCGGAAATGAAACATGTCATTATCACTGGCCGCAATGCCAAGGATGAACTTATCGAAGCGGCAGACCTTGTCACCGAAATGGAAATGATCAAACATCCGTTTCGTTCGGGCGTGAGAGCACAAAAAGGTATCGAGTTCTGATTATGGTAGCGAGCTGGCAATTCTGGGCATTGATGTCGGCAGTCTTCGCGGCATTGACCGCGATTTTCGCGAAAATCGGTATTCAGGGCATCAATTCAGATTTTGCCACACTGGTCCGTACGCTGGTCATTATCGGTGCATTGTGCCTGTTCCTGACCATCACCGGACAGTGGCAAAAGCCCGGTGATATTTCCGCAAGGTCATGGCTGTTTCTTGTGTTGTCGGGCTTAGCCACCGGCGCGTCATGGCTTGCCTATTTCCGCGCCTTACAGATTGGTGATGCAGCGCGCGTTGCACCCGTCGATAAACTTTCGGTGGTGCTTGTTGCGCTGTTTGGTGCTGCCTTTCTTGGCGAGCGCATGACGGCCATCAACTGGTTTGGCATTGTGCTAATCGGCTGTGGCGTCGTTCTCGTAGCGTTGCGGGTTTAAAGGCCAAGCCATTGGCGTAGAGGATTGGTTCCGTCCATCAGCAGACGAACCGCGAGTGCTAAACTGACGACAATCAGCAATGGCTTGATGATGCGGGAGCCGATCTTCATGGCAAGGCTTGCGCCAATCTGCGCGCCTATGAACTGCGCAATGCCCATGCAGATGCCGATTTTCCAGTTGATGACGCCCACAAGTGCAAATGTGGCGAAGCCGCCGACATTGGATGCGCAGTTAAGTAGCTTTGTGTGGGCGGTGGCTTTCAGGACGCCAAAGCCCGCCAGCGCCACAAATGCCAGCATGAAAAACGAGCCCGTGCCGGGGCCGAACAAGCCATCATAAAAGCCGATCAGCGGGACAATTGTAACGCCAAACAGAAATGGACCGATGCGACGCGCGCGGTCGACGTCGCCTAAGCTTGGTTTCACGGCAAAATAGATTGCGATGGCAATCAAGAGCATTGGCAATGCAGCACGCATGATATCGACCGGCAGCACCGTCGCCAGCAATGCGCCAAAGATTGAGCCAATGAGCGATGCGAGAGCTTCCGGCCATAGCTCCCTGATATTCACGTGCCCCTTACGGGCATAAGCGATTGTTGCGGACGACGATCCAAACAGACCTTGCAGCTTGTTTGTCCCGAGTGCTTCAACAGGTGGAATGCCAGCTAACAGTAAAGCCGGGATCGTAATCATCCCGCCACCGCCTGCGATAGAATCGATGATGCCCGCAATAAAAGCGGCCATTGTCAGAAGGAGCGTTAAGGTGTCGAAGAATTCAAGCATGGGGGGATTCCGGGATGAGATGGCGCAACATAGAACAGACAATCCTGTTGCGCCAGCCGGAGTGCGACATAGAGCATTTCTGGATTAAAGGATTTCCAACAAAAAGTGCGAAGCGATTTTGCGTTGAATAATGCGTAAAAACAAACAGTTATAGCGGTTCCAACGATTCAGTCTTAACTGGAGCCGCGGTAAGTTTATTCATTATACCAAGGCGGCTCAAGATGCTGACGCATCACGCCTTGAAAATGTTCAATCGCCACACGGGCTTAACCAAAGTCCGATGAGTCTTACTCAATGAACTTTGATATTAGAAATGCTCTATCTATTTGTTTTACGCACATCTCGGTCCGAAAACCGGTTCCCACTTTTCCGGATGTGCTCCAGGCGTTTCCGAAAATCCTTGGCTGTTGCATCGTGACGCTTGCGTTGTTTACTGGTTCGGGCATCATTAGAAAAAGTTGCTACTGCACAATTTAAACTGTTAGAGCTGCCTTTGTGCGCCCAACATGCGCGTGACGCTCTGATGCAATACGGGAGACGGTAGTCCATGAGTGAAAGCATTTTCGAACGCATCTCTGCGTTTCTCAGCAAAAAAAGCGCTGTGCAGCGTGTGGCCGAAGATCCGGCTCTCGCTTCGGAATTGCTTCTCCTGCTTCATGTGGTGTTCGCAGATGGCGACCGTCATCCAGCTGAAATCTCAGCTTTCAAAGCGATTGCTTCAGAGAGTTTCGGGATTTCGGCAGAGGAATTGCCGGAAGTGACTGAGTACCTGAAGGATTTCGGATATGAAACCACGACAAAGCAGGCGGCCAGTATGTTGGCTGAAATGGCACCTGAGCGCCGTGCTTCCTTGCTGCGCGATTTGATGAGAATTGCCTGCGCCGATAATCATATTGATCAATCTGAAACTGCAATGATCAAGCGTATTGCCGATGTTCTTGGCGTCACGGCTGATGATTTGCGTCAGGCGCAGCAAGCATCGCCCTGTGGCCTCTGACGCAACGCGCATTTTTTTGGGAATGGGCAGCTCCTCGGGTGTGAACCTTGAAGAGCTTGTTTCATTGGCGGACAGTGTTCTAGCGGCTGTAGGCGTTACAAAGCCCGATATGATTGCAACACTGGACACGAAACGGCGTGAGCCGGTGTGGTTGGCTCTTGCAGAGCATTACGAATGTAGTTTGCGCTTCTTTGCTGCAGCTAGGCTCGAGGAAGAAACATCTCGGATCAAGAACCCGTCGAAAGTGCCTTTCTCCGCAGTCGGTTGCCATAGTGTAGCGGAATCGGCCGCACTGGCTGCCGCCGGGCCAGAAGCTGTGCTTATGGTTGAAAAGACTGTAGGTGGCCGTGTCACCGCAGCGTTGGCGGCGACACGAGCCTAAAGCATGTCGCAGTTAAATGGATTCATTTGAGCCCCCCGCGAACATGCGACAATTAAACGAATCTAGAGCGAGCGCCATGGGTGCGATTAAGCGCGACACGCTCGAGTTAAAGCGGATCCAGTCAAGACTAGTTCGTCGGAACCGCTCTAACTATTTGTTTTTACGAGTTATCCTACGCAGAACCGATTCGCACTTTTGCTGGAAATGATTTAATAATCACACTATTTCGGCTTTGCGGCGTTGCACGATGTAAGTTGCAATGGTCGCAAAGATTAGCAGAAGAGCCGTTGCTAAGATCACTGCGACATAAGCATTCTCAAAAGAGGACGCCGCAAGTTTGGTCAACAAACTTGCGTCTTCAGGTGGCAATGATTGAGCCGCCAGCAATGCCTCATCAAGGCTGTCACGAGCGATGATCGGGATATTTAGGCCTGCCGGCAGTACGAGGCTTGCCGTGTAGAATGCCGAAAGAATGGTGCCGAAAATCGTCACACCCAGCGCATTGCCGAGTTCGAATGATACTTCTTCGACAGACGCTGCCATACCAGCCTTCTCTGCAGGGGCATTTCCCATGATAGAGGACGATGCACCGGTCATGGCACAACCGACGCCAAAACCGAGAACGGCCAGTCCCGCAAGATAGAACGGGGTGGAGAGCTTATAGGTCAGGATATAGATCACCACGCCAAGTGCTGTAATTCCAAGCGACGCCCACAATACCCTACCTGCGCCAAGGCGTGGCAATTGCATGCCAGCAATTGGACCGGCAACGAAAGCAGCCAGCGGGATAGGCAGGATAACAAGGCCAGCTTGCAAAGGGGACATGCCCTCGATCAACTGCATGCGCTGGCTGAAAACGAGTTCCATACCAGTCATTGAACCAGATGCGACAAGGGCCGCGAACACGCCCATTGAGAATAGCTTCGTCTTGAACAGTGAGAAATCGATCAGCGGTTCTGCGCTCGTAAGCTGCCTGCGGACGAAGACCGTCGTGGCGATAAGGCCAATGACGAGGGCTGCTGCGAAAATTGTCATGGATGCATCGCGCTTGGCGAGTTCCTTGACGGCATAGGTGAGCGCGATCAGGCCGATCATGATCTGGATCGAGCCGACGAGGTCCCATTTGCGCTTTGAGCCGAGTGGACGATTTTCAAGGTTGAAGGCGGACAAAGCGAAAGCCACCAGAACAACGGGCACGTTGATCAGGAATACTGAGCCCCACCAGAAATATTCGAGCAGAACACCGCCCGCGACAGGGCCGATGGCTGCACCACCCGAAGCGATTGCAGCCCAAATACCAATTGCAAGCGAGCGTTCTTTCTCATCAGTAAAGGTCAAACGAATGATCGACAGCGTGGCTGGCATCATCATTGCAGCACCGCAGGCAAGGAAGGCACGGGCAGCGATCAGGACTTCGGGATTGGGCGAATAGGCTGCGCAAAGCGACGCAAGGCCAAACACGGCCAGACCATTCATGAACATGCGCTTGTGGCCGAGCTTATCGCCCAGCGTGCCGAGACCTGGCAAAAGGCCAGCCACCACCAACGGATAGATATTCATGATCCAGAGCTTTTCCGAAGCGCTGGCCGCCAGATCATGGGTGAGGCGTGGCAGTGCCGTGTAAAGGACCGTCATATCGACAACGATCAGGAACAACGCGCTGGAAACGATTGCGAGAACGAGCCAGCGATTTTGCGGCAACATCGAATTATACCTTTTCAATACGAACGTATTCAAACTTGTCAGGGTGGCTGACATAATATAAATCCGCTCGTATGGAAAGTAAGAAATTGCAAAAAACTGGCCGTCCGCGTTCGATTGATCGCGACCATGTGCTGGATATGGCCGAAAAGATTGTGACAGAAGGCGGTATTGTCGCGCTGACTATGGATGCCGTCGCGCAGGCATCTGGTGTCACCAAGGGCGGTGTGCAGTATTGCTTCGGTAATAAGGATGGGCTTCTGAAAGCGATGATCGAACGGTGGGGCGATCGGTTTGATGATCAGGTAACAGTCCGCAAGCAGAATAAGAACGACGCGATTTCCCACATAGCGGCGCATATCGGCATAACCCGCCAGAGCAATGCTGAAGACGATTCCCGCTTTGCGGCGATGATGGCCAGCCTTATTCCAAATACTGAGTATCTCAATGAAACCCGTGCCTGGTATCGTAAGCAATGGGACGGTCTTGATGTGTCGACACCGGAAGGGCGCAAAGCCCGTCTTGCCTTCATTGCCAATGAAGGTGCGTTTTTGCTCAGGAGTTTTAACTTCTTCGAGCTGACGCAGGAAGAGTGGCAGTCGATCTTCAATGATATTGAAGGGCTTTTGCCAAAAAACACCTGAAAGCAATTGACTTGTCTGCCACCTGACAGGCATTCGAAATGCCTGAATAGAGGAATAAAGTGTGACAGTTCACTTCATTGGAGCCGGCCCGGGTGCTGCCGATCTTATTACCGTGCGCGGTTTGCGATTAATCGAAAGCTGCCCGGTCTGCATTTATGCAGGATCTCTGGTGCCAAAAGAAGTGGTCGCCTCAGCTCCCAAAGATGCCCGTCTGGTTGATAGCTCAGCACTTACGCTTAATGAAATCATTGCCGAAATAGAAGCGGCGTATGCAAAAGGTCATGACGTTGCGCGGGTCCATTCCGGTGATCCGTCAATTTACGGCGCGATGGCCGAACAGATGCGCAGGCTTGATGCGCTTGGGATTCCCTATGATGTCACGCCGGGTGTGCCTGCATTTGTCGCGGCGGCTGCCGCGATGAAGCAGGAATTGACCATTCCAGAAATCAATCAAACTATTATTCTGACACGCACGTCGGTAAAATCTTCCGCCATGCCGGAAGGCGAGGATCTCGCCACACTTGGCAAATCTGGCGCGACTTTGGTCATTCACCTGTCGATCCGTAACCTTGCGAAGATCGAAACGGAGCTGACGCCGCTTTACGGTTCTGACTGTCCAGTGGTCGTTGCATATCGAATTGGGTGGCCAGACGAGCAGATTTTGCGCGGAAAACTGTCTGATATTGTGGCGAAAGTGGGGCTTTCTGGCGTCAAAAGAACGGCGATGGTATTCGTCGGGCGCGGACTTGATCCAAAGAATTTTCGCGATTCAGCGCTTTATGATGATGCGCATAGCCATATTGCGCGATCAAAGCTTGAGGGCTGAGCGGGTAAAAGCTACGGCCTCTTCAATCGTCGCAATAACGATTTTGGCTGCGACTGGCGGGCGGGCAATCATCATGACAGGCACTGCGAGATCGCGCGCTGCTGTGATTTTGGCATAGGATATGCTGCCGCCGGAATTGCGGCTGACGATAAGGCCGATCTTGCGTTCAGTCAGAAACTGCTTCTCTGCTTCATAGTTTCCGGGTTTTGTCAGAACGATTTCGCAATCTTTTGGCAGCGCCACTTCTGGCGGATCGATCATCCGGATGACAAAATGAACGTCGTTCCGATCAGCAAATGGCCCGATATGCTGTCGACCCAATGCAAGGAATACCCGCTCGCCTGCCGGGATCATCGTTGCTGCCTGAGCTTCACTTGAAATATCAATCCAGTAATCGCCGCTCTGTATTTGCCAGGCAGGGCGTTCCAGCCTTACTAGCGGAACATCTGCTGCCTTGGAGGCTATGACTGCATTTAGCGAAATACGCGTCGCATAAGGATGCGTCGCATCGATAATGAGATCGATGTGCTCTGTTGCAAGATAGGCTGCAAGACCTTCTGCGCCGCCGAAGCCGCCAATCCGAACCGCGCCGTTGATTGCAGCGGGGTTCGCCGTGCGGCCCGCTAATGAAGTGATGGCATCGACGGGGAGGGCCTGTAATGCGGAAGCAAGCTTTGAAGCCTCTGCCGTCCCGCCAAGAAGGAGTATTTTAGAGGCGGGCAAGGATCGTCCCCTTGCGGTCCGTCACGATGATTTCGACTTCAACGGGTGCACCGCGTAAGGTTTCGAGTGCTGTTTCTTTGGCTTTTTGTGCGATGGGTGTCGCCATGTCGATGTCGATTGCTTGAGTCAATTCAAGCACTTCCATTGCAGTGTTGGCAAAGAGAATCCGATCCTTCATGTCCTCCGCAGCACCGGCCTTTTCGGCGATAGTCCACAGGAAGCTTTTGTCGACCTGCGAGCGCGATGAATGAAGATCGAGCGCACCCTGCGCAAGCTTTGTAAGCTTGGCAAAGCCACCGGCAATGGTAAGTTTATCGATAGGGTGTTCGCGCAGATATTTGAGCACGCCGCCTGCAAAGTCGCCCATATCGAGAATGGCAAAATCGGGCAGATCGTAAATGGCCTGCGCTGCATCTTCCGAAGTTGAGCCCGTCGCGCCAAGAACGTGTTTCTGTCCTGCCGCACGCGCAACATCAATGCCGCGATGGATCGAATGAATCCATGCCGAGCAGGAAAATGGATGCACAACACCGGTTGTGCCGAGAATGGAAATGCCGCCAACAATGCCGAGACGAGGGTTCCACGTCTTTTGGGCAATCTCTTCGCCACCCGGAACAGAAATCGTAATGACAAGATCGGCTGGCAGGCCATATTCCGCACAAATCTGCTCACAGATTTCTGTCATCATGCGGCGCGGAACGGGATTGATAGCCGCTTCGCCCGGCTGAATTTGCAGGCCCGGCCGCGTAACCGTGCCAACACCTTCGCCAGCCCGGAACAAAATACCGGTGCCGGGTGGGGCAGGGAAGACGGTGGAGATGATTGTGGCGCCATGGGTGACATCGGGGTCGTCCCCCGCGTCCTTGACGATGCCTGCCATGGCATAGCCATCACCAAGACCTTCATAGGCAAGCTGAAAATAGGGCACGTCGCCTTTGGGCAGGATAATGCCAACCGGGTCAGGGAATTCGCCAGTGATGAGCGCTGTCAGAGCTGCCTTTGTGGCTGCAGTGGCGCAAGCACCTGTCGTCCAGCCGCGACGCAACTCGGCTTTTTCTGGTACTTTATTCGTTGGGGCGGTTTCATCGTTCATGGACGCCTTATAATGTATCTGATAGCTGTGCCGCTAGTGGATTGAATTTGACGTTTGTATTCCGACCGAAATAATTGCCGTATCAAACGTCAAATTCGAAAAATCCACTAGATTCATAAAGATGCTAGTGGTCCTTAACATTCCGAAAGTTGCTCAATGCCAGCAACTGAGGCATGCAAGTTTCGTAATTAGACAACTAGAGAGTGTCGCGTTTGATCGCACCCATGGTGCTCGCTCTAGATTCTTTTAATTGTCGCATGTTCGCGAACGTTAAATGAATCCATTTAACTGCGACATGCTTTAGATAGAATTATGGTTGATAAGATGAACAAGCGTGAACAAACGACTGCTTGCATTGTTTCGAGGAGCAAAGTGAACTTGCCTTCGATGCAGGCAGGGCATGTCTGGCTTGTCGGAGCTGGTCCCGGCGATCCCGGATTGCTGACACTTCATGCTGTCAATGCACTGCAACAAGCCGATGTGATCGTTTATGATGCGCTGGTCGATGATGCCTGTCTTTCGCTGAAGCGAGATGATGCACTGATCGAATATGCAGGAAAACGTGGAGGAAAGCCTTCGCCGAAGCAGCGTGATATTTCGCTGCGATTGGTTGAACTTGCTAAGGAAGGCAAGAAGGTCTTGCGCCTGAAGGGTGGCGATCCTTTTGTTTTTGGGCGTGGGGCAGAAGAGGCGCTGACACTTGTTGAGCATTGCGTGCCCTTCCGCATCGTCCCCGGCATCACTGCGGGTATAGGTGGTCTAGCCTATGCAGGCATTGCCGCCACGCATCGTGATATCAACCAGTCCGTCACCTTTCTGACAGGGCATGACGCCACCGGATTGCTGCCTGACCGCATTAATTGGGAGGGCATTGCGCAGTCCTCTCCTGTTATTGTTATGTATATGGCGATGAAGCATATCGATCTCATCACATCGCGGCTGATGGCTGCCGGGCGCTCCCCTGATGAACCGGTAGCCTTTGTTTGTAATGCCAGCTTGCCGGAACAGGTGGTTCTGGAGACAACACTGGCAGGCGCCGTTGCAGATGTGGAAGCGGCTGGCCTTAATCCACCTGCAATCGTCGTTGTGGGTGAAGTTGTGCGATTGCGCTCTGGCCTCGATTGGCTCGGTGCTGAGGGCGGGCGTCAACTCATAAGTGATCCGCTTCATCTGAATCACGAAAAGCGTGGAGTGCAAAGCGCATGAATGGCTTCATGATTGCAGCCCCGGCATCGGGATCGGGTAAAACAACCATCACGCTTGGTTTGCTGCGGGCGCTCAGGCGACGCGGCGTGTCTCTTGCTCCCGTCAAGGCAGGACCGGATTATATCGATCCTGCCTATCATAAGGCTGCGAGCGGGGCAGAATGCTTTAACCTTGATCCATGGGCGATGCGGCCAGAACTTATCAGCGCGCTTTCTTCGCGTATGACCGAAGGTGGCAAGCTGCTTGTTGCTGAAGGCATGATGGGGCTGTTTGATGGGGCTATGGATGGCAAAGGCTCGTCTGCTGATCTTGCAAAAATGCTTGATCTGCCGGTGGTGCTGGTCGTGGATTGTGCAAAACAATCGCATTCCATCGCGGCGCTTGTTTCCGGATTTAGCCAATTTCGCAAGGACGTGTTGATAGCTGGTATCGTGCTGAACCGTGTGGGCAGTGCGCGTCATGAAATGATGCTGCGCGAAGCATTGAAGCCGCTTGGCATTACCGTTCTGGGTGCGATTCCACGCGATGAGGCACTCGTTTTGCCCGAACGCCATCTTGGGTTGGTGCAGGCAGGCGAACATGCCGACCTAGAGCGTTTTCTCGATCACGCTGCTGATGTTTTGGAGACGCGCATCGATTTTGCGGCTCTGACGCATATCTGGTCAGCGCCGAAACGTCATGCGGCGATGGCCAATGTGCCACGTCTCAAGCCATTGGGCAGCCGAATTGCAGTAGCGCGTGATGATGCATTTGCTTTCGCCTATGCGCATCTCTTTGAAGGCTGGCGCAGGCGTGGGGCTGAGATTTCGTTTTTTTCGCCGCTGGCCGATGAAGCACCGGATCAAAATGCCGATGCGATTTATCTACCCGGCGGCTATCCTGAACTTTTTGCGGGCAAACTGGCTTCTGCGAAAAACTTCCAGCTGGGCATGAAGGCTGCGGCAACGAAGGGCGTTGCAATCTATGGCGAATGCGGTGGCTATATGGTGCTCGGTGAAGCGCTGGAAGACGCTCAAGGCATGAACCATTCGATGCTCGGGCTTTTGCCGCTGGATACAAGTTTCGCCCAAAGAAAACTTCATCTTGGCTATAGATCGCTCACGCCGCTTGCCGGTTCGCCTTGGCAAATGCAGCTCAAGGCACATGAATTTCACTATGCGTCGATTGTCCGTGAAGGTGATTCAGAGCGACTTTTCAAAGTGCGCGATGCAGCGGGCGAAGATCACGGAGAGGTGGGCTTACGTGTTGGTTCCGTTTCGGGCTCATTCATGCATGTAATTGATTTCAGCGGAGATGATGCGTGAACACGCATATTGAACATGGCGGTGCGCTGGATCGTGCTATTGCGCGCTTTGGTGGCAAAGCCGAAGAGTGGCTTGACCTTTCGACAGGCATCAATCCTGAACACTTTCCTCTCCCGGATTTCACGCCAGCCCTGTGGAACCGATTGCCGGATGAGGGGCTTCTGCAGCGGGTTCTCGTGTCGGGACAGCGCTACTACAGTGTTGCGGATAAAGCGCCTATTGTGGCTGCGCCGGGAACACAGGCGCTTATTCAGCTCATTCCGACGTTACTCGAACCTTCAACTGTCGCTATTTTAGGCCCGACCTATCAGGAACATGCTGCTTCTTTTAAAGCCACGGGGTGGAAGGTGGTCGAATGTGCAACGCTCGAAGATATTCCGCACGACGCGAGCGTTGTCACAATCGTCAGTCCAAACAATCCAGATGGACGAATTATCGCGCGTCCCGATCTGCTTGAGCTGGCAATGAGACTTGGCGAGCGCGGTGGTTTTCTCGTTGTTGATGAGGCTTTTGCTGATCCGCATGTCGAAGTCAGTGTTGCGGCCTATGCTGCTACAGCACCGATGATTGTGCTGAAGTCTTTCGGCAAGTTTTTCGGCCTTGCGGGCGTAAGGCTTGGTTTCTTGTTGTCAAGCGCGAAGATCGTGGAGAAGATAACTGAGCGGCTTGGTCCATGGGCGGTATCTGGACCGGCACTGGCGATAGCCGAACATGCTTTTGAAAGCGATGCGGCGTTAAAAGACTTTCGTGCGCGCATTGATTGGCGGCGGGCGGAGCTTGCCACCGTCCTGACGCGATGCGGTTTAAAGGAAGTGGGTGGCACAGCACTCTTCGCTTTGGTTGCGCACAGCGATGCTCATGCGATTTATGACGCGCTTTGTGGAAAACATATTCTGGTACGAAAGTTCGCCTATGCACCTCAATGGTTACGCATTGGACTTGCTGCCGATGAAGAGGCATTCGCGCGTCTGGAGCAGGCATTGCGTGAGATTCTGTGCTTGAAAGATTGATTCAGGGAAGTCTTGCAAGACTATGGAAATAAAGCTGATTGTTCTTTCATTAGCGCTTGTTCTGGATCGCATCGTCGGCGACCCGCCGCAACTTTGGCAAAGGTTCACGCACCCGGTCGTATTGTTCGGAAAAGCAATCAGCTGGGGTGAAAAGCGCTTTAACAATAATCACCTTTCGGTTGAATCACTGCGCCGCAACGGCATGTGGCTTACAATCGGGTTGGTGGCTCTTTGTGTGCTAATCGGATTGGCAATTGAATATTTTTTGCCTTTTTTGGGCAGCGCTGGCGCATTGATTGAGATTGTCATCGTTGCTGTGTTTTTGGCGCAAAAGAGCCTAGCCGATCATGTGAAAGCCGTGGCGAATGGTCTGCGTGAAGACGGTATCGAAGGTGGCCGCAAAGCGGTTTCAATGATTGTGGGGCGCAACCCTGAACAGCTTGATGAAGGTGGTGTCAGCCGGGCTGCGGTTGAAAGCCTCGCTGAGAATGCGTCGGATGGTATTGTTGCGCCTGCGTTCTGGTTTCTCATTGGCGGGTTGCCGGGTCTGTTTGCCTATAAGCTCATTAACACCGCTGACTCGATGATTGGCCATCTGAACGAACGCTATCGTCATTTTGGACGTTTCGCAGCGCGCCTTGATGATGTGGTGAACTATATTCCCGCGCGGCTGACTGGCTTGTTGTCTGCTTTGGCTGCTGCATTCACGCACAATAGGGAAACGGGAAAGCGAGCTTTTGCTGTGATGTGGCGCGATGCGCGACTGCATCGTTCGCCGAATGCCGGCTGGCCGGAATCGGCTTTTGCTGGTGCGCTTGGATTGGCGCTTGCTGGTCCCCGACAATATGGGGCAGAGAAGGTCGAAGGGCCTATGCTCAACAGCGACGGTAAGCGCGACGCGAATGCCGAGGATATCGACGCGGCGATTCAGTTATTCTGGAGAGTGATGAGCCTGATGACAGGGCTCTTGATCATCGCGAGCCTGATCGGGCTGATTAGTCAGCTGATATGAACTGTGTTCCATCGTAGCGTTGCAGACGATTGGGATTGTCTGTCCGCATACCATTACCATCAAAATTGAGCGTACCAAGCGACGTCTCGAAAGAATTATCGCGCAAAATATCGATCAAAGGCTGCTTCTGGTCCGTCGCCTGTCTGATGGCCGCTTCTGCAAGTTCGATCGTGGCAAATCCGATGATTGAATAGGCTTCAGCTAGTTTTCCAGCCTGATTGATTGCATCGACGGCTGTTCTTGCGGTCGAAAGATCTTGCGGCTTTAACGGCGCGATCATCAATGTGTCAGCGCTTAAAGGCTGCGTGCCTGGTGCAGCATTCAAAACACTGCCACCCGCGATCACCAGCGGATATTTAAGCGTCGTAGCGCTCGCACCAATGGCTGCAATATCATCACGCTCTCCGCCGACATATACATGCGTCGCGCCGGCACGGCGCAGACGGGCAACGAGTGCATTCTGGTTTTCGAGACCCGGTCGATATGTATCGGTAAAAACCGGCTGAAGCTGTTGTTCCCTGAGACTGGCCAGAACATGCGATGCGCGTTCACGGCCTTCAATCGTGCCGTCGTCAATGACGGCGAAGGGCTGGGAGCGCCAGAGGCTACCTAAAAAGCTACCGGTGGCGCGCGTTTCTTTATCCAGACCTGTGGTCAGGCGAAACACGGGGAGCGGAGTGGAAGAACGCTTTTCTGTCAGCGTTAAGTCACTGACACCGGAGGTAATGACGGGAATGTTGCGCCGGTTCAATAAAGGCAGCGCCGCTTCCAGTGCTTCAGAGCAAAGAAAGCCAGTGGCTATCTGCACATTGTCTTTAATGAAGGTTTCTGCAGCCGTTTTACCACCTTCAGCATCACAGCGATCATCCGCGACGACAAGTTCAGGATTCTTGGCTGTTGCCGCCACACGTGCACCATCGACGAGCTGATTTCCGAGTGGAGCAAATCCACCGCTCAGAGGCGCTGCAATTCCAATGCGTATTACTGTTGAATCTTCCTGCGCCATGGTCGGCAGGCAAAGCATCGTGAAAGCCGATAAGGCCGTAGCAAATATCTTCGTGAAGTTGTGCATGCGCAATTCCGGGCGGAGAACCGCTTTATGTTTTCCCGGTAATGGCACTGGTTTGATCACGCGATTTATCTTCTTCAAACATTTCATGGCTAATTGAACGAAAAGTGGGTAGCGGTTTCCTCGCCTTTGTGCAATGCCCGTATATGTATACAGGTAAACAGACATTGGTCTGCGGAAGCCTGTCAGACAATACGGATGCTTGCTGACGTGCAAACAGATAAAAACATCATCTCAAATACTATGCCGGTAGAACCGAAGACTTATCGTGATGCGATGAGCCATTATGCGGGTGCGGTACAGGTTGTAACCACTGCCGGTTCTGCAGGAAGACGTGGACTTACTCTGACAGCTTCCTGCTCGGTCTCGGATAATCCGCCGACCGTTCTGATCTGCTTGCAGAAGACTCATGAAGAAAACCAGCTGTTCATCAAGAACGCCGTGTTCGCGGTCAATACGCTGGCTGGATCGCACCAACAGCTTGCAGATGCATTTTCGGGCCGTATCGGTCTTACGCAGGATGAGCGCTTTGAGCTTGCTGCGTGGGACGTTCTCGCGACAGGTGCGCCAACGCTGATAGGTGCATTGGCTGTTTTCGACTGCCGCGTTATTAGCGTTCAGGATCATTCCACACATCACGTCCTGTTCGGTGAAGTGGTGGGATTGCACTCGAATGCGGACGAAGAGGCTCTGATATATCTCAATCGTCGTTATCATACGCTTGAGCTTTGAATGTGCTTTTTGGGAGGGGCAATGCGCAAACGTGTAGGAATAGTTACAGCGTTTTTACTGGTATTTTCCAGTTCGGCGCATGCGCAAGGTCCGCTTCCGCCTTTCAAAGACAATTATTTTGCCTATCCGGGTGTGTTGAGCAGCGCTGATAATGGCGATTATAAAGTCATTGATTACAACGAAATGCGCGACATCAATGGTCGCGATGCTGTTCCCGAAAAGCGCGTGAAGGATGCCTATGTTTCGCTGAAGGCGCGGGCCTATCAAAAAGATCTCACGTTTCAGACCGCTGCGGGTCCGGTAAAGGCGATGGCGGCCGGAAAGCAGCAAGGTGCGGCTTTTATCGTCATTTATCTGCATGGACGCGGCGGTAATCGTCTGCAAGGCATGAATGATTTTACCTTCGGCGGTAATTTCAACCGCGTGAAGAACTTAGCCGCACTCAATGGTGGGCTTTATTTGACGCCGGACTTCAAGGATTTTGCGGCTACAGGCGAGGCGCAGATCGCGGGACTTATTGAAGCTGCGAAGGCAATGTCGCCATCCGCGCCGCTTGTTCTTGCATGTGGCTCACAGGGAGGTGCACTTTGCTGGCGGATCGCTTCGAATGATAAAACGGCTAATCAGCTTTCTGGCCTGATCCTGTTAGGATCATTATGGGACAATGATTTTTTCAAATCACCTGCATTCAAGAAGCGTGTGCCGGTTTTTTTTGGACATGGCAGTCGCGATCCGGTTTTCGCAATCGACAAGCAGGAAGCTTTCTATCGGGATATACGCAAGAAAGCGCCGGGTTATCCGGTGCAGTTTCGTCGTTTTGAAAGCGGAAACCATGGAACGCCTATCCGCATGAGCGACTGGCGGGAGATGTTGAACTGGATATTCACGAAACAATGATGACGCTGTTGGGGATGCCCAACGAAAAACCAGCATTGTGGCCTTCCTGCCACTCGACAATCGGCAAAAACCGAATAGTTATCTCAGTTAAAATTTTACCTAATCAGCAGATCGTAAGAGGTTGATCATGTACGGACGCACCCGCATCGGAGCCCGTTTCTTTGTCATTGCTATGCTGGCTCCACTGGCTGCCGCTTGTACGACGACCACGCAGAATGCGACGGTTCCCGGCAAGTCCGAGGCACCGGTCACTGCATCAAGCATATCGCTGCCACGTTTCGTTCCGACCTCATCGGTAGATTCTTCGCTGGCTCAGCCATGTATCACTGCAGCTGCCAACAAGTATTTCCTGCCTGAACGCGTCATCAGCGCGGTTAATTCCCGTCCGGGCGCTGGCGGCGGTACGGATGTTGACCTGAAGGTGGATCTGCGCACGGCGGTTTGTCAGGTTTCTGCAAACGGTTCGGTTCGTTCGGTTATCGATACTTCGCCAAAGAGCGCAGACCAGATCGCAGCCGAAGCCGCTGCAGCTCAGACCGCATCGGCTGCTCCAGCTACACCGAAGAAGTCGAAGAAGAAATGATTCAATAAACGGATCTAAATTATTAAAAAGGCAGGGATTTCCCTGCCTTTTGTTTCTGTTTATTTGTCCGGCTTCTCGCCATACCATCGCGGCGTATAAACCCATTCGCCGCCGTCCACACGAGAAAAGCGCTCAGTATGGGACGAGCCGACGATCACCACAGTTCGCATATCGACGTCTTTGGGCGTGAGTTCACCCAGCGTTGTGACACGCGTAGTTTCGGCGGGCCTGCCAATATCGCGACCGAGCACGACTGGCGTTTCAGCAACACGATACTGCCGGAGAATTTCCAGCGCGCGACCGAGCTGATGCGGACGGGCTTTGGATATCGGATTGTAGAAAGCCATGGCGAGATCAGCTTGTGCTGCGAGCGCCAGACGCCTTTCAATGACATCCCAGGGCTTGAGATTGTCAGAAAGCGAGATAATGCAGAAATCATGCCCAAGTGGTGCGCCGATGCGGGAAGCTGCAGCCATAGCGGCTGAAATCCCCGGCTGAATCACGAGTTCAACACTATGCCATGCCGGATCAGACGATTCATGAAGCGCTTCGATAACTGCCGCTGCCATGGCAAATACACCGGGATCGCCTGACGAAACCATTACCACATCACGGCCTGAAGCAGCGAGTTCGAAGGCATGACGCGCGCGCTGCATTTCCTCGCGATTGTCAGTCATGTGGATGATCTGCTCATCGCGAAATGGGCCAGCCATGCGCACATAGGTTTCATAGCCAAGCACATCTTCGGCGCGTTCCAGATCGCGCTGAACGGCTGGTGTCATTAGGTCTCGTGCACCGGGGCCAAGGCCAACGACAGTCAGCTTGCCGCGATTGCGTCCGATGAAGAGAACATCGGCTGGTGTTGCTGCAATGGCCAGTGTCAGCCTATCGGATTTGATAAGGTGCTGCGGGTTTTCGACGGATACCGTTGCCAGATCATCCACGCCCGAAACAATGCGCAGCGGTGCTTTGAGTATTTGTGCTGCCTGATGAATATGGGGTGAAGCGCAGTCTTTCTCGTGGACGAGAAGAAGAGCAAGTGAATCCTTTGATAGCTCTGAACTATCAAGTGTTTGCTCGATAAGGCTTACGAGGTTTTCGCCGGGCTTATCAATCGCCACGGCAACCGTTCGCGGATGGTATATCAGCTCGTTAGTCTGCGGCGCACGCGTTTCAGGCGTGATGCTGATTGTCAGTTGACCATTGTCAGATAACGGCAGTTTTGATGCGGTGAGCCAGCGCGAGCTGCCATTGACGCGCAAGGTTTCTCCCGCCAGCAGATCGGACATGAAGGTCTTGGCAGCTTCGGGATTGGCGAGGGTCAATTCAGCCGGTGGATGGAGCAGATTGATGCCAAACCGCAATTCGCCCGTCGTGGTGATAGCAGGGGGCACTTCAAGCGCCTGAGCAATGGCTCGCGCCAGATCATTGACGCCGGAAAGGCCGCCAAGCAATGGCACGACAGCGCTACCATCTTCTGCAACGGCCAGAACCGGAGGCTCTATCCGTTTGTTTTGCAAAAGAGGAGCGAGTGCGCGGATGATGATACCAGCGGCGCACAGCGCGACTATCGGACGACCTTCCTGATAGAGCGCACGTATCGTGTCGCCGAAATGTGTGAAATGCTTGTCTGCGCTCGTAACGCGATTTTCCAGCCCCAGAATTTCAGCATTTCTAAGTCTAGATTGTATGTTGCGTGCCGTGGAAGTTGCAGCTTCGCCAAGAACGAGAATGGCTGCTTTCATGCACCGTTCCATTTTTTGCCTGGAACCAGAATGATCGAGAAATAAGGACAGTCGCCGCCGCTGACTTCTGCCAAAGGCGCAATACGCTGGTTCTGCATAGTAGCACGCTCGATATAAAGCGCACGATCCATCAACCCAAGCTCGCTCAGAACATCGCGAACCTTGTCCAGATTTTTGCCGAGTTTCATGATGGCAGCGGCTTCACTGCCGGCGAGCCGCTGTTTCAATTCCTCAGCAGTCATAACTCCCGAAAGGATTGAAAGCGTCTGATTGCGATAGACGAGCGGTGCGCCAAGCACGGCAGCGGCACCCAAGACCGAGCAAACGCCCGGCACGACTTCGGTTTCGTATTTTTCGGCCAATCGGTCATGGATATACATGAACGAGCCGTAGAAGAACGGATCGCCCTCAGCGATTACAGCGACATCGCGGCCAGCGTCGAGATGGTTTGCGATTGTTGCAGTGATCTCTGCATAGAAATCGCTGACGATCTGCTCGTAATCCATATGAGCGGGCAGTTTTTCCGTCGTCACCGGATAGATGAGCGGCACCAGCGTCTGTTCAGGCGACAGATAGGTTTCCACAATCGTCAGCGCATTGCCCTTTTTACCCTTTGCCGCATGATAGGCGACTACGGGCGCGGACTTAAGCAGTCTGAGTGCCTTAAGCGTGATAAGTTCGGGGTCACCGGGGCCAACGCCCAGACCATAAAGCTTCCCTTTTGGCGCCATTATTCGCGCTCCGAAGCAAGTGCATTGACAGCGGCTGCGGTCATGGCGCTGCCACCGCGACGTCCGCGCACGATAACAAAGGGTACGCCACGGCTATTTTCAGCAAGCTCATCTTTGGATTCGGCTGCACCCACAAAACCGACCGGCATGCCGATGATGAGGGCTGGTTTAGGGGCACCATTGTCCAAAATTTCAAACAGGCGAAAGAGGGCGGTGGGCGCATTGCCGATGGCAACGATGCTGCCTTCAAGATGTGGAAGCCAGAGATCAAGGGCTGCGGCAGAGCGCGTGTTGCCGATCTTCTTCGCCAGTTCCGGCACGGACGGATCATTCAGTGTGCAGATAACTTCATTGTTGGCTGGCAGGCGTGAGCGAGTGATGCCTTCTGCGACCATGCGTGCATCGCAGAGGATTGGCGCGCCTTTAAAGAGTGCATCTCGCCCGGCTTGCCCCGCGCCATCCGAAAAGACGAGGTCTTCAACGATATCGACCATGCCGGATGCGTGAGCAACACGTACGGCAAGCTTTTCGAGATCGAGGGGAATGCGGCTCAAATCGGCCTCAGAACGGATGATGGCGAAGGAGCGGTCATAAATGGCCTGTCCATCGCGGATATAGTCTGTCATGGCGTCCGTTCTACCTATTTGTTTAACGCATATCTTGCCCGAAAATTGCTTCACACTTTTCGGGATACGCTCTTATAGATTTCGGGCGTTTAAAATAAACGCAGCCTCGTCAATGGTGATGTTTGAGGCCAATAGCTGCCCGAAACGCAATGGTCCAGCGCTGTCTTGCGAAAAGAGATCATAATGATCATCCGAACGCGCCAAAAGCGTGTGAGGCAGGGGAGAAAGTGCTGCGCAGGATTTGGCGCAACCCGTAATATGGACCTGCTTGTTGCCTGCGATGAGCATGCCAGCGAGACGCTGAGCATCGGTTAAAGTGCCCGCAAGGGCGGAAGCACAGCCGGCAGAGCCGGAACAGGCCCGAAGGCGCGCCTGTGGCGCTTCTGGCAATGTTGCCAACCCCAGTTCGTTCAATGTGGTTGTGATCCGGTTGCAGTCTGCCTGCTCGATGTTTGGCAGGAGAACGCCTTGCCATGGCGTGAGGCGAATTTCGCCGCCATTCGCGCTCTCCGCAAGCTGGGCCAGCTTATGCAATTGTTCCGTCTGCAATCTTCCGAGAAATGGCATTGCACCTGCATAGAAGTGTCCACCCTTTTGCGAATGGGCTCCAAGCCATGAAAAGGGTTTTGGCGGTTTTCGTTCCCAAGTCGGGGCGGGGGAGAGTTCAAAAGGCAACTCTTGCAGAAATTGCTCTTGTGGCAAGGTTTCAAAAAGGTGCCTCATCCGCGTCACACCCGTTGCTGCGAGGCTCTGAAACAGATCAAGCAGCGCTTCGATCAAGGAAAGCGCTTCCGCTTGTGCGACCATGCCGACAGGCGGGGTGTCTGGTGACGATGCCAGACCAACGGCATAATGCGCGCCGCCTTCCAGTGCTGAGAGCCAGATATCTCCGGTATGCGAAATCATGGCACAGTCTTCGCCGCCATCAATCTGGAAAGAAAACTTCGGCGATAGCGCGTGATATTTTTCCGTGCCTTCAAGCATTTTCAGCAACGAGGTCGCAAGGCGGGAGGTATCGGCAAGCTGTGTGCGATCGATTGATGCGGTGGGGCTTACCATTACATTGCGAATGTCATCGGCCGACGGATTATCCGCGCCAAAACCGGCATCATAGAGCGCTGTTATCGCTTTATCCCAATTGGAGGGCGCGATGCCGCGTATCTGGATGTTGGAGCGAATCGAAAGCTCGATAGTGCCGTTTCCAAACTCTTTTGCAATTTCGGCCAACGAACGTGCTTCGGTAGCATTGATCCGTCCCAAGGGAAGCTTGACGCGAGCGATTGCACCATCTTTTGCCATGACCATGCGCGATAGGCCGGGGCAGGCATTGCGCCTGTCTGCTCTCAAGGGCACGGTTGGGGCTGTTTGCTGGCTTAACATGACGGTCTTATACGCCTTCCTGCTTGCGCTTGCTACTGCGACGCCATACGAACAGGAAAAGGAGCAATGCTTATGGGCTGCTGGCTTACAGTTATCGGTATTGGCGAAGACGGTCTTGCAGGGCTGGGCGACACAGCACGGAATGTCATTGCCAATGCGGACATCATTTTTGGCGGCAAGCGGCATCTGGCTTTTCTTGATGATGAGGTCAAAGCCGAGCGAGTTTCATGGCCAGTACCTTTCGATAATGCATTTCCAATGATCGAGGCGCAGCGCGGCAGACAGGTTGTGGTACTGGCAAGCGGCGATCCGATGTTTTTTGGCATGGGCGCATCCCTAAGCCGTCATTTCTCGTCTCAGGAAATGCACGTCATCTCATTTCCATCCTCATTGTCGCTGGCCGCAAACCGTATGGTTTGGGCATTACAGGAGGCGAGAACGGTCAGCGTGCATGGGCGTCCGTTTGAATTGCTAGTACCGTATATTTTACCGGGAGAGAAAATTCTTGTGCTCAGCAATGATGGCACGACACCTGCAAAAGCCGCCGCCCTTCTGAAAAATAAAGGCTTTGGTCAAAGCCGCTTGACGGTGCTTGAGCATTTGGGCGGACCGAATGAAAAGTGCATCAGCGGTTGGGCGGAAGACTGGTCGCATGTAAACTGTGCAGATCTCAACGTGCTGGCAATTGAATGCATCGCCGCGTCAAATGCTGTTGTTTTCTCACCCGTCAGTGGATTACCCGATGCAGCTTTTGAAAATGACGGACAACTGACCAAACGCGATATTCGTGCTGTGACGCTGTCTCGGTTGCAGCCCCTTCCGGGGCAGCTTCTTTGGGATGTTGGCGCAGGTTGCGGCTCTATTGGTATTGAATGGATGCGTGTTCATCAGTCTTGCCGCGCCATCGCTATTGAGGCAGATGAAAACCGGCAGAGCGTGATTGAGCGCAATGCACGCGCGCTGGGCGTACCTGGCTTACAGCTTGTAAAAGGTGAAGCGCCGGGAGCGCTAGATGGCCTTGCAACGCCGGATGCAATTTTCATCGGTGGCGGTGTAACGGATGCCGGTGTGATTGAAGCCTGTTGGAATGCACTGAAGCCTGGCGGGCGTTTGGTTGCCAATGCGGTGACATTGCAAAGCGAAATGCGGCTTTTCAGCTGGCATCAACAGCATGGCGGTGAACTTACCCGCCTGCAGGTTGCACAAGCAGGCGTTCTTGGTTCTTTTGATGCATGGCGTCAGGCGCTGCCTGTCACAATTTATTGCGGCATCAAACCGCGCTGATCGAAAAAAGATGACTTGAATTGTCATCTTAAATTCAGGTAAGGCTTGCTCACCGTTAAAAATAGGAGAGCAGGCATGTCTGATTTGGGCCTGAACGCCAATACCCGTATCGCACTCAACAATCCTGATCGCATCGTTAATCAGTTGCTGGATCATTTTGTTGAACATGCTGACGTTGAACGCCAGGTGGGCAGCGCAAAGCTGGTTCTTAGCTTCGGTCAGGCAGATGTGCAGTGGGACGACGAGACTGTCAGTGTGGACGTAAAGAGCGGTGACGAAACCGGTCTTGCCTATATGAAATATTCCATCGCTGAACATGTGCTTGAGTTTCTTGAGAAGGGAAGCCCAAAGCCAAAGATCATCTGGGAAGGTGATGGTGCTGCTGGTTTGCCGCTGCCCTATTTCCGCGAAATGCAGGTTGTTGCCGTCAGCAATGTTACGCCGCACATGCGTCGCGTACGGCTGAAGGGAAGCGAACTGGCTCGCTTCGCTCATACAGGCTTGCATATTCGCCTGCTGTTTCCTCCAAAGGGCCTTGCCAAGCCGCAATGGCCAGTCTCGGGCGAAGATGGTCGCCCTGTCTGGCCCGATGGTGATGCCAAGCTTGCTACCCGCGTTTATACGATCCGCCAGATTGATGCTAAGGCAGGCTGGGTGGATATCGACATGGTCGTTCATGGCGATGATAGCGATGCGCCGGGTTCCGGCTGGGCGATTAGCGCTAAACCGGGCGATATTGTTGGGATGACAGGCCCCGGCGGCGGTGATGCAGCCGATGATGCAAATTGGTATTTGCTGGCCGGTGATGAAACAGCCCTTCCGGCGATTGGTCGTATTCTTGAGCGATTGCCAGAAGGTGCCAAGGCAGTCGTCCGCATCGAAATCGACAGTGAGGCGGAAGAACAGGCGATTAAGTCCCGCGCCGACGTGGATATGCAATGGCTGCACCGCAAGGGGGCCGAAGCAGGCACAACGACCCTTTTGCAGGATGCGGTTCGTGCCGTGGAGCTGCCGGAGGGCGAAGAGAGCATTTATGTGTGGGCTGCTTGTGAGTTTAATGCATTCCGCTCGATCCGCACCTATATGCGCAAAGAACGGAACATCCCGAAGGATAAACAATTGATTGTTGCTTATTGGCGGCGCGGTCAGGATGGTGACAATGCGCGCCGCGGCTCAGACGAATAATAAAAAGGGGACCTTCTGGTCCCCTTAATGTTTAGCGTCTAAAGCCTTCACTGGCTCGCATCAGGTTCTTGGTATAGTCGGCATTGATTTTGCCGCTTACCAATTCAGAAGCCTCCAGTTGCTCCACAACTTCGCCATTGCGCATGACGGCAAGCCGGTCACACATATGAGTAATGACTGCAAGGTCATGACTTACCATGACGAAAGTCAGCTTGCGATCACGACGTACTTGTTCAAGTAGGTTCAACACTTCCGCCTGAACAGAAGCATCAAGTGCCGAAGTTGGTTCATCAAGAAGCAGGATGGATGGTTCAACAATCAATGCCCGCGCAATTGCGATACGCTGACGTTGACCACCGGACAGCTGATGGGGATAGCGGAAACGGAAGCCTGAACCCAAGCCCACTTCATCCAATGCGCGGACAATACGTTTTTCGCTGTCTTCCACGCCATGAATGGCGAGTGGTTCGAGCAAAAGACGGTCGACTGTCTGGCGTGGGTGAAGGGAGCCGTATGGGTCCTGAAACACCATTTGAACAGTGCGGTAAAACGCCTTGTCACGTGGTGTCTTGAGCACGTTACCATCAATTCGGACTTCTCCGTCATCAATGGGTGCAAGTCCTGCCACGGCGCGAAGCAGGGTGGATTTACCCGAACCGGATTCGCCAACGAGCCCATAGGATTCGCCACGCGCCACATCAATGCTGACAGATTTTAACGCGTGGAAATGATCGAAGAATACATCGACCTTATCAATGCTGAGTGCTGATGCTGTGCTCATAGTCGCCATGCCTCCTGACGCTGCAAGGTAGGCAGGGGATGTTGATCCGCTCCGATCTTGGGCATGCAATTCAGCAGTCCTTGTGTATAGGGGTGTTTTGCGTTGGCGAGATCGCTTGCTGCAATCTCCTCAACGATCTTGCCCGCATACATCACGATGACGCGGTCGCAGAAGGATGACACAAGACGCAGATCGTGGCTGATGAAGATCAGCCCCATGCCGCGTTCTGCCACCAGCTTGTCGAGAATGCCAAGCACTTCAAGTTGAACCGTCACGTCGAGTGCTGATGTCGGTTCATCGGCAATCAGCAGTTCAGGTTCTGCAACGAGCATCATGGCGATCATGACACGCTGTCCCATACCGCCCGAAACTTCGTGCGGATAGAGCTTCATGACGCGTTCAGCGTCGCGAATTTGTACCGCTTCAAGCATTGAAATCGAACGCTTACGAATTTCACTACTGCTATATTTGCCGTGGGCTTTGAGGGTCTCGGCGACTTGCTTGCCGATGGTCATTACCGGATTAAGCGAATATTTGGGGTCCTGAAGCACCATGGCAACGCGGCCACCGCGCAATGCGCGACGCTCGCGAGCCGAGATGTCCAACAGATCGATACCATCGAACTGCAATGTTTTTGCGGTGATCTGAGCGTGTGGAGGCGTGAGCCCCATGATCGCACGCCCGGTCTGAGATTTGCCCGATCCGGACTCACCCACGATACCCAAACGTTCGCGACCGAGCGTGAAGCTTACGCCACGTACGGCTTCAATCGCACCGGTACGCGTAGGGAAGGTGACGCGCAGGTCATCAACTGTCAGAAGTGGCTTCATTGGTTGTTACCCCGCGGATCGAGCGCATCACGCAGGCCGTCGCCGAGGAAGTTGAAGCCAAGGCTGACGATGAGGATCGCGATACCTGGCATGGCAGCAACCCACCATTGGTCGAGGATGAAGCGGCGACCCGATGCAATCATTGCACCCCATTCTGGCAATGGCGGCTGAGCACCGAGACCAAGAAAGCCGAGGCCAGCTGCAGTCAGGATGATGCCTGCCATATCAAGCGTCACACGAACGATCAGCGACGAAGTGCAGAGCGGCATGATGTGCCGCAAAACGATGCGGAAAGGCGAAGCCCCCATCAGACGAACAGCGGAAATATAATCAGAATTGCGCACGGTCAGCGTTTCTGCACGAGCAATACGCGCATAAGGCGGCCATGAGGTGATCGCGATTGCAATGATGGCGTTTTCAATACCCGGTCCCAATGCCGCAACGAAGGCGAGCGCCAGAATAAGTTTTGGGAAGGCAAGAAAAATATCGGTGATGCGCATAAGAACGGCATCGACCCATCCACCAGCATAGCCTGCAACCGTCCCGACCAAAAGGCCGATAGGCGCCGCGATAACCGCGACGAGCAGCACCACGTAAAGCGTGATGCGGGAGCCGAAAATCAGGCGGGAGAGAATATCACGTCCCTGATCATCAGTGCCAAGCAGATAACCCGGTGTGCCTGGTGGCAGGAGACGCGCATTGGCGAGATCGCCTTGAGTCGGCGAATGTGGTGCGAGCACGTTTGCAAAGGCTGCAACCAGAACCAGTGCGATGATAATCATCAGGCCAATTACCGCGAGTTTATTCGCGGTAAATCGACGCCAGATCATATAGGAACGACCCATGCGGGCCTGCATGCGGGATTGTGGACGCTCGGAAAGCAGCCATTCGCGCCATGAAAGATTTGAAGTGTCTGTCATTTGACTCATCTTACGCGCGTCCTCGGATCAAGGAGCCGATACAGGAGATCGGACACAAGGTTGAGCGCGATAAAGACCGAACCGATGATAATGGTACCACCCAGAACGGCATTCATATCGGCATTTTGCAGCGAGTTAGTGATGTAAAGACCAAGGCCGGGCCACGCAAAGATGGTTTCGGTCAGAACCGAACCTTCGAGCAGACCTGCATAGGAAAGCACAATCACTGTCACAAGCGGCACGGCTGCATTGCGCAGAGCGTGGCCCCAGATGATCCGCGTTTCGGAAATGCCCTTGGCACGGGCAGCAATGATATATTCCTGCTCGAGTTCATTGAGCATGAAAGAGCGTGTCATGCGGCTGATATAGGCAAGGCTGAAATAGCCGAGCAGTGCCGATGGCAGAACGAGGTGGGAGATGATGTTACGCAATGCTTCCCAGTCGCGCTGAATGATCGCGTCGATGACGTAAAATCCGGTAATCGGCGTGAACGTGTATTCAAAGGTGATGTCGATGCGACCGGGACCGGATGTCCAACCAAGGCGGGCATAGAAAATCAGCAAGGCCAGCATGCCGAGCCAGAAAATCGGCACCGAATAGCCAACAAGGCCAATGATGCGTACGATCTGATCAATGATGCTGCCGCGTTTGACTGCCGCAAGAACCCCAAGCGGAATGCCAAACAGCGCGCCGATTATCGTGCCGATGGTTGCAAGCTCCATGGTCGCCGGGAAAACGCGGCGAATATCGGTCATGACCGGGTTTGTGGTCAGAACAGATGTTCCGAAGTCGCCTTGCAGCACACCTTTCACATAGAGGTAAAACTGCTGATAATAGGGCAGGTTGAAGCCCATTTCCTGACGCACACGTTCAACAACGTGCGCAGGTGCGCGATCGCCGACGATTGCAAGAACAGGATCAATCGGGACAACGCGCCCAATGAAGAATGTCACGGCCAGAAGGCCAAGATAAGTTGTTGCTACGATCACCAGAAAGCTGGCGATAGCTGCTATAAGGGTTGAGGAGCGCCTTTTGGCGCTCCTCGGCTTGGTAATGGTATTGCCGGTTATACTCAATGTTTTGACCGTTCTTCAGATCAGTCTTTGCTGACTGGTGCAAGATAGTTGGAATCGAAGGTTGGTCCGAGCTTGTAACCCTTCACATTACCCGCGATGCCTGCCACTTCGACCTGCTGGAACAGCATGACGAATGGGCTCTGGTCGAGTGCTTCCTGCTGCAGCTTCTTGTATTGTTCAGCGCGCTTGTCGCCGTCACGTTCCAGCAATGCTGCCTGCGTCTGCTGTGTCAGCTCAGGAATAGCCCATGCATTGCGCCAAGCCAGCGTCTTGTTGGATGCATCGTCGCCATTGTCCGGGTTGGAGGTGAAAGCTTCGGCATTCGAGTTTGGATCCCAGTAATCCATGCCCCACTGACCAATATAGAGATCATGGTTACGAGCGCGGTACTTGGTAAGCGTCTGCTTGCCATCACCTGGAACGATGCTGATGTTAATACCTGCTTTGGCTGCGCTCTGTTGGAAAGATTCGGCGATGCCTGTGACGGGCTGCGTGTTGCGCACGTCGAAAGTGATCGACAAACCGTCTTTAAGACCGGCCTTGGCCAGCAGTTCCTTGGCCTTCTCGATATCCAGCTTGTATGGATTGGCATCCAGCGAGCCAAGTACACCCTTTGCTTGATAGGTCTGGCGGACTTCGCCAATGCCCTTGATCAGGGTTGCGCCAATTGCATCGTAATCGACGAGATACTTGAAGGCTTCACGAACTTCCGGCTTGGCAAGTTCCGCATTCTTCTGGTTAAGCGAGATGTAATAGACAGTACCCTTCGGCGCATTGACTGTCTGGAGCTTCTCGTTCTTCTGAACGGCTTCGTAATCGCCTGGCTCAAGATTACGCGCTACGTCCACGTCACCCGATTCGAGCATCAGGCGCTGCGTGGCGCTTTCCTTGACGTGACGGTAGAACACGCGGGCAAGCTTTGCCTTTTCGCCGTAGAAGTTATCGTTGCGCTCAAGAACCACGACTTCATTGGCGCGCCAGTCGCGAATCTTGAACGGGCCGGAACCTGCATAGCCGGTTTTCAGCCATGCATTGCCATAATCGGTGTCGTATTTGTAATCGTCCGAAGGGGTGACTTTAGCCGCATGTTCTTCGAGCAATTTCTTGTCGACAATCGAGCCAACGGTGGCGGTCAGGCAGTTGAGCACGAAGCTTGGCGCGTAAGGCTTGTCGACGGTAAGAACAAAGGTTGTTTCGTCAACAGCCTTGGCCTTTTCCGTAACGTTTTCGCCGGTGAGGCCGAACTGGGTCAGGATGAAGGCGGGTGCCTTGTCGAGACGAACGCCACGTTCAAATGTGTAAGCGACATCGGCTGCGGTAAGCGGATTGCCAGAGGCAAACTTGGCATCCTTGCGCAACTTGAACGTATAAGTCAGACCGTCATCTGAAACTGTCCAGCTTTCTGCTGCACCCGGAATGACCTTCGATGTATCACTGATATCCAGCTGAATCAGACGGTCATAGGCATTGCCGAGAACTTCGGCAGGGCTGATTTCAAACGATTCGGCAGGATCAAGTGTAATGATATCGTCGATAGCCCATGCTTGGACCAGCGTATCGGCAGGTGTTGCCGACAATGCCGGATTTGCGGCCATAACAGCAGCAAGAGCAGCACCGGCTGCGAGAATACGAAAACGTCCGAAATGCATCATTTTAGTTCCCTTTCAGTTAGATTATTTTTGGGATTTTGTATGGGTCGTCAGGCTGCTTCGTGCCAGGCCTGTTTCAAGACCCTTATCCAGTTTTCGCGGCAAAGCTTCGACAGTTCTTGATCACTATAACCTGCATTGCTGAGTGCCGTGACGAGATTCTGCGTACCCGCTGCATCACCGATTTCATTCGGAATAGTTGCTCCGTCGTAATCGGAACCAAGTGCTACGCAATCGATGCCCATGCGCTCGACCATGTAATCAACGTGGCGAACCATATCTGAAAGCGGCGTATTGGCGTTTTCTTTGCCATCGCTGCGCAGCATGGTGGTCGCATAGTTGAGGCCAGCAAGACCTTTGCTGTCACGGATCGCATCGAGCTGACGGTCGGTGAGATTGCGCGCAACAGGCGTGAGGGCGTGCGCGTTTGAATGGCTGGCAATCAGCGGCTGGTCGCTCAGCTTAGCCACATCCCAAAAGCCTTTTTCTGTGATGTGTGCGAGATCGATCAGAATGCCCTTGCGATTGCATTCTTTGACGAGCCGCTTGCCCGCTTCGGTAAGGCCAGGGCCGGTATCAGGGCTCATCGGATAGGCAAATGGCACGCCGTGCGCGAAAATATTGTTCCGGCTCCAGACTGGACCGAGTGAGCGCAGGCCGACAGAATAGAACACGTCGAGGGCGGCGAGATCAGCATCGATGGCTTCGCAGCCTTCCATATGCAATACGGCGGCGAATGTGTTGCTGTTAAGCGTTTCATCCAGCTCTTTACCGTTACGGCAAAGCTTCCAACCACCAGCTTCTTCAAGGCGCAGCGCTAGAGAAGCGAATTCCATCGCAATGTCGAGCGACGGTGCGCGCTCCAGCGGTTGTGAAAGCGGCGTTTCATAGTGACCGTTTTCATCGGCTTTACCGAGCTCGATATGATGACCTGCTGGAATATAGATCGCACAGATACCACCAGCCAGACCGCCCTTTAGCGACCGGGGCAGATCGATGTGACCGATCTTTGTGCCGTTGATAAATTCCTTGATCGGGTCACCGCCATTACGCTGGTTTTCCCAAAGACGCAGAAGGACATCGTTGTGTCCGTCAAAAACGCGCTGCATTTTACATTCCTAGCTGAACTGTTGGGTAAGCTCACCGCCCAATTGAAAGCCCGTCCGCAATAGGGTGCCGACGCAAACGGAATTCAATTCAGAATTGCGGATGATGAGCGCCCCACTCGAACTCGTGATATATAAGATGTTGCCCGCTAATGGAGTCAAGCTCTCTGCTATCGAAGGTGGTATTTCTCAATTGGGAAACGGTGCAAAAACAAAAGGCTGCACGGTGAGTGCAGCCCTTTATGCAAAAATTGCATGCTCTAATGCATAAACAGAATGAACTCCACCCAAAAGATATTAGAAGCGGTAGTTCACGCCTGCCTTGATCGAATGATTCTTCAGATTGTTATACTGGGTAACGCCGTTTACCTTGGATTTAACGTCGTTAAAGCGCTGGAAGTCGTATTCGGCCTTGATCGAGATCGGGCCGGAAATCGCCTGCTCAACACCTGCACCGATCAATGCGCCGCCTTCCCAACCGGGAGCGGAAGTGGTTGCGTCTTTGGCTTTGAACTTGGTTACGCCGTAACCTGCGGTGCCGTAAACAAGGGTCTTGTCGAACGCGTAACCGACTTTGCCTTTTGCATTGCCGTTCCATGACTGCTGAAGGCTGCCACCGTTACCGATGCGGTGTTCAGCCTCTGCGAAGTTGCCTTCCAGCTCACCACCGAAAACGACGTTGCCGCTCTGCATGTTCTTACCGACAACTGCGCCACCGAGGAAGCCAGTGCGGTTTGTGAATGGGCCTGGAACTCTGGACGAAGAAGCGCCGATCTGAGCGCCAATATAGTTGCCGGACCAGTCGTGCGGGCCTGACGCAACGGGTTCATTGTAGGTGTAGTCGGATCCGCCCATCATGTCGGCCGCGAAGGATGGACCAGCAAAGGCGACAATTGCGGCACCGAACGCCGCGGCGATGTATGAACGCTTCAACATTTTTTACTCCAGTTTTCCCGTCAAAAACGCCGGCGGGAAATATGCTTGAACTCTTCATTGAGGAGGCGATTTGGCCAGCCCTCAAGCTGTGTGCTTCGTCGCTTGTGATTGTGTCCAAATTTAAGAAAATTCGAGCTAATTCGTAGGGGGAGGACTGCGTTTTCGTTCATATGCTTAATGAAAGGTAACGATCAGTAAGTCGAAATCAGAGCAAACGCGCTCTGATTATTTGTGCTCAGGCTTTTTGGAACGCGCTCTAAATCAGTTTCAACCCACGCATACTGATATGACCGTGTTTACCGACGATGATGTGGTCATGCACCGCAATGCTCAACGCCTTTGCAGCGTCAATCAGCAGCTTGGTCATGTCGATGTCGGCGCGCGATGGTGTGGGGTCGCCCGATGGGTGGTTGTGGACGACAATAATTGCTGTGGCTGAAAGTTCGAGCGCGCGGCGCACGACTTCGCGCGGATAGACCGGGGTATGATCGACAGTTCCTTGTTGTTGCACTTCGTCTGCGATGAGCCGGTTCTTTTTGTCTAGGAACAATACCCGGAATTGTTCGCGCGTTTCATAGGCCATCGCTGTCGTGCAATATTGCACGACCTGGCTCCAGGAGCCGAGCACTTCGCGTTCCATCACCATGCTTCGGGCAGATCGTTTGGCAATTGCTTCGACGATTTTAAGTTCCAAGGCGATGGAAGGGCCGACACCAGGTGTTTCAGCAATCAGTTTTTCAGGCGCACCAAGAACTTCGGCCAGAGATCCGAAACGGGTAAGCAAAGACTTTGCGAGCGGTTTAGTATCTGCGCGCGGGATGACCCTGAAAAGTAGAAGCTCGAGCAGTTCATAGTCTGCCAATGCATCAGGTGCGTTTTTAAAACGCTGACGCAACCGGTCACGGTGACCCAAATGGTGCGGCTTCTCCAGCGAAGCCGCCATTTGTATGCTTTCATTGAAGCCGGGAATGTCGAGACGTCCAGGCTTTTTGTTGTTTGATGCCATTCTGTTTAAACCCCCGCAGAAACAGACAGACAGTATGTAATCCCATTTTACCGCATGGATGGCGGGCCGAAAACATTCTTTGGCGACAGCGTGAAGATTTCACAGCCGTCTTTGGTGACGCCGACAGTATGCTCATATTGAGCGGTAAGCGAGCGGTCACGTGTGACCGCAGTCCAGCCATCGGCCAAAACCTTCACGCCCGGCTTGCCGAGGTTGATCATTGGCTCAATCGTGAAGATCATGCCTTCCTTGATCTCGACGCCCTCATTGACGGTGCCGTAATGCAATATATTCGGAGCATCGTGGAAAAGCTGGCCGACACCATGGCCGCAGAAATCGCGCACCACGGAGCAACGTTCGCCTTCCGCATAGGTCTGGATCGCAGCGCCAATTGCACCGGTTTTTGCGCCGGGTTTGACTGCGGTAATGCCACGCAGAAGGCTCTCATACGTCACTTCAAGCAGTCGTTCGGCAGCACGTTTGATATCGCCAACAGCATACATGCGGCTGGAGTCGCCGTGCCAGCCATCCAGCAGATAGGTGACGTCGATATTGACGATATCGCCTTCGCGTAATGGCTTGTCGTCAGGAATGCCGTGGCAAACGACGTGATTGATCGAAGTGCAGGTTGATTTGGTATAGCCGCGATAGTTCAACGTCGCCGGGAAGGCGCCGTGGTCCATGCCGAATTCGAATACGAAGCGGTCAATTTCGTTGGTCGTGACGCCGGGTTTTACAATGTCATTCAATGCATCGAGACACCGGGCGGTGAGGTTGCAGACCTTGCGCATACCTTCAAAGGCATCTGGGCCATACAGCCTGATTTGCCCTGTGTATTTCATAGGTGCGCTTGTCGCTTCTATATAAGTCACCATCTCGATCCGTCTTTCCAGAGCGCATTTCGATCTGATTGGATCAGATCTGCGCCCTATCGTTTATTTCAACGCGTATCTTAGTCCGAAAACCGTTCCTCACTTTTCGGGATACGCTCTAATATTCTATTGGCACCACAGTTTCAGCGTCGATGCCGTTTTCCGTTATTTGGCATCGAATAGCCCAAGCCTCAACCCCGGCGGCTCGTGCGCGATCAAATGCGCGTGCATAAGTCGGATCGAGATCGCCCGAGATGCTGAATCTGTTGCAATCGCTTCGCTGGATAATAAACACCATCACGCCCCGATAGCCAGCGGATACCATATCAACAAGTTCATCAAGATGTTTAGCACCGCGCGAAGTGACGGTGTCGGGAAATTCTGCAAGGGTAGGTGTGCGAATGAAGTGCACATTCTTCACTTCTACATAAGCACGGGGCTGATCTCCTTCATCGAGAAGAATATCAATGCGGGAATTGCGCCCGTATTTCTGTTCACGCTTGAGAAGCCCGTAATTTTGCAAATCGGGAATCATGCCTGATAGAATTGCTTCTTCTGCAATTTTGTTGGGCAGACCCGTATTGACCCCAACAAGTGTGTTGTCGGCTTCAACGATCTGAAGCGTATGGGGGTATTTGCGATGAGGAGCATCCGACACGCTCAACCAGACACGAGAGCCGGGAGTGGTGAGGCCGAGCATGGAGCCGGTATTGGGAACCGACGCAGTAATAAAACGACCATCGTCGAGCGTAACGTCGGCAAGAAATCTCTTATAACGCCGCTCTAAACGGCCCGTAACGAGGGGAGTGGTAAAAAGCATGAGCCGATGTAGGCTCATGAATGCTTTGTTGCAAGTAGGTTGGCCGTATGGATCAGAACAGAACCTTGGCCACATCAGCCCAGCTCATATCTGCACCAAGAACCAGCATTGCTGCGATAAGACCTGCGCTTAGCAAAGTGAGGGTTGTTCTCGTTTCACTGGTCATTTTCATCACCGCCAAATCATTTATCAGTTGGTGAGAATTTCGCGTGGGATTTAGCCCGCAATGTGATGTGAAGATGGCTATTCGGGGCATTTTGCGGGCAATTTATCGGAGGCGTAAATAAGCGCAAACGGAGCGCGTCCTGAAAAGTGTGAAACGATTTTCGAAAAACAAACAATTGAAGCGTCGATCTGATTCAATCAGAATGAAACGCGCTCGACAGCGAGTCGCGTTTAATCATACCCAGACGACGCGCTTTAAGTCTTTGCTACTACGTATGCCGTTAACGGAAAACCGGTTTCTACTTTTCCGTGACATGCTTTGGCGCCTATTCTTTCACCCAGTTGAAAACCAGTTCCTCGCGGAACGCAAAGCGCACGATGTGGCTCGCAACGACGTCTTCCATAGAAGCTAAGTTTTCTTCAGGCGCTTCAACCGTAGTAACGAGGTTATCTGGATTGGCATCCATCAACACGACGCGATTCTCGCCAAGGTCTATTCGACCATGCTCGGGTGTGAACTCAACAGTGAACTTATGCGCCCAATGTTTGCAAAGCTGCTGCAAATAGCGGCTGGCATGCGTGGTGGGTACGATTGCTGTAGTTTTAGCCATAATCTTGCTGTCCATTTTCAAGTTTTACGGACAGTCCGTAACATTGCTGTCAAAGCGATGTCACTGATGAAAATATCAAATTTTCGGGAGCAAAAGAAAAACCAGAAAATGGTACGCCCAAGGGGAATCGAACCCCTGTCTGCGCCGTGAAAGGGCGCTGTCCTAACCGCTAGACGATGGGCGCCTGTTGCTGGTGTGGGTCGGCTTATAGGCAGGAAAATTCTGACGCGCAAGCCCTTTTTTAGAAATTATTCAAAGAAAATTTCATCTGTGCGATTCAGGGGAGGTTTTCAGCGAAAACAAGGGGATAGGTGAGCATGCCAAAGGCGCGCAAGTCGAAATTTGTGCGTTAAGCCCTGCGAAGAACAAGTTCGCCGTTATCTGCAGTCAATGATGATTTTGGAAAAGAAAAACCAGCACATGGTACGCCCAAGGGGAATCGAACCCCTGTCTGCGCCGTGAAAGGGCGCTGTCCTAACCGCTAGACGATGGGCGCCTCTTGCTGGTGTGAGTGGGCTTATATTCAGGAAGAACCTGACTCGCAAGCCCTTAATATAACTTTTCTAAAAAAAACTCATCTGAACGTCATAGTGTTCGAAAAATTCGTGATGAGGGAATATATAAGTATATGTTATTTAACAAAAAAACCGGTCTTTCGCTCCGGCTTGATTTGCTTTGATTACTTTTTGCAACTCCAGTTCCAGTCGCGTTCTGGCCCCACATCCACATGTACTGACGTGGTATGGCAATAGGTGCCAACGCCACCGCGGCTCGGCATATTGCGGGCGAAGCGAGCGATTTCATGCTTTGAAACGCCATCGATCTGAATGTCGGCTGCGGCACAAATCATATGAAGTGATTTGCGGGCGCCGTTGACCTTGCGATTGTAGGATGGGCTGCGATAGCCCGATGTAACCATGACAGGCTTACGGAAGTGCCGTTCCATGGTTTTCAACATCGTAACGAGCTGGGGCTTGAGGCAGGCGACATCCACAGTTTCGCGCTGAACCTTGAGGCCGTTTGGCGCAAGACGTGCAAGACCAGGAGCTGATGCCAGCTGGACGCCCGCGTAATCATCATATTCGTTGGCGTCGATATCGCTGTCATCATAGATACTTTTACGATGCTTGATTTCAAAACCACCATTAGGGCGCACGCCCGGCAACGAATAATTATACTCATGCTTCGACTTGGCGCCGGGCCTTACAACCGCAAGCTTCTTATTCTGAGAGGTGCCTGAACCGCTTGCTGCTTCATCGTTGAAGAGGCGTGCAATGCTGCCTTGGCCAGCGGTGGTAGGACGTTGTGGCGAGGCATATGCGTTGGCATTCTTAGCAGAGCCGAAGAGAGATGTGACCTGAGTCGGCTTTTCTGATTCTGCGGGCTTAGGCGATTCAGCCTGTTTGGTTTCTTCTGCAGCAGGCTTGGCTTCAGGTTCAGCAGCTTGCTCTTTTGCTTGCTCTGGCTTTGCAGTTTCTGTTGCTTCAGGGGCAGGCGCGGGCGCAGCAGGAGATTCGCTTGGCTTTTTGCCAAACATGCCAAAAAGAGAAGTCGACTTCGTCTGCGGGGCGAGGGCTGCGACCTGAATAGAGCCGTCTTGAGTTGGTTCTGTTTCAGTTGCTGCGGTAGTTGTCGGCTTTTGTTCTTTATCGGCTGGCTTTACCTCGGCGACAGCGGTTTTGGCTGCATTAGTCGTTGTTTCGGCCTTTTGTGCCTCACTCTTACCGGCCTCTGCTGACGCTTCGGCTGCAACCGTCTGATCGGCCGCGCTCTGAAGTGTGTCGGCAATCATGGAACCATCGGCGCTGTTCGTCATTTGTAAAGGTGACGTGCCGTTGCCAGTAGACGTGCAGGATGACAGGACGAGCGCGAGGAGGGCTACGCTACCTGAAAGTAGTCTTCTGGCTGTCCGATGCGATGGTTCTGCGAATTTCAATGTCTGCTCCAGATCGACGTTTCAGCTTTTCGGCCTGCACCAGCCTGACGACCCGAAAAAAAACGGTGCCTAGCTGATTTCGGGAGATTTGTTCTCCCGTGTGAGTCTCGCTCAGACAAACGATGGCGAGTTTACTCACAGAAACCGGTCGTCTGGACCGGGGTAGATAATCCAAGAGTTTCAGCGCTTTATTACGGGTACATCATATCTGTAATCGCGTTTAAGCGTGAAGGTACAAATCACTGACTGATCATTTGTAACCAATTTTTAGGATTTTTAACTGCCAAACGCAACTATTGAAAGTACGAAGTGTTTCATGGCGGCATAGATTACACGCGCATTACAGCGATATAACGCAATATTACTATTTGTAATTTTTGGTTATACTTGTGACCGGCAACCGTTTCGCTCGGTGCTGAATGTCCGCAATCTCAACTCGCTTGTTGACATGACGCATCGACTTGGTGCTATCCATTTCACATTATATTATCTGTGTTGGGCTAGGTAACGCGCCTAGCGCATTCAAAACACCAGGATCGGGACCGGAAACATGACCAAGAGCACGCGGCAGATTGCCAATATTATGCTGGCAGCAACGGCCGTGGCGTTTCTTGCGGGCTGTGCCGGTGGCCCTGAATTTCAGGGTACGCCGCAGGAAGGTGCCAAGCGTTCGGATACCTATCCAACCTTTGGCCGCATGCCAAAGGCCGCGACCACCCAGATCACCCCGGAAGAAAAAGCGCAGCTTACTTCAGGGCTTGATTCTGACCGCACGCGTCTTGCGGCCACACGTTCTTCCAATACAGCGATGACGCCAGCTCAGGCTGCTGCCTTGCGCAAACAGGCGCAGGAAGAAACAGATGCGACCCTCAAGCAGATCGAAGCTGGAGCAGAGTAGCCTTTTTCGATAGAAAAAAGCTTCATTTCAAGACTGTAACAAGTCTCGACCCGATTCGATAACAGGTGTATAGCTCCTAACCCGGTGCATACGCGCCATTTCATTCAACCCCCTTCTGGAACAGGATCATGTCGGAAGAATTTCATAAAGTCCGTCGTTTGCCACCTTATGTCTTTGAACAGGTTAACCGCCTGAAGGCATCAGCGCGAGCGGCTGGCGCCGACATCATAGATCTTGGGATGGGTAATCCTGATCTGCCGACGCCAAAGAACATCGTCGACAAGCTTTGCGAGGCTGTTCAGGATCCGCGTGCACACCGTTATTCGTCGTCGAAGGGCATTCCCGGCCTTCGCCGCGCTCAGGCGCAGTATTATGCGCGCCGTTTTGGTGTGAAGCTCAATCCGGACACACAGGTTGTTGCGACACTCGGTTCCAAGGAAGGCTTCGCCAATATGGCGCAGGCCATCACGGCACCAGGCGATGTCGTGCTTTGTCCCGATCCAACCTATCCTATCCACTCATTCGGCTTCATCATGTCGGGCGGCGTGATACGTTCGATCCCTGCAAAGCCGGATGAAGAGTTTATCCGTGCGCTGGATCGTGCGGTGAAGCACTCCATTCCGAAGCCGCTGGCGCTCATCCTCAACTTCCCTTCGAACCCGACGGCTTATACCGCGACGTTGGATTTCTATAAGGATGTCGTTGATTTCGCCCGCAAGAATGATCTGATCATTCTGTCCGACCTTGCTTATTCGGAAATCTACTTTGATGACAACAATCCGCCGCCATCAGTTCTTGAAGTACCGGGCGCGATGGATGTAGCTGTCGAATTCACTTCGATGTCGAAGACATTCTCCATGCCGGGTTGGCGCATGGGCTTCGCTGTTGGCAATGAGCGCCTGATCGCAGCATTGACCCGTGTAAAGTCCTATCTGGATTATGGTGCCTTCACGCCTATTCAGGTTGCGGCCACCGCAGCACTTAACGGCGACGGCTCAGACATCGCGTATGTTCGCAATGTCTACAAGCAGCGTCGTGATGTGCTTGTCGAAAGCTTTGGCCGTGCTGGCTGGGATGTTCCACCCCCAGCTGCGACCATGTTCGCATGGGTTCCGATTCCAGAGCGTTTCCGCGCCCTAGGTTCATTGGAATTCTCGAAGCTACTGGTTGAAATGGCCGATGTGGCCGTTGCTCCGGGGGTAGGCTTTGGTGAACATGGTGATGAATATGTTCGTATCGCGCTTGTTGAGAACGAGCATCGCATCCGTCAGGCTGCACGCAACATCAAGCGTTTCCTGTCCACGAAGGACGAGAACCTGCATAATGTGATTCCGCTCGAAGGTCGCCGCTAAGCGGCTTTACAGCGGTTCCAGTTGATATTGAATCGTTGGAACCGCTGAGACTATTTGTTTTTACGCATTTCCGAACGCAAAATCGGTTCCAACTTTTGCTGGAAATGCTTTAACCGAGTAAGCAGGGGCCGCGTTTTGTCGGCCCTTGTTTCCCACCATATTGAAATCCAACAATTCAGCCAACAATTCAGCCAACAATTCAGAAGGTCGAGATAATGAGTGATGCATTGCGGATCGGCGTTGCCGGACTGGGCACCGTTGGTGCTTCAGTGTTGCGTATCCTACGTGACAAGGCCGAAATGCTCACTCGTCAATGCGGCAAGCAGGTAACGGTTACTGCTGTCAGCGCCCGCGACCGAACTCGGGATCGCGGTATAGATCTTACCGGGATTGAGTGGTTTGATGATCCCATCGAATTGGCGAAGCAAGCCGATATCGATGTGTTCGTCGAACTGATCGGCGGCGACGAAGGTCCGGCTAAAGCATCGGTAGAAGCTGCACTGCGCGCAAGCCGACATGTTGTGACAGCCAATAAGGCTCTTCTTGCGAAGCATGGCGTGGCATTGGCCAAGATCGCAGAAGAAAAAGGCGTGCTTCTGAACTTTGAAGCAGCAGTTGCGGGCGGCATTCCGGTCATCAAGGCGATGCGTGAATCGCTGACCGGCAACACGGTTTCACGCGTTTACGGTATCATGAACGGCACCTGTAACTACATCCTCACCCGGATGTGGGAAGAGGGTATCTCATTCGAGGATTGCCTGGCGGATGCACAACGTCTTGGCTACGCCGAAGCTGATCCGACTTTCGATATTGAAGGCAATGACACAGCGCATAAGCTTGCGCTGCTCACAAGCCTTGCTTTTGGCACGCAGATTGCAGCCGACGATATTTATCTTGAAGGTATTAGCAATATCTCGTTGGCGGACATTCGTGCGGCCGATGAACTTGGCTATCGCATCAAGCTGCTCGGTGTCGCACAGAAGACTGATACTGGCATTGAACAGCGCGTCCACCCAACCATGGTGCCGACCTCTTCGGTGATTGCTCAGGTGCATGGCGTGACCAATGCGGTCGCAATCGAGACCGATCTTCTTGGTGAACTGCTGCTTTCCGGTCCGGGTGCTGGTGGCAATGCGACAGCATCCGCAGTGATCGGCGATCTGGCTGATATTGCTAAGAGCCGTCCCGGTTTCCAGCACGGTCCGGTTTTCGGAACGCCTGCAAAGGCTTTGCAGCCTTATAAGCGCGCTAAAATGCGCAAACATGCCGGCGGCTATTTCATTCGCTTGACGGTCTATGATCGCATCGGTGCGTTTGCTGCAATCGCCAAGCGCATGGCCGAAAATGACATTTCGCTCGAATCAATCGTTCAGCGTCCTTTGATGGACAGTGACGTGAGTGACGGCATCAAGACTGTTATTCTCGTCACGCACGAGACGACGGAATCCGCAGTGAAAAAGGCGCTTGAAGCCATCCTCAAGGACGACCATCTGGTTAGCAAGCCGCAAATGATCCGCATCGAACGCGCAGGCTGAAACAATCCAATAAGGTTGCCGCTCTTGAAGGGTGGCAACGACTTTGCTAATAAGCACCCATCGGAATAGTCCGATTTAGAGACAAACACGGAAAAGGAGGGCTGTAGCATGGATGTGACGCGTCACGATTGTCATCGTCAGTACGGCCCTGATTTTGCCCTGCAGCAATAAATTGTGCAGGGCCGATTAAGACTTAAACAAGGGTCTTTTTCTGCCTTTTTCTGAAGGCGCAGCTTGAATTGCTGCCGCCGAACATTTGCAAGCACATCGATGAGCTGTTTGGAAACTGCTCATCAGTGCTTGGCAGAATTGGGCTTATTGCCATGTCTCTTATCTCTGTTCAGAATCTCTCACTTACGCTCCATGAAACCCTCTTCTCCAGCCTTGATTTCGTCGTGGGCGAAGGCGAGCGACTGGGAATTGTTGCAGCCAATGGGCGCGGAAAAACCAGTCTTTTGCGCCTTTTAGTGGGGGAGGGCGAGCCTACAAGTGGTGCCATCACGCGATCGCGTGGAGTGAAGATCGGCTATGTCAGCCAATATGTTTCTGCTGATCTCTTGGGCGTGTCGTTCTATGACGTCGTGCTCGGCGGATTGGATGAAGATGCGCGCGACTATGAAAGCTGGCGCGCCGACATTGTGCTCGATGATCTCAACGTTCCTGCTGAATTGCGTGAGCTGACCATGCGTCAACTCAGCGGGGGTTGGCAACGACTTGCGCTTTTGGCACGCACATGGGTCTCCGAGCCTGACGTTCTCCTGTTGGACGAACCGACCAACCATCTTGATCTTGAGAAGGTGCATTTGCTGGAAAACTGGCTTGATGCGCTTCCTCGCTCGGTCGCAGTGATCGTGTGCAGCCATGATCGCGCTTTTCTCGATGTTGTAACTAAACGCACACTTTTTCTGCGCGCAGAGAGGTCGTTAGTTTTTGCTTTGCCCTATAGTCAGGCGCGCGTCGCGCTTAATGAGATTGATGCGGCTGACGCCCGCCAGTTCGAAAAGGACATGAAAACCGTCCAGCAGCTGCGCAAGCAGGCAGCCAAGCTTAATAATATCGGCATCAATTCCGGCAGCGATTTGCTGGTCGTTAAGACCAAGCAATTGCGGGCACGGGCCGAAAAAATTGAAGAGACTGCCAAGGCGGCCCACATTGATCGCTCCGCAGGCAAGATCAAGCTCGACGGTCGCGGCAGCCACGCCAAAGCACTGATCGTGATAGATCGGGCTGAGATTGCGACGCCAGATGGCCGGCATCTTTATAAAACCGGTCAACTCTGGATCAATCCCGGCGACAGAATAGTGCTGCTAGGTGCCAATGGTACAGGTAAGACGCGGTTGCTGACACTGGTTCGGGAAGCTATATTGCAGCCGGAACAGTCGCTCGCCAACATTAAGGCAACGCCTTCACTTGTGTTGGGCTATAGCGATCAGGCACTTTCCGAATTGATAGCTGATTGGACGCCGTTCGAAACAGTCATGAAACTTTTCGATGTCGGCGACCAGCGCGCTCGATCTTTGCTGGCCGGTGCGGGCATGACGCTGGAAATGCAGGTCAAGCCCTTGTCCCGGCTCTCGGGCGGGCAAAAGGCGCGCCTTGCCATGCTGGTTCTTCGGTTGACCAAGCCGAATTTCTATATTCTGGATGAACCAACCAACCATTTGGACATCGATGGCCAAGAAGCGCTGGAAGCCGAATTGCTGAGCGATGAAACCGCCAGCCTGATTGTCTCGCATGATCGCAGTTTTGTGCGCAATGTCGGCAATCGTTTCTGGGTGATCGACAGAAAAAAACTGATCGAAGTGGATAGTCCAGAGGTTTTCTTTGAAGCAGTTGCAGGTTGATCTCTCGAAACCTCTTCTGGTTGCTTTCGGGTTTTCTGATATCAATGGTCGGGTGTGTTTGTTCACGCCCGTCCATGACATGAAACCAAGCATGTAGAGCTAAATCGATTAAGCGCTTGAGCAGAAAATCTTTTTCCCGTTCTTTCTGTAATGGAGGCCTCTTTCTCTTGCGGAGAGTGGGGGACTTTGACAAAAGATTTGCATAATGTCGCTATAAGTAGCGACACTGGCGTTATACGAACGCAGCAACGTAATTCAAATTCGGGACTTTGTTCACATGGCTAAGAATGCAGAACAGCAACCTCATGGATTGGCCCATGGACTTGATCGTATTCTGACGCTTGAGCTGGTTCGCGTTGCCGAACGTGCGGCGGTTGCAGCAGCCCGCCTGCGTGGACGTGGCGACGAAATGGCTGCCGATCAGGCGGCAGTTGATGCCATGCGACAGGAACTGAACCGCCTACCAATTGCCGGTACAGTCGTGATCGGTGAAGGCGAACGCGATGAAGCGCCAATGCTTTATATTGGTGAAGAAGTCGGCACCAAGCAGGGGCCTGACGTTGATATCGCGCTCGATCCGCTGGAAGGCACGACGATTTGCGCAAAGAATCTGCCGAACTCGCTGGCCGTTATTGCCATCGCTGAGAAAGGCAACCTGCTTTACGCACCAGATGTTTACATGGAAAAGATTGCCGTTGGTCCGGGCTATCCTAGGGGCGTCGTCGATCTTGATGCGTCGCCGACTGACAACATCCATGCTATTGCCAAGGCAAAGGGTGTGAAGCCACACGAAATCACGGCTTGCATCATGGATCGTCCACGCCACGCGCGACTGATTGAAGAAGTGCGGGCAACTGGTGCCTCCATTCGGCTGATCGGCGATGGCGACGTTGCTGGTGTGATGCACACGACCAACCCCGATGAAACCGGCATCGATATTTATATCGGTATTGGCGGCGCGCCAGAAGGCGTGCTGGCGGCTGCGGCACTGCGTTGCATTGGTGGCCAGATGCAGGGACGCCTTCAGCTCAACTCCGATGAGAAGATCGCGCGCGCAGCCAAGATGGGTATTTCGGACCCCAAAAAGATTTATACGATGGAAGAAATGGCAAAGGGCGACGTATTGTTCGCAGCAACCGGCGTAACCGATGGCAATATGCTTTCGGGTGTCAAGTTCGCTCGTGACTATATCCAGACGCATACAATCGTCATGCGCTCAAGCTCGCAGACGGTTCGTGAAATCAAGGCAAGACATCAGGATTTGTCTAAGTTCTAAATTACTCAAAGTTTAATCAATAAAGGCGGCATTGCAAAAATGCCGCCTTTTGTGTCTTTAAGAAACCATGACAACAGAACGCTTTTTTCTTGGTATCCGGAATTCTGTCACTGGCCAGAAGTGGATGGACCGGCTTGGCCCCCGTGAAGCCAATATAGCTCTCGCGATAGCCCAACATCACGGCATTTCCGATCTTGTATCGCGCGTTCTTGCCGGACGCGGCGTAAGCGTTGAGGGAGCGCCGGAGTTCATCGATCCAAGTTTGCGCAATCTCATGCCCGATCCGGCTATGCTCACCGATATGAATAAGGCTGCCAACCGTATTGCTGACGCCATAATGCGTCGCGAAACTGTTGCGATTTTCGGCGACTACGATGTGGATGGTGCATGCTCATCTGCATTAATGGCGCGGTTTCTCAAACATTACGGCATCACACATTCGATCTATATCCCGGATCGCATCTTTGAAGGTTATGGGCCGAACCCAGATGCCATGCGTGAACTGGTTGCGAAGGGCGCAACGCTGATCGTGACAGTCGATTGCGGCACCAACAGCGCGCCGTCGATCACAGCTGCAAAAGAGGCGGGCGCCGATGTTGTCGTCCTCGATCACCATCAGGTCGGTGGCAATCTGCCAGAAGATGCGGTGGCGATCGTCAATCCCAATCGTGAAGATGATATTTCGCAGCAGGAGCACCTTTGCGCTGCGGGGGTCGTGTTTCTTACTCTTGTTCAGGTTGCGAAAGTTCTGCGCGAACGCGGAAAAGGTGCGGGGCCGGATTTGTTAGGGATGCTTGATCTGGTTGCACTTGCAACGGTTTGTGATGTGGTGCCGTTGAAAGGCGTCAATCGTGCCTTTGTGGTCAAAGGTTTGTTGGTTGCACGCAGTCAGAGCAATGCCGGACTGGCAGCACTTGGCCGTGTGTCACGTATCGGCGAGCCGCTCAACGTCTTCCATCTAGGCTATCTTATTGGCCCGCGTATCAATGCGGGTGGTCGTATTGGCGATGCCGGACTGGGCGCGCGCTTGCTGACGCTTGACGATTCAACTACCGCGGAACCGATTGCGGTTGAACTCGACCGGCTCAATCAGGAACGGCAGGCGATGGAAGCTGAAATGCTGATCGAGGCCGAAGCGGAGGCTTCACTTGAGATTTCCGGCGGCGCGGGCGCTTCAGTGATCGTGACTGCGAGTGACCACTGGCATCCCGGCATTGTTGGTCTTCTCGCCTCCCGTCTTAAGGAAAAGGCGCGCCGTCCGGCTTTCGCTATCGCCTTCAATGCCAATGGCACGGGCTCCGGTTCGGGACGCTCCATTGCGGGATTTGATCTTGGGAGGCTTGTTCGCAACGCGGTCGATAAGGGGTTGCTGATCAAGGGCGGTGGTCATGCCATGGCCGCTGGCATTACCATCGAGCGCGGCAAACTTGGTGCACTTCGGGCGTTTCTTGAAGAAGAATCTGCGGATATCGTTTCACGACTACGCCAAAATCAGAGTCTTTCCATCGACGGTGCAGTTGCGGCATCGGGTGCCACAGTCTCGCTCTATGAATCCTTGCAGAAGGCAGGACCTTTCGGGTCGGCGCATCCGCAGCCGGTGTTGGCTTTACCGCATCATGTGTTGGCAGATGTGCGCGGCGTGGGGCGTGATCATGTTCGGGTCGCGCTGCGTGGCGCAGATGGAAAGCGGGTCAATGCAATCGCGTTCAGAGCTGCTGAGGGCGATCTTGGACGGTTTTTGTTCAATAATATCGGCCAGAGCGTGCATGTTGTTGGCAATCTGTCGCTCAACCATTGGAATGGCTCGGTGACACCTCAGATTCAGATTCTGGATGCTGCTGTGCCTACAGCATAACTCCTTAAACCTGAAACAGCTTAAGGTAAAATTATGCTGTAAGTTTAAGCATTTAGAACGACCTTTGCGCGCCCAAGAGGGCGCACGGCGCTCTATTTGAAATTTCTCCATTTTTTTGACTTCACACCCTTGTGAACAGCAGGGGTGAATTCCCATATGATGTCGGACTAAAACATTCAGTGATCGTTCTAGTAAAATGAAATCGCTGAGACCGCTCTGATTATTTTTACGCATTATCCTACGCAAAAACGCTTCGCACTTTTTGCTGGAAATGCTCTCTTGGGAGATACTTATGCCGGGTTCCGGAAACCGCTTGACCAAACTGACCGCTGCAATGGTCCTTGGCCTTATAGCCTCTTTTGCCGCTGTTGATTTCGCCGAGGCTCGCCGTGCTGGTGGGGGCGGTTTTGGTAGCCGTGGTGCGCGTACTTATCAGGCGCCAGCGCCGACACGTACCGCGCCAAACAACGCAGCTCCAATGGAACGTTCAATGACGCCTAACCCAGGCACGAACACGCAGGCTAACCGACCTGCGGCTGGCGCACAGAACGCGGCCGCTGCAACGCGTTCAGGCGGCATGTTCGGCAATTTCGGCCGTTCCATGCTTGGCGGACTGCTTGTCGGTGGTCTGATTGGCATGATGCTCGGTAATGGCCTTGGTGGTCTTGCCGGCATGTTTGGTCTTCTTCTGCAGGTGGCCGTCATTGCGCTGATTGCGATGTTTGTCATGCGCATGTTTGCTAACCGTCGTCAGACGGCAGCTGCAAGCGCGGGTAATGCTGGTGCGAAGCCTTTTGGCGGCGCGCAGCCTTTCGGCGCTGCGAAGAGTGCGGCGCCACAGGCAGGCGTTGCTAGCCGTACGCCGTCGGTTAATCCGTTTGAAGCCAAACAGGCTGAAATCCCGGCGGCACCTGTCGTTGAAGAAGAGCCAATGGATGTTGGTCAGGAAGAACTCGACCGCTTCGAGCAGATGCTTTCGGAAATCCAGACCGCCTATGGCCATGAGGATTATGCAGCTCTTCGCAAGCTCGCAACCCCAGAAGCCATGTCTTACCTCGCTGAAGAGCTTGGCGAGATCGCTTCCAGCGGGATGCGTAACGAAGTTAAGGACGTGAAGCTGCTTCAGGGTGATGTTTCTGAAGCCTGGCGTGAAGGCGACGTCGAATATGCGACGGTCGCTATCCGCTATTCGGCCATCGATGTCATGCTTGACCGCAACACGGGGGCACTCGTTGAAGGCAATCCAGATGAGCCAGTTGAAAGCGTCGAAGTCTGGACCTTTACTCGCAAGGACGGCGGGGAATGGCAGCTCGCAGCCATTCAGGGAACTGAATAAGCTTAGTTACAGCGGTTCCAGTTAAGGCTGAATCTTTGGACCCGCTGTAACTATTTGTTTTTACGCATTATCCAACGCAAAACCGCTTTGCACTTTTGCTGGAAGTGCTTTATTGCAAAAAAAGGCCCGGTCGAAAGACCGGGCCTTTTTCGTAATTACCAGCTGCCAATATTTTCAGCGGAAGCCCATGGCTCCTGTGGTGCAAGGCGCTCGCCTTTTTGGATCAGCTCAATGGAAATGCCATCTGGAGACTTGATGAAAGCCATATGGCCGTCACGTGGCGGACGGTTGATGGTGACACCGGCGTCTTTCAATTTCTGGCAAGTCTCATAGATATCATCGACCGCGTAGGCGAGATGACCGAAATTACGACCACCGCTATAGGTTTCAGGGTCCCAGTTATAGGTGAGCTCCAGCTCTGGCGCGCGTTCTGCTTTGGCTTTTTCCTTATCGGATGGAGCGGCAAGGAAAATCAGCGTGAAACGGCCTTTTTCGTTTTCGGTGCGGCGAATTTCTTCAAGGCCAAACTTGTTGACATAAAAATCGAGCGATTCATCAATATCGCGAATTCTAACCATCGTGTGCAGATAACGCATAGTTTTCTCCTGGTTCATATGCTGACCCGGTCACAGAAGTTCAACGCATTCCCGGAGGAATGGTTCAGCTCAAGTCCCAGTTCATTTTGCAGAGCATTTAAGAGCGGTTTTGTGGATAGGCTGCTTGTGGGAAAACACAAGTAAACAAGTTGTCGAATTTTACTGCTGCCATATGTTTTTGATTGTGTTGTTGACAGGGCAATTTTGCATTTGAGAAATTTACGAATTAACGATGAAGGCACAAAGCCTGTGGTCATCCTCAAGACAGCATAAGTTTAGGCTTGCCGCATCCGGTTAAGGAAGTGTTATTCTTTGGTCAAGAATCAGGTCAGAATCGCAACGGAACAACAGAGGAGGGGCGAGCGCATGGCGGACAAATCTGTGTCGAGTGACCAGTTTCGCAGTCAGGCCTCCTCAGAAGAGCTAGGCGAACTTATTGAAGTGTCCGGCCACATTAAGTGGTTTGACGTTGCAAAGGGCTACGGCTTCATTGTTCCTGACCAGCCGGGTCTTTCCGATATTCTGCTGCATGTCACTTCGCTTCGCCGCGATGGCTTCCAAACAGCGCTTGAAGGAGCGCGCATTGTTTGTGAAGTTCGCAATGGTGACCGTGGCATGCAATGCTTCCGTGTTCTTTCCATGGATACGTCGACCGCTGTGCATCCAGCGCAGATGCCGCCGCAGCGCACGCATGTTACAGTTACGCCGTCCAGTGGTCTGGAACGTGTTATCGTCAAGTGGTTCAATCGCACTAAGGGCTTCGGCTTTTTGACACGCGGTGAGGGCACCGAAGATATTTTCATTCATATGGAAACACTACGCCGTTTCGGAATGATGGAACTGCGCCCCGGTCAGGTTGTCCTGATCCGTTTCGGCAACGGTGACAAGGGCCTTATGGCCGCTGAAATCCATCCGGATATCGGCACGGCGATTCCCGTTTCGCACTAATTTGACTTTCAGACGATGTCACAAGCCGGTGATGCCAGTGACTAAGCAGTGACTGGGCCTTGCCGCGTCTGGGCCTGATTGGTAATGTCCGCCGCTCAAACGCACCATTCGTGATTGTCTGTCAAAAGACACTCAACACGAGCATGTAGGACAAGAGCAGGTAATGGGCCGCATTCTTTTCGCATTTGCATTTATTTTCTTTGCGTTTTCCACCCAAGCGCAGGAAACCAAGCCCATACATTTGCCAATGGACAAAGAACCACTCACCTTCATGACCTCGAAAGGCAAAGTGTCATTTGGCTTGGAAGTTGCTGCGACGGACGAGGCGCGGATGCGCGGGCTGATGTGGCGCACCGACTTCCCAAAGGATCGAGCCATGCTTTTCGTATTCGGTGAAATGCGCAGTGTTATGATGTGGATGCAGAACACGCCTTCGCCGCTGGATATGGTTTTCCTTGATGACACAGGCCATGTATCCTCGATTCATGAAAACGCTGTCCCGTTTTCCGAAGATATTATTTCTTCGCAAGGGCCGGCGGCTTATGTCGTGGAACTTCTTGCCGGTACTGTTAAACGGATCGGAATCAAGCGTGGTGACAGAGCGATCCACACAGCTATTTGTGGCGAGTGTCGCAGCTAGATTTTTCTAATTTTGCTGGAAACCCTCTAATTTGTTGTTTCTGTGCGAACCGCTTCGCATCTTTGCGGAAATGATTCCGACACCACGCATCTAAAAATCAAAAGGAATACAAAATTGAGCGCGCTCGATATCGAATATTTCGAACATGATGGTTTGCGTCTTGCGTATCGTCAGGACGGAGAAGGCGATCCGATCTTGCTCATTCATGGCTTTGCGTCCTCAAGCCTTGTCAATTGGGTGTCGCCCGGTTGGTTTCGGACGCTGACCGAAGCCGGATATCGTGTCATTGCGATAGATAATCGTGGGCATGGGTTTTCAGCGAAAAGCCATGAAGCCGATGATTATACGCCGAGCGCTATGGCGAGCGATGCGGCAGCGTTGCTTGACCATCTGGGCATCGAAAAAGCGCATGTGATGGGGTATTCGATGGGGGCGCGCATCAGCGCGTTTCTTACAATCGAGCATCCTGATCGTGTTCGTAGTGCTGTATTTGGGGGGCTTGGCATTGGAATGGTGACAGGTGCTGGCGATTGGGAGCCGATTGGCGAAGCATTGCTTGCTGAAGACCCATCGACGATCACCCATCCGCGCGGACTGATGTTCCGTAAATTTGCCGATCAGACCAAGAGCGACCGGATTGCTCTGGCGGCTTGTGTCATTACGTCTAAAGAACTGGTTTCTGCCGAGGCAATTGCGCGCATCATGCAGCCGGTCCTTGTAGCTGTTGGTACCACTGACGATATTGCAGGAAGTGCACAGGAACTGGCCGATATGCTGCCAAATGGCCAGGCACTCGATATCCCGGACCGCGATCATATGTTGGCGGTGGGCGATAAGGTCTATAAAAAGGGAGTCTTGGCCTTTCTTGAAGAAAATCCTCTTTGAGCCGATACGGTGGATTTCATTCAATTGCGTTAAACTGAGCGATAAGATTTATGCGGTGTAAAGGCACGGCATTTTGAGATATGTTATCCGCTGAACTCACATTGCGATGCAGGCAAACGGGCAAGGGGAGTGTTCAGACGCCGCATTGAGCAAAATTGGAGCATGCATAATGTCAGTTCGTACGAACGCGAAAGTATCCCCTTCCTTGGGGCAGGTTGATCCGATCTGGCACTCTGTCCGCGCCGAAGCGGAGGAAGCTGCCAAGAACGATCCCGTGCTTGGAACGTTTCTTTACGCAACGATTATCAACCAGTCGACGCTGGAAGATGCTGTGATGCATCGTATTGCAGAGCGTCTGGGACATGCGGATGTAAGCGCAGATATTCTGCGCCAGACCTTCGATGCAATGTTAGAGGCAAACCCGGAATGGTCGCATATCGTGCGGGTGGATATTCAGGCGGTTTATGATCGTGATCCGGCCTATAACCGTTTCATGGACCCGGTTCTTTATCTCAAAGGTTTTCATGCGATCCAAACGCATCGTTTGGCGCATTGGCTCTATAAAGAAGGGCGCAAAGACTTCGCTTATTATCTGCAAAGCCGCTCGTCTTCTATTTTTCAGACGGATATTCATCCCGCTGCGCAATTTGGCAGTGGATTGTTCCTTGATCATGCTACCGGACTTGTGGTCGGTGAGACCGCGGTGATCGAAGACAACGTCTCGATCCTGCATGGTGTTACCCTTGGTGGTACAGGCAAAGCCAGTGGCGATCGTCATCCAAAAATCCGTCACGGCGTGCTGATCGGTGCAGGTGCCAAAATCCTTGGTAATATTGAAGTAGGAAACTGCTCAAAGATAGCGGCCGGCTCTGTTGTGCTGAAATCTGTTCCACAGAATGCTACCGTTGCAGGTGTGCCTGCGAAGGTGGTCGGTGAAAGCGGTTGCTCTGAGCCTTCGCGTGTCATGGATCAGATGTTGAGCGAAGCTGCGTTCGGCGAACACATGTTTGGCGAAGGCATCTGATGCCTTATTGACCTGCTAAATTGTGAGAATTGCCAACCGCTGGTTTTTCAATCCGAGCGGCCTATATCACGCTTAGCGGTTCATAACTATTCGTGCATGGGCACATCAGCTCATGTGTTAGTGCTTTACATCACATAAGGGCGGGTGCATTAAACCGGCCTCAAATCAATCTCAGGAGAAGCCGGTTGAAACCCGAAGAACTCAAGAAACTCGACGCATATTTCAAGCGGACTTTTAACAATCCTGGCCTGCAGATTAAGGCGCGTCCACGCAAAGACGATTCCGCCGAGGTGTATCTGGACGATGAATTCCTGGGGCTCGTCTACAAGGATGAAGACGAAGGCGAACTTTCTTACAACTTCTCGATGGCCATTCTCGACGTGGATCTCTGAGATACGTTGCGATGAACAAGAACGCCCTTCCTGTTTTACAGGGAGGGCGTTTTTTGTTGGCGTAAAGCCGCATTTCGTTCTTACGATAAATAGCGCATCTTGCTTCGAGATTTTGTAATGGAGGAAAGCTCATGCCAATTTATGCGTATAACGGTCATCAACCGGAATTTGTCGACCGAGCCAGCAACTGGATCGCACCGGACGCGACGCTGATTGGCAAACTTGCGATCGGGGAAAATGCTGGCTTCTGGTTTGGATCCGTTTTGCGCGGTGATAATGAGCTGATCAATGTGGGAGCGAACACCAATGTGCAGGAACACACCATCATGCATACCGATATTGGTTTTCCGCTTACGATTGGCAAAGGCTGCACCGTCGGGCACCGAGCGATTCTGCATGGCTGCACGATTGGCGAAAACACCCTGATTGGTATGGGTGCAATCATTCTCAATGGCGCGAAGATCGGTAACAATTGCCTGATTGGCGCTGGCGCGCTTATCACGGAAGGCAAAGAGTTTCTGGATAATTCTCTGATCGTTGGATCGCCCGCCCGCGTTATTCGGGAGCTTAATTCTTCAGCTATTGAGAAACTGAAACTGTCCGCACAGCATTATGTCGAGAAGGGGCAGTCCTTTATGCGTGGTTTGGAGCCCGTATAAATAAAAAAGAACGGGGAATGACGACCCGTCCTTTTCTTCATTAGGTTTATCGAAATCAGTTGCGAATGCTACTTACAAACTGATCGCTACCATTCTTGATCGACACCCATGCACCAGTATTGGCTGTGGATTGGCGCTTTAAGAATGTGTAGTCGGTTTCGTTCCAGATGCGCACACGCTTATCGAGATTGTCGAGAATGAAATCGCCGCGATCGGTGCGTACGGTCAGGACTGCATGGCCTTCACCATTTGGCTGACGAACAACGGTCATCAACAGTGTGTTGGCCGGAATACCTAGTGTCAGCAATTCACGGCGCTTGAGCAACATGTAGTCATCGCAATCGCCGGCAGTCGTTGGGTATTCCCAATATTCCTCTTTTCCCCAGACTTCCATGTCGGTGCGCGGCATGATTCGTTCGTTTACGCTGGCGTTAACGGCGATAATTTCTTGCCAGACTTTCTGATTTAGTGTGAGGGGCGCGCTGTTGTTGCTGGTGATCTTGCACTCGGCTTCGTGACGATCGCAAAAATCATAATGCCCGATTGGCTGCGAAGTGCGTTCGCCGGTTGGCATCCAATGCGAGCTTGATGCCGGGTTTGCAGCTTGTGCGAAAACCGTTCCCAAAAGGATCAGCATTGCTGCGATGATTGTCTGCTTTGTCATTCTTTTTGTCTCCCTGTCGGAAACAAGGATGCGTGCAAGACTTTGAGAGCGGGGAAATTCAGACGCGAAAATGCGAATCTAATTTGAATAAAACTGCACGAAACTCAGCAACGGTTTGTTCAGAAATAGCGCTATATGAGCCATAATAGCGCTATTTATGGCGTTTTGATGCCGACAAGGGCTCCAAAATCAATTTGCTAATCCGTAACCTTAGTGCGTGTTTACCTTTTAACACGCGCATCTAAAAGGTGCGTCAGGCTTTGCCACCGGTAATGACGCGCAGAGCGGGAATATCGCGCGTCGGCACCGGCGTTGCCCAGCGACGGGTGCTGCTTGCGGCATTTGTGCCGTTCATGGTGACAACTGATGGCTTGCGGATTTCCTGTATCACGACGAGATCGGGCGCCAGCGGTTCGATGCTGTTGAGGTTACCCAGTACCAACGGATCTGCCCCGGCCCAGGCGACATCATTGAGCACAGAGATGCCGCCGAGCAGATTGAGCCTTCCGCCGTCACTCGATTCGAGCGGAGCAAGCAGCATTTCAAAAGACAGGCTGCGTCCTGAAAGGCTTATTCCATCGTTCTGACTTAAAGCGGGTACCAGCAGTGAATTGATGTTGCGCGCCAGTTCATTCAGGGCAGGGCGGTTGCGCTCCGGCCATAGTGAGAGAAAACGAGTGGTCTTCAGTTCTCGTCCGAACAGCGCGCAGATGCGGGTGCCTGCCAGGCGGAATATCAACTCACCGTTTTCGTCTTCTTCGAGAAAAAACAGATCCGACAAATGACGTCCGAGTTTGCGCGGCTGGACAGATTCGCGCTGCGGCGCACGCAAGCTGCCGCTCTGACCCAGAGCCAGTCGCTGCCATTCGCTGAAGATTGCGATCGTGCTGCGGTTTTTCATTTTGCGCTGCTTGTTGCTCTCTGGCCGTTCGTCTGGATTTGCGGGCAGTGCCCGTCGATCAGCGCATTAAAATAGTATTAACGAGCAAGATGCCAGCTTAACCCTTTGTTCATCCACGACGTGCGCTTGTTAAGGTTAATAAGAAGTAATAGTTGCAAAAGTTCTTTTATAGCAGTTTGATGAGTTATCAGAAGAAGTCATTGTCTTGGTTGGCTTTTTCCTGATCTCCAGATTTTGTCTCGCAAATATCAGACATTTGCGACAAGGCCGTGCGGGACCCTCCGGCGGCCTTTATTTTTAACGAATTGTCACTTATCAAGAATCCCAACATCTTAAGATGTGCAATCAGCGCATCCGGTCTCTAGAGTATTTTCAGTTTAAGTTGAGCCGTGAGAAATGCTCTATATCTTTGTATTTACGCGCATCTTGTTCCGAAAACCGTTTCACACTTTTCGGGATGCGCTCTAGCAGATGGAAAGCGGCAATTTATGAATACGCCTCAGCCTGAAATGCGCGGAAATGCCAATGATTCGAGACGATTGGGCGGTGGCGAGCCGATATTCAACATACCGAGCGTCATTCTCGCATTGATGGCTATTTGCGCGGGCGTTTACATTTATCAGAACTACATTATCAGCGAGCAGCAGAATTATGAGTTCATGCTGAACTTCGCTTTGATTCCAGCGCGATTCTCATTGGCAGGCGGTTTTTCCGATCCGGCAGCACTGTTCACGCTCATCAGTTACTCTTTCATGCATGGTGGTTTTGCCCATATTGCGGTCAACATGATCTGGTTCGCGGCTTTTGGTTCTCCGCTGGCAGGACGTATTGGCACCGGTCGAATGATCATCTTCTGGATTTTGACATCGGTGATTGCGGGGCTGACGCATTATGCCATTTACCCCGAAAGTGTAACGCCGCTTGTGGGGGCTTCCGGGGCGATTTCCGGCATGATGGGCGCTGCTGCACGTTATGGATTCCGCCGTGTTGGTGCTGGACGCCGATCAGAATTTGCCGGGCCGGTTTTGCCGATTGGCCTTACGCTGACATTGAAGCCCGTGCTGACCTTCGTAGGAATCTGGTTTCTGATCAATATTTTTACGGGACTTTATTCGACCGGCGGGGCTGATTTGTCGGGCATTGCCTGGGAAGCGCATATTGGCGGATTTATTGCTGGGTTCTTTGGCATTTCATTGCTGGATAAGCCGCGCAGCTACGACGCAGTAATCAGGCGCTGACCTGATCCCTCCCTATTTAGTCCGCTTGCAAAGCATTCATTGAAAGCGCACCATCTTGGGAACACAGCTGGAGGAGCTGCGTTAGAATCATGCGGCAGAGCCGCAAGATAGATTGCTGAACCTTGGGAGGGACTTTGGCATGACTGTTAGATCGATTCTCGAGACAAAGGGCCGGGATGTTGTTGTTATCGGTCCCAATGACACGCTTTCACATGCTGTTGCTGTCCTGGCTCAACGCAAAATCGGTGCCTTGGTCGTCTGCGATGAATCCGGCCGGATAAAGGGTATTTTTTCTGAACGTGACGTGGTGCGCGCTATTGCGTCTATGCAGGAAAAGATCGCGGACCGGCTGGTGTCTGAGTTTATGACCACAAAAGTACAGGTATGTCGAGAACATCACACCGTGAATCAGGTGATGGAAATAATGACCCGCAACCGATTTCGCCACATGCCTGTCGAAGAAAACGGCAAGCTTGCAGGAATCATCTCCATTGGCGACGTTGTGAAACGGCGCATTGAAGATGTGGAGCGCGAGGCAGAAGATATTCGAACCTATATTGCGACCGCATGAATTGGCGAGATACAGCTATCAAAACATTATCTGGAGCGTATGAAACGCTCCAGATAATCGAGTTGGGCTGATTTTTTATGAAGGGCGGCGCGCGCGCAGATAGCGCTCGGCCGCGTAAAGTGAAACGGCGGCCGCATTGGAGACGTTTAGCGACTTGATTTCGCCTGGCATGTCGAGCCGTGCCAAAGCACTCACTGTTTCGCGGGTCTTCTGACGCAATCCCTTGCCTTCAGCGCCGAGAACAAGGGCTACGCGATCACCGGAGAGTGTCGATTCCATTTCTCGCGGCCCTTCCGAATCAAGGCCGATGGTCATGAATCCGAGAGAATGAAGTTCTTCGATGGCGTCTGCCAGATTGCGCACTTCGATGTGAGGAATCAGTTCGAGCGCTCCAGACGCAGCTTTCGCCAGCACGCCGCTTTCCTGCGGGCTGTGACGGCTTGTTGTGATCAGTGCGCCAGCACCAAAAGCCACAGCCGAACGAATAATCGCGCCGACATTATGCGGATCGGTCACCTGATCGAGAACCAGCAACAGCGGGCTTTCTTTCAGTTCTGACAGTTTCTTAGGCCGAAGCGGCTGCGCTTCAATCATAACGCCCTGATGCACGGCATCGGAGCCTGTCTCTTTGTCGATGTCTTTTGGTTCGACGATTTCAACAGGGAAGGGCAGAGTTTCCGCTTCGCCAATTTCAAGCCGAGCGAAGCCATTGCGTGTGGCGCGCATACGCAGAATGTTGCGCGCGGGATTCTCCACTGCAGCGCGTACGGTGTGCAGGCCGTAAAGACGGACTGTTCCTTCCGCTACACGACTTGCAGGTATCGGAGCGCGCTGCGGCTTGTGCGGAGCCTTGCCTTCTTGAACAGCCTTATGATCGCGATGTTCGCGACGCAGGCGCGCATAGTGAGAATCTTTTGGGGTACGGGGAGAGTTTTGATCGTTCATGATGCGCTTATATCCTGTCCACAGCAGGGAAGATAGTTGGATAGCAGTTAAATGAGCCCGGAAATTTGGACGCCCAATAGGCCTTAAGCCCTGATTTCCGGCGGTTCTGCCTGAACCTCAATCGGCTGTCACCTGCAACTATTGGAAGGATATGCATTCTTTTCACTTTTACCCTGTTGACAGGACGAGCGCATATCGGCATAAGCCCCCTCGCAGAACAACGGAAGGCCCACACAGCCCACTAGAAATTCTGCAGAAAATGCCTAGTTACTCGACTCTGCTGATAGTGATATTAGGAGGAATGCCCGAGCGGTTAAAGGGGACGGACTGTAAATCCGTTGGCTAAGCCTACGTTGGTTCAAATCCAACTTCCTCCACCACTGTCGGATAAGAGTTTAGAGTATGCGGGTATAGCTCAATGGTAGAGCAGCAGCCTTCCAAGCTGAATACACGGGTTCGATTCCCGTTACCCGCTCCAGTTTTCAAGAGCGGATAGGCGTGTAAGGAATCATCGACGGGCGGTTCGCCGTTCCGTTTTGGCATAAATGCCGGCCTGAAAGTCTGTTAGATTTTCGTGCTGGCGCTCGAGCGGTTCTAGAACAAAGAGAACAACGGCGATGGCAAAGAGCAAGTTTGAACGTAATAAGCCCCACGTAAACATCGGCACGATTGGTCACGTTGACCATGGCAAGACGTCGTTGACAGCAGCAATCACGAAGTTCTTCGGTGAATTCAAGGCATACGACCAGATCGATGCTGCACCAGAAGAACGCGCTCGCGGTATCACCATTTCGACGGCACACGTTGAATATGAAACTGCGGCTCGTCACTATGCACACGTCGACTGCCCAGGCCACGCTGACTATGTCAAGAACATGATCACCGGTGCTGCACAGATGGACGGCGCGATCCTGGTTGTTTCGGCAGCTGACGGCCCGATGCCACAGACCCGTGAGCACATCCTGCTCGCTCGTCAGGTTGGTGTTCCTGCGATCGTCGTGTTCTTGAACAAGTGCGATCAGGTTGACGATGCTGAACTTCTCGAACTCGTAGAACTCGAAGTTCGTGAACTGCTTTCGAAGTACGACTTCCCAGGCGACGAAGTTCCAATCATCAAGGGCTCGGCTCTTGCTGCTCTGGAAGATTCTTCGAAGGAACTCGGCGAAGACGCAATCCGCAACCTGATGGCTGCAGTTGACGACTACATTCCGACGCCAGAGCGTCCGATTGACCAGCCGTTCCTGATGCCAATCGAAGACGTTTTCTCGATTTCGGGTCGTGGTACTGTTGTTACCGGTCGTGTTGAGCGCGGTATCGTTAAGGTTGGCGAAGAAGTCGAAATCGTTGGCATCAAGGCCACCGGCAAGACGACTGTTACCGGCGTTGAAATGTTCCGCAAGCTGCTCGATCAGGGCCAGGCTGGCGACAACATCGGTGCACTGGTTCGCGGTGTAGGCCGTGACGACGTTGAACGTGGTCAGGTTCTCTGCAAGCCAGGTTCGGTTAAGCCACACACCAAGTTCAAGGCAGAAGCCTACATTCTGACCAAGGACGAAGGTGGCCGTCATACGCCATTCTTCACCAACTACCGTCCACAGTTCTACTTCCGTACGACTGACGTGACCGGTGTTGTTACCCTGCCAGAAGGCACGGAAATGGTTATGCCTGGCGACAACGTTACCGTTGACGTTACGCTGATCGTCCCGATCGCAATGGAAGAGAAGCTCCGCTTCGCTATCCGTGAAGGTGGCCGTACCGTCGGTGCAGGCATCGTCGCTTCGATCATCGAGTAAAGAATTTGACTGGCGGTACTGCCGCCAGTCTGGCATCCTGAATACCAAATAGGGGTATAGCTCAGTTGGTAGAGCGACGGTCTCCAAAACCGTAGGTCGCGGGTTCGAACCCTGCTGCCCCTGCCATTTTAAACGAGTGTTCATGGCTTGACTATGAACGCTCGTTTTCTGTATTGTAAGTAGAGTGTCATGCGCCCTCCTGGGTGCACAAAGCACGATGATATAGGCGGAATTTCGTGCCTATTCGATATGCGCTTGAGTTCGTTTTGATTTGAAACGGTCTCGATACGAGATCGGAGAAAATAACTTTCTGCCGGAACTTGTTGGCCGGGCAGGGAGGGGCGCTACCGCCAAATTATACGGATGTGTAATTGAATGGCTGGTTAAGCGAATTTAGCAAGGATCGGTTATCTCCGATAAGCCTGTATGGTATTCTTTTAACCAATGGGCTTGTTTTTTTTGAGAATCGATTCTATGTAACGTCAACAGACACGCGGTGCGTGGGGCTGAATCTTCAGCTTTGCGTACCGTATACGCGTGGGTTCCCGTTTTTGATTCGTTTTTGGGTCGGAAATGGTGGTTCACCAAGCAAATAGAGTGGCAGATGGCATCCAAGACGAATCCGATCACCTTTTTCCAGCAGGTTCGCGCCGAAACGGCGAAAGTAACTTGGCCTACACGGCGTGAAACGATCATCTCCACGATCATGGTGGTGGTCATGGCGTTTCTGGCTGCTATTTTCTTTTTTCTTGCCGATCAGCTTATGGCCTATGGCGTAGAATTTATACTTGGCCTTGGCCGCTAAGCAGGATTGGGGAGTTACGAGATGACAGCGCGCTGGTACATCGTTCACGCCTATTCCAACTTCGAAAAGAAGGTGGCCGAGGACATCGAAATCAAAGCTGCTCAGAAGGGGCTCTCCGGCCTGATCGAGCAGATCGTTGTGCCTACCGAAAAGGTTGTTGAAGTTCGCCGCGGCCGAAAGGTCGATGCTGAGCGCAAGTTTTTCCCGGGTTATGTACTTGTACATGCCACGCTGACTGATGCTGTGTTTTCTTTGATTAAGAATACGCCGCGCGTGACTGGTTTCCTTGGCGATTCAAAGCCTGTTCCAGTTTCTCAGAAGGAAGTCGATCAGATTCTGAACCAGGTTCAGGATGGTGTTGATCGGCCAAAATCATCGATCACGTTTGAGATTGGTGAAAACGTTCGCGTTTCCGATGGTCCGTTTGCTTCGTTCAACGGTATCGTTCAGGAAGTCGATGATGAGCGTGCCCGTCTCAAGGTTGAAGTTTCCATCTTCGGGCGTGCTACGCCTGTGGATCTTGAATACAGTCAGGTCGACAAGCTCTGATTGTTTGCCCGCAAGGGTGTCCGCTGTCAAAAGTGGAAAAGGTGGAAGGATAGGCGGCTTAGCCGGTCGCTGATTTCGCACCACCAAACTGCCAGTCAGTTTATCTGACGTCAGTCGAGAGCCGGGTTTTCCGGCATTAATCGAGAACGCCGGTTTCCGGTATTTTTATGAAGGCAGAATGCAATGGCTAAGAAAATTGCAGGCCAGCTGAAGCTCCAGGTAGCAGCAGGTGCGGCCAATCCATCGCCTCCGATTGGCCCAGCATTGGGTCAGCGCGGCATCAACATCATGGAATTCTGTAAGGCATTTAACGCTGCCACACAGGAACTGGAAAAAGGTTCGCCGATTCCAGTCGTGATCACATACTACCAGGACAAGTCTTTCACTTTTGTGATGAAGACTCCTCCGGTAACCTACTTCCTTAAGAAGGCTGCCAACCTCAAGTCGGGCTCAAAGGCGCCTGGCAAGGAAAAGGCAGGCACAATTGCGCGTGATAAAGTTCGCGAAATTGCTCTTGTTAAGATGAAGGATCTGAACGCATCTGACGTGGAAGCGGCAATGCGTATGATCGAAGGTTCTGCCCGTTCGATGGGCCTGGAAGTGGTGAGCTAAGACCATGGCAAAGATTTCCAAGCGTGTAGCTAAGATCCGCGAAGGCGTTGACGTCAACAAGCTCTATGACCTGTCCGATGCAATCGGTCTGGTTAAGGAACGTGCAGTTGCCAAGTTCGACGAAACCATCGAAATCGCAATGAACCTCGGCGTCGATCCGCGTCACGCCGACCAGATGGTTCGTGGCGTTGTCAACCTTCCAAACGGCACCGGCCGTACCGTTCGCGTTGCTGTTTTTGCACGCGGCGACAAGGCTGAAGAAGCCAAGAAGGCTGGCGCCGACATCGTTGGTGCAGAAGAACTGGTCGATATCGTCAATGGCGGCAAGATCGAATTCGATCGTTGCATTGCAACCCCTGACATGATGCCACTCGTTGGGCGTCTCGGTAAGGTACTCGGCCCACGCGGCCTGATGCCAAACCCTAAGGTTGGTACTGTGACCGTCGACGTTGCAGCTGCAGTTACCGCTTCCAAGGGCGGCGCAGTTGAATTCCGCGTTGAAAAGGCTGGTATCATCCACGCCGGTATCGGCAAGGTTTCCTTCGATAGCCAGAAGCTCGAAGAAAACATCAAGGCCTTTGCTGACGCAGTTATCAAGGCAAAGCCTTCGGCTGCTAAGGGTGAATACGTTAAGCGCGTATCGATCTCTTCGACCATGGGCGTTGGCGTCAAGGTCGATCCGGCAACCGTTAAGGTCGTCGCTTAAGTTGTTTTGGCTCCGGTTCGCCGGAGCCTGAGCTTTCCCGAAAGGGAAGGTGCATAGGCCGCACGCCAGCACTGCGAAAGTAGTCGAAAGTGCAAGAATTCCGGATCGCAAGATCCGGATAGCCGGACGAAAGTCCGGTTATCCTGTCCGAGATTGCAGGCGGACCATCATCTTTGGGTGGTAGTCCTTAAACATACGGCCTGCATGAGACGTGGAATAACCTTGTTTCGCACGAAAGTGCATGCGTGGTTTGAACCGTAGTTGCCTTTGAGTGAATTCCGCTTTTGCGGGCGAAGCTGAAGGGGACAGGATCCTCGAACGTCAGATGGGCCGCAAGGTTTATCTGGCAAAGGCAACCCGGCAGGACCAGTTGGTCCTGTCTACTGGAGAGACACAGTGGATAGAGCGGAAAAGCGCGAATTTGTCGCGTGGCTGAACGGCGCTTTCAAAGAGTCCGGTTCGGTCGTCGTGGCCCACTATACCGGTCTCACCGTTGCGCAGATGAGCGATCTTCGTTCCAAAATGCGTGACGCTGGTGGCACCGTTAAAGTCGCGAAAAACCGCCTTGCCAAAATCGCTCTTCAGGGCACGGAGTCGGAAGGTATTGCTGATCTGTTTACAGGTCAGACGGTCGTTGCTTATGCAGACGACCCGATTACCGCTCCGAAAGTAGCCGTCGAGTTCGCCAAGATTAACGACAAGCTCGTTATTCTTGGTGGTTCAATGGGTGCAACGACACTTAACGCCGATGGCGTAAAGTCGCTTGCTTCGCTCCCATCGCTCGACGAACTGCGCGCAAAGCTGGTTGGAATGATCCAAACCCCGGCTCAGCGTCTTGCAGTACTTACCAGCGCTCCAGCGGGCCAGATTGCCCGCGTTATTGGCGCGCACGCCCGGAAGAACGAGGCGGCTTAAGGCCGTTTCTCATTTCAAACAGTTCAAACCTTAAACTAAGGAAATACCAAAATGGCTGATCTCGCAAAGATCGTTGACGACCTTTCGGCTCTGACAGTTCTGGAAGCTGCTGAGCTTTCGAAGCTTCTCGAAGAGAAGTGGGGCGTTTCTGCTGCTGCTCCTGTAGCAGTTGCTGCTGCTGGCGCTGCTCCAGCTGCTGCTGCTGAAGAAAAGACTGAATTCGACGTCGTCCTCGCTGACGGTGGCGCTAACAAGATCAACGTGATCAAGGAAGTTCGCGCAATCACCGGTCTCGGCCTCAAGGAAGCTAAGGACCTCGTTGAAGCCGCTCCTAAGGCTGTCAAGGAAGGCGCTTCCAAGGACGAAGCTGAAAAGATCAAGGCACAGCTCGAAGCAGCTGGCGCTAAGGTTGAACTTAAGTAAGTTCATTATTCTGGCGGATGGAAACCATCCGCCAGTTTAACTCCGGGCTTGCATCTGGAGTAAATGCATGAAAAGAAACGAAAAGCGCGGAAATAGGTTCTCTTTATGCAAATCATAGTCAGAGCGATTTTAACTACAACGTTCTGATCCTTTTAAACCCTTTTTCTGATGGCCTCGACCAGGCTTTCAGAAAACGGGTTTAGCCCGTTAGAAGGACCGCCGTGAGGCGGCGCACGATAAAGGCCGCAAGGCGTGAGCAAGCCGTTAAGGCTATAGAACGAGGAGCGACGATGGCTCAGACCCATTCTTTCAATGGTCGCAAGCGCGTACGCAAATTTTTCGGCAAGATCCCCGAGGTCGCGGAAATGCCTAACCTCATTGAGGTTCAAAAGGCATCATACGACCAGTTCCTCATGGTTGAGGAACCAGCTGGCGGGCGTTCTGAAGAGGGTTTGCAGGCGGTTTTCAAGTCTGTTTTCCCAATTCAGGATTTCTCCGGCTCTTCAATGCTGGAATTCGTTCGCTACGAATTCGATGCACCGAAGTTCGACGTTGACGAATGCCGTCAGCGCGATTTGACGTATTCGGCACCTCTCAAGGTGACGCTGCGTCTGATCGTATTTGATATTGATGAAGATACTGGCGCGAAGTCCATCAAGGACATCAAGGAGCAGGACGTTTACATGGGCGATATGCCGCTCATGACAGACAACGGCACCTTTATCGTGAACGGTACGGAACGTGTTATCGTTTCGCAGATGCACCGCTCGCCGGGCGTGTTCTTCGATCATGACAAGGGCAAGACGCACTCCTCGGGCAAGCTTTTGTTCGCTGCTCGCGTCATTCCTTACCGTGGTTCATGGCTTGACATCGAATTCGATGCCAAGGACGTGGTCTATGCACGTATCGATCGTCGCCGCAAGCTTCCAGCAACGACGCTGCTTATGGCGCTCGGTATGGACGGCGAAGAGATTCTGTCAACGTTCTACAACACCGTCACCTATTCGCGTGATGGTGACAACTGGCGTATCCCTTACTCGGTAGACCGTTTCAAGGGCATGAAGATCATTTCTGATCTTATCGATGCGGATACTGGTGAAGTCGTTCTCGAAGCTGGCAAGAAGCTGACCGCTCGGTCTGCGAAGCAGCTTGCTGAAAAGGGCCTCAAGTTCATCAAGGCCACTGAAGACGATCTCTTTGGTTCGTACCTTGCTGAAGATACCGTCAATTATGCCACCGGTGAGATTTATCTCGAAGCCGGCGACGAAATTGATGAGAAGGTTCTCAAGACGCTTCTTGATACCGGTGTTGAAGAGATCAACGTTCTCGATATCGATCATATCAATATTGGCGCGTATATCCGCAACACGCTGGCTGTCGACAAGAACGAAAGCCGTCAGGAAGCGCTGTTCGACATCTACCGCGTTATGCGCCCAGGTGAGCCGCCGACAATGGACTCGGCTGAAGCCATGTTCCATTCGCTGTTCTTCGATTCGGAACGCTATGACCTGTCCGCTGTTGGTCGCGTGAAGATGAACATGCGTCTCGACCTCGATGCAGAAGACACCGTACGTGTTCTGCGCAAGGAAGACATCCTTGCTGTGGTCAAGATGCTCGTTGAACTGCGCGATGGCCGTGGTGAAATCGACGATATCGACAACCTCGGCAACCGTCGTGTCCGCTCGGTCGGCGAGCTGATGGAAAATCAGTATCGCGTCGGTCTTCTGCGTATGGAACGTGCGATCAAGGAACGTATGTCCTCGATCGAAATCGACACGGTCATGCCGCAGGATCTGATCAACGCGAAGCCTGCTGCCGCGGCTGTACGTGAATTCTTCGGCTCCTCGCAGCTGTCGCAGTTCATGGATCAGACCAACCCGCTTTCGGAAATCACCCACAAGCGCCGTCTTTCGGCTCTTGGACCTGGTGGTTTGACCCGCGAGCGCGCTGGCTTCGAAGTCCGCGACGTGCATCCAACGCATTATGGCCGTATTTGCCCGATTGAAACGCCGGAAGGCCCGAACATCGGTCTGATCAACTCGCTCGCAACTTTTGCCCGCGTCAACAAGTACGGCTTTATCGAAAGCCCGTACCGCAAGGTTGTCGATGGCAAGGTAACGTACGACGTTGTCTACCTCTCGGCCATGGAAGAAGCGAAGCACTCGGTTGCTCAGGCAAACGTTGAGCTGGATGAGCATGGCAGTTTCGTTGACGAATTCGTCATCTGCCGTCATGCCGGTGAAGTGATGATGACTCCGCGTGAAAACGTGGATCTGATGGATGTTTCGCCGAAGCAGCTGGTTTCGGTTGCTGCAGCACTTATTCCGTTCCTTGAAAACGACGATGCGAACCGCGCTCTCATGGGCTCGAACATGCAGCGTCAGGCCGTGCCTCTGGTACGCGCTGAAGCTCCGTTCGTCGGAACAGGTATGGAAGCAATTGTTGCTCGTGACTCTGGTGCCGCTATTGCCGCTCGTCGCGGTGGTATCGTCGATCAGGTTGACGCAACACGTATCGTTATCCGCGCTACCGAAGACCTCGATCCTTCGAAGTCTGGCGTTGATATCTATCGTCTGCAGAAGTTCCAGCGCTCGAACCAGAGCACCTGCATCAATCAGCGTCCGCTTGTACGCGTTGGTGACCCTATCGGTAAGGGCGACATCATCGCTGATGGTCCGTCGACTGATCTGGGCGACCTGGCTCTTGGCCGTAACGTGCTCGTCGCGTTTATGCCTTGGAACGGCTACAACTACGAAGATTCGATCCTTCTTTCCGAGAAGATCGTTTCGGACGACGTCTTTACCTCGATCCACATCGAGGAATTCGAAGTTGCTGCTCGTGACACGAAGCTTGGACCTGAGGAAATCACACGCGACATTCCGAACGTTTCGGAAGAAGCACTGAAGAACCTCGACGAGGCTGGTATCGTTTACATCGGTGCTGAAGTGCATCCTGGCGACATTCTTGTCGGCAAGATCACGCCGAAGGGCGAAAGCCCGATGACGCCGGAAGAAAAGCTTCTGCGCGCCATCTTCGGTGAAAAGGCGTCCGACGTTCGTGACACCTCCATGCGCATGCCTCCAGGCACGTACGGTACCGTTGTTGAAGTTCGCGTTTTCAATCGCCATGGTGTTGAAAAAGACGAACGCGCAATGGCTATCGAACGCGAGGAGATCGAACGTCTTGCGAAGGACCGTGACGACGAACAGGCTATCCTGGATCGTAACGTCTATGGCCGTCTCGCTGACATGATCGACGGTAAGGTTGCTGCTGCTGGCCCTAAGGGCTTCAAGAAGGGCACAACCATTACTCGCGAAATCATGACCGAGTATCCGCGTTCGCAATGGTGGCAGTTCGCCGTTGAAGACGAGAAGCACCAGGGTGAACTGGAAGCCCTTCGTGGCCAGTACGACGAATCCAAGAAGCTGCTCGAAGCACGCTTCATGGATAAGGTCGAGAAGGTACAGCGCGGCGACGAGATGCCTCCAGGCGTCATGAAGATGGTCAAGGTCTTTGTTGCTGTGAAGCGCAAGATCCAGCCGGGTGACAAGATGGCTGGCCGTCACGGCAACAAGGGTGTGGTTTCGCGCATTCTGCCTGTCGAAGACATGCCATTCCTCGAAGACGGTACGCATGCCGATATCGTTCTTAATCCGCTTGGCGTGCCGAGCCGTATGAATGTGGGCCAGATTCTGGAAACACATCTTGGCTGGGCTTGCGCAGGTATGGGCAAGAAGATCGGTGAGCTGATCGACGTTTATCGCAAAACGGCTGACATTCAGCCATTGCGCGATACGCTGGAGCACATCTACCCAGACAACGACCGCAACGAACCGGTCCGGTCCTATGATGACGATTCCGTCCTCATGCTGGCCAGCCAGGTCAGGCGCGGCGTGTCGATCGCAACGCCGGTATTCGACGGCGCTGTAGAAGCTGACATCAATGCGATGTTGACGGATGCAGGTCTCGCGACCTCGGGTCAGTCGACGCTGTATGATGGCCGTACGGGTGAGCCGTTCGATCGTCAGGTGACCATGGGCTACATTTATATGTTGAAGCTCCACCACCTGGTCGACGACAAGATCCACGCTCGTTCGATCGGACCTTACTCGCTCGTCACTCAGCAGCCGCTTGGTGGTAAGGCGCAGTTCGGTGGCCAGCGCTTCGGCGAAATGGAGGTCTGGGCTCTGGAAGCATACGGTGCGGCTTACACGCTGCAGGAAATGCTTACGGTCAAGTCGGACGACGTTGCAGGCCGTACCAAGGTCTACGAAGCGATTGTTCGTGGCGATGATACGTTTGAAGCTGGTATTCCAGAAAGCTTCAACGTTCTTGTCAAGGAAATGCGTTCGCTCGGTCTCAACGTTGAGCTGGACGATACACGCGACGAGCAGCAGCCGGCACTTCCGGACGCGGCGGAATAAAAAACATCAAGGCGCGCCATGGTATCGCCGTGGCGCGCCCGTAAGGTGTTTCCAGCAAAAGGCTAAAGACGCTTCGCGCACGGAAATGCTGAACGGAATGTGCAGTTCCAGACTGCGTAATACCGCGAATTCTTTTCAAGATGGCAGGGACTTTCAGCTTGTCATCGACGACACACAGGGCGGCGGATCGCCCTCAAGGAGAACGGCATGAACCAAGAGGTCATGAATCTTTTCAATCCTCAGGCTCCGGCACAGACGTTCGATTCCATCAGAATCTCGATTGCCAGCCCTGAGAAGATTCTGTCCTGGTCATACGGCGAGATCAAGAAGCCGGAGACGATCAACTATCGTACGTTCAAGCCTGAACGCGATGGTCTCTTCTGCGCGCGTATCTTTGGCCCGATCAAGGATTATGAATGCTTGTGCGGCAAGTACAAGCGTATGAAATACAAGGGCATCATCTGCGAAAAGTGCGGCGTGGAAGTCACGTTGTCGCGCGTTCGCCGTGAGCGCATGGGCCATATCGAACTGGCCGCACCGGTTGCACATATCTGGTTCCTGAAGTCGCTGCCAAGCCGTATCGGCACGCTGCTGGACATGACGCTCAAGGATATTGAGCGCGTCCTGTACTTCGAGAACTACATTGTTACCGAACCGGGTCTGACTTCCCTTAAGGAGCATCAGCTTCTGTCGGAAGAAGAATACATGATTGCCGTCGATGAGTTCGGCGAAGATCAGTTCACAGCCCTTATCGGCGCAGAAGCTATTTTCGAGCTTCTGGCTTCGATGGAACTCGAAAAGATCGCAGCGGATCTACGCGTTGATCTGGCTGAAACGACTTCAGAACTGAAGACGAAGAAGCTGATGAAGCGTCTCAAGATCGTTGAGAACTTCCTTGAGTCCGGTAATCGTCCTGAGTGGATGATCATGAAGATCGTTCCGGTTATCCCACCGGATCTGCGTCCTCTGGTTCCACTGGATGGCGGTCGTTTTGCGACTTCGGATCTGAACGATCTGTATCGTCGTGTGATTAACCGTAACAACCGTCTGAAGCGTCTGATCGAACTGCGCGCACCGGGCATCATTATCCGTAACGAAAAGCGCATGCTGCAGGAAGCTGTTGATGCGTTGTTCGACAACGGTCGTCGTGGCCGCGTTATCACGGGTGCTAACAAGCGTCCGCTGAAGTCGCTCTCCGACATGCTCAAGGGTAAGCAGGGTCGTTTCCGTCAGAACCTTCTTGGTAAGCGCGTCGACTATTCAGGTCGCTCGGTTATCGTGACAGGTCCTGAGCTGAAACTGCACCAGTGCGGTCTGCCTAAGAAGATGGCGCTCGAACTCTTCAAGCCATTCATCTACGCTCGTCTTGACGCCAAGGGTTATTCCTCGACCGTCAAGCAGGCGAAGAAGCTGGTTGAAAAGGAACGTCCGGAAGTTTGGGATATCCTCGACGAAGTCATCCGTGAGCATCCGGTTCTTCTGAACCGTGCGCCTACGCTGCACCGTCTTGGTATTCAGGCATTCGAACCCACGCTGATCGAAGGCAAGGCCATTCAGCTGCATCCGCTCGTCTGTACAGCGTTCAACGCTGACTTCGACGGTGACCAGATGGCTGTTCACGTTCCGCTGTCGCTTGAAGCCCAGCTTGAAGCACGCGTGCTGATGATGTCGACCAACAACATCCTGCATCCTGCAAACGGCGCACCGATCATCGTTCCTTCGCAGGACATGGTTCTCGGCCTCTATTATCTGTCGATCGTGGCAGAGAAAGAACCCGGCGAAGGTATGATGTTTGCCGATATGGGCGAACTTCAGCATGCGCTTGAGAACAAGGTTGTCACGCTGCACACCAAGATCAAAGGCCGTTTCAAGACGGTTGATGCGGAAGGCAATGTCGTTTCCAAGGTTTACGACACCACGCCTGGCCGTTTGATCACTGGCGAGCTTCTGCCGAAGCACGTCAATGTGCCGTTCGACATCTGTAATCAGGAGATGACCAAGAAGAACATCTCCAAGATGATCGACCACGTCTACCGCCATTGCGGTCAGAAAGAGACGGTTATCTTCTGCGATCGCATCATGCAGCTCGGCTTTGCCCATGCATGTCGCGCCGGTATTTCGTTCGGTAAGGATGACATGGTCATTCCTGACTCGAAGGCAAAGATCGTTGCAGATACCGAAGCACTGACGACCGAATACGAACAGCAGTACAATGACGGCTTGATCACTCAGGGTGAAAAGTACAACAAGGTCGTTGATGCCTGGGGTAAGGCGACTGACAAGATCACCGAAGAGATGATGGCCCGTATTAAGGCTGTTGAATTCGATCCGGTGACCGGACGTCAGAAGCAGATGAACTCGGTCTACATGATGTCGCATTCGGGTGCCCGTGGTTCGGTCAACCAGATGCGTCAGCTTGGCGGTATGCGTGGTCTTATGGCCAAGCCGTCGGGTGAAATCATCGAAACACCGATCATCTCGAACTTCAAGGAAGGCTTGACCGTTAACGAGTACTTCAACTCGACACACGGTGCCCGTAAGGGTCTTGCCGATACCGCTTTGAAGACCGCTAACTCGGGCTACCTGACACGTCGTCTCGTTGACGTTGCACAGGATGCGATTATTTCGGAAGTCGATTGCGGCGCCGAAATCGGTCTCACCATGCAGCCGATCGTCGATGCCGGTCAGATCGTTGCTCCAATCGGACAGCGCGTTCTGGGCCGTACGGCACTTGATCCGATCATCAATCCAGCAACTGGCGATGTTATCGTCGAAGCTGGCCGCATGATCGAGGAAAAGGACGTCGAAATCATCGAGAAGGCTGGTATCCAGTCCATCCGTATTCGCTCGGCACTGACCTGTGAAACCCGTAACGGCGTTTGCGCCAAGTGCTATGGTCGTGACCTTGCACGCGGTACTCCGGTCAACCAGGGTGAAGCTGTTGGCGTTATCGCCGCACAGTCGATCGGTGAGCCTGGCACTCAGCTGACCATGCGTACCTTCCACTTGGGTGGTACTGCTCAGGTTGTTGACTCGTCGTACCTCGAAGCTTCCTATGAAGGCACCGTCAAGCTGCGTAACCGTAACGTGGTTCGCAACTCCGATGGTAACCTCGTGGTCATGGGCCGTAACATGGCGGTTCTGATCGTCGATGCTACCGGCAAGGAACGTGCCGTTCACCGTGTAACCTACGGTTCGCGTCTGTTCATTGACGAAGGTGATGCAGTCAAGCGCGGTCAGCGTATTGCTGAATGGGATCCATACACCCGTCCAATCCTTACGGAAGTGGAAGGCTACGTCGAGTTCGAAGATCTCGTCGACGGTCTTTCGGTTTCGGAAACGGCGGACGAGTCGACCGGTATCACGAAGCGCGTCATCATCGATTGGCGTTCGACCCCACGTGGTGCGGACCTCAAGCCTGCGATGATCATCAAGGACAAGAGCGGCAAGATCGCAAAGCTGTCGAAGGGTGGCGAAGCTCGCTTCTTGCTTTCGGTAGAAACGATCCTTTCGTTCGAACCGGGTGCTCACGTTAATGCTGGTGACGTCATCGCTCGTCTGCCGATGGAAAGCGCGAAGACCAAGGATATTACCGGTGGTCTGCCTCGCGTTGCGGAACTGTTCGAAGCTCGTCGTCCGAAGGACCATGCCGTCATCGCAGAGATCGATGGTACCGTTCGTTTCGGTCGCGATTACAAGAACAAGCGCCGCATCATCATCGAGCCAAACGATGACACGATCGAGCCTGTTGAGTATCTGATTCCTAAGGGCAAGCCGTTCCATCTTCAGGACGGTGACGTTATCGAAAAGGGTGAATACATCCTCGACGGTAATCCAGCGCCGCACGACATTCTGGCCATTAAGGGCGTAGAAGCTCTTGCTTCTTACCTCGTTAATGAAATCCAGGAAGTCTATCGTCTTCAGGGCGTTCTGATCAACGACAAGCACATCGAAGTGATTGTTCGTCAGATGCTCCAGAAGATCGAGATCACGGAATCGGGCGATACCGGTTACATCACCGGTGATCATGTCGATCGCATCGAACTCGATGAGGTCAATGATCGTCTGATTGAGGAAGGCAAGAAGCCAGGTTCGGGTAATCCGGTTCTGCTTGGTATTACCAAGGCTTCGCTGCAGACTCCTTCGTTCATCTCGGCTGCGTCGTTCCAGGAAACCACTCGCGTGCTTACCGAAGCGGCTGTTGCCGGCAAGATGGACATGCTGCAGGGTCTCAAGGAAAACGTTATCGTCGGTCGTCTCATCCCGGCCGGTACTGGTGGCATGACCAACCAGATCCGTCGTATTGCTACGGCTCGCGACGAACTGATCATCGACGAGCGCCGCAAGTCGACCGGTTCGGCAGCAGCCAATGCGATGCTGACAGACATGACCAACAACGCAGCCGAATAAGGTAGCGTTCAGGAAAAAGAAAAGGCCGCCTTTCGAGGCGGCCTTTTTGTTTGTGCTGTTTTTTCGAAATTGTGCAGTCGTTGTTCGTGGGTTGACGAGACGTGCCACAAAAGGAGAGGGCGGGCTGAATATTCCAGACCGCCCTTACTCAACTTCTTATTCTTCTTCCTCGTCATCACCTTCAAATTCGATAAGGGCAACTTCACCAGTGAGGGCGGTGTGCCATGCACTCTTGTGAGGCTCTTCTTCAGGCTCTTCGGTGATGGTGCCCATCTCGACGAGTTCGGCTTCGTGGTAGCCTTCTTCCGCCAGGATCGCGAGGACCGTCTGAACGAGGTCTTCGTCTTCGTCGGATTTCAGTAGAATATGTACTTCTACAGATTCCTCTTCGCCTTCGTTCCAGACGTCGGCAATGACCAGATGAACGATTGGCGAATCGTTATCTGCAATCGGGGTAGTGGATGACATTGAGAATCCCTTAATATTCTGTTGTGTTTCGACTCGGATGTGTTTCAATAGCGGCTGTTCGGGTCTGGCGCTATGCTGGCACACGAAAATGACAGTTTTGTCTGCGAAATAATCGCGAATTGACGTCGAATACGGCGCAATAACCTGTCCGGGTGGTACCAAAACGCGGCTATACGGCCTTTTGGTGAAGAAACTTAATGTCCTGCCCTTGACGAAACGCCTCCAAACACGTATCAGCAGCCCATCTGAGCCGATGTGAGGCTGGCTGTTTCGGAGCGACACGCTCTGAAGTTCGCCTCAAACAGGGTTCGTTTTACGATCGAAATGCAACTTGCCGTTCGCATGAAGCCTATGCTTCCTCTGCTTTTGTTCGGGGTGGCCACATACTGTGTGGCTGGTCCCGAATTTGTGCATGAGCACTCCGGTGAAACGGCCCTCATGGGGCGCTGATACGAGATTTTTTATAGAGGAAGGTTCAATGCCTACCGTAAACCAGTTGATCCGCAAGCCGCGCACTGCGCCGGTGAAGCGTAATAAGGTTCCTGCTCTGCAGGCAAACCCACAGAAGCGCGGCGTTTGCACCCGCGTTTACACGACAACCCCTAAGAAGCCGAACTCGGCTCTCCGTAAGGTTGCCAAGATTCGTCTGACCAATGGCTTTGAAGTCATCGGTTATATCCCAGGTGAAGGTCACAACCTTCAGGAGCACTCCGTGGTTATGATCCGCGGCGGTCGCGTCAAGGATTTGCCGGGTGTGCGTTATCACATCATCCGCGGCGTTCTTGATACCCAGGGTGTTAAGAACCGCAAGCAGCGTCGTTCCAAATACGGTGCAAAGCGTCCTAAGTAAGAATTTTCCGGGGATACCGGCCGCCAGAATGGCGAGTTGAGCCCGATGTAATTGAAAGTTGAGACGAAATGTCCAGACGCCATAAAGCAGAGAAGCGCGAGATTAACCCGGATCCAAAGTTCGGCGATCTCGTGATCACAAAGTTCATGAATGCAGTCATGCTTCATGGCAAGAAGTCGGTTGCAGAAAGCATCGTTTACGGTGCGCTTTCGGCAATTGAAGCCAAGGCGAAGTCAGAGCCGGTCGCGCTGTTTCATCAGGCGCTCGACAATGTCGCTCCGCACGTTGAAGTCCGTTCGCGCCGCGTTGGTGGTGCAACCTACCAGGTTCCGGTCGATGTGCGTTCAGAACGCCGCCAGGCGCTTGCCATTCGTTGGCTGATCAATGCAGCTCGTGGTCGTAACGAAACCACGATGATTGATCGTCTTTCCGGTGAATTGCTTGATGCTGCAAACAATCGTGGTTCTGCTGTGAAGAAGCGTGAAGACACGCACCGCATGGCTGAAGCCAACCGCGCATTCTCGCATTACCGCTGGTAATCGTCGAACCCTATTCAAAGAGCAAAAACATGGCCCGCGAATATAAAATCGAAGACTACCGCAATTTCGGTATTATGGCTCACATCGACGCCGGTAAGACGACGATGACCGAGCGTATCCTGTTCTATACCGGTAAGAACCACAAGATTGGTGAAACCCATGACGGTGCTTCCACCATGGACTGGATGGAGCAGGAGCAGGAGCGTGGTATCACGATTACCTCTGCTGCAACGACCACGTTCTGGCAGGGTCAGGATGGCAAGAAGCGTCGCTTCAACATCATCGACACGCCGGGCCACGTTGACTTCACCATCGAAGTTGAGCGTTCGCTCCGCGTTCTCGACGGCGCAATCGCTCTTCTCGATGCGAATGCTGGCGTAGAGCCGCAGACTGAAACTGTTTGGCGTCAGGCTGAGAAGTACCATGTTCCACGTATGGTCTTCGTCAATAAGATGGACAAGATTGGTGCTGATTTCTACCGTTGCGTAGAAATGGTTGGCTCGCGTCTTGGCGCAATCGCTCTTCCAGTTCAGCTGCCAATCGGCGCTGAAAATGAGTTCGAAGGCGTTATCGATCTTATTGAAATGAAGGCTCTGACCTGGGACGGCACCATTGGCGCAGCAGCGACCGTTGGCGAAATTCCTGCAGATCTGCGTGATCAGGCTGAAGAATACCGTGAAAAGCTCATCGAGCTGGCCGTGGAAATCGACGAAGCTGCTATGGAAGCTTACCTCGAAGGCACCATGCCTACGAACGAACAGCTCCGTGCACTGATCCGTAAGGGCACTATCGACGTTAAGTTCCATCCGGTTCTTTGCGGTACTGCGTTCAAGAACCGTGGCATTCAGCCACTTCTCGACGCTGTTGTTTCTTTCCTTCCAGCTCCAACCGATGTTCCTGCAATTAAGGGCATCGACGTTAAGACGGAAACCGAAACGACCCGTGAGTCTTCGGATGAAGCACCGCTCTCGATGCTTGCATTCAAGATCATGAACGATCCGTTCGTTGGTTCGCTTACCTTTGCTCGTATCTACTCGGGCAAGATGACCAAGGGCATTTCGCTCGAAAACACTGTTAAGGGCAAGCGTGAGCGCATCGGCCGTATGCTGCAGATGCACTCGAACAGCCGTGAAGACATCGAAGAGGCCTATGCAGGCGACATCGTTGCTTTGGCTGGCCTCAAGGAAACCACAACTGGTGATACGCTCTGCGATCCGCTGAAGCCGGTTATCCTTGAACGCATGGAATTTCCTGATCCGGTTATCGAAATCGCGATTGAACCAAAGACCAAGGCTGACCAGGAAAAGATGGGCATCGCGCTCAACCGTCTGGCTGCTGAAGATCCTTCGTTCCGCGTTAAGTCTGATGAAGAATCTGGTCAGACTATCATCGCTGGCATGGGTGAACTTCATCTCGACATTCTCGTCGACCGCATGAAGCGTGAGTTCAAGGTAGAAGCAAACGTCGGCGCGCCGCAGGTTGCTTACCGTGAATCGATCACACGTCAGGCTGAAATCGATTACACCCATAAGAAGCAGTCGGGTGGTTCGGGTCAGTTTGCTCGCGTCAAGATCATTTTCGAACCGCATGAAGGCGATGACTTCATCTTCGAATCCAAGATCGTTGGTGGTGCTGTTCCTAAGGAATACATCCCAGGCGTTCAGAAGGGTATCGAAAGCGTCATGGGTGCGGGTCCGCTTGCTGGCTTCCCGATGCTCGGCGTGAAGGCAACCTTGATCGACGGCGCATATCACGACGTTGACTCCTCGGTTCTCGCGTTCGAAATCGCTGCCCGTGCAGCGTTCCGTGAAGGCGCACAGAAGGCTGGTGCACAGCTTCTCGAGCCGATCATGAAGGTTGAAGTCGTAACTCCTGAAGATTACGTCGGTGACGTAATTGGCGATCTGAACTCACGTCGTGGTCAGATCTCGGGTACGGAAGCTCGTGGCATTGCTACGGTCGTCAACGCAAACGTTCCCTTGGCCAACATGTTTGGTTACGTGAACAACCTGCGTTCGATGTCTCAGGGTCGTGCACAGTACACCATGCAGTTCGACCATTATGAGCCGGTTCCGACCGCGGTCGCACAGGAAATCCAGAAGAAGTTCGCGTAATCTTCGGTTACGCCAAATAGTAAAAAAGCCTGAGCAGGCTAGATATTAGGAGAGCTCAGATGGCAAAGAGCAAGTTTGAACGTAATAAGCCCCACGTAAACATCGGCACGATTGGTCACGTTGACCATGGCAAGACGTCGTTGACAGCAGCAATCACGAAGTTCTTCGGTGAATTCAAGGCATACGACCAGATCGATGCTGCACCAGAAGAACGCGCTCGCGGTATCACCATTTCGACGGCACACGTTGAATATGAAACTGCGGCTCGTCACTATGCACACGTCGACTGCCCAGGCCACGCTGACTATGTCAAGAACATGATCACCGGTGCTGCACAGATGGACGGCGCGATCCTGGTTGTTTCGGCAGCTGACGGCCCGATGCCACAGACCCGTGAGCACATCCTGCTCGCTCGTCAGGTTGGTGTTCCTGCGATCGTCGTGTTCTTGAACAAGTGCGATCAGGTTGACGATGCTGAACTTCTCGAACTCGTAGAACTCGAAGTTCGTGAACTGCTTTCGAAGTACGACTTCCCAGGCGACGAAGTTCCAATCATCAAGGGCTCGGCTCTTGCTGCTCTGGAAGATTCTTCGAAGGAACTCGGCGAAGACGCAATCCGCAACCTGATGGCTGCAGTTGACGACTACATTCCGACGCCAGAGCGTCCGATTGACCAGCCGTTCCTGATGCCAATCGAAGACGTTTTCTCGATTTCGGGTCGTGGTACTGTTGTTACCGGTCGTGTTGAGCGCGGTATCGTTAAGGTTGGCGAAGAAGTCGAAATCGTTGGCATCAAGGCCACCGGCAAGACGACTGTTACCGGCGTTGAAATGTTCCGCAAGCTGCTCGATCAGGGCCAGGCTGGCGACAACATCGGTGCACTGGTTCGCGGTGTAGGCCGTGACGACGTTGAACGTGGTCAGGTTCTCTGCAAGCCAGGTTCGGTTAAGCCACACACCAAGTTCAAGGCAGAAGCCTACATTCTGACCAAGGACGAAGGTGGCCGTCATACGCCATTCTTCACCAACTACCGTCCACAGTTCTACTTCCGTACGACTGACGTGACCGGTGTTGTTACCCTGCCAGAAGGCACGGAAATGGTTATGCCTGGCGACAACGTTACCGTTGACGTTACGCTGATCGTCCCGATCGCAATGGAAGAGAAGCTCCGCTTCGCTATCCGTGAAGGTGGCCGTACCGTCGGTGCAGGCATCGTCGCTTCGATCATCGAGTAATTAGATTTGTGCAGGAGCGTCTCTCCGGAGGCGCTCCGCGTAACAAGGAACAGATCAAATGAACGGTCAAAACATCCGCATTCGCCTTAAGGCGTTTGATCATCGGATCCTTGACGCTTCGACGCGGGAAATCGTGTCGACTGCCAAGCGTACCGGTGCCAACGTGCGCGGACCGATCCCACTTCCAACGCGGATCGAAAAGTTCACAGTAAACCGGTCGCCGCACATCGATAAGAAGAGCCGCGAACAGTTCGAGATGCGCACGCACAAGCGTCTTCTCGATATCGTTGACCCAACCCCGCAGACAGTTGATGCGCTGATGAAGCTTGATCTGTCCGCCGGTGTTGATGTCGAGATCAAGCTTTAATCGGCTTGAGGACGGAAGGAACGAACCCGATGCGTTCAGGTGTTATTGCACAAAAGCTGGGCATGACCCGCGTCTATAACGACGCCGGTGAACATGTACCAGTGACAGTTCTCCGCATGGAAGACTGCCACGTGGTAGCTCAGCGTACAGTTGAAAAAAACGGTTATACGGCTGTTCAGCTTGGCGTTGGACTTGCCAAGGTAAAGAACACGACCAAGGCTCTGCGCGGTCACTTCGCGAAGGCTGAAGTCGAGCCTAAGGCGAAAGTTGCGGAATTCCGCGTTTCACCGGATAACCTTCTTGAAGTTGGCTCGGAGATTCTTGCCGAGCATTTCGTCGCCGGCCAGAAGGTCGACGTGACGGGCACTTCGATCGGTAAAGGTTTTGCCGGTGTTATGAAGCGTCATAACTTTGCTGGTCATCGTGCTTCGCACGGTAACTCAGTTACCCACCGCGCTCACGGTTCGACCGGTCAGCGTCAGGATCCGGGTAAGGTGTTCAAGGGCAAGAAGATGGCTGGTCACATGGGGCAAACCCGCGTGACAACACAGAACATCGAAGTTGTCTCTACAGATAGCGATCGTGGCCTTATTCTGGTTCGCGGCGCGGTTCCTGGCTCCAAGGGTGCCTGGATCCTCGTTCGTGATGCAGTCAAGGTGTCGCTGCCTGAGAATGCACCTAAGCCGGCTGCCCTGCGTTCAAGCGCAAACAATGCAGCTGCGGATGCAGTCGCGACTGAGGGAGCCGAATAATGGATCTCACAATTACAACTCTTGAAGGCAAGGATGCCGGCAAGGTCAAGCTGAACGAAGATATCTTCGGCCTCGACCCACGCGACGACATTCTTCAGCGTGTCGTGCGCTGGCAGCTGGCAAAGCGCCAGCAGGGCTCTCATGACGCCAAGGGCCGCAGCGATATCAGCCGCACCGGTTCGAAGATGTACAAGCAGAAGGGTACGGGTCGCGCTCGTCACCATTCGGCTCGTGCACCACAGTTCCGTGGTGGTGGTCAGGCTCACGGACCAGTTGTCCGTACGCACGATCATGATCTGCCAAAGAAGGTTCGCGCTCTTGGTCTTCGTCATGCTTTGTCTGCAAAGGCAAAGGCTTCGGACCTGATCATCATCGATGATCTGGCCTCCAAGGAAGCAAAGACGAAGGAACTCGTGTCGCAGTTCGCCAAGCTCGGTCTGCAGAATGCACTCCTTATTGGTGGTGCTGAGATCGACGTGAACTTCCAGCGCGCTGCTTCGAACATTCCAAACATCGACGTTCTGCCAGTGCAGGGCATCAATGTTTACGACATCCTGCGTCGTGGCAAGCTCGTGCTTTCCAAGGCAGCTGTCGAAGCACTCGAGGAGCGTTTTAAATGACCGATCTTCGCCACTACGACGTGATCGTCAGCCCAGTCATTACCGAGAAGTCGACCCTTGTTTCCGAACATAACCAGGTTGTCTTCAACGTAGCTCGCAAGGCGACGAAGCCGGAAATCAAGGCTGCAATCGAGGCGCTTTTCGGCGTCAAGGTAAAGGCCGTTAACACCACTGTGCGCAAAGGCAAGGTGAAGCGGTTCCGCGGCATTGTCGGGCGCCAGAGCGATGTCAAGAAAGCGATCGTTACTTTGGCTGAAGGTCAGAGCATCGACGTTTCGACAGGTCTCTGAGAGGCCATGGAGTAAAGACAATGGCACTCAAGCACTTTAATCCGACCACGCCAGGCCAGCGTCAGCTGGTCATCGTGGACCGTTCGGAACTCTACAAGGGCAAGCCGGTCAAGTCATTGACCGAAGGTTTGTCCAAGAAGGGTGGCCGTAACAACACCGGTCGTATCACTGTTCGCTTTCAGGGCGGCGGTCACAAGCGTTCTTACCGTTTCATCGACTTCAAGCGTCGCAAGCATGACGTTGTCGCAACGGTTGAACGTCTGGAATACGATCCAAACCGCACCGCGTTTATCGCGCTGATCCGCTACGAAGACGGCGAGCTGAGCTACATTCTGGCTCCGCAGCGTCTGGCAGCCGGCGACAAGGTCATTTCTGGCCAGTCCGTCGACGTTAAGCCAGGTAACGCAATGCCGCTTTCGTCCATGCCTGTAGGCACCATCATCCACAATGTGGAGATGAAGCCAGGCAAGGGTGGTCAGATTGCTCGTTCGGCTGGTGCATATGCACAGCTCGTGGGTCGTGACCAGGGTATGGCTATCCTGCGTCTGAACTCCGGCGAACAGCGTCTGGTTTCCGGTGCATGCTTTGCAACGGTTGGCGCAGTATCCAACCCAGAGCACAGCAACATCAATGACGGTAAGGCCGGTCGTTCGGTCTGGCGCGGTAAGCGTCCACACGTTCGCGGTGTTGCAATGAACCCAGTTGACCACCCGCATGGTGGTGGTGAAGGCCGCACTTCTGGTGGTCGTCATCCGGTCACGCCTTGGGGCAAGCCTACGAAGGGTAAAAAGACCCGTTCGAATAAGGCGACCGATAAATTCATCATGCGTTCGCGTCATCAGCGCAAGAAGTAAGAGAGGTAGTCTGAAGTGGCTCGTTCAGTTTGGAAAGGTCCGTTCGTCGATGGCTATCTTCTCAAGAAAGCTGAGAAGGTACGCGAGGGCGGTCGTAATGAAGTCATCAAGATGTGGAGCCGTCGCTCCACTATCTTGCCGCAGTTCGTTGGCCTGACCTTCGGTGTGTATAACGGCAACAAGCATGTGCCGGTATCGATCTCCGAAGAAATGGTTGGACATAAGTTCGGTGAATTCGCGCCGACACGTACCTATTACGGTCACGGCGCGGACAAGAAGGCAAAGAGGAAGTAACAGATGGGCAAGGCCAAGGCTCCCCGCCAGCTTAAGGATAACGAGGCGAAAGCCGTCGCCCGTACGCTTCGCGTCAGCCCGCAGAAGCTTAATCTTGTCGCGGCATTGATTCGCGGCAAGAAAGTTAACGCGGCACTTGCTGATCTGACGTTCTCGCGCAAGCGGATCGCGGAAACAGTGAAAAAGACGCTCGAATCGGCTATCGCCAACGCTGAGAACAATCATGATCTCGATGTTGACGCGCTGATCGTTGCTGAAGCTTATGTTGGCAAATCAATTGTCATGAAGCGTTTCCACGTTCGTGGACGTGGTAAGGCAAGCCGCATCGAAAAGCCGTTTTCGCATCTCACCATTGTTGTCCGCGAAGTTGCGGAAAAAGGGGAGGCCGCATAATGGGCCAGAAGATTAATCCGATCGGTTTTCGTCTCGGCATCAACCGCACTTGGGATTCGCGTTGGTACGCAAATACCGGTGAATACGGCAAGCTGCTGCATGAAGACGTCAAGATCCGTGAGTATCTTAAGAGCGAACTCAAGCAGGCTGCGATTTCCAAAATCGTAATCGAGCGTCCGCACAAGAAGTGCCGCGTGACGATCCACTCGGCTCGTCCGGGTATCATCATCGGCAAGAAGGGTGCAGACATCGAAAAGCTTCGCAAGAAGCTTTCCGAAATGACGAATTCCGATACGTCCCTCAACATCGTTGAAGTTCGTAAGCCGGAAGTCGATGCTACGCTGATCGCTCAGTCGATCGCTCAGCAGCTCGAACGCCGTGTGGCATTCCGTCGCGCCATGAAGCGTGCCGTTCAGTCGGCAATGCGTCTTGGTGCCGAAGGTATCCGTATCAACTGCTCCGGTCGTCTGGGCGGCGCTGAAATCGCACGTATGGAATGGTATCGCGAAGGTCGCGTCCCGCTTCACACGCTGCGTGCCGATATCGACTACGGTACGGCAGAAGCGCAGACCGCTTACGGCATCTGCGGCGTGAAGGTTTGGGTATTCAAGGGCGAGATCCTTGAGCACGATCCAATGGCTTCTGAACGTCGTGCGGTTGAGGGTGACAATCAGGGTTCCCAGCAGAACCGCCGCCGCGAAAACGCTTAAAAAGCGGGTCGCGGGCGAGAAAATTGGAGTAGAGAACAATGATGCAGCCTAAGCGCACCAAGTTCCGTAAGCAGTTCAAGGGCCGTATCCACGGCAACTCGAAGGGCGGTACGGATCTTAATTTCGGTGCATTCGGTTTGAAGGCTCTGGAGCCTGACCGCGTCACAGCACGACAGATCGAAGCGGCTCGCCGCGCGATCACCCGCCACATGAAACGTGCGGGCCGTGTATGGATCCGAATCTTCCCGGATCTGCCAGTTACATCGAAGCCTACCGAAGTCCGTATGGGTAAAGGTAAGGGTTCAGTTGACTACTGGGCATGCCGCGTGGCACCAGGCCGCGTAATGTTTGAGCTTGACGGCGTACCCGAAGATGTGGCACGCGAAGCCTTAAGACTCGGCGCTGCAAAGTTGTCGGTCAAGACGCGCTTCATTCAGCGCATCGCAGAGTAAGAGAGGCAGTCATGAAAGCCGCAGACGTTCGGGCGAAAAGCCTCGATCAGATCACTGATGAGTTGGGCGCACTGAAGAAAGAGCAGTTTAACCTGCGCTTCCAGAAGGCAACCGGCCAGCTCGAAAAAACCGCGCGCGTGAAGCAAGTTCGTCGCGACATTGCGCGTATCAAGACCATCGCCCGCCAGAAGGCGGCCGAAAGCAAGGCATAAGGAACAAGTATAATGCCTAAACGCGTTCTGCAGGGCGTTGTCGTCAGCGACAAAAACGATAAGACTGTTGTGGTTAAGGTTGAGCGCCGCTATTCGCATCCGCTCCTCCAGAAGACCATTCGCCAGTCTAAGAAGTACAAGGCGCATGACGAAAACAACCAGTTCAAGATTGGCGATCAGGTTTCCATTGAGGAATCCAAGCCAATTTCGAAGGACAAACGCTGGGTCGTTCTTTCGAACGAAGTAGCGGGCTAAATTACAAACACGCAGCTTAGGTAGGGCAGGAGCCCTTAACCAGCTGAAGGAAAAGAAGGCGGCCAGTCATGATTCAGATGCAAACAAACCTCGACGTGGCGGATAACTCCGGCGCACGTCGTGTCATGTGCATCAAGGTGCTGGGCGGCTCGAAGCGGCGTTACGCTTCCGTGGGCGACATTATTGTTGTGTCGATCAAGGAAGCTATTCCGCGCGGCCGCGTCAAAAAGGGTGACGTGATGAAGGCGGTGGTCGTACGGACCGCCAAGGACATCCGTCGTCCGGACGGCAGCGTAATTCGTTTTGATAACAACGCAGCTGTTCTCATCGATAATAAGAAAGAGCCTATCGGTACGCGTATCTTCGGACCGGTTCCACGCGAACTTCGCGCGAAGAGCCACATGAAGATCATCTCGCTGGCTCCGGAAGTTCTGTAAGGAAGCAAGACGATGCAAAAGATTCGCAAAGGCGACAGCGTTGTCGTGCTGTCCGGTAAGGACAAGGGCCGTACAGGCGAAGTTCTTCAGGTTATGCCTAAGGACGAAAAAGCACTGGTTCGCGGCATTAATGTTGTAAAGCGTCACCAGCGCCAGACTCAGACACAGGAAGCCGGCATCATCTCGAAAGAGGCGGCGATCCATCTGTCCAATCTGGCCATTGCTGATCCAAAGGATGGCAAGCCAACTCGCGTTGGTTTCCGTGTTGAAGATGGCAAGAAGGTTCGCGTTGCAAAGCGTTCGGGAGCGGTGATCTGATGTCTGAAGCAAAGGCACTTCCACGCTTCAAGAAGATTTATCAGGACACGATCCGTAAAGCTCTTCTTGAAGAATTCAAATACGACAACGAGATGCAGATTCCTCGCATCACCAAAGTTGTCCTGAATATGGGTGTAGGCGAAGCAACTGGCGATTCGAAGAAGCCAACTGTTGCTGCAGCAGATCTGGCCTTGATTGCCGGACAGAAGGCTGTCATTACTCGCGCCCGTAATTCGATCGCAACTTTCAAGTTGCGTGAAGACATGCCGATCGGTACGAAGGTAACACTTCGTTCGGATCGTATGTACGAATTTCTTGATCGTTTGATCACGATCGCGCTTCCGCGCGTTCGAGATTTCCGCGGTCTGAATCCGAAGAGCTTTGATGGTCGCGGCAACTTTGCCATGGGCGTTAAGGAACACATCGTGTTCCCAGAAATCAACTACGATAAAGTTGATCAGATCTGGGGCATGGACATCATCGTTTGCACGACCGCTAAGACGGATGATGAAGCCCGCGCTCTTCTGCGCGCCTTCAACTTCCCATTCCGGCAGTAACGGCAAGCGTAGCGAGGTATAATAATATGGCCAAGACTAGCGCAGTCGAAAACAATAAGCGCCGCGAAAAGTTGGTTAAGCGTCATGCTGAAAAGCGTGCACGTCTGAAGGCGATCGTAATGGATCAGAGCCTTCCGCTGGATGAGCGTTTCCGCGCTTCTATTCAGCTCGCCGAACTGCCGCGCAATTCCGCTAAGGTTCGTATTCGCAATCGTTGCGAAGTTTCGGGTCGTCCGCGTGGTTATTACCGTAAACTGAAGATGTCGCGTATTGCGCTTCGCCAGTTGGGTTCGCTCGGACAGATTCCGGGCATAGTTAAGTCGAGCTGGTAAGGAGTAGCATATGTCTGTGTCAGATCCTATCGGCGATATGCTGACCCGTATTCGTAACGCAGTAGGCCGCAAGAAGACCAAGGTTTCGACCCCGGCTTCTAAGCTGCGCGCTCGCGTTCTTGATGTCCTTCAGTCTGAAGGCTACATCCGCGGATACACGCAGAGTGAATTCGTGAACGGCAAAGCCGAGATCGAAATCGAACTGAAGTACTATGAAGGCGTTCCAGTCATTCGTGAACTGACCCGCGTTTCGAAGCCAGGCCGTCGCGTTTACGTGTCGGTCAAGTCGATCCCGCAGGTTGCGAATGGTCTTGGCATCTCGATCCTGTCCACACCTAAGGGTGTAATGGCGGATCATGAAGCCCGTGAACAAAACGTTGGTGGTGAGCTGCTCTGCCGCATCTTCTGATGCGGCTGACAGTGAACAGATAGAAGACAGGTATAAAAATGTCTCGTATCGGTAAAAAACCCGTGCCGGTCCCGGCAGGCGTGACCGCCAGTGTTGATGGGCAGATCGTCAAGGCTAAGGGCGCGAAAGGCGAATTGTCTTTCGTGGTGCACGATGAAGTTCTGGTTAAGCTCGAAGACGGCGCTGTAAGCGTCGATCCTCGTGACCAGTCCAAAGAAGCTCGCTCCAAGTGGGGCATGTCGCGTTCGATGATCGTTAACATCTTCGAAGGCGTCGAGAAGGGCTTCGAAAAGAAGCTTGAGATTAGCGGCGTTGGTTATCGTGCGGCTATGCAGGGCAAGAATGTCCAGCTCTCTCTCGGCTTCAGTCACGAAGTGGTCTATGACGTGCCTGCTGGTATCACTGTTGCTGTACCTAAGCCGACGGAAATCGTCGTCACTGGTATCGACAAGCAGCAGGTCGGTCAGGTCGCGGCTGAGATCCGCGAATATCGCGGCCCCGAGCCTTACAAGGGCAAGGGCGTCAAGTATGCTGGCGAGAAAATCGTCCGCAAAGAAGGCAAGAAGAAGTAAGGGAAGCGCGTCATGGCATCGCCAAAAGAAACTTTGCAGCGTCGCGCTGCTCGTGTACGCCGTCAGGTCAAGGCTGTCGCAAACGGCCGTCCACGTCTCAGCGTGCACCGCTCTTCCAAGAACATCTACGTTCAGGTTATCGACGACGTTCGCGGTGTTACCATCGCAGCAGCGTCGACACTGGATGGCGACCTGAAGGGCCAGCTCAAGACCGGCGCCGACTCCGCAGCAGCTGCTGCAGTAGGCAAACTGGTTGCAGAGCGCGCCGTTAAAGCAGGCGTCAGTGAAGTAGTGTTCGACCGTGGTGCATTTATTTACCACGGCCGTGTGAAGGCCCTCGCCGAAGCTGCCCGCGAAGGCGGACTGAGCTTCTAATAGCATTTTGTGCTTCCGGAAAAAAATAAAGGAATAGGATATGGCACAGAGAGAACGTAACCGCGAGGATCGCGGTCGTGAGGAGCGTGACAGCGAATTCGTTGACAAGCTCGTTCACATCAACCGCGTTGCCAAGGTCGTTAAAGGTGGCCGTCGCTTCGGTTTCGCTGCGCTCGTCGTAGTTGGAGACCAGAAGGGTCGCGTAGGCTTTGGTCATGGCAAGGCACGTGAAGTGCCTGAAGCTATCCGCAAGGCTACTGAAGCTGCTAAGCGCGATATGATTTTCGTACCACTGCGTTCGGGTCGTACACTGCATCACGATGTGCAGGGTCGTCACGGCGCTGGCAAGGTTCTGCTTCGTGCAGCTCCTGCTGGTAAGGGTATCATTGCTGGTGGTCCTATGCGTGCTGTGTTCGAGACGCTTGGCGTTCAGGACGTTGTTGCTAAGTCGCTTGGCTCGTCGAACCCTTACAACATGGTTCGTGCAACCTTTGACGCTCTGAAGCATCAGATGCATCCAAAGGACATTGCTGCACAGCGCGGCATCAAGTACTCGACTCTTCAGGCTCGTCGCCATGATGTGGTCGGTTCGGAAGAATAGCCGATAGTTTGTGCCAGTCCGGTGCAACAGCACCGGATACGCCATAGACAAGGGATTTGAGTGATGGCTGAGAAGAAGGGTAAGACGGTTACGGTCGAACAGATCGGAAGCCCTATCCGTCGTCCAGCCGAACAGCGTGCAACGCTGATCGGACTCGGACTTAACAAAATGCACCGCCGCCGCACGCTGGAGGATACTCCTTCAGTTCGTGGTATGATCGCCAAGGTTCAGCATCTCGTCCGCGTTGTGGACGAGGCTTGATAACGCAGGGGATAGAGACATGAAACTCAACGATCTGCGTGACAAGCCAGGTTCTGTAAAAGCGCGTAAGCGCGTTGGCCGTGGTATCGGCTCCGGCACCGGCAAGACCGCTGGCCGCGGCGTCAAGGGACAGAAGTCCCGTTCTGGCGTAGCGATCAACGGCTTTGAAGGCGGCCAGATGCCAATCTACCGCCGTCTGCCAAAGCGCGGCTTCACAAACATCTTTGCAAAAAGCTTCAACGTCGTTTCGCTCGGTCGCGTTCAGACCGCAATCGACGCAGGCAAACTCGATGCAAAGGCTGTTGTGAACCTTGATACGCTGAAGGCTGCTGGTGTGATTCGTCGCGCCAAAGACGGCGTCCGTCTTCTTTCGGACGGTGAATTGAAGGCTAAGGTAGCCTTCGAGGTTGCTGGAGCTTCCAAGGCTGCGATCGAAAAGATCGAAAAGGCCGGCGGCAGCGTCAAGCTTCCCGAAGCAGCTGCTGAATAAGACTTCGATATACAAAATAAAAAGCGGCGGCCCTAGTGCCGCCGCTTGCACCTTTATGCCAATGCGCATATCTGGGTAGGGTCTTCTTTGTCTGAGGGTGCGGGTCTCAGGGATTCGTGTCGGCAGAGGGGGAGGGCCGGAGACTTTTCACCGGAGAAATTTAATGGCATCGGCTGCTGAACAGCTAGTTTCCAATCTCAATTTTTCGGCTTTCTCGAAAGCTGAAGAACTCAAGAAGCGCATCTGGTTTACACTGGGCGCTTTGCTCGTGTACCGGTTTGGAACGTATATTCCGCTTCCCGGGATCAATCCTGAAGCGCTTGCGCAGGCATTCCAGCAGCATAGCCAGGGTGTTCTTGGGCTTTTCAACATGTTCGCCGGTGGTGCTGTTGGTCGTATGGCCATTTTCGCACTTGGCATCATGCCCTATATTTCCGCTTCCATCATCGTGCAGCTCATGACGTCGGTTGTTCCGACTCTTGAAGCGCTGAAGAAGGAAGGCGAGTCGGGCCGCAAGATCATCAATCAGTACACGCGCTACGGTACAGTGCTTCTCGCACTTGTGCAGGCTTACGCGATTTCTGTTGGTCTTCAGTCGGGTAACGGCATCGTTACAAATCCTGGACCAATGTTCTTGGTTTCGTCGGTCATCACGCTCGTTGGTGGTACGATGTTCCTGATGTGGCTGGGTGAGCAGATCACTGCGCGCGGTATCGGTAACGGTATTTCGCTCATAATTTTCGCCGGTATTGTCGCAAACCTTCCACACGCTATTTCCGGTACGCTGGAACTGGGCCGTACGGGCGCTCTGTCCACAGGTCTGATCCTTGGCGTTATCATTTTGGCTATCGCGCTTATTGCGATCATCGTCTTTGTTGAACGTGCACAGCGTCGCCTTCTGATCCAGTATCCGAAGCGCCAGGTTGGTAACCGCATGTTCCAGGGCGATACATCGCATCTGCCGCTCAAGCTAAACACGGCTGGCGTTATTCCTCCGATCTTTGCTTCGTCGCTTCTGCTGTTACCAGCGACTGTTGCAGGTTTCGCAAATACGGCCGAAATGCCGGCGTGGGGTACGACCATTCTCAATGCTCTCGGTCATGGTCAGCCACTTTATATGCTGTTCTATGCTGGGTTGATGGCATTCTTCTGCTTCTTCTACACGGCTATCGTGTTCAATCCCAAGGACACGGCTGACCAGCTTAAGAAGCATTCCGGCTTTATTCCGGGTATCCGCCCGGGCGAACGTACAGCAGAGTATATAGACTATGTGTTGACACGCATTACGGTTGTCGGCGCCATCTATATCGTGCTTGTCTGTCTTCTGCCGGAATTCCTGATTTCCGCGACCGGTGTGCCATTCTATCTTGGCGGTACTTCGCTGCTGATCGTGGTCAGCGTGACACTCGACACAGTTGCGCAAATTCAGGGACATCTTGTTGCCCATCAGTATGAAGGGTTGATCAAGAAGTCCAAACTCAGAGGTGGGAAACGTAATAAATGAGACTGATACTTCTTGGGCCGCCCGGAGCAGGTAAGGGGACGCAGGCTGGACTTCTTACCAAGAAGCATGGAATACCACAGCTTTCGACTGGCGACATGCTGCGTGCAGCAGTCGCTCAGCAAAGCGAAATCGGGAAGCGCGCCAAGGCCGTTATGGATGCGGGTCAGCTGGTTTCCGACGAGATCGTGAATCAGATCGTATCCGAGCGCATTGATGCGCCAGATTGCGCAGCTGGTTTCATTCTCGACGGTTATCCTCGTACTGTGCCTCAGGCACAGGCACTTGGCGAAATGCTCGTTGGTAAAGGTCTCAAGCTCGATGCAGTAATCGAGCTCAAGGTCGATGAGAACGCATTGGTCAACCGGATGGAGAACCGGGTGGCTGAAACGATTGCAAAGGGTGGTCAGGTTCGTTCTGACGATAACCCGGAAGCTTTCCGTAAGCGTCTTGTTGAATATCGCGAAAAGACATCACCGCTTTCCAGCTATTATGCAGGAACCGGTGAACTCCGGGTCATCAATGGTATGGCTCCGGTTGAAGAAGTTACTGCCGAAATCGAGAGAATTCTTGTTCCGGCGTAAGGCTTGAAAATACCACCAGAGTGCCTACTGGTCTGATTTTATCAGATCGGCGCTCTGGTTTTTATTGAAAGCATAATCTTATCGACCCTCGTTTCGCTTCGGTTGGATGGTGCTCTTAAGAATTGCGGACAGAAGTGCATTTTATGTTTTTCGGTCCGCTTATCGCTTTCAAAAGTTTCTTTTAATGTCTGCGAAGTTGCTTTGGCAGCTTTACGGACAGTTAAGAGTTGACTTTTTCTGGCGATTCCGTCAAAGACTGCGCCACTTCAATGGTTTTTGAATGGTCGGCTGCGGCGGAAATTGAAAAAGGCCGTTGCCGGTCAATTTATGCTGTCTCGGGGATAAGTCCCTTAGGTGGAATTTATTACAACTCAAGGAGAACAGACGTGGCACGTATCGCTGGCGTCAACATCCCGACGAACAAGCGCGTTGTTATTGCGCTTCAGTACATCCACGGGATTGGACCGAAATTTGCTCGGCAGATCGTAACGAAGGTTGGCATTGCCGACGATCGTCGCGTTAATCAGCTGTCGGATGCTGAAGTACTTCAGATCCGTGAAGCAATCGATGCTGACTACCGGGTCGAAGGTGACCTGCGTCGTGAAGTTTCGATGAATATCAAGCGCCTGATGGACCTTGGCTGCTACCGCGGTCTGCGTCATCGTCGTTCGCTGCCTGTTCGCGGTCAGCGTACGCATACCAATGCACGTACCCGTAAGGGTCCTGCAAAGGCTATCGCAGGTAAGAAGAAGTAATATCGACGGAACGTTTTCGTTCCGTCGGACTCAGCCGGTACGCCGGTCGGGTTCGGTGCTGGTCCTTGAGCTTGTCTTCAATGGACCGGTGTAGCCGCTGGAACTACGGCGGTGTAGAGATCGATTTGAGAGGACTATTATGGCTAAGGAAGCCCAGCGCGTTCGCCGCCGCGAACGTAAAAACATCTCGTCGGGCGTTGCCCACGTAAATTCGACGTTTAACAACACCATGATTACCATCACGGATGCACAGGGCAATGCAATTGCCTGGTCTTCCGCAGGTGCTCAGGGTTTCAAGGGTTCGCGTAAGTCGACCCCGTTTGCCGCACAGATCGCTGCTGAAGATTGCGCCAAGAAGGCTCAGGAACATGGCATGCGCTCCCTCGAAGTCGAGGTTTGCGGACCGGGCTCTGGCCGTGAATCTGCGCTGCGCGCCCTTCAGGCTGCCGGCTTTGTGATTACGTCGATCCGCGATGTTACGCCGATCCCGCACAACGGCTGCCGTCCGCGCAAGAAGCGCCGGGTCTGATTTTCGTTTTTATGCCGCATGAGCCCTGGATTAAGTCAAATTAGTTCCGGGGCTCCTCTGCGGTTCTTCACAAGATCGCTACGATAGGATGGTAGCGACGGTTGATAGAGGAAAACCACATGATCCAGAAGAACTGGCAGGAACTGATCAAGCCGAACAAGGTGGAATTCAACACCAACGGCTCTCGCACGCTTGCAACCGTCGTTGCTGAGCCGCTGGAACGCGGTTTTGGTCTGACGCTTGGTAACGCACTGCGTCGCGTGCTTCTGTCGTCGCTGCGCGGCGCTGCCGTGACCGCCATTCAGATTGATGGCGTTCTGCATGAATTCTCTTCCATTCCGGGTGTCCGCGAAGACACCACGGATATCGTTCTGAACGTCAAGGAAATCGCCATCCGTATGGAAGGTGAAGGCCCGAAGCGCATGGTTGTCCGCAAGGAAGGCCCGGGCGTTGTTACGGCTGGTGACATTCAGACCGTTGGCGATGTCGAGATCCTTAATCCGGATCACGTCATCTGCACGCTGGATGAAGGCGCTGAAATCCGCATGGAATTCACCGTTAACACCGGTAAGGGCTATGTGCCTGCCGACCGTAATCGTGCGGAAGATGCTCCAATCGGCCTTATTCCGGTTGACAGCCTTTACTCGCCGATCCGCAAGGTATCGTACAAGATTGAGAACACCCGTGAAGGTCAGGTTCTCGATTACGACAAGCTGACGCTCAACATCGAAACCAATGGTTCCGTGAGCGGTGAAGATGCAGTTGCTTATGCAGCGCGCATTCTTCAGGACCAGCTCGCGGTCTTCGTCAACTTCGAAGAGCCACAGAAGGAAGCTCCGCAGGAACAGGTTGCGGAACTGGCTTTCAACCCGGCTCTGCTCAAGAAGGTAGACGAGCTCGAATTGTCGGTACGTTCGGCAAACTGCCTGAAGAACGACAACATCGTCTACATCGGCGATCTGATCCAGAAGACGGAAGCCGAGATGTTGCGGACTCCGAATTTCGGCCGCAAGTCGCTCAACGAGATCAAGGAAGTTCTGGCATCGATGGGTCTCCATCTTGGTATGGAAATCCCAGCCTGGCCGCCAGAAAACATCGAAGATCTCGCCAAGCGCTACGAAGACCAATATTAAGACCGGCATATCCCGGTACGTTACGAATTAAAGGAGAAGGCCATGCGCCACGGTAATGGACAGCGTAAGCTGAACCGCACTGCCTCGCATCGCAAGGCAATGTTCGCCAACATGGCGGCTTCGCTCATCGAGCATGAACAGATTGTGACCACGCTTCCTAAAGCTAAGGAAATCCGTCCAATCGTAGAAAAGCTTGTCACTCTCGGCAAGCGCGGTGACTTGCATGCACGTCGTCAGGCGATTTCCGCCATCCGCGACGTACAGCTCGTTGCTAAGCTGTTCGACACACTTGCTACTCGTTACGCAACCCGTAACGGCGGCTACATCCGCATCATGAAGGCTGGCTTCCGTACTGGTGACAATGCGCCAATGGCAGTTGTCGAATTCGTTGAGCGCGATGTCGATGCAAAGGGCAAAGCTGATCGTGCACGCGTTGAAGCTGAAGCTGCTGCAGAAGCAGAAGCAGCGTAATCTTACGCGACAGAGCATATAAAAAGGGTCGCCTAGTGCGGCCCTTTTTTTGCGTTTGCAGCTCGTTTCGATTTGACTGAATCGGATCGGCGCGTCTCAATTATTTGTTTTCACGCGCAACTTTTCCGAAGATCGTTTTGCACGTTTCGGAATGCGCTCGAGAAGCATTTTGATCTTCCTATCATGGTGCCCTGATAGTCGGTCATAATTCATTACCAAGCTGTAATGCGTTTCGCCTTAATCCAGCCCTTTATACTTGGCCTTGTTACCTCCATATTGCCGGTATTGCTCCGCGGAATCGGAGGCTGGATTAAGGAAACTGGAGTTTGCGAATGAATTGGCTACGTTATGGGATTACGGGTCTGGTTCTTGCTTCCATCAGCACGGTCACATTGCCTGTGATGGCGCAGGAAACTGCCGTTCCGGCTCAGGGCACACAGATACCTCTTAGTCGTGCAGATATGCAGCTTTCCTTTGCTCCTCTTGTGAAGGCAACAGCACCAGCCGTCGTCAATGTTTATGCGGCACGCCAAGTGCAGCAACAGCAATCACCGTTTGCTGGCGATCCGTTTTTCGAACAATTCTTTGGCAAACAATTTGGCGGCGGTGGCAAATCACGAACCGAACAATCCCTCGGCTCAGGCGTCATCGTCGATGCATCGGGTATCGTGGTGACTAATAATCACGTCATCAAGGATGCTGACGAGATCAAGGTCGCGCTGTCGGACGGGCGTCAGTTTGAGAGCACGGTTCTTTTGCGTGACGAAACCACAGATCTGGCTGTGCTGAAAATTGAAGCAAAGGAGAACTTTCCGGTTCTGGCGCTTGGAAACTCCGATGAAGTTGAAGTAGGCGACCTGGTTCTGGCGATCGGTAATCCATTTGGGGTTGGTCAGACGGTGACAAGCGGTATCGTTTCGGCTCAGTCGCGCACGCAGGTTGGGGTTTCTGACTTCGATTTTTTCATCCAGACAGATGCTGCGATCAATCCCGGTAACTCTGGTGGCGGTCTCATCGACATGCGCAGTCGTCTGATTGGCATCAATACGGCAATTTTCTCGCGTTCAGGTGGTTCTGTGGGCATTGGCTTTGCCATTCCATCGAACATGGTGCGCGCAGTTGTTGATGCTGCATTGAGCGGTAGCACGAGTTTTGAACGCCCTTTCATTGGTGCAACCTTCCAGAATATTACACCTGATGTTGCCGAAAGCCTCGGCATGGATAAGTCGTTCGGCGTGCTTGTAACGGCTGTGATCAAAGGTGGTCCGGCAGAAGAAGCAGGACTGAAGGTCGGTGACGTTGTCATGTCGGTTCAGGGTGTGCGGGCTGATAATGTTGATGTGCTTGGGTATCGTCTATCGACAGCTGGTATAGGAAACACCGTCACGCTGGATATCGTTCGCAATGGCAAGGATAGCAAATTGCCGGTGAAGCTTGCGAAGGAACCTGAGACAAAGCCACAGCAAAAGCAGACAATCAAAGGCGACAATCCATTTGAAGGTGCTGTGGTTGAAGAGCTTACTGCGTCGATGGCTTCGAAGATGCGGATGCGTGATGGGGCACGTGGCGTCATCGTTACAGACGTGATTGTTAACTCACAAGCAGCGCGACTTGGTCTACGTCAACGCGACATTATTCGCGGTATTAACGGTAATCCAATCCGCACGATTAATGATCTAACTGCCGCGTTAAACAGTGGACGCGGTTTGGCATGGCGGCTTGAGGTGGAACGCAATGGCGCATTGATCCGCCAGTTTGTACGCTAGAGCATTTCCTGTTTAAGATGAATCGTTAGAAATGCCTCTACTATTTGTTTTAACGCATGTCTTTATCTCAAAAAACGGGTCCCACTTCTGGGAGACATGCTTTAATACCAAACCCCAAACTGTTGCATGTCGTTTCAGGCGGGACTATGCCTGAAACGACATTTGTTTTTGAGCATCGAGCGAAGCGTAATGAGCGACCTTTTTTCCAATGCGGTGGATCCGCAGGCGGACCGTAACAGGCCGCTTGCTGATCGTTTGCGCCCGCGTCATCTATCGGAAGTGACAGGGCAGGAACATCTGACCGGACCGGAAGGTGTGCTAACACGAATGATCGCCTCTGGTTCGCTTGGGTCTATGATCTTCTGGGGACCTCCGGGAACCGGCAAGACAACAGTTGCACGATTGCTTGCCGGTGAAACCGAGCTTGCCTTTGAGCAGATTTCGGCAATTTTTTCCGGCGTGGCTGATCTGAAGAAGGTGTTTGAATCTGCGCGTGCGCGGCGCATGTCGGGTCGTCAGACCCTGCTGTTTGTGGACGAAATTCATCGCTTCAATCGCGCGCAACAGGATAGTTTCCTGCCTGTGATGGAAGATGGTACGGTTATCCTGATAGGTGCCACGACAGAAAACCCTTCGTTTGAACTGAATGCCGCTTTGTTGTCGCGGGCGAGGGTGCTGACATTTCATCCTCACGACGGAACAAGCATTGCGACGCTTCTCACGCGCGCGGAAGAGCAGGAAGAACGTCCACTGCCGCTCGATGAGGATGCACGGGCAAGCCTCATTCGGATGGCCGACGGTGACGGCCGCGCGGCGTTAACGCTCGCTGAGGAAGTGTGGCGTGCCGCTCGACCCGATGAAGTGTTTGATGCGGAGAAGTTGCAGGAGGTGGTTCAGCGCCGCGCTCCTGTTTATGACAAGGGGCAGGATGGGCATTACAACCTGATTTCGGCTTTGCATAAGTCGGTGCGTGGGTCTGATCCGGATGCTGCACTCTATTATCTTTGTCGCATGTTCGATGCAGGCGAAGACCCACTTTATCTGGGGCGTCGGCTGGTTCGAATGGCTGTGGAGGATATTGGTCTTGCTGATCCGCAGGCGCTTGCAATTTGCAATGCGGCCAAGGATGCTTATGACTATCTTGGCTCGCCGGAAGGTGAGCTCGCTTTGGCGCAAGCCTGCGTTTATCTCGCGACAGCACCTAAATCCAACGCGGTTTATATGGCTTACAAAGCCTCTATGCGCGCCGCCAAGGAAAATGGATCACTGCTCCCGCCCAAGCATATACTGAATGCACCGACCAAGCTTATGAAGAATGAAGGCTACGGAGATGGTTATGCTTATGACCATGATCAGCCAGATGCGTTCTCAGGTCAGGACTACTTCCCGGAAGTGATGGGGAGACAGGTTTTTTACGATCCGCCGGAGCGTGGTTTTGAGCGAGAAATTCGCAAAAGGCTCGACTACTGGTCACGTCTGAGAGCAGAGCGCCAGGGTAGGCGCTGAAACTACCGCGACAACTGCGCTTCGATGGCCGATTTGTCGATGACGGACCAAACTTTATCGATTTTGTAATCGACGAATTCGTAAAAGACATTCTCCGAAAACTGGATCTTTTTGCCGTTGACCGGCAGACTGAGAAAACTTCCGATTGGCGTGCAGTCAAAATCAAGACGACTGGCAATAATCGGCGGTTCAGCAACCAGCAATCCGATGTTGAAGCGAAGATCAGGTATTTGCTGATAGTCGCGGATAAGCATTTCCCGATACCCAGTAAGACCCAAATGTCGACTGTTATGTTGGGCTGTTTCTGCAACGAAATGATGTAGCGACGGCCAATCCTGAGCATTCAGGCAGGAAACATATCCGTTGTAAGCGGCGCGAAGCTTTTGCACGTTCATTACTATTCCTCCAGCCAGCTTGTTCCTGCGTTTTTATAGCGAAATATTGCTCACTTGGCCTCTCATTCAAGAGCGCCAATCATTGCCCAGACGGTATAGGTCACAATTCGGCCTTCATCGAGCACGGTAAACTGCTGTTCTGTGCAATCGTTAGTCGTACTCCACAATCAAAGACAGGGCTTGATTTATCAATGATTTCAACAATCCGGCAACCTTGAGAAGTGACGGTAAACTTTACAGTAACCATAATAAATTCAACGTTTTAATTTAATTCCTCTTTAATATTTACGTTTTATCAATTTTTAAAAGCAACGAGGTTTCCCCATGACGCGCGTTTTGTTTCTCGTCGCGCTCGTTATTCTTGGTGGCTGCGCGACCGCTCCACGGCAGGTCAGTAATGTTTGCGCAGTCTTTGATCAACGCGACGGCTGGATAAATAATTGGCAGAAGGACGCGACCCGCACTTCGCGTGAGTTCGGTGTGCCGGTCCATGTTCTGATGGCGACAATCTATACCGAATCCGGATTCCGCCCTTATGCGCGTCCGCCGCGCACCAAGCTGCTCGGATTTATCCCATGGAAGCGCGCTTCCAGCGCCTATGGTTATTCTCAGGCACTAAATGGAACGTGGGATCGCTATAAGCGGGAAACCGGGCGCTGGACTGCATCACGAAGCAATTTCAGCGACGCTATTCACTTCATCGGCTGGTATCATTACCAGAGCTACCAGAAGAATGGCATTAACCGGGCAGATGCGTACAGTCTCTATCTCGCTTACTATTCCGGGCATGGAGGCTATTCGCGCGGTGTCTGGCGTGGCAACGCAACCGCGCTGAATGGTGCGAAACGTGCCCAGTCGATGGCCAATCGTTATGCTACACAGCTGCGTTCTTGTGGGCGCATTGGGTAAGGCACTAGCGATCAATTGATCGGTGATCTGTTGCAATCAGAACAAAACGCGTTTTAAAAGTCGCGGATGGGGATTTAAAGACACCATCCGGCCTTAATCGAAGTTATCATTCGCGACGAATCGACAATTGAGGATGACCTATACATGCTGAAAAAAATCGGGATTGCCCTTATCGGTGCCACATTTCTGGCAGGCTGCACGACCGACCCTTATACTGGCGATCAGAAGGTGTCGAACACCGCTGGCGGTGCTGCAATTGGTGCGGCTGTCGGTGCGCTCGGCGGCTTGATGGTTGGTGGTTCCAGCCGCGCACAGCGCAACGCTGTTCTGATCGGTGCTGGTATTGGCGCGCTGGGTGGCGGCGCTATCGGCAATTACATGGATCGCCAGGAATCCGAGTTGCGCAACCAGCTGCAGGGAACCGGCGTTTCGGTTACGCGTAATGGCGATCAGATCATCCTGAACATGCCATCGGCCATCACTTTCGATACCGATCAGGATCAGGTTAAGAGCCAGTTCTACCCAACGCTTAATTCCGTTGCGATCGTGCTTCGCAAGTTCAACCAGACTCTTGTCGACGTTCTCGGTCACACCGACTCAACCGGTAGCGCAAGCTATAATCAGGGTCTGTCGCAGCGCCGCGCTTCTTCGGTTGCAAGCTATCTTGGTTCGCAGGGTATCGATCCACGTCGCTTTGCAGTCATCGGTTATGGTGCGAGCCAGCCAGTCGCTACCAACGCAACGCCAGACGGACGCGCGCAGAATCGTCGCGTAGAAATCCAGATTTCGCCGCTGCGTGGCGCTAGCTCCTAAATTAGAGAATCGGATTTAATCCGCATCGTGACGCAGCTCTTTGCAAGAAGTGCTGCGTTTTTTATGCGTAGATTGCGAATCGAACCGCCCGACCACACATTTTTTAGAACTAAAGCGTGGACAGTCTTGCAAATTACAAGTTTCTAATTAAATGGAACAATAATAGAACAAAAATATTAAACATATAGAAATCAATATCTTGTCCTTATTGCAAAATGAGAACAAAACAGATACAAATAGATATTGGCAATGAGCCCGCCGGGCTTCTAGCGAGACAAGAGGATGGTGTAAGATGTCTCAGAATTCATTGCGACTTGTTGAGGAAAATTCAGTGGACAAGACAAAGGCTCTCGATGCGGCTCTGTCGCAGATCGAACGGGCGTTCGGCAAAGGCTCGATTATGCGCCTTGGTCAGAATGATCAGGTTGTAGAGATTGAAACGGTGTCGACCGGTTCGCTTTCTCTCGATATAGCATTGGGCGTCGGCGGTCTGCCCAAGGGACGTATCGTAGAAATTTATGGTCCGGAAAGCTCGGGTAAGACGACGCTTGCGCTCCATACCATTGCAGAAGCTCAGAAAAAGGGCGGCATCTGTGCATTTGTGGATGCGGAACATGCGCTTGATCCGGTGTACGCCCGCAAGCTTGGTGTTGATCTTGAGAATCTGCTGATCTCGCAGCCTGATACTGGCGAACAGGCGCTTGAAATCACGGATACGCTTGTGCGTTCCGGCGCCATTGATGTTCTGGTTATCGACTCGGTTGCAGCTCTGACACCACGTGCGGAAATTGAAGGTGAAATGGGCGATTCTTTGCCTGGCCTTCAGGCACGATTGATGAGCCAGGCATTGCGTAAGCTCACCGCTTCGATCTCACGTTCGAACTGCATGGTGATCTTCATCAACCAGATTCGTATGAAGATCGGTGTCATGTTCGGTTCGCCTGAAACGACGACTGGCGGTAATGCGCTTAAGTTCTACGCATCGGTGCGTCTCGATATTCGCCGTATTGGTTCGATTAAGGAGCGTGACGAAGTTGTGGGCAACCAGACCCGCGTGAAGGTGGTCAAGAACAAGCTTGCACCTCCATTCAAGCAGGTTGAATTCGACATCATGTATGGTGCAGGCGTTTCCAAGATGGGCGAATTGGTCGATCTTGGCGTCAAAGCCGGTGTTGTTGAGAAGTCGGGCGCATGGTTCTCCTATAATTCCCAGCGTCTGGGGCAGGGCCGTGAAAATGCCAAGCAGTATCTCAAGGATAATCCGGAAGTTGCGAAAGAAATCGAAACGACGCTCCGTCAGAATGCCGGGCTGATTGCCGAGCAGTTCCTTGAAGATGGCGGTCCAGAAGCGGATGATGGTCCGGAAGCTGCAGAAATGTAAAATTCGTCTTGTGACGAAACAGATGAAAGCCCTGCGCATAGCGCGGGGCTTTTGCTTTTAAGCTTATAGCGGTTCCAGCGACAGCTGAATCTTTGGAACCACTGTAACGAGTTGTTTTTGAGCGTTATCCTACGCAAAAGCGCATCGCGCTTTTGCTGGAAATGCCACAAACACTGTTGCATAGTTGTCGTTTTCATACTTTCCGGGAGAAATTGCTTTTATAGCGCACACTGCTTATCTGGACAGAAAAGCGGTGCCCCGTTAAAAGCGGTCAACCGAAACTCCACCTCACGGACTTTCCATGATCGGGCAGTCGAAGCGTGGCGGCATGAAAGTGCCGGACATCGTTGCAACCTTGCGGGTGGTGAAAAGATAATCGATGCGCCTTGTTGAGAGGTGCTTCTCATGCAGGGCAGAAAATGTCCAAGGGTGAATTATGGCTGGCGTCAACGAGATAAGGTCCACATTCCTCGACTATTTCCGCAAGAACGGACACGAGGTTGTTTCATCAAGCCCGTTGGTGCCGCGCAACGACCCAACACTCATGTTCACCAATGCGGGCATGGTGCAGTTCAAGAACGTCTTTACCGGTCTTGAACAGCGCCCATACAGCCGCGCGACCACTTCGCAAAAATGCGTGCGCGCCGGCGGCAAGCACAACGATCTGGACAATGTCGGCTACACGGCTCGTCACCACACGTTCTTTGAAATGCTCGGTAATTTCTCCTTTGGCGACTACTTCAAGGAAGAAGCGATCAGCCATGCGTGGAACCTGATCACAAAAGAGTTTGGCCTCAACAAAGATAAGCTCCTTGTCACCGTTTATCACACAGATGACGACGCTGCGAATTTCTGGAAGAAAATCGCCGGTCTTTCGGATGATCGCATCATCCGCATTGCGACGAGCGACAATTTCTGGGCAATGGGTGATACCGGCCCCTGCGGTCCTTGTTCGGAGATCTTCTACGATCATGGCGATCATATCTGGGGTGGCCCTCCCGGCTCCGCAGATGAAGACGGCGATCGTTTCATCGAAATCTGGAATCTTGTTTTCATGCAGTTCGAGCAGCTCTCTCCTGAGCAGCGCATTGATCTGCCACGTCCGTCGATTGATACGGGCATGGGTCTGGAACGTGTCGCGGCGGTTCTGCAGGGTGTGCATGACAATTACGATATCGATCTTTTCAAGGCATTGATCCGCGCATCGGAGGACGCAACTGGCGTTAAGGCTGAAGGCGATTTCCGTGCGAGCCATCGCGTTATCGCTGATCACCTGCGTGCATCGAGCTTCCTGATTGCCGATGGCGTTCTGCCATCGAATGAAGGCCGTGGCTACGTGCTGCGCCGCATCATGCGCCGCGCTATGCGTCATGCGCAGCTGCTCGGCGCAAAAGAGCCATTGATGTGGCGTCTGCTGCCAGCGCTCATCCGCGAAATGGGACAGGCCTATCCGGAACTGATCCGCGCTGAAGCATTGATCTCTGAAACCCTCAAGCTTGAAGAAACCCGTTTCCGCAAGACGCTGGAACGCGGTCTTGGTTTGCTTTCCGATGCTTCGGAAAGTCTGGTTGAAGGTGATCGCCTTGATGGCGAGACGGCTTTCAAGCTTTACGACACCTACGGCTTTCCGCTTGATCTTACACAGGATGCACTGCGCCAGCGCGGTGTGACAGTCGATACCGACGGTTTCAACGTCGCCATGGAACGCCAGAAGGCAGAAGCACGCGCCAACTGGACTGGTTCGGGCGAAGCTGCCACTGAAACCATCTGGTTCGGTATCAAGGATAAGGTCGGCGCGACCGAATTCCTTGGTTATGAAACCGAAAGCGCTGAAGGTGTGATCACTGCGCTTGTCCGTGACGGTGCAGAGGTTGCATCGGCTGCGGAAGGCGAAACCGTTTCTGTCATCGTTAATCAGACACCGTTCTACGGCGAGTCCGGTGGTCAGCAGGGCGATACAGGAACGATTTCCGGCGAAGGCTTTGCAATCACGATCAAAGACACGCAGAAGAAGGGCGAGGGCGTTTTCGTTCATACCGGCCAAGTCACCAAAGGTTCGGCCAAGGTCGGCGATGCAGTCGAATTGAAGGTAGACGCTGTGCGTCGTACACGCATTCGCTCCAACCACTCGGCAACCCATCTTCTGCATGAAGCGCTGCGCGAAACGCTCGGCTCACATGTCGCTCAGAAGGGATCGCTCGTTGCTCCCGATCGTCTGCGTTTCGACTTCTCGCACCCGAAGCCAATTTCGGCTGAAGAACTGACTGCTGTTGAAAATCTCGCCAATGAGATCATCCTGCAGAACGCACCGGTTTCGACGCGTTTGATGGCGGTTGATGATGCGATTGCTGAAGGTGCAATGGCGCTGTTCGGCGAAAAGTATGGCGACGAAGTTCGCGTTGTTTCAATGGGGACGGCTACGCACGGCGAAAAGGCTGGCAAGGCTTACTCTGTTGAGCTTTGCGGCGGCACGCATGTTCGTCAGACGGGTGATATTGGCCTCGTGCGTATTCTGTCCGACAGCGGTGTCGCTGCCGGTGTTCGCCGTATGGAAGCGCTGACGGGTGAGGCAGCTCGCCTGTACCTCGAAGAGCAGGACGAGCGCGTCAAGGCAATCGCCGGTGTTCTTAAGACGACGCCATCAGAAGCACTTGAGCGTGTCAACGCTCTGGTTGATGAGCGTAAGAAGCTGGAACGCGAGCTTACCGAAGCCCGCAGACAACTGGCGCTGAGCGGTGGTGCGTCTGATGGCGGCAGTGCTGTGGAAACCGTCAATGGCGTCAATTTCCTCGGCAAGGTTGTGACTGGCGTTTCGCCGCGCGATCTCAAGCCACTTGCTGACGAAGGCAAAAAGCAGGTTGGCTCAGGCGTTGTTCTCTTCATCGGTGTCGGTGAAGACGGCAAGGCAAGCGCGGTTGCTGCTGTGACTGACGATCTGGTTGGCCGTTTCAGTGCGGTTGATCTGGTGCGTGCTGCATCTGGTGCTCTTGGCGGTGCCGGCGGTGGCGGTCGTCCGGACATGGCGCAGGCCGGTGGGCCTGATGGCACGAAGGCAAGCGAAGCAATCGCTGCTGTTAAAGCGCTGATCGTCTGATTGTACTTAGATTAGAACTGCAGAAGGCCGGGTTTTCCCGGCCTTTTTCTTTATGCAGCATGCGCATTCCGACTATCGTCGGGAGCTTCTTCACGTTCATCGAGACCATAATCGCGTGAGACCTCTGCAATGCGCAAGCGGTAGTTTTCAAAGACACCACCTCGTCCCTTTGCCTGTGCGATCCGATGAGTGGGCAAGTTGCGCCACTGTTTGACAGCATCTTCGTCACGCCAGAAGGAGAGCGACAGCAATTTTTCTGGTTCAACCAGACTTTGAAAGCGCTCGATGGATATGAAACCATCGATTTTGACCAGATCAGCGCGCAGGCTTGCCGCGATATCAAGATATTGCTCGCGCCGCTCATCATCCGCAGGCCAGACTTCAAAAATAACAGCGATCATGGCTTGATAAACTCCGCATGTGGGGCCGATTGCAACTTGAGAAAGATACGCTCTTCCGAGCAGATAAACTGTTCGCGTTTTGCAAAATCATAATTTGCCTGACCGATTGGATCAGATGCAAGTCGCGCACGAAATGCTTCATAGGCGGCAAGATCTTCGACGGAATAGACGCCATAGGCCGTAGTAGTTGAACCCTCATGCGGACCGAAATAATCAATCAGGTTCGCGCCGCAACGTGGGCTTGCTTGTCCCCAATTGCGGCGCATATTCCGCGAAAGCTTCTGCTTTGTACGGGTCGATCTGATAGCGGATAAAGCAGGTAATCATCGTCGTCTCCTGAGTTGGTGGATTTGGTGGAGACTGTTTAGCCTATTGAAATGCGTCCATGCTTCGGTTAGCATCGAAGTATGAAAGACGGACCGATCATAGCTTCAGTTGCATCCCTGCTGGGTGATCCGGCGCGCGCAAACATGCTGACCGCGCTGATGGACGGGCGTGCTTTGACGGTAAGCGAACTTGCAGCAGCAGCAGGCGTGACGATTCAGACAGCCAGCGGGCATCTCTCAAAGCTTGATGCAGCCAATTTGCTCGTAGCCGAAAAGCAGGGCAGGCACCGTTATTTCAGGCTTTCAGGCACGGATGTGGCGCAGGTTCTGGAAGGACTTATGGGGCTTGCACAACGCACCGGCGCAGTGCGTGTTCGTACTGGTCCTAAGGACAATGCGCTGCGTAAGGCGCGAATTTGTTACGATCATCTGGCAGGCGAGCGCGGCGTTGAAATGCTCGACGCATCCCATAGGCTTGGACTGATCGATGATGCCAATGAACCTCTGCTTACCGATGAAGGGAAGTCATTTTTCTCTTGCCTCGGCATTGATGTGGATATGTTGCAAAAGGGTAAGCGACCGCTTTGCCGACATTGTCTCGACTGGAGCGAGAGGCGTAACCACCTCGGCGGTGCATTGGGCGCGGCGCTTTTGAAAAACTTCATCGATAAAGGCTGGGCGCGTCGGGAAGAAGGCCGGGTTATTGCATTCTCACCCAATGGAATCCAAGCTTTTGCAAAGACTTTCCAGCTCTGATTATTTCTTGGTAACCGCCGCTGCTGCGTCGTCGAGTTCATTGGCGCGTTTCATGGCCGGACGATCTTTCAAACGATCCCAATAGGCTGTAAAGGCTGGTTTTGGCGGCAATGTGCCAAAACGCAATCCCCAGCCAATATGTGAGCCGACATAGACATCGGCTGCAGTGAACCGGGTGCCGGTAATATAGGGGTGGCGGGAGACGGCATTCTCCAACGTACTTACGACGGTATCGTAATTGCCATAACCCACCATGCCTTGTTTGTCGGCGGGCACTTCATAGCCAAGCGCGTGGTTGGAGAGAGCTGCTTCGACCGGACCTGATGTGAAGAACAGCCAGCGATAGAAATCAGCACGCTCGTCGGGATGCGGGGCCAGTCCGGCCTCTGGGAAGGTCGTCGCGAGATAGGCGCAAATGGCTGCGACTTCGGTCACAATATCCTTGCCATGGCGAATTGCTGGAACCTTGCCCATTGGGTTGATGGAACAGTAATCGTGCCCTTTCATCGGTGGGCCAAAATCGAGGATCTCTACATCGTAAGGTTTGCCGATTTCCTCTAACATCCAGCGCGCAATGCGTCCGCGTGACATGGGGTTGGTGTAAAGCTTCAAATCGCTCATTGGTCATCCTCCCTGCAGGCTTGGCAACAGGATGCTCTTTCTCTCGCCAAAAAGAAACGGAAAACCGGCTTTTTTATAAGGCCTTACGATATTGAATGAATCCAGACTGTTGCGCGATGCTGTCATAGAGGCGACGTGCAGTTGCATTGCTTTCATGCGTGAGCCAATAGAGCCTCCCTGCGCCTTCTTCGCGCGCCAGATCAGCCACAGCGTCGATCAGGGCTGCGCCGGTGCCTTTTCCGCGCTGGCTGTTCTCGACATAGAGGTCTTGAAGATAGCAGGTCCATTTCGGTAGCCAGCAGGAGCGGTGAAAGATCGCATGCACGAAACCGACAAGACGTCCGTCGTCATCAAATGCACCTAAGACATGCATGGGTTCCGAAGCGTCTTGAAAACGCTCCCATGTGAGGTTCGTGGTTTCAGCTGGAATGTCGACTTCGTAAAAGACCTGATAAGCGCCCCACAATGGTTCCCATGCAGTCCGATCTTGCGGCGTTAATACCCGAATTGTCGACATATAGTCCTCCCTATTTCAACAAGGACAGACTATCTGGCAGGCCGACTGCTTGCGAGGGCAAATTGCTACGAACCAATAAAAAACGGCGGGAAAATCCCGCCGTTTTATCGTTTACCAGATAGGCTTACAGCGGCTCCAGTTCAGACAGAAGCGCTGAAGCCGCTGTAACTATTTGTTTTTATGCATGATCTAACGCAAAATCGCTTCGCGTTTTTTTTGCTGGAAATGCTTTAAGCAGCCATTGCCTTCTGGAGGTTTTCGTCGATCTTGTCGAGGAAGCCGGTGGTCGAGAGCCAAGGCTGATCTGGACCGATAAGCAGCGCCAAATCCTTGGTCATGAAGCCGGATTCAACGGTGTCTACGCAGACCTTTTCAAGCGTGTCGGCAAAGCGCTTCAGCTCAGCATTCTCGTCAAGCTTTGCACGGTGAGCAAGGCCGCGGGTCCATGCGAAGATCGAAGCGATCGAATTGGTCGAGGTTTCCTCGCCCTTCTGGTGCTGACGATAGTGACGGGTCACGGTGCCGTGTGCAGCTTCAGCTTCAACGGTCTTGCCATCTGGTGTCATCAGAACTGAGGTCATCAGGCCGAGCGAGCCGAAGCCCTGTGCCACGATATCGGACTGCACGTCGCCGTCATAGTTCTTACATGCCCAAACATAGCCGCCGGACCACTTGAGGGCCGAAGCAACCATGTCGTCGATCAGGCGATGTTCGTACCAGATCTTGGCAGCCTTGAACTTTTCAGCGAATTCAGCCTGGTAGACTTCTTCGAAGATGTCCTTGAAGCGACCATCATAGGCTTTGAGGATGGTGTTCTTGGTCGAGAGATAGACCGGGTAATTGCGCTGCAGGCCATAGTTCAGCGAGGCGCGCGCAAATTCACGGATCGATTCGTCGAGGTTGTACATGGCCATTGCCACGCCAGCCGCCGGAGCCTGATAGACTTCGTGCTCGATGGTCTCACCATCTTCACCGACAAACTTGATCGACAAGGTGCCCTTGCCGGGGAACTTGAAGTCGGTCGCGCGGTACTGGTCACCGAAAGCATGACGGCCAACGATGATTGGTTGCGTCCAGCCTGGAACCAGACGAGGAACGTTCTTGCAGATAATCGGTTCGCGGAAGATAACCCCACCGAGAATGTTGCGGATGGTGCCGTTTGGCGACTTCCACATCTTCTTGAGCTTGAATTCTTCAACGCGTGCTTCGTCCGGCGTGATGGTTGCGCATTTTACGCCGACGCCATGTTCCTTGATGGCATTGGCCGCATCAATGGTAACCTGGTCATTGGTTTCATCACGATGTTCTACTGACAGATCGTAATATTTCAGATCGATGTCGAGGTAGGGATGGATCAGCTTGTCCTTGATGAACTGCCAGATGATGCGGGTCATTTCATCGCCGTCGAGTTCAACGACCGGGTTCGCAACCTTGATTTTTGCCATTGATAAAGCCTCTCATTTAATGCGTCGCGACCGTATAGCATCGGTAACCGCGAAGGCAAAGTGTCAGAGGCTTATTCTTTGGCCTATAGCCAGATTCTCAGGTCAAAATTTTGGGAATTGCTATTTTAGGCAGCATGATGTGCGGGCTTTCGCCATGCTGAGTGCTGATCGCGATAGGATTCTCGTTCGTGCAGCAGAATTGCATCTGCGTCGAGCGTCGAAATTGCTGTTGCTTTGTCTGTTGGGACAAGACCACTGACCTGCAGTGCCAGATATCGGCCACAGCAAACACGCAGGAACGATGCAAAATTATCCAGATCATGGCCCTCGGCCCGCGATTCACCATAGAGACGACCAAGCAGGCGATTAACGGTAAGATCATCGCGCGCAGCAATATCTTCCAGTGCCCACCAGAAGAAGTTTTCGAGCCGCACACTGGTTACCACCCCATCAATACGCAACGAGCGTGTGACGCTTTGCCAAAGTTCCGGGTCTGCCCCGATGAACAATCTGCACATGGTTTCCTCCCGAAATCTCTCCAACCATAATGTCGCGTAGATTTTGTCTGCCTGCAACCGGATTAGAGTTGCAGGCAGAAATTCAACTAACTGTGCGTGATGTTGGTGCCGAGAACTTTGAGAAATTGCGACAACCATGCTGGGTGGGCAGGCCAGGCAGGCGCTGTCACCAGATTGCCATCAGTAACAGCTTGATCAACTGGGATATCCGCATAAGTGCCACCTGCGAGTTCTACTTCTGGGCGACAGGCAGGATAGGCCGAGCAGGTACGGCCTTCGAGAACGCGGGCGGCGGCCAGAAGCTGTGCGCCATGGCAGACAGCCGCAACAGGTTTGTTGGCTTCAAAAAAATGTTTGACGATTGCTATGACTTTATCATCGAGGCGCAAATATTCCGGTCCTCGCCCACCGGGAATGACGAGCGCGTCATAGCTTTCAGCCTTCACGTCGGCGAATGTTGCATTGAGGGTGAAGTTATGGCCCGGCTTTTCGGTATAGGTCTGGTGGCCCTCGAAGTCGTGAATGGCTGTCGCAATGGCATCGCCTGCCTTTTTGCCGGGGCATACAGCATGGACCTTATGGCCAACGGCGAGAAGCGTCTGGAACGGAACCATTGTTTCGTAATCTTCGCAGAAATCGCCGCAGATTATGAGAATCTTTTTGCCGGACATGATTTTCCTCCCTGTAAACTTCGATGTCGGTGCCAACAGTCTGGCATGGATGGGAGGCAGACTGGTGTTATTCCGCTACTACACCTGAATTTCCAGATCGGATGTAAGGGGAATCTTTGCGATTTTCTGTCAATTATGTCAGGGAAGCGCCACGATCCTAAAGCATCAGAGCGTATCGCACTTAATTTTACCGGATTTGATCGCTCTGATTTCTTACAATTGTCGCATGGTCGCGGACGCTGAATGAGACTTTTAGCTGCGCCATGCTTTAGCGGAAAATATCATGGCAGGAACAGACAAACAGCGCACGCTGATCACCGAAGGACCGGCGATCATTCTGGTTAACCCGCAATTGCCGGAGAATATCGGCATGGTAGCGCGCGCCATGGCGAATTTTGGTCTTGCCGAGTTACGACTTGTCCAGCCACGTGAAGAATTTCCGAGCGAAAAAGCGCGTGCCGCTGCCAGCAAAGCGGATCATATCATCGATAATGCGGTTGTTTACGAGGATCTGCCCTCAGCGATTTCTGACTTGAACTTCGTTTACGCAACAACGGCACGCGAACGCGATGGCTTCAAGCAAGTGCGTAGTCCTGTGGAAGCGAATGGCGAGTTGCGCCGTCGTTTTACTGCTGGAGAGAAGACGGGTATTCTATTTGGTCGCGAACGTTTCGGCTTGAGCAACGAAGAAGTTGGCCTTGCCGATGAGTTGGTGACTTTCCCTGTTAATCCGGCATTTGCCTCGCTCAATATCGCACAAGCCGTGCTGCTGATGTCTTATGAATGGATGAAGTCTGGTCTCCAAACCGAAACCGATACGGTTTTCCGTGGACCGGAAATGGAAGCGGCGCCCAAGCTGGAATTGCAGAGTCTTTTCAATCATCTGGAAGAAGCGCTTGATATCAGGGGCTATTTCCGCCCCGAGGCGAAGAAAGAAATCATGGTCAACAATCTGCGTTCGGTGCTGACGCGCGCAGGTTTTGCATCCGCAGAACTCAAGCTTCTGCGTGGCGTCATCACCTCGCTTGATGTTTTCACACCCAAAAAGCCGCGCGGTTCAGGTGCACCGGAAAGCCGGGCCCGCAAGCCCGCAACAGAGGACAAGGCTGAATGAAACACGCTCCCGCAGCTGATCGTTTCGAAACGTCGACCGCCACGTATGAAAAGCCCATATTGGTATTTGATAGTGGCATTGGCGGCTTGACGGTTTTGAGGGAAGCGCGGGTGCTGATGCCTGACCGTCGGTTTGTCTACATTGCGGACGATGCCGGTTTTCCTTATGGCGGATGGGAAGAAGAAGCGTTGCGCGTGCGCATTGTTGAGCTTTTTGGCAAATTCATCGCGGAGCACAATCCAGAAATTGCGGTCATTGCCTGCAATACCGCGTCGACTTTGGTGTTAGATGATCTGCGCCGTGCTTATCCGGACGTGCCTTTTGTCGGTACTGTTCCTGCGATCAAGCCCGCCGCTGAGCGTACATCATCTGGGCTGGTTTCCGTTCTGGCTACGCCTGGGACAGTGAAGCGCGCCTATACTCGCGATCTGATCCAATCGTTTGCCACGCAATGTCATGTGCGTCTGGTCGGAGCTGACCGGCTTGCTGCGGTCGCTGAGGCGCATATTCGCGGTGAAGAAATCGACGAGGTGCTGGTTATTGAACAGATTACGCCGTGCTTTGTCGAAAAAGATGGCGAGCGCACGGATATTGTTGTGCTCGCCTGCACGCACTATCCATTTCTCGCAAATGTGTTTCGGCGACTGGCTCCCTGGCCGGTTGACTGGCTTGATCCTGCGGAAGCGATCGCACGGCGCACCGTATCGCTTTTGCCATCACGTGAGATCAATAAAGAGTTGCATCATCACAATGATCTTGCGGTCTTCACCTCTCAAAAGCCTGACTATGCCATTCGTCGATTGATGCAGGGCTTTGGATTGCAGTTCGCTTAGAGCCCGTTTCGATCTAATTGAATCGGATCGGCGCTATATCTCTTTGTGTTGTCGCGCAACTTATCCAAAAATCGTTTCTCACTTTTTGGGATGCGCTCTAATGTAGCCTATGTTCTTTGCGACAGTCGCAATCCATGAACGAGGCAAACCATGACCGGAACAATTCCCCATGTGAAACTGGCTTCGGGCATGCTCGTGCCAGCGCTCGGGCAGGGCACCTGGTATATGGGCGAAGATGCGCGGCAGCGACGACTGGAAGTCGAGGCACTGCAATGCGGTATCGAACTTGGCATGACGCTGATCGACACTGCCGAAATGTATGCCGATGGTGGCGCGGAAGAAGTGGTGGGCGAGGCGATCAAAGGTCATCGAGATGCCGTCTTTCTCGTCAGTAAAGTGTTGCCCTATAACGCCTCTCAAGAGGGTACGATTGAAGCGTGTGAGCGTAGTCTCATGCGGCTTGGCACAGAAAAGATTGATCTTTATCTCTTGCATTGGCGTGGGCGGTATCCGCTGGAGGAGACCTTGTCTGCCTTTGAAAAATTGCAGCAGGCGGGCAAGATCGGTGCATGGGGTGTCAGTAATTTCGATGTTGCCGATATGAAAGAACTGATTGATCTAACAGGCGGGAAAGCGGCAGCCACCAATCAGATACTTTATAATTTGATCCGGCGTGGGGCAGAATTTGATTTGATGCTGTGGTGTGCAAGTCAGAAAATTCCGCTGATGGCTTATTCACCGATCGAACAAGGCAGGTTGTTGGGAAACAGTGTACTGCATGAAGTTGCCGATGAAGTCGGAGTTTCTCCAGCGGCTGTCGCGCTTGCGTGGACCATGCGCAATGGCAATGTGATTGCGATACCGAAGACATCAAAGCTCGGCCATGTTCGTGAAAATCGCAACGCGGCGGATATAAAGCTCACCGAAGAGCAACTGACTTTGCTGGATCGAACCTTCGCGCCACCAACGCGCAAAACAGCCTTGGAAATGTTGTAATCTATTTTATAAGAAACGACTTTAGTATATTGTTTTTAATGCTTTTATTTTTCTCCTGGAAGACTGTATTCCTTCCAGGAGAAGCTTCGTTGCGATTTAACTCGCAGCTTCCTGTCGAGAGTCGCGCTTTGCCTGAGCGACACTGGCGGCCTTTTTCAGGCGACCACGCTCCATTGGCCGGATGAGACTATCGGCCTTCTCGTTGGGTATATTTCGCATACCATGTCGCGCATGACGGGTATTAAAAGTCTTATCATTCTTTTCATTGGCTTTCTTCGTTGCCAGCGCTTTCTGCGCATTCGCAATCAGGTCATTGCTCGCCGACATGCTGCGGCGGCGATCAACTTCTGCGTTGATACGGCGCATCGCCATGGCCAGAACCGACACTTTTAGATGCGAACCGTCATCGGCCTTGGATGCGGAAGCACCACGCGCAACTGCCTTACCGCGCATTTCGCGGCGGCGCTGGTGGGCCTGATCACGTGCTTTGCTGCGGCGATCACGTAACAGCTTGGCCAGTTGTGAAAGCTCTGAATCAGGAACATCCTGAAGAAGCGGATGGTGTGATTTTTCTACCAGCTCTTTTTCCTCAGTGTTCAACGCACGAGCTTCTTCTTTTCGAGTTATGGCCATACAAATCTCCTTCCGATTTTCTCTCCTAGTTTGCATATAGGTCGATCGTTCGCGCGGGAAAGAGCGAGTGCTTACAGCTCAATCACTTTGACTGTTTGGGTTCACGTGAAGCGCCGGGATAGTGGCCTTCGGTTTCCAGATGCTTGACCATGGCTTTCAATTTATCCAGTGGCAGATGCTCAGCGCCAATTGTCTCACTTTTAAGAATACAGAGGTGGTTCAGAATTTCATCGAGCTTGGCTTGTGTCGCGCTTGCTTCGCGGTCCTGTGAATTCTGGATCAAAAACACCATCAGGAACGTAATAATCGTCGTTGAGGTGTTCACAACCAGCTGCCACGTATCAGAAAAGTCAAAAAAGGGACCACTTACACCCCAAATCAGGATGAACAGTGTCGCGAGAATAAAAGCAGCATAATGCCCGGCTAGTTCAGCTGCCTTCTCGCTTAGTTGTGTAAAAAACTGAGACATCATGTCCTCCCACAGTTTGTCTGAAAACGTTCCAGCGTGAGACCGGTTCCTTTTCGGGAACTATCGGCGCGGATTACCGTTGTTTCAGGAAGTGAAACGCGGAGGTAAAGCTATGGAAATTGTTGAAACACGTGTCAGTTCGCTTGGCGGGTTTGCGACCTACATGGTCGAATTCGTAACCGAGAGCGAAGAGAGAATTACGGTCAAGGTTGAGAATGATACGGGTAACGAGCTCGCACGGGATGTTGTGATACGCAAGGCAGCGCTCAAACTCGGAGAGGCCTTAAGTGTCGCCTGTACTGAGTGCGGTATTGAACCTGCAAGCTTGTTGACCACTCCAAGTGCGCGTCGGTCGGGCGACAAAACTGAGCTGGAGCGCCAGTTGGATGAAGGGCTGGAAGACACATTTCCAGCAAGCGATCCAGTATCGGTTACCAGCTCCACGATTGCTGGGTTTGCAGGCCCGAAGAACTGATAGGATATTAGTGCAATGAAGCCGGGCTCTTCGTCCGGCTTCTCAAGAGGCTCAGAAAATGAGTCTCTTTTCTTGTTTATCTATCTGATTGTGTTCATAGATTTCGGCGTTTGCCTTCCATGAGGTCAAGCACTGCGCGTGCGCAATCGAGCACATTAGAGCCGGGGCCGAATACAGCCGATACGCCGTGGTCGAACAGGTATTGATAATCCTGACGCGGGACGACACCGCCACAAACGACGATGATATTTTCGGCACCTTTTTTTCGAAGTGTATCTACGAGCTGGGGCAGCAGCGTCTTATGGCCAGCAGCCAAAGATGAAACGCCCAACACATGAACTTTGGCCTTGATGGCCATATCAGCTGCTTCTTCCGGCGTTTGAAACAGTGGACCAGCAAGCACTTCAAAGCCAATGTCACCGAAGGCTGACGCGATGACTTTCGCGCCTCGATCATGGCCATCCTGACCGAGCTTGGCCACCATAATACGGGGCTTGTCGCCCGTATGCTTGGAGAACTCTTCCAGACGTTCCACGAGCGTCAGATATTCCGGCTCGTTCTCGTAGGCTGCGCCGTAGACTTTTCTCACGACCTTAGGCACCGCAGTATGGTCACCAAAGGCGCTGCGCATGGCGTCGGAAATTTCGCCGACTGTTGCGCGGGCACGCGCTGCTTCAACCGCTGCTGCCAGAATATTTCCTTCGCCAGTTTTCGCCACCTTCTCCAGTTCAGCCAAGGCTCCTTCAACTCTTGCCCTGTTGCGTGTTTCTTTGATCCGGTTCAGGCGGACGATCTGGGATTGGCGAACTGCTGTGTTGTCGATGTCGAGAATATCGATTGGGTCTTCCTGTTCCAGACGGAACTTGTTGACGCCGACGATGACTTCTTCGCCTTTATCTACCGCAGCCTGTCGTCTGGTTGCGGCTTCCTCAATCAGACGCTTAGGCAGACCGCTTTCGACAGCCTTGGTCATGCCGCCTAAGCTTTCGACTTCCTCAATCAGGGCCCATGCTTTTTCTGCGAGTTCGTTGGTCAGGCTTTCGATGTAGTATGATCCAGCGAGTGGATCGACAACCTTGCTGACGCCGGTTTCGTTCTGCAAAATAAGCTGCGTGTTACGCGCGATGCGGGCGGAGAATTCTGTCGGCAAAGCAATGGCTTCATCGAATGAATTGGTGTGCAGTGATTGGGTGCCGCCGAGTGCTGCGGACATGGCCTCAAAAGCTGTGCGGACGATGTTGTTGTAGGGGTCTTGCTCCTGCAACGATACGCCGGATGTCTGGCAATGCGTGCGCAGCATTAGCGATCCGGGCTTCTTCGGGTCAAATTCTTTCATGATCCGCGACCAGAGCAGGCGGGCCGCACGCAGCTTGGCGATTTCCATAAAGAAGTTCATGCCGATGGCGAAGAAGAATGACAACCGCCCAGCAAATTCATCAACATTGAGACCTTTGTTGAGTGCCGCGCGTACATATTCGCGGCCATCCGCAAGAGTGAAAGCCAGTTCCTGCACTAACGTGGCGCCTGCTTCCTGCATGTGATAGCCGGAGATGGAGATCGAATTGAACTTCGGCATTTCGGTCGCGGTATAGGCGATGATATCGGCGATGATCCGCATAGATGGCTCAGGCGGATAAATATAGGTGTTGCGGACCATAAATTCTTTCAGAATATCGTTCTGAATGGTGCCGGAAAGCAGATCACGCGACACGCCTTGTTCTTCGCCCGCCACGATGAAATTGGCGAGGATCGGGATCACCGCGCCATTCATAGTCATGGAGACTGAGATTTTCTCAAGCGGGATGCCGTCGAAAAGGATTTTCATGTCTTCGACGGAGTCTATCGCCACGCCTGCCTTGCCGACATCGCCCTCAACGCGAGGATGATCACTGTCATAGCCGCGGTGAGTGGCGAGGTCGAAGGCCACCGACACGCCTTGCTGACCGGCAGCAAGGGCCTTGCGATAAAAGGTGTTGGAAGCCTCAGCGGTGGAGAAGCCCGCATATTGACGGATGGTCCACGGACGGCCCGCATACATGGTGGCGCGTGGGCCGCGTAAGAATGGCTCAAATCCGGGTAGGGTGCCGAGATGCCCGACCTGATCGAGGTCATCCTCGGTGTAGAGCGGTTTGACGTTTATGCCTTCAGGTGTGTGCCAGACAAGGCTATCTGCGGGGCGTTTCAGTTCCTTTTCGGCCAACGCCTCCCAATCCGTGCGGGTCTTCTGCGTCATTGGCTTATTCTCCATCCCATACGCTTTTCTCTCACCCAGTCTTTCGAGACGCCATCTTCGATAGCTCATCAGGATGAGGAAGAGAGCACGTAGCTATTCACCTTGAATAGCCGACTTTCAACCTGAACATGGCTCTTCAACCTAGGCAGTAGCCATTCACCCTGACGAGGCGCGAAGCGCTGTCTCGAAGGGTCACTCAAATTCCATAATGAGTTCATCGACCGCAAGGCTTGCGCCTTCCTCCGCAGCGATGCGTTTTACGGTAGCACGGCGTTCTGCGCGCAGCACGTTTTCCATTTTCATAGCTTCTACCGTGGCAAGTGGTTGGCCAGCCTCGACCGTCTCGCCATCCTTCACGAGCACAGAGGTTATGACGCCGGGCATCGGGCAAAGTAGCATCTTCGACGTATCGGGCGGCAGCTTGACGGGCATGAGTTTTGCCAGTTCTGCCACGCGTGGTAAGCGCACATGCGCAACGACATCCATGCCACGCCAGCGCAACCGCCAACCGGTTCTTGAACGCAAAACCTTTACGGCAACTGGCTTGCCGCCAACTGTGAATGATCCAAGCTGATTACCCGGATGCCAGTCGCTGGCGACCGGCAGGCTTAGCCCATCGACAAAGTTGATTGTCGTGCCGCCTTCGCCTTCAGCAATCCGGAAGGCCAAGCTGAAGCTACTGAATGTAACAACCCAGTCGGTTGCCACCGACTGCGCTTGTGTGGAAAGTCTGCCGGAAATTTGGCTGTTACGCTGCTCAACAACCATGTTGATTTGTGCTGCAACGGCTGCAAGCACGTGCGCGTCTTCTTCCGACACTGTGACGCCTGCAAACCCGTCGGGATATTCTTCCGAGATGAAGGCTGTGGTCAGTGCGCCAGCGCGAAAACGCGGATGATCCATAACCGCTGAAAGGAACGGCAGATTGTGGCCGATGCCTTCCACTTCAAACGCATCGAGCGCTTCGCCCATGGCGCCGATTGCGCTCAATCGATCTGGTCCCCATGTGCAGAGCTTTGCAATCATGGGGTCATAATACATTGAAATTTCGCCGCCCTCGAAGACGCCCGTATCGTTGCGGATGACACAGCCATTTTTGCTGTGACCTTCAACCGGAGGGCGATAGCGGGTCAGCCTGCCAATGGATGGCAGGAAGTTGCGATAGGGATCCTCGGCATATAGGCGGCTTTCTATGGCCCATCCATTAAGCTTCACATCGGCTTGTGTGATGCGTAGTTTTTCGCCCGACGCAACGCGTATCATTTCTTCAACCAGATCAATGCCGGTGATGAGTTCTGTAACCGGATGTTCAACCTGCAGGCGCGTATTCATTTCGAGGAAATAGAAATTGCGGTCGCCATCGACGATGAACTCTACGGTGCCCGCTGAGTAATAGCCAACCGCTTTGGAAAGCGCGACAGCCTGCTCACCCATGGCTTTTCGGGTTGCTTCATCGAGGAAAGGCGAAGGTGCTTCCTCAATGACCTTTTGATTGCGGCGCTGGATGGAGCATTCGCGTTCGCCCAGATAGATGACGTTGCCGTGTTGATCGCCAAGAACCTGAATTTCGATATGGCGCGGCTGAGTGACAAATTTTTCTATAAAGATGCGGTCATCGCCGAAGGAAGACTTGGCTTCATTGCGCGAGAGCTGGAAGCCTTCGCGGGCTTCTTCGTCGTTCCATGCAATGCGCATACCCTTGCCGCCGCCGCCAGCAGAGGCCTTGATCATCACCGGATAGCCGACTTTGCTTGCGATTTGGACCGCCTCGTCCGCATCTTCAATCAGCCCCATATGGCCCGGAACGGTGGAAACACCTGCTTCCGATGCGAGTTTTTTGGAGGTGATCTTGTCTCCCATGGCTTCAATCGCGTTCACCGGCGGTCCGATGAATGTGATATTGGCGGCTTTCAGCGCTTCGGCAAAACGTGGGTTTTCGGACAGAAACCCATAACCCGGATGTACGGCATCTGCGCCTGTTTCCTTGATTGCTGCCAGAATTTTATCGATGACGATATAGGACTGGTTTGAGGGCGCTGGTCCGATGTGTATGGCCTCGTCGGCCATTTTAACATGCAGCGCGTTACGGTCGGCATCGGAATAGACCGCGACCGTAGCAATGCCCATTTTCTTTGCCGTTTTGATAACCCGGCAAGCGATTTCGCCGCGATTGGCAATGAGGATTTTCTTTATCATTTTGTTCCCACTCATCGCTATCAAAGCGGAATTGTGTCGTGTTTTTTCCAGGGCGTGTTCTGGCTCTTGTTACGCAGAGCGGAGAAAGCGCGGGCGATGCGGCGGCGGGATGAATGCGGCATGATCACCTCATCAATGAAACCGCGTTCAGCCGCAACGAAAGGATTGGCAAAACGCTCCTCATATTCCTTCGTTCGGGCTGCAATCTTTTCAGTGTCACCAAGTTCGGAGCGATAAAGGATTTCGGTGGCACCCTTGGCACCCATGACGGCAATCTCGGCGGTGGGCCATGCATAATTCATGTCTGCGCCGATATGTTTGGAAGCCATCACGTCATAAGCGCCGCCATAGGCTTTACGGGTGATGAGTGTCACCATCGGAACGGTGGCCTGGCTATATGCAAACAATAGTTTCGCACCATGCTTGATCACGCCGCCATATTCCTGCGCTGTACCGGGCAAAAAGCCCGGAACATCGACAAGTGTCAGGATCGGAATGTTGAAAGCATCGCAAAAGCGCACGAAGCGTGCAGCTTTGCGCGACGAATCGATATCAAGGCAACCAGCCAGCACCATCGGTTGATTGGCGACGACACCAATGGTCTTACCCTCCATGCGAATGAAGCCGGTGATGATATTCTTGGCAAAAGCTTCCTGAATTTCGAAGAAGTCGCCTTCATCCGCCAGCGCAAGGATCAGCTCCTTCATATCGTAGGGCTTATTGGCGCTATCGGGGATCAGCGTGTCGAGCCGCATTTCGAGGCGCGCGGGATCGTCGTGGAAAGGGCGGGTAGGTGATTTTTCGCGATTGTTGAGCGGCAGGAAATCGAACAAAAGACGCACTTGTTCGAGTGTCTCGATGTCGTTTTCATAAGCGCCATCGGCAACAGAGGATTTCTGCGTATGCGTGCGTGCGCCACCAAGTTCTTCCGCCGTCACAATCTCATTGGTGACGGTTTTGACCACATCCGGCCCCGTCACGAACATGTAAGATGAGTCGCGCACCATGAAAATGAAGTCGGTCATGGCTGGAGAATAAACCGCGCCACCGGCACATGGTCCCATGATGACGGAAATCTGCGGAATAACGCCTGAAGCATCGGCATTGCGCTTGAAGACGTCAGCATAGCCCGCGAGCGATGCCACGCCTTCCTGAATACGTGCGCCACCAGAATCATTGAGGCCGATCACCGGCGCGCCGTTCTGTATCGCCATATCCATGATCTTGCAGATTTTCTGCGCATGGGTTTCGGACAGCGAACCGCCAAGAACGGTGAAGTCCTGACTGAACACATAGACTTGCCGGCCATTGATCGTGCCCCAACCGGTAACGACGCCATCGCCCGCGATTTTCTGCTTCTCCATGCCGAAGTCGGTGCAGCGATGCGTGACATACATATCAAACTCCTCGAACGTTCCCTCGTCGAGCAGCACTTCCAGTCTTTCGCGGGCAGTGAGCTTGCCTTTGCCGTGCTGGGCATCAATACGTTTTTGCCCGCCGCCAAGGCGCGCTTCCGTGCGACGTGCTTCAAGTTGTTCGAGAAGTTCCTGCATTCGCTATGCCTTTGGAAAGCTATGAAATTGCGGGTTGTTGTCTCAATGATTAGAGCCAGTATGCCGCATTCTGAAAGCTTGAAAAGGTGTGGCTGTGTAATTTATAAATTTGCAAATAGCGAAATGCGAATTTGCAAACATGGCACCGAGAAAACTTTACGTTGGCAGAAAGATCCGTGAGATACGCGAGCAGCATCGGACAACCCAGTCCGGTTTTGCTGAACGCTTAGGTATTTCAACGAGTTATCTGAACCAGATCGAGAACAATCAGCGGCCGGTTTCAGCTGCTGTTTTGCTGGCGCTCGCCGAGAACTACCAGATCGACATTGGTGCGATTTCACTGGGCGATGATGATCGTTTGTTATCCGCTGTATCAGAAGCCTTGGCTGATCCTGTCTTTGATAATTACAAGCCAAATTTACAGGAACTGAAGCTGATCACGCAGAATGCGCCGGGACTGGCGCATGCGCTGATCGCTTGTCATCAGGCCTATCGGCGCAACAGCGAGCAATTGGCAAGCCTCGATAATCAGCTTGGGCGCGCGCCGTCAGTCGCCGAGCCAGCACCTTATGAAGAAGTGCGCGACTTTTTCCATTTTATCGACAATTACGTCCATGAGATTGATATTGCCGCAGAAAAGCTTGCTGAGAAGCTCGACATTCCAGCGCGGGATATTGGCTTGGCGCTGCCGCAATATATGGAAAGTCATCACCGGGTGCGCGTTGCCCGCGCTGATCCGGATGAGGCTATTCTGCGCCGTTTCGACCCTGAAACCCGCATTCTCTACCTCAATCCTTATTCGCCCGCTTCAACACGAAATTTTCAGATCGCATTTCAGATTGCAGAACTGGAAATGGAGGAAACCGTTACAGCAATTGCGAAGCGTGCAGATTTTCGCTCTACAGAAGCTGTCGAAATTTGCAAAATTGGACTACGCAATTATTTTGCTGGCGCGCTGATGCTGCCCTATCAGAACTTTTTGTCGGCTGCGAAAGAGCTACGGCATGATCTGGAATTGCTGGCGTCACGTTTTGGAGCCAGCCTTGAACAGGTCGCGCATCGGCTGAGCACCTTGCAGCGCTCCGGCCAGCGCGGCGTGCCTGTGTTTTTTGCGCGTATCGATCGGGCGGGAAATATTACCAAGCGTCACAGTGCGGCAAAGCTGCAATTTGCGCGCTATGGCGCAGCCTGTCCGCTGTGGAATGTGCATCAGGCGTTTGAGACGCCGGGGCGTATTATCCGGCAGCTTGCGGAAACGCCGGACGGTGCACGCTATCTTTGTGTCGCGACAGAACTCACGAAGAGCGAAGGCGGTTTCAATGCCCCACAGCGCCGCTATGCCATAGCACTTGGCTGCGAGGTGACTCATGCGCAGGACTTTGTCTATGCCGATGGGCTCGATATCGCCACGCGCTCTGCTTTTGACCCAATAGGGGTTTCTTGCCGCATATGCGAACGCGCTGAATGCGTTCAGCGCGCTGTCCCTCCACTCAAAAGCCGCATATCGGTCGATCATGACCGCCGTGGTATTCTGCCCTACAAGCTTTTATGAAATCAAAAGCCTGCATGTTCCTTGAGGAATTCGGCTTCATCATGCGTGGTGTCGCGCCCCAGCACCTTATTGCGGTGCGGGAAGCGGCCGAAGCGTTCGATAATGTCGTGATGCTGACGCGCAAAGCCGAGTGAGGATTCGTCGCCCAGCTTTTCGTAAAGATCGACACAGCGCTTCTGATCACTCAGGTGTTCGCTATGCATGAAAGGCAGATAGAAAAACTGCCGCTGTTCAGCGGACAGTTTGCGATCGAAATCGTGGTCGAGCGCTTGTGCTGCCACATCACGTGCAAGGCCATCGCTTTCAAATGAGCGCGGAGAGCCACGGAACATATTGCGTGGAAACTGATCGAACAGAATGGTCAGCGCGAGTGCGCTTTCCGGCAGTTGTTTCCAGTCTTCGAGCTTGTCAGCGCGCGCGTCTTCATAAGCAGCCAAAAACTTTTCGCGAATTTCCGCGTCGATTTCGTCGCTCTTGGTGAACCAGTTTTCCCGCATCTTTGCGGAGAACCAGAATTCGAGAACGTCTTGGGGTTGAATGGCCATGGCTGCCTCTTTCCGGGTTATGGTGTCTGGTTTGGAGTATCAGGTTGCGGGCAGGGCGGTTCGCCCTTGAAATTGCGCGATGCGCAAGCGAATCGGTCGAACCCTTTGCCCGCATCCATTGCCGCTTTTCCAGCACCGCAGCCGGAAAGAACAGCCAGCGAAATCAATAGGAAAACTTTAGTCATCTGAAGTGTTTCCGGTTTCAATATTGATGCCAATAATAGGCATCGCGGTGCATAGCGGCAATAGAGCGGTTCCGATTAAAACGAGGTGTTGAACCGCTCTAATTATTTGTCTTTACGCGCAACTTCTCCGAAAACTGTTTCACACCTATTTGGACGCGCTTTAGATACAGATATTTGTAATCAACCGCGACCACGATAATTGGGTACTGACTGTTCAGGAATCCAAACATTCTGAGGTGCTGCGCCCGTTTGATAAAACACATCAATCGGGATCCCACCGCGCGGATACCAGTAGCCGCCAATGCGCAGCCACTCAGGCTGAAGCAGTTCGACCAGACGTTTACCAATTGTCACGGTGCAGTCTTCATGGAACGCACCATGGTTGCGGAAAGAAAACAGGAAAAGTTTGAGCGATTTGCTTTCAACCAGCCATTCTCCGGGCACATAATCGATCATCAGATGTGCGAAGTCTGGCTGTCCGGTCATGGGGCAGAGCGAGGTGAATTCAGGTGCTGTGAAGCGAACACAATAGGGTGTTCCTGCTTGCGGATTTGCAACGCGTTCAAGAACAGCCTCTTCAGGTGATTGTGGAACTGCCGCGGTTGATCCAAGCTGCTTTAAATCGGAATATATCGTCTTTTCAGACATTTGCGTGCCTTTATGAAAGCCACGGTGCAGTCTTCACGCGTGCATATCACGCGTTTGTCCTTGTTTTAACCGGGTAGGCTGCGACCGGTGGCAGATAGCCAATGGCTCCGATTAGCAGCGTTGATGTCGTGGGTAAAGCCCATAAGAAAACCCGCGCTGTGGAGCGCGGGTTAGTCAGGAGGAGTCTTATCAGAATTAGCGGCGATCAGATAAAGCGCAGCCAATCGCTACACCGATCAAGATGCCCAAGATGCCAGCAGTACCAAATAGGGTCGTTGCTGTGCCGGGATTTTCCTTAACCGTTTCTGCCACTGCCTGACCGCGTTCACGGACTGCCTGCGCTGCATGGCGGAACCGACCGGATGCATCATCTAGAGCGTCTTCGGCGGTATCTCTAAAGTCGCTTGTGCGTGATGCCAAAGACTTTGACAGACGTTTCAGCTCACCGCGCAATTCAGAAACCTGTTGTTCCAGAGCCTGCTGAACGTCGTTAGCTGTTTTGTTATCGGCCATTTCAAACCTCCGTTGGAATTGATGCTGATAAAACGCTCATGCATCGGTTTGGTTCCAATGGGGAAAACAGAAGGTCGGGCGTTAGCTTCCGGTCTTTTTTGAAAAGAACGGCAGAAGGCTAAGGCCACGGCCGATAAAAACGCCACCGATTGCACCCACTGCTTTGAAGACAAAGTCTGCGAATTCTCCATGACGACCCGGAGCTAAGCGTTGAAGCAACTCAAACATGCCTGCGCATCCGACAGTCAATAACAAAACGGCGATCCAGTGGCGTGGATAGGCGAGCGCAAACAGAAAACCGACAAGAACAAAAGCTGCGAAACGTTCAACATCAGCCGGTTCACCGGTAATGGGTCGAAATTGGATCGGGCTTATCGTCACGATAAGAATTATTGCCAGAACCAGCCACGCGGCAAGGCGCAAAAGTCGCGTCATTAAACAAAGGGCCTTCTATTCTGCCGTGTAATTTCCGACAGGTTCGTCCTGATTAGGATCGCCGCAACGCTGATACATCCGATCAGTTATCGTCTTTTTCCATTCATTGCCAAATGGCAATTCATAATGTGCGATAACATCGACACCCATACACCATTTAACGTTCTCCGGAGAGAGACCATAATTGGTTTCGAGGAAGCCAATGGCATAGTTTATGCCTTCTTCGCAATCACCCGTTGTGCAGAAGTTGCCATCTCTCGCCAACTGACGGATCGAACCTTCGCCGATCTTCTGGACAACAGGTTCAACCGCAAAAGGTGCCGCACCGGCAAGCGCAACAATAACCAGTCCAATAAGGGTATATTTTATAGAACGCCGCATGAATCGCTGTCAGTTACCAATCCTGTTGTCACTTCATAACGCATGAGCGGCACTATGATGGCAAGGCTGTGTGATAAATGTGGTGGCTACTTATAGGCAATATTAGCGAATGTGACGGTTTAATATTGACTTTTACGTAAAGGCGGTTGCACAACATTTGCCTGCATATTGCAAGACTGGGATGTCGTAGTGCGCGAATATTATACGATCACGGAGCTGACGCGGGAATTCGGGATATCAACCCGGACACTGCGTTTTTATGAGGATGAGGGGTTGATAGCGCCTGTACGGCGTGGTCGCACGCGCTTGTTCAGGCCGTCTGATCGGCATCTTCTCAAGCAAATCATGCGCGGAAAGCGCCTTGGGTTCTCGATCGCCGAGATCCATGAAATCGTGCAGATGTATCGTGAGCCACCGGGTGAAACTGGCCAGCTCAAGTTACTGATGAAGCGTGTTGAGGAAAAACGAGGCGATCTTCGGCAGAAGCGTCGTGATATTGATGAGACGCTTGCCGAGCTTGATCAGGTGGAAGAAGCCTGCATTGAGCGTTTGGCAGAACTTGGTGTTTCCACCTGATTTAAAGCACATCCCGAAAAGTGTGAAACGGTTTTCGGGAAAGGTGCGCGATACAGCAAAGAATTAAAGCGCAGATCTGATAAAATCAGAACGAAATGCGTTCTAAGGCTGGCTATCTGGCACAGGTGAGCAGATTTCCGCGATTTGCAGAACTGTGCTGTTGTTGTTCTGGTCAGCTTTTCCGCTGAAGACATCGTCAAACAGCTTTGCCTTGTCGAGTTCACTGACAACGCAACCACAAAATTGAGCACAGAGCGCCTCGCTGCCATTCTGCATGCAGGATGATACGCAAGATTGTGTGAACGCTTCACGTGGCGCTGGTCGTGCAGGTGGCATGATCTGAGAAAAGACAAAGACCAACCCGATCAACACCGGCTGGTGGATCAGATAGAATGCGAGGCTATGGCGACCGATGAAAGTCAGTGGTTTTTGCAGAAAACGCGGTGTTATTCCGCTTGAAAGCACTGACAGCCAGTTGAAGCGCTCGAAGATGCGCGCCGCCGCAATACCAAGCAAAACAGCGCCAAACCATGGAAACAGTGGCACATAATCATTGGAACGTGGTGGGACTGTTGAAAGTCCGACCCAGGCAAGCCACATCTGGTTGAAAATATCAGACTGTGCGTAAAGCGGCGCTGTAATGACAAAGGCTGCGACTATGAGAGTTACAACGGCAGGCAGGCGCAGGAACAGCAGGCCAAGCACACTTGCCAGCGCAATTTGGTGCAAAATACCGAAGAAAATGAAGCTATCCGGCGACATATAATATGTTACCGCTGAAATCACAGCCGCTGCTGCCACTATCTGCAACAGACGTTTTCCTACAGCATTCCAGCGAATGGCGCGGCCATGTGCGAGAACGAGGCTAAAACCTACCAGAAACAGGAAGCTTGATGCGATGCAGCGGGCAAAGAGTTTCCATCCACCATGCGCGGTGGTGGCTGGCGCCATATAGCCGAAAAACTCAAGGTCCCAGCCGAAATGATAGATCGCCATCGCAATGAGCGCTAGACCACGCGCTATATCGATGCGCTCCAGCCGCTGACGGCGTGAGGGCGTACCAGTCATCTCAACATTGCTCTGCATATCACGTCCTGGGCATTGGAAATTCGAGTCAGGCAGGTTTTTATCACATGCGATTGCACGGCTATAGTATGTCAGAGAATCGGATTCGTTCGGATTGGATTGAACTGTGAAGTTTGTCGGCGGAGATTGTGTTGTTTTTCAGTGTTTCAAAGCTATTCTGGCTGTTTTTCCAGCCTCTGACCATCATCTTCGTATTTCTGCTGCTCACACTTTTATTGATTTGGGCAGGGTTTAGAAAACTTGGCCTCGCAACGCTAGTTATTGGCGCTGTTGTCTTGTTTATCAGTGCGTACACAACGCTTGGTTCTGTGCTTCTCGCCCCGCTGGAAGATCGCTTTCCTAAACAGACAGAGCTGCCGCAACGTATCGACGGTATCGTGGTGTTGGGCGGTTACATGAACGGGGATATCAACGCTGGTAGACCGGGATTTGAGCTCAATAGCGCTGCCGACCGTATATTCGAAACAATGCGACTTGCCCGGTTATACCCTGATGCAAAGGTTATTGTATCGGGCGGAGACGGTGCTTTTTTTGAAGAAGCTGTGCCCGAAGCTGATAGCACACGCAGGATGCTGGCTGATCTCGGTTTCGCGGGGGACCGCTTCATTTTCGAGAACAAGTCACGCAATACGGTAGAGAATGCCGAGTTTTCAAAGACACTGGCACAGCCAAAGCCCGGCGAAACATGGCTTCTTGTGACATCGGCATATCACATGCCGCGTTCGATCGGATGTTTCCGCAAGGCCGGTTTCGATGTCGTTGCTTGGCCGGTCGATTACAAGACACCGGCAAAAGAGAGTTTTTCTCTCTATCTCGAATCGCCAAATGAGGCCTTGTCTCGTTTTAGTGTGGCAATGCGCGAGTGGGTGGGGCTGACTGCATACTGGCTAACCGGTAAGACAGATATGCTGTTGCCTCAACCCTGATGCCGCATTTCTGCCGTGACTTTAAAGCTTTTGTTAAGCATACGTGTTGTTAAGGTTCTGATACTAAAACAGTTTTTGAAACGCCGTGAAGCAAGGCGGGTAAAAGCGCCGCATTTCTGCCATTTTTCACAGTTGCGTTTCATCGGCTTCAGGATTATATCTCCGGTAACAGCGTTGTGAAGGACGCTGATTATAAGAGTTGCACAACAAGGTTGTAAAAAATCTCCATGGACGAAACCGTTCAAAAATCCTGCTGGGGCGTTACGCTCTGGGCAGTCGTTGGCCTCGCTACCATCATTCTCATGGCCTACCTTTTCTCCGCTTGATACAGGCGTGATAATTTTTGAAAAGTTGAATGGCTTTTCGGATCGAGCTTCCCATTGAACATCGACAGAGCAGACGTTTGCATTCGCACAAGAACGCGACGTGCTGTGGTATTGCGTAAACCGGAAATTTAATGCCGCATTTCGGCATTCTGTTGGCGTTGCTCCTCTCCTACACTATCTGATAATGGTGTAATATTATTGCGTGTGTCTGATGAGCGCATGCATGTTAGAGCGTCGTGCACCTTGTAGGGCGCACAAAGGACGCTCTTAACTGTTGAATCACGCATCGTGCTATCCAAAAATCGATTCTGATTTTTGGGCCGATACAGTAGATTGCACTACCCGTTTGTGGGTCGGAATAGGTGTAGAATGTTTCTGTCGGTATTCGATCTCTACAAGATTGGCATTGGGCCTTCGAGTTCACACACGATGGGCCCGATGACGGCCGCTCACATGTTTCTCGATGAGCTGATCAGCGACAATTGGCCGAAGCCAGCCAATGCCAAGGTTTATCGACTAAAGGCCAGCCTTCATGGCTCGCTCGCGTATACCGGCGTTGGACACGCGACAGATCGCGCCGTGGTTCTTGGTCTTTGTGGCTACACACCTGATTCGATCGATCCCGATATCATGGACAGCGAAGTCGAAAAGGTTTCACGCGCGAAGACTGTGCAGCCTGCCGGTCATCCGGCTTATCAGTTTGATCCCAACACGGATCTGGTTCTTGATCGTAAAACACCTTTGCCAGGTCATGCCAATGGCATGGCTTTCGAGGCTTATGATCGTAGTGACCGTCTGTTGCTCCGCCGCGTCTACTTTTCGATCGGTGGTGGTTTTGTTGTCACAGCAGAAGAAATGAGCCGTGTGCAGACCAGTGGCGGAAAGCGCGAGGAAACGGCTGATGTGCCTTATCCATTCAACAATGCTGCTGAAATGCTGGAGATGGCGCGCGCGAGCGGCCTTTCGATAGCTGACATGAAGCGCGCCAATGAAGAATGCCATATGTCTTGCCTTGATCTGGATGAAGGTCTGGATCGTATCTGGGGTGCAATGCGTGGCTGCATCGAGCGTGGATTGAGCCGCGATGGTATCATGCCGGGCGGTTTGAAGGTTCGCCGCCGCGCCCGCCAGCTTTTTGAACGGCTGGAAGACGATTGGCGCAACAACAAGGTCAATCCGTTGCTCGCCAATGACTGGCTGTCTGTTTATGCGATGGCGGTCAATGAAGAGAATGCGTCAGGTGGTCGTGTTGTGACTGCACCGACCAATGGTGCAGCGGGCGTTGTGCCTGCGGTTCTGCGTTATTATTTGCATTTCCACGACGATGCCGATGAGAAGGGCATTCGCGATTTTCTGCTGACGTCTGCGGCTATCGGTGGTGTGATCAAGCACAATGCGTCTATTTCGGGCGCAGAAGTCGGTTGTCAGGGTGAGGTCGGTTCGGCGTCGGCTATGGCAGCAGCCGGTCTTGCAGCCGTTCTTGGTGGTTCTCCGGAGCAGATCGAGAATGCTGCTGAAATCGCTCTTGAGCATCATCTTGGCATGACCTGCGATCCTGTGGGCGGACTTGTTCAGGTTCCTTGCATAGAGCGCAATGCGCTGGGCGCTGTTAAAGCTGTCACTGCTGCATCGTTGGCAGTTAAAGGCGATGGTCAGCATTTTGTGCCGCTTGATGCTTGTATCGAAACCATGCGTCAGACAGGTCATGATATGAGCGAACGTTACAAGGAAACCAGTCAAGGCGGTTTGGCTGTCAATGTGGTTGCCTGCTGAGGATAACGTTCTTATCACTTGAAGCTCTTATTCAGCTTGGCTAAATCAGCTCCATGGCACTTAATCTCGTCAAACTCTGCGTCGGCTGCGACAGCATCGAAGATCTCGCGGCCTGGATTGATTTCAGGCTGGCCGAGCAGCGTGCTGCCGAGCTCGTTCCAGAACAGTTTCACACCACACGAATGGTTCCCAAGCGTGTCGATGAACTACTGGAAGGTGGTTCGCTCTACTGGGTGATCAAGGGCAATGTGCAATGCCGTCAGCGCCTGCTGGATATCCGCCCTTTTACCGATGAGCAGGGTATTAACCGCTGTCATCTTATGCTCGAGCCAAAGATCTACCCGACCCAATGGCAGCCGCGGCGTGCGTTTCAGGGCTGGCGCTATCTCGCTGAAAATGAGGTTCCGCTGGATGAAGCTGCCGGAAAATCGGGTAGGGCAGCTTTGCCGTCCGAGCTGCGGCAGGAGCTTGCAGCACTGGGTTTGCTCTAACAACGATAAGCCCCGGATGTCTGAGGCTTATCGCATATTTGAAACCTTATAACGATGCTAAAGGCTCGTTACGTTGGTTTTCTACTTAGGTTATTTCTTATTGTTGTCGCTGCTGTGATCCTGCGTAGCTCCCAAAATGCAGAATGGCTTTAACAACCCTTTTTCTTCACATTTCCGCTCACGTTCACACATTGCAGGGTCAGTAGCCATAGAACATGCGTTAGCCATCCCTGTACTAAATGAAGCGATAGCAACGGTAATAATAAAAATATTCTTTGTCATGAAAACTCCTTTTTACAAGGCGGCTTAATTTCATGAGTTCACGTTCGGTGCAATTACTACTTTTAATTAATTAGTTAATCGCAACGTAAAGATAGCAGTTAATAGTGACCGATATAATATTCAACATTGCAACTTGTCATCGGTCAGTAATTTTTACTCTGAAAGACGAAGTTTTATGAAAAAATAGGCCCGCCATAAATGGCAGGCCTATTTGTGTTAGCTTGTAACGTCCTCAGCTTTCGATGGTGAGACGTACTGAAACTTTGTCTGATGTGACCGGTAAGGTCATACGCATCATTGTGCGCGGCTGCATCATGCGGCGGTTGCGAGCGGCATGGCTTACCAGTAATCCAACCAGATCGCGGGTATGGAAACCTTTGCCGTGACGCACGTCCGCAATGCGAATCGCCGCCTGCTTCAAAGCCTGAACAGAAAACAGGGAACCCAGACCTGAGGGACGAGGTGCCTGTTCGGCCCATGTACTGGACTTCAGGGCATATTGTCCGATTGGTTCATTCATATTCGACATCTCGAAACCCTCTACGCAATACAAATTTCGGGTTTAAAGCGGTGCAAGAGAGGTATCCCTCCTGCGTTCGGATTGTTCTCTTGTCGCATCGTCCCATGCAAAACCGCTTCGCGCTTTTGCTGGAAATGCTTTTAGTTTGCGACTGCGTAGCAGCCAAAGTTCTTCTTTTTCAGTGATGCGCATGCATCCCATGCAGCCTGCTTCGAGGAGAAGCCAACAAAGCGTGCACGGTAGAAAGTGGAGCTGCCCTTGGTGAAGGTTTCTGTATAAGGCGATGCAGAGCGCAACGAACCACCAACCGAAGCCGAAGCTTTGGCGAGCATGTCGCGTGCCTGACCTTCACTTGGAAGCGAGCCGACCTGGATTGCCCAGCCACCGCTTGCAGGGGCCGATGCAGTCGTAACGGGATCAATGTCGTGAGCCGGTGCGGCGGGAACCGCTGCCTTTGGCGTGGGGCGAACCGCTGCTTGCGCTGCCATTGCTGCTGGACGCTGCGTTGGTGCTGCGAGAGCCAGAACCTGTGGCTGATCGACGTCGCCTTCACCGCTTTCGTTGTTGATGACGTCAGCAACTTCATTGATTTGACGTGCAACCGGAACCGGCGCATTACGTGCCTTTGGAAGATCGACAGATGCAACGACCTGTGGAACTTCACCGCGCATTGCGACGAGTGGTTCGGAAACACGGCCACGCGTGGCTGCAGGCAGATACTTGCGGATTAGCTGGGTCATGTGGGCGTCACGGCTTGCGCCAGTGTTACCACCCATGACAACCGCAACCAGACGACGGCCATCGAGATTGACCGAAGAGGCAAGGTTGTAGCCGGATGCATTGGTGTAACCGGTCTTGATGCCGTCAACACCTTCAACGCGGCCGAGCAAACGGTTGTGGCCGTTGATTGTCTGACCACGGAATACGAAATTGCGGCGCGAGAAATATGAGAATTCCTGCGGGAAATGCTGACGAAGCGCAATGCTGAGGATTGCCATGTCGCGGGCAGTGGTCTGCTGGGACATGTTTGGCAGGCCAGATGCGTTGCGGAATGTGGTGTTGCTCATGCCAAGACGACGGGCTTTGGTCGTCATCATCTGGGCGAAACGTTCTTCAGAACCACCGAGGAATTCGCCGGATGCCGTGGCAACGTCATTGGCAGACTTTGTCACCATGGCAAGGATGGCATCTTCAACGCGAATGCTCTGACCCGGCTTGAAGCCGATCTTTGTCGGAGGACGTGCGGCAGCATAGGCGGAGATCGGAATGCGGGTATCTTTGTTGATGCGACCGGATTTTATTGCTTCAAAAAGCATATACATGGTCATCATCTTGGTGAGCGACGCGGGATACCGCTTTGCGTCTGCATTGGATGCAAACAGCGTTTTACCTGTGTTCGCGTCAATCACGATCGCGGCATACCGATCGCTAGCTGCAACGGCTGGCACTGTTGTAGAGGCTGTGGAACAGCCTGTTACGACAGCGAGAAGAAGGGTGGCTTGCGCCGCTCTTTTCAAGGCGTATGCGACTTTACTGAATGCGGTACGCACGATGATGACCTGCCTGTATCCCGGTTTTTTTGAACTGCGGCGCAAAGGGCACACAGCAATCTAATTCCGTGACCTTACTGTCATCAGCGTTACCAATCCGTTTATGGTAACCGACTTATTCATAAAATTTGAAAAAAATTGCCTGTCAGATTTTTCGGCTGAGCCGTGAATTTTGCTGAAGCGACATGGTTTGCCTTTCGGGGACTGGAATTTCCCGATAAACTTATCGAGATAATTGTGCCAATGCTGCAGCTTGCAATAAGTCTCGGTTGCAAGTGTCGTCGAAGGGCTTAAAATCACCGCATGACGCCCTACATATATGGGCAAGCAGGCAGATAGTAAGGTCCAGATGTCTGGGCCAGGAACTGGGCATTGGGTGATAGTTTTCATGCGGCATTCTAATCCAGTCATGCAGAGCAAGACCAACGGCGGGAACGGACCGGATAACGGTACCGTGGTGGTCACGCGTACGCAGCCGAAAACAAAGAAGCCAAGCCTCTATCGCGTCCTGCTTCTCAATGATGACTATACTCCCATGGAGTTTGTCATTCATGTCCTGCAACGTTTTTTTCAAAAGAACATGGACGATGCGACGCGTATAATGTTGCATGTTCATAACCACGGTGTCGGCGAGTGCGGCGTATTTACATACGAAGTTGCTGAGACCAAGGTTAGTCAGGTCATGGATTTTGCCCGCCAAAACCAGCATCCATTACAATGTGTAATGGAGAAAAAGTGAGGTCATATGCCATCGTTTTCTCCCAGCCTTGAAAGGGCGCTGCATCAAGCGCTTACCATCGCGAACGAGCGGCATCACGAGTATGCGACGCTCGAACACCTTTTGCTTGCCCTGATCGACGATCAGGATGCAGGCGCAGTGATGCGCGCCTGTAACGTCGATCTGGAGCACCTCAAACGGATAGTTACAGATTACATCGACCGTGAACTGGATAATCTCGTCACCGGCTATGATGAGGATTCCAAACCTACGGCCGCTTTCCAGCGCGTGATTCAGCGCGCAGTTATCCACGTCCAATCTTCAAACCGTGAGGAAGTGACGGGCGCCAATGTGCTCGTTGCCATTTTCGCGGAGCGTGAAAGCCATGCTGCTTACTTCCTCCAGGAACAGCAGATGACGCGTTATGATGCCGTCAATTATATTTCGCACGGCATTTCGAAGCGTACACAGAGTAGCGAGCCACGCACGCCGCGCGGTGCGGAAAGCGCCAGCGAAGAACGCACAAGCGTAGAGCCGGAAGAAGGCACAAAGAAAAAGCAGGATGCTCTTTCTGCCTATTGCGTCAATCTGAATGAAAAAGCCAAATCCGGGCGTATCGATCCGCTGATCGGTCGTGACAGTGAAATCAGCCGTACTATTCAGGTTCTTTGCCGTCGGTCCAAGAACAACCCACTCTACGTGGGTGATCCTGGGGTCGGTAAGACTGCGATTGCCGAAGGTCTGGCCAAGCGTATCGTTGAGGGCGAAGTGCCTGAAGCACTCGCTGATGCCACGATCTTTTCGCTCGACATGGGTACGCTGCTTGCAGGGACCCGCTATCGCGGCGATTTCGAAGAGCGCTTGAAACAGGTTGTGAAAGAGCTCGAAGATTATCCGGGAGCGGTTCTGTTTATTGACGAAATTCATACGGTGATTGGCGCAGGCGCCACGTCGGGCGGTGCAATGGATGCATCGAACTTGCTGAAGCCTGCTCTGTCTTCCGGCGCAATCCGTTGCATCGGTTCGACCACCTATAAGGAATATCGTCAGTTCTTCGAGAAAGACCGGGCACTGGTTCGTCGTTTCCAGAAGATTGACGTCAATGAGCCGTCGATCCCGGATGCCATTGAAATCATGAAGGGTTTGAAACCGTATTTTGAAGACTTCCATAAAGTCAAATATACGGGTGATGCCATCAAGTCTGCGGTGGAGCTTTCTGCACGCTACATCTCTGACCGCAAGTTGCCGGACAAAGCCATCGACGTGATCGATGAAACTGGTGCAAGCCAGATGCTTCTGCCGGAAAACAAACGAAAGAAGACAATCGGCGTCAAGGAAATCGAAGCAACCATTGCCACCATGGCTCGGATTCCACCCAAATCGGTTTCCAAGGATGATGAGGTTGTGCTTTCGCATCTTGATGCGGAACTCAAGCGCGTCGTCTATGGTCAGGATCTGGCAATTGAAGCGCTTTCGGCTGCCATCAAGCTTGCTCGTGCAGGCTTGCGTGAGCCGGATAAGCCAATTGGTTCCTATCTGTTCTCCGGCCCGACAGGTGTCGGTAAGACAGAAGTTGCCAAGCAGCTTGCGTCTTCGCTGGGCGTGGAACTGCTTCGATTCGATATGTCCGAGTATATGGAACGCCACACCGTATCGCGTTTGATCGGTGCGCCTCCCGGCTATGTCGGCTTCGATCAAGGAGGTCTTCTGACTGATGGCGTCGATCAGCATCCGCATTGCGTGTTGCTGCTCGATGAAATCGAGAAGGCACATCCAGACCTTTACAATATTCTGTTGCAGGTTATGGATCATGGTTCGCTGACCGATCACAACGGCAAGAAGATCGACTTTCGCAACGTCATTCTGATCATGACCACCAATGCCGGTGCTGCTGATATGGCAAAGGCCGCGATTGGATTTGGTTCGACGCGACGCGAAGGCGACGATATGGAAGCGATCAACCGGCTGTTTACGCCGGAATTCCGCAACCGTCTCGATGCAATTGTGCCATTCGGCCCGCTGCCTGTTCCGGTCATTCATCAGGTTGTGCAGAAATTTGTGCTTCAGCTTGAGGCCCAGCTTGCAGAACGTGGTGTTACTTTTGAGCTAACCGAAGCTGCGATCGCCTGGCTTGCGGACAAGGGTTATGACGAACGTATGGGCGCACGTCCTCTGGCTCGTGTTATCCAGGAGCACATCAAGAAGCCGTTGGCTAATGAAGTGCTGTTTGGCAAGCTTAAGCATGGTGGAATGGTTCGTGTTGATGTAACGACCAAGGACGACGGCAAGACCGATCTCGTGCTTGAAAGTGTCGCTGATAAGCCTGTGAAGCTTAAGAAGGATATTCCTCCGGAGAAGAAGCTTCCACAGCGCAAGAAAGCTGCACCGAAAAAGGCCGAGAAGGAAAAGGTATTGGCTGGCAAGGATGAAGAAGTCTCGGCCAAGCCAGCAACCAAAGCCACGACGGCAAAGTCGTCTGTACCTAAAGTGCCGCGCAAGAAATAAACTTTACGGAAAGGCCCTTCTTTGGAAGGGCCTTTTTCATTTTAAGTGCTTTTGATTGGACAGATCGCGCTAAATGCAGGTGCTCTTTTTTGCGTCCTGTTCTATTTTTAAGATATGTCTTCGAGTCGCTCCCTCAGTTCTAAGCATCAGTCAGCCGAACAAACTAGCTCCTTGGGTTGGTTTTTTCGTGGGACGCGTCGCATAATCAGCGTACCAGCAATATTGCTGATGAGCTCCTTCATTGGCTTTGCAGGATTGGCGATTGAAAGCGGCATAACCGTCGGGCAGGCAGTCTTCATGACGCTGACCATCTGGGCGCTACCGGCCAAAGTGGTTCTAATCGGTGCAATCAGCGCTGGTGCTTCGATCCCCGCGGCAGCACTCGCCGTCGGATTGTCTTCGGTTCGTTTGATGCCAATGGTTGTCGCACTTCTGCCAGAGCTGAAGGGGCCGAAGACCCGAAAACTCACGCTCGCAGCGCTCTGCCATTTTGTGGCAGTTACGGCCTGGGTCATGGCGATGGAGGAATTGCGCAACGTTCCGCGCGATATGCGTACAAGCTACTTTGCAGGAATTGGCACGGTCCTTGTTGGGACAAATGCGCTGGTCGTCGCGGTGGTTTATTTGCTTTCAGCGTCATTTCCGCCGGTGGTGTTTGCGGCACTATTCATGCTCACACCGATGTATTTTCTGACATCGCTTTGGCGTTCGGCTCGCGAGCGGGCAGGGCAGATTGCCATGGTTTCTGGGATCGTGTTGTTCCCGATTTTTCATCAGTTCGCGCCGGGTTACGATTTGTTGATGACGGGTGTCGCGGGCGGGGTGATTGCTTTTGCTTTCCATCGGTCACGTAATTCCAGCAAGGATGTGGCCAAATGAACTGGGGTAGTTTTTCCGACTGGTGGTGGCCGTTTACCTTCATCCTGCTTGCAGGCGCGCTTCCGACTTATATTTTTCGCGTGATGGGTGTTATCGTTGGTGGTCGAGTACGCGAAGATTCGGAAGTGCTGGTGTTTGTTCGCTGTGTCGCCACAGCACTTGTCGCAGGCGTGATCGCGCAACTTATTCTGTACCCGAACGGGGAGCTTGCAAACTCCCCGATGTGGTTGCGGGTTGGATCAGCTGCGGCTGGCTTTGCAGCCTATCTCATTGCAGGAAAGCGCCTGCTTGTGGGTATCTTGGTTGCCGAAGTGCTGCTGATAACTGGACTTTTAAGCTTATAAAGCCGTTTCTTATCAAAGTGCTGTGCGGATTTTCTCAGCATTTGCTGAAAGTGTCGCTGCGTCTTCCATTTTCCCGGTATGTGGCTTGAGTTCTACGCCTTCAAAACGTGGGATCACGTGAAAATGCAGATGGTAAACCGTTTGGCCTGCTGCAGGTTCATTGAACTGAATGACAGTGACACCATCGGCGCTGAACGCCTTCTTGACCGCATTGGCGATCTTCTGCACGGCCTGTATCGCTTCAGCCAACGTTTCAGGCTCCGCATCCAGCAGATTACGCGATGGCGCTTTGGGAACAACGAGCGTGTGGCCCGTTCCCTGTGGCATGACATCCATGAAGGCCACAACATGATCTGTTTCGTAGACGCGTGTTGACGGAATTTCGCCGCGCAGGATTTTGGCGAAGATGTTGTTGTCATCATAGGTGGCGGACATGCGATTCTCTCCAGTTCAATATTCTATCTATGTTGGCATTCATGTGTGTTTGAAAGGCGAATGCTCTTCCAGTGCTACATGTATCTGTTCGACCTCGCGGCGCTCGTGCTCCAGATAATCGCTAACTGCTCTGCGGAAACCCTCATGCGCAATATAATGCGCGGAATGGGTTGTAACCGGAACATACCCGCGGGCGAGTTTATGTTCACCTTGCGCTCCGGCTTCAACGACACGAAGTTTCCTGTCGATTGCAAAGTCGATTGCCTGATGGTAGCAGACCTCAAAATGGAGATATGGGTGATCCTCGATACACCCCCAGTGGCGACCATAAAGTGTGCCGCTGCCAATAAAGTTGATCGCGCCTGCAATATAGCGGCTGTCGCGGCGGGCCATGACGAGCAATATGTCGTCGGCCATCGTCTCGCCAATCAGTGAGAAAAACTTACGGTTGAGATAAGGGCGCCCCCACTTGCGGCTACCCGTATCGACATAGAACGCATAAAAATCGTCCCAGACCGATTCCGTCAGATCGCTGCCGGTCAACCAGTCGATTTCGATACCTTCAGACAAGGCATCGCGACGTTCTTTTTTGAGTGCTTTCCGTTTTCGCGAAACAAGCTCATTTAGAAAGTCATCATATTTTGAAAAGCCGTTGTTTATAAAATGGAATTGCTGATCTGTTCGATGCAGAAAGCCAGATCTTTCAAGTGATGAAATTTCGCTTTTCGGCGCGAAGGTCACATGGGCAGACGAAGCGCCGGTCTGGTCCGTCAATTGGCGTAGCCCGTTTGCGAGAGCAAGTTGAACCGCATCGGGTTCGAACTCTGCGTGATGGAGTAAGCGTGGCCCAGTTGCGGGTGTGAAGGGAATTGAGGCCTGAAACTTGGGGTAGTAGCGTCCACCAGCGCGTTCAAAAGCATCGGCCCAGCCATGGTCGAAGACATATTCGCCCTGGCTATGCCCTTTGAGGTAGTTCGGTACAACGCCTATTAGGTAGCCCTTGTCATCTTCAAGGCGCAGGTATCGTGGCAACCAGCCCGCTTGCTGTGAAACGGACCCGGATTGTTCGAGCGCATTCAAAAAGGCGCGCGAAATAAAGGGATTGTAGTTTCCGCCTTGCCGGAAGGTTCCGGCAAGGTGGTTCCATTCGTCTTCCGAAAAATCGCCGATGCCTTCGACGACACGAAGAACGAAGCTTTGCTCTGTCTGCCTTTCGTCGTCGCTCATCGCCGGATTTTCCTATCAGGCAACCAAAGACCGGGGATCGAAACCTTCAAAGGTAATCTGATCCACGTTGAGATCGCTGTGCTTTTTCATCTCGGCGTCGCGGACCGTCCAGCTGATGACCGGAAGGTTGAGCTTTTCGCGAACAAAGCTGACAAACGGGTTTGGCAGGTGATGCACATTGTAAGACACGAACGAAATCTGATGCGCGAGCATCGAGAAGTGTGCTTCAAAATCCTTGATTCGCGTGCCTTCAGCAGTCAGTCCGCCGGGAATTCCCGGAGCGTCGCTTGCAAACAGACGGACCAGATGATGGTCGAAGGACATGATCGCAGCTTCTCCCTTATAGGAAGCGAGCTCCTTTGCGACAGCGGCGACCAGACCATCGTCACGGCCTTCAATGCCTTTAAGCTCGATGACAAGCGGCACACGACCAGCGACCAGATCAAGCATTTGGCGTAGTGTCGGTGCATGATCGCCAGTGCCACCAATACGCAGCTCGGTGGCATCCGCGAGTGTCAGGTCACTGATGCGACCATCTCGTCCGGTGAGGCGCTTGAGATCGTCATCATGGAATACGATGACGCTGCCATCTTTGGTGAGATGTACGTCGCATTCGATTGCAAAGCCCGCTTTTGCAGCAGCATCAAAGGCCGATAGGGTGTTTTCCCAGCGCACTTTGTTCAGATCGTGCAGTCCGCGATGCGCAATCGGCTGCTTTTTGAGCCATTCTGGTGAAGACATTTAGGCAACCTCAATGATTGCTTCGATTTCAACGGGAGCATTGAGCGGCAGGCTCGCAACACCGACAGCCGAGCGCGCATGCTTGCCCGCGTCGCCAAGGACCGCGACGAGCAGATCGGATGCGCCATTGGCAACAAGATGTTGTTCGACAAAATCGGCGGTCGACGAAACGAATACGGTGATTTTCACGATCCGCTTGATGTTGTTCAGGTCGCCAAGTGCAGCCTTTGCTTGCGCCAATATATTGACGGCACATGCGCGCGCTGCGGCCTGACCGTGTGCTACTGTGAGCACATCGCCAATCTGGCCGGTATGAACGAGTTTGCCATTTTCCAGCGGAAGCTGGCCCGATGTAAGCAGCAGAGAGCCCGTTTGTGCGAAAGGCACGTAGTTTGCAGCTGGTGCTGCAGCTTCTGGCAAAGATATACCCAGATTTTTAAGACGGCTGTCGATTGTGTCGGTCATTCTATTAATCCTTACTAACTTAATGCCTTTCGCACCCGATATATTGGATAGAATCGGTGAAGCTTTTGGGGAGGGTGCGTTTTTTGCCTCGCTTCCGCCATGAGTTTTTTTATCATGCTCCTCAACAGATCGGGAGATTCATGTATGCGTTTTTTGAGTATGGCATTTGCAGCAAGCGGAGCAGCGGCTTGCGTTTGGGGTAGCTCGGTCGGTATTGCCGCCGCTGCTTCGACGGTAACGTTGGTTCCGCATCGCGCAGTGTATGATCTCACGTTGGATCGTGCCGATGAGAAATCCGGGATCAGTGGGCTGACCGGCCGTATGGTCTATGAGTTCAATGGTTCAGCCTGCGAAGGCTATACGACGAATTTTCGTTTCGTGACGCGCATCGACATGGATGAGCAGCCGCAGCGTGTGACCGATCAGCAGACGACAACCTTTGAAAGCGGCAACGGCAAGGACTTCCGTTTCGTCAACAAGACTTTTGTCGATAAGGAACTGGTCAAGGAAGTGCGCGGCGATGCCAAGGTTGAAGACGGCAAAACGGTTGTCGCCCTGTCCAAACCTAAAGAAGACAATATTGATCTGAAGGCGACACAATTTCCGACGACTCATATGGAAGAGCTGATCGGCAAGGCGGAAGCTGGCGAACGATTTTACCAGACGTCATTATACGATGCGTCGGAAGATGCTGATCGTGTTGTCGCAACAACCGTTGTTGTCGGCAAGGAGCAGGAAGCCAAAAGCGACGAAACCAAAGCCATGGGCAAGTTCACGAAGGACAATGTCTGGCCGGTGACGATTTCCTATTTCGATGACAAGGAAAAGCAGGACGGGCTACCGATTTATCGCATTAATTTCAAGCTATACCGGAATGGCATTACGCGCGACCTAACCATGGATTATGGTGATTTTTCCATGCGCGGAAAACTGGTCAAGCTTGATGTATATGATGACAAGCAGCCAAGCGCGAGCTGCAAATAAGTTTATTAGAGCGGATTCAGTTAAGATAGATTGGTTGGAGACGCTCCAATTATTTGTTCTCCGCATCTCCAGAAAGCCGGTTCCCGCTTCTCTGGAGATGCTTTAATGCAGTCTTTGGCGGTATAATGGTCACAAGGCTTGCATTTATTGGCGCGATAAGTTAACAGCGCGCCTATTCCACACACGGGATTGGGCTTTTGCAGGGAGAAATCCTGCTTCAGCCTCCGGTGGCGAGCAATCGCCTCAGCCCGTGGAGGTTCAACCGGAAAAGGAAAATACAGATGGCATTGCCTGAATTCAGCATGCGTCAGCTTCTGGAAGCTGGCGTTCACTTCGGTCACCAGACACACCGCTGGAATCCGAAGATGGCCCCATACATCTATGGCGACCGTAACAACATCCACATTCTCGACCTGTCCCAGACTGTTCCTCTGCTGCACAATGCGCTGAAGGTCGTTTCGGACACTGTTGCTCGTGGTGGCCGCGTTCTGTTCGTTGGTACCAAGCGCCAGGCTTCGGACATCATTGCTGATGCAGCAGCCCGTTCGGCTCAGTACTACGTTAATGCACGCTGGCTGGGCGGCATGATGACCAACTGGAAGACGATTTCGAACTCGATCCAGCGTCTGCGCAAGCTCGACGAAATTCTCTCGGGCGAAGCACACGGCTTCACCAAGAAGGAACGCCTGAACCTCGAGCGCGAGCGTGAAAAACTCGACCGCGCACTTGGCGGCATCAAGGACATGGGTTCGGTTCCTGATCTGATGTTCATCGTTGACACCAACAAGGAAGCAATTGCTATCCAGGAAGCAAAGCGTCTTGGCATTCCGGTTGTTGCTGTTATCGATTCGAACTGCAACCCAGACCAGATCGACTTCCCGATCCCAGGGAACGACGATGCTGCACGCGCTATTTCGCTTTATTGCGATCTGATTGCCCGTGCTGCTCTTGACGGCATTGCACGTCAGCAGGGCGCGCTTGGCATCGACGTTGGTGCACAGGCTGAAGCTCCTGTTGAGCCAGCTCTCGAAGCTCCAGCTGCAGGCGCATAATCAGCGCTTATGAATTTCATCCATCCGTCACATGACGGGTGGATAACTTCATTCGTTCCGACGCAATGAGCGTTGGTTAAAAGTTGGCACACCCATTCGGTGTGCCTTCGCTTTCGTGAAAGGCGACACAATGAGCATTTCCGCATCACAGGTTAAAGAACTCCGCGAACTGACTGGCGCAGGCATGATGGACTGCAAGGCAGCGCTTGCTGAAACCAATGGCGACATCGAAGCCGCTGTTGATTACCTGCGCGCCAAGGGCATGGCAAAGGCTGACAAGAAGGCTGGCCGTACGGCTGCTGAAGGTCTGGTTGGTGTTGCAGCTTCCGGCAACAAGGCCGTTGTTGTTGAAGTCAATTCCGAGACCGACTTCGTTGCTCGTAACGACGCTTTCCAGGATCTCGTTCGCAAGATCGCTCAGGCTGCTCTGTCGACCGATGGTTCGTCGGCAGCTGTTGCTGCAGCAGACATCGACGGCAAGTCGGTAACGCAGGCTGCGAAAGATGCAGTTGCAACCATTGGTGAAAACATCAGCTTCCGTCGCTCGGCGGCTCTTGAAGTTTCGCAGGGTGCAGTTGCTACCTACATTCACAACGGCGTTGCAGACGGCCTCGGCAAGCTCGGCGTTCTCGTTGCAATCGAAACTGCTGGCGACGTAGAAGCTGCAAACGCATTTGGCCGCCAGGTCGCAATGCACGTTGCTGCAATCAACCCGCTTGCACTGACTGCTGCTGACGTTGATCCAGCTGCTGCTGAGCGTGAAAAGGCTATTTTCATCGAGCAGGCTCGTGAATCCGGCAAGCCAGACAACATCATCGAAAAGATGATCGAAGGCCGTATGCGCAAGTTCTACGAAGAAGTTGTTCTTCTTTCGCAGGCTTTCGTTATCAATCCGGACCTGACTGTTGAAGCAGCGCTTAAGGAAGCTGAAAAGTCGATCGGCGCTCCTGCGAAGATCATCGGCTTTGCACGCATCGCTCTCGGTGAAGGCATCGAGAAGGAAGAAAGCGACTTCGCTGCTGAAGTTGCTGCTGCTGCCAAGGGCTAAACAGCCTTTTGGAGGTGCATCCGGTTTTCGAATGCGCTTCAATATTTGTCTTACCACATTATCCTACGCAAAAGGCTTATGCAGTTTTGCTGGAAATGGGTTAAAAGGCTTTTGATTGTGAAGGGCATCGCGTGACAACGCGGTGCCCTTCGTGTATCGGAACCCCAATAGTAACAGTTGATCATGATCTGCGGAGAACACTCCATGTCCGTTAAGTCCGCCTATAAACGCGTTGTCCTCAAAGCCTCAGGCGAAGCATTGATGGGCAGTCAGGGCTTTGGCATCGATGTCTCGGTTGCCGATCGCATTGCCAGTGACATTGCTCAGGCGCGTGAACTGGGCGTTGAAGTGGGTGTCGTGATCGGTGGCGGCAATATTTTCCGAGGCGTTGCAGTAGCGTCCAAGGGTGGCGACCGCGTGACGGGTGATCACATGGGTATGCTTGCAACGGTGATCAATTCGCTGGCCCTGCGTACTTCGCTTCACAAAATCGGCGTGGATGCCGTTGTCCTTTCCGCCATAGCAATGCCTGAAATCTGCGAGAGCTTCTCTCAGCGCAAGGCAACTGCCTATATGGACGAAGGAAAGGTTGTGATTTTTGCAGGTGGTACTGGCAATCCTTTCTTCACAACAGACTCGGCCGCAGCATTGCGCGCAGCCGAAATTGGTGCGGATGCACTTTTGAAGGGCACGCAGGTCGATGGTATTTATTCGGCTGACCCGAAAAAAGACCCAACTGCAACGCGGTTTGACAAGCTCACACACAAGGAAGTTCTTGATCGCGGGCTCGCGGTGATGGATACGGCTGCTGTCGCCCTTGCGCGTGAGAACAACATTCCGATAATAGTTTATTCCATCCATGAAAACGGCGGCTTGGCCGATATTCTGCAAGGCAAAGGACGCTGCACGATCGTTTCCGATAAATAATCGGCTATTGATCGTTTGTCTTGTCGCGCACTGAAGGAGAACATGTATGAGCGATGTTTTTGACATCAACGACCTCAAGCGACGCATGGAAGGCGCAGTCAGCGCCCTGAAGCATGACCTTGGTGGTCTGCGTACGGGCCGCGCTTCTGCAAGCTTGCTCGAACCAATTACGATTACAGCTTATGGCGCTGAAATGCCGATCAATCAGGTCGCCAATATCACTGTGCCTGAATCGCGCATGCTTTCGGTTTCCGTATGGGACAAGAGCATGGTGGGCGCGGTTGAACGCGCGATTCGTGAATCCGGTCTTGGTCTCAATCCAATCACCGATGGCATGACGCTTCGCATTCCACTGCCCGAACTCAATGAACAGCGCCGTAAAGAGCTGGTCAAGATTGCGCATCAATATGCCGAACAGGGCCGTATTGCAGCGCGTCACGTTCGCCGTGATGGTATGGATACGCTTAAGAAGCTCGAGAAAGACGGCGACATCAGTCAGGATGACAGCCGCGGCCTTTCTGAAAAGGTTCAGAAGCTCACTGACGATACGATCGCCGAAATGGATAAGATCGTTTCGGTCAAAGAAGGCGAGATCATGCAGGTCTAGTTTCTTGATTTCAAAGTTCGTGCGATTTCATATCATGATTGGAGCCGGACTTTGAAACCAAACGAAATTAGAAACAATTCGTTGCCAGTGTCTGGCAAGTTGTGAAATTCTGATTGTGTTTGTTCAAACGCTACAGATTTATGACGTTAGGCACTGGATTTGCATGATTTACCAATGAGGAGAGCTTCGCAATGTCCGATCCGCGCCACATAGCCATTATTATGGATGGCAATGGCCGTTGGGCGAAGGCGCGCGGTTTGCCGCGCAGCGCCGGCCACAGAGCCGGAGTTGAAGCTTTGCGTGAGACGGTGAGGGGCGCAGGTGATCGCGGTCTTGGCTATCTCACCCTTTTTGCGTTTTCTTCCGAAAACTGGTCACGCCCGAGCGGCGAAGTCGGCGATCTTATGGGGTTGCTGAAGCTGTTTATCCGGCGTGATCTTGCCGAACTGCATCGCAATAATGTCCGGGTGCGGATTATTGGCGAGCGCGAAGGGTTGGCCTCCGATATTTGCGGATTACTCAGCGAAGCAGAGACACTAACCCGACGCAACGCGGGCCTTAATCTGATCATTGCCTTCAATTACGGTTCGCGCGATGAAATTGCACGTGCCGTTAAAAGTCTGGCGCGCGATGTCGCGGCCGGCCTTCTTGATCCGTCATCGATTTCCGCTGATTTGATCTCTGCAAACCTGGATACTGCAGGTATTCCTGATCCAGATCTGATCATTCGCACGAGCGGCGAAATGCGTCTGTCGAATTTTCTGCTCTGGCAGGCGGCTTATTCCGAGTTTCTGTTTGTGCCGGGGCACTGGCCTGATTTCAAGCCTGCTGATCTTGATGCAGCTTATGAAGTTTTCCGTCAGCGCGAGCGCCGTTTCGGTGGCGTAGAAGCGCGCGACAAGCTCGAAGAGTGTTCAACCGCAATCGAATGCACTTCGGCAAAAGGTGCAGCGGTTTGATGCGGCCTGTCAGCATAGAGCGCCGCGCGCCCGGTGGGATGCGTAAAGATCGTTCTAACAGTTTAAAGCATTTCCAGCAAAAGTGGGAACCGGTCTGGCGTTCGGAAATGCGTAAAAACAAATAGTTACAGCGGTTTCAACGATTCGATCTTAACTGGAACCGCTGTAAGTTAGCCGAAAGGTATCAATGTCAAATCTGCAAACTCGTATTCTGACCGCCATAGTTCTCGGCGCTGCGGCCCTCTGGCTGACCTGGGTAGGCGGGTTGGGTTTCACTCTGTTCTCTATCGCCATTGGTCTGGCGATGTTTTACGAGTGGACTGAACTCAGTGCGATAAAGCAGACTTCATTTTCTCGCATTTTCGGTTGGGTCTGGCTGCTTGCGACCTTCATTCTTCTAATTGTCGACCGGGGTGCTTTGCTGACAATTGGCGTGCTGCTTGCCGGTTGCATCATTCTATTGGCAACGCAGTGGAAGACAGGGCGCGGATGGCCTGCTGCTGGTCTTTTTTACGCTGGCTTTTCAGCTATCTCGCTTTCGCTGTTGCGTGGCGATGAGCCGTTTGGCTTCACAGCTATATGTTTCCTTTTTGCAGTCGTATGGTCGACCGATATCGCAGCCTATTTCAATGGGCGTGCGTTGGGTGGACCCAAGCTTGCGCCGCGCTTTTCGCCTAACAAGACATGGTCAGGGGCGTTGGGTGGTGCTGCGGCAGCCGTTGCTGGCGGCATTCTGGTTGCGTCACTGGTGGCAGCACCCGGTAGTTGGATCGTGCCGCTACTCGCTCTTCTTCTCTCTATCGTCTCGCAGATTGGCGATCTGGCTGAATCATGGGTTAAGCGGCAGTTCGGTGCAAAGGATTCCGGTCGTCTTTTGCCAGGACATGGTGGTGTTCTGGATCGAGTGGATGGGCTTGTGGCGGCGGCAGCGCTTCTGTACCTCTTTGGTGCTATTATCGCCGAGCCAGATGTACCATCTGCAATCTTTTTTAGTTTCTGAGCGCGTATGAATTCGTAGGAGTGGTAATTTGCAGGAGGCTCTGGCCTTTTTTATCGGCAGTGAAAGTCTGCTTGTCGGAACCATAATTCCATTTCTTTTTGTGCTGACGGTTGTCGTTTTCGTGCACGAAATGGGGCATTACCTCGTAGGACGCTGGTGCGGTATTGGCGCAAGCGCTTTTTCTATTGGTTTCGGACCTGAACTAATCGGCTTCACCGATAAGCACGGGACGCGCTGGAAGCTTTCAGCAATTCCTCTTGGCGGCTATGTGAAGTTTCTGGGCGATGAAAGTGCTACGAGTTCGCCTGTGGGTGTGGATAACTCCAATCTCAGCGCAGAAGAACAGAGTAGGGCATTCCATACGCAGCCGGTCTGGAAGCGCGCTGCAACGGTTTTTGCTGGCCCTGCATTCAACATCATTCTTACGGTTGTCATCTTCAGCGTGTTCTTTGCGTTGTATGGACGGCAGATTGCTGACCCGCTTGTTGCTGGCGTTCAGCCGGACAGTCCGGCTGCCGCAGCCGGTTTTGAGCCGGGTGATCGCTTTGTTAGTGTGAATGGGGAGAAGATTACAACTTTCTCCGATGTGCAGCGGATCGTTTCCGGGCGCTCGGGCGATGTGCTGGACTTCACTGTCGAGCGCGATGGCAAGATGGTCGATCTTAAGGCCACACCTGCACTCGTTGAACGTACAGACCCTCTGGGCAATAAGGTCAAGATGGGGGCGATTGGCGTGGAAACCACGCAGGCGGTCGGAAATTTCCGCCGTATTGAATATGGTCCGCTCGAATCAGTGGGGCAGGCGATTGTCGAAACCGGACATATCATCAGTCGCACTGGAGAGTTTTTTCAGCGCTTTGCCGTTGGTCGTGAAGATAAATGTCAGCTCGGCGGACCCGTGAAGATTGCCAATATGGCGGGCAAGGCTGCAAGTCAGGGATTTGATTGGCTTATCCAGCTGACTGCGATGCTGTCCATTGGCATCGGGCTTTTGAACCTGTTTCCCTTGCCGCCGCTGGATGGTGGGCATCTGGTTTTCTACGCCGTGGAAGCAATCAAGGGCAGCCCTGTGTCTGTTTGGGCGCAGGAAATTTTTTATCGTGTTGGATTCCTCGTTGTGATGGGATTCATGGGGTTCGTACTTTTCAACGACCTGTTTGCCTGCTAGATCACTGTCCGGCTGGTTGACGGGGAACTGGGTCGCGCTGTCAATATGGCGAGACTCTCTACCACAAGAAGCGCTACTCACAGTGAAAGCTGTGTAGAGGCGTTAATCAGAAATGAACGTTGGGAGTGAGGACTGGAAAAGCGTAGTGATTTGTTTACCATAACCGTTAAATCGCGTGGCACGGATGTCACGCTGGTTGCTTAAGTAAACAGATTTTAACCGCGACGCTTGCTTGTATAGAAAAACCGGCTATTACGGTTGTATCTATACGTGCATTTCTGGGAAATTCGCCCCGGGGACAGAAAGAAACGAAGGTTCGGAAAGCCTATGACGGCAAGTTCTAAATTCTTTGGCGCCGCTTCAGCGCTCGCCATGTCGGTGGCTCTTGTAGCTTCGGGTACTGCTGCGCTCTCTCTGGCATCGGTAAATGCTGCTGAGGCCGCGGTCGTCAATCGTATTGAAGTGCGCGGCAATACGCGCGTCGATGCGCAGACAATCCGTGACAATATCGACATTCGCCCGGGCAAGGCTTTCAACAGCAATGATATTGATGCTGCTGTTAAGCGCCTTTTCGCAATGGGTTTGTTCTCTGATGTTCGCATCAACCAGTCTGGTGGATCGCTGATCGTTCAGGTGAGCGAACGTTCTGTTGTGAACAACGTCCTTTTCCAGGGGAACAAAAAGGTCAAGGATCCTGATCTGGCTCGCGCCGTTCAGCTCAAGGCCCGTTCGCCGTATGACGCAGCAACCATGGAAGCTGACAAGGAAGCCATCAAGGGTGCTTACGCGCATATCGGCCGCAGCGATGCGGTTGTAAATGCTCGTACCGTTGATCTCGGTCAGGGTCGCGTCAACGTGGTTTATGAAATCACGGAAGGTTCGCGCACCAAGATCGCTAACATCAATTTCGTTGGTAATAGTGCATACGGCTCGCGTCGTCTGCGTGACGTGATCTCCACCAAGCGCTCGAACCCGCTTTCGTGGCTGACCCGTAACGACGTTTATGATGAAGGTCGTCTGCAGGCTGATGAAGAAACGCTGCGTCGTTTCTACTACAACCGTGGTTATGCGGATTTCCGCGTACTTTCATCGAATGCTACGCTTGATCCATCGACCAACGAATACACGATTACGGTTACCGTTGACGAAGGTCAGCGCTATACCTTCGGTAATGTCGGCGTTGAAAGCACCGTTGAAGGTGTTGATACGCAGGCTCTTGGTGGTCTGGTCAAGACGCGCGAAGGCAAGCCTTACAGCGCTAAAGAAATCGAAGACTCCGTTACGGCTATCACGGAAAATGTTGCCGGTAGCGGTTACGCATTTGCCAAGGTCGAGCCGCGCGGTGATCGTGATTTTGACAATCACACAATCTCGCTCGTCTATAGTGTTGATCAGGGTCCGCGCGCTTATGTTGAGCGCATCGAAATCCGCGGCAACGACAAGACCCGCGATTACGTCATTCGTCGTGAGTTCGACATGAACGAAGGCGATGCCTTCAATCAGGTCATGGTCCAGCGTGCGAAGCGTCGTCTCGAAGCACTCGACTTCTTCCAGACTGTCAATATCTCCACTGCTCCAGGCGCAGAACCTGATCAGGTGATTCTGGTTGTTGACGTTGTCGAAAAGTCGACCGGTGAATTCTCAATCGGTGGTGGTTACACGACCGGTGGCGAATCGCCTGGCGCACAGGTTGAAGCTGCTATTACCGAGCGCAACTTCCTCGGTCGTGGCCAGTTTATCCGAATCAGTGCTGGTGCAGGTCAGGACGAAATGCGTAACTACGCGCTGTCGTTCACCGAGCCATACTTCCTCGGCTATCGCATGTCGGCTGGTTTCGACGTATTCCGTCGCTCGTACCGCGTAGATAGCGGCGGTCGTTATGATGTTCAGCAGACGGGCGGCACGATCCGTTTCGGCTTGCCGATCACCGATAACTTCTCTGCTGGTCTGGCCTATAACCTCGTTCAGGAAAAGTACGACCTGTACGTTTCCGGTCCTGATGGTAACCCTGATCCAGATTACTACGCACCTGCTCTTATCGATGCAGCTGAATTCAGCCCATGGCTGCGTTCGTCGGTTAGCTACTCGCTCACTTACAACTCCATCGACGATATGAAGAACCCGCATGAAGGTATTTATGCGAAGTTCACGCAGGAATTTGCGGGTCTTGGTGGTGACGCGAAGTACGTCAAGACGACTTTCAAGGGTAATTACTACACCACGCTTATGCAGGAAGCTGACATCGTTGGTATGCTGGGTGTCGGTGGTGGTTACATCCACGAATTTGGTAATGACGGCGTTCGTATCTTCGATCTGTTCAAGAACAATTCGGATATGATCCGCGGCTTCAAGTTCAACGGTATTGGTCCTTATCAGGATGCGAACAACGGCAACCGCTACTGGATGGGTGGAACGACCTATTTCAACGGTACGGCTGAAGTTCAGTTCCCGATGCCGCTTGTTCCAGAAAGCCTTGGTATCCGTGGTGCTCTCTTTGCAGACGCTGCAACCCTGTATGGAAATGATACCACGGGTGTTAATGGCGACGACAAGAAGCTTCGTGCTTCGGCTGGTGTGAGCTTGATGTGGGCTTCGCCATTCGGTCCGTTGCGCTTTGACTACGCATTCCCTATTGCAAAGGCTGATACCGATAAGGTTCAGAATTTCAACTTTGGTGTTTCGACCAAGTTCTAATAGATTTGCCTTTTCCCGGGGCAGACATGCCCCGGGCAAGAAAGTGCTTTGATGGCAGATCCCATTTTCTTCAAGCCTTCTCGTGAACTCACGATCGGCGATATAGCGGATTTTACCGGTGCTAAACTTCGCAACCCGAAGTTTGCACCGCGTTCTGTTGCGCGTTTAGCTTCATTGAATGATGCGAGTGAAAATGCACTCGTTTTTGTTGATGGCAAAAAGAATGCTGCCGCACTTGCTGGCATGAAGGCCGCAGGTGTTCTTTGTTCCGAAGATGTCGCGGATAGTGTTCCTTCGGGTATGGCAGCGCTTGTTACCAGAAATCCTCAGCGTGATTTTTCGTCCGTCGGACGGATGCTTTTTCCTGTATCGGTGAGGCCGGAAAGCTGGCTGGGTGAAACTGGTATTTCCCCGGCGGCATTTATTCATCCATCTGCAACGATCGAAGATGGTGCGACAATTGAAGCGGGCGCGATGATTGGCAGGAATGTCAGTATTGGTGCCGGGACGCTGATTGCTGCAACAGCTGTCGTTGGCGAAGGCTGCCAGATCGGTCGCGATAGTTATATTGCGCCGGGTGTAGCTGTTCAGTTTGCCCTGATAGGCAATCGCGTGTCTCTGCATCCGGGTGTTCGTATCGGGCAGGACGGCTTTGGCTATGTTCCTGGGCCCAGAGGCCTTGAAAAGGTGCCTCAGCTTGGACGTGTTATCCTGCAGGACGATGTCGAAATCGGTGCAAATACCACGATTGATCGTGGTGCTTTAAACGATACCGTGATCGGTGAGGGTACTAAGATCGATAATCTGGTGCAGATTGCGCATAATGTGCGATTTGGCCGATTTTGCGTTGTGGCTGCACTTTGCGGTATTTCGGGAAGTGTTGTTATCGGTGACCAAACCATGATCGGCGGCAGTGTAGGCCTTGCCGATCACGTGGTTATCGGTTCGCGTGTACAGATTGCTGCGGGAAGCGGCGTAATGAATGACATACCCGATGGTGAGCGTTGGGGGGGCGTCCCCGCTCGGCCAATTAAACAATGGTTCAGAGATATCGCGAATATCCGGAGCATCGGGAAACCAAGAAAGGAGCAATCCTCTGATGAGTGATGCTAATCAGAAGAAGCTGGAAACCGCAGATATTCATGCAGTTATGCGTGCGCTCCCGCATCGATATCCATTTTTGCTGATTGATCGTATCATCAATATTGATGGCGATGAATCTGCGACAGGCATCAAGAATGTCACGTTTAATGAGCCGCACTTTACCGGCCATTTTCCTGATAAGCCGATTATGCCAGGCGTTCTTATTATCGAAGCCATGGCCCAGACAGCCGGTGCGATCACTGTTCTCAAGAAGGGCACAGACGCGCCTAGCCTTGTTTATTTCATGACGATCGACAAAGCCAAGTTCCGCCGTCCGGTGGTTCCGGGCGACCAGCTTCACCTTCACGTGAAGAAGATAAAACAGCGCGGAAACATCTCTAAATTTGAGTGCGTGGCGGAAGTTGATGGCGTAAAGGTTGCCGAAGCTGAAGTTGCCGCGATGGTTGGCGTAGCCGAAGAAAAGGCGTGAGTACCTCAATGAAGGAAACTTTTATCCACCCTACCGCTCTCGTCGAGCAGGGTGTGGAGCTGGGACAAGGCGTATCTGTCGGTCCATTTTGCCATGTTCAGTCTGGCGCTGTCGTTGGTGATGGCTCGGAACTGATGAGTCATGTTGTCGTCACTGAGGCGGTAACGCTTGGTGCTGGCGCAAAGGTTTATCCGCATGCCGTTCTCGGTTGTGATCCACAGAATGGAAAGCATAAAGGCGGTCCGACCAAGCTTATCGTTGGCACGAACTGTCTTATCCGCGAAGGTGTCACCATGCATCGCGGTTCGGACAGCAGTCGCGGATATACAAGCGTTGGCGACAATTGTCAGTTTCTTGCTTATGCACATGTCGCTCACGACTGCGATGTCGGCGATCACGTCACATTCGCCAACAACGTGATGATCGGCGGGCATGTGGAAATCGGCCATCATGCCATTCTTGGCGGCGGTTCTGCTGTTCACCAGTTCACGCGCGTTGGTCATCATGCGTTTGTTGGCGGTATGGCTGCACTCGCCCATGATCTCATTCCCTACGGCAGTGCTATCGGCAACCACGCCTATCTGGGTGGTTTGAACATTATCGGCATGAAGCGTTCGGGCATGCAGCGCAAAGATATTCACAATCTGCGCCATGCAGTGCATATGCTGTTTGATCGTTCTAAGCCTGTTCGTGAACGCGCGCAGGACGTTCTGAAGGCATTTCCTGACTCGGACGGTGTGGCTGATCTTATCTCCTTCATTATGGTGGATAATAAACGCGCCTATTGCACTCCACCGCTCGGTTCATCCGTTGGCGGAGCGATGGATGACGGTGACGACGCTTGATAGCGGGCAGAGCGTGAACAAGCGCCCCCGCACTGCTATTATAGCTGGCAATGGCCTATTGCCGATTAAGGTGGCCGAGGCTTTAAAGGCGGATGGAAATCCGCCTTTTGTGCTTCCGCTGCGTGGTGAAGCTGATGCTTCGCTCTACGAATATGATCATCAGGAAATCTCGGCTGTCGATTTTGGCATGTTGATGCGTGCCATGCGTTCCGCTGGCGTTTCGCAGGTGGTTCTTGCTGGTGGCCTTCGCAATCGGCCGCACCTGAGCGATTTGAAGCTTAACTTGCCCACAATCCGAGCGATGCGGTATGTTCTCGTTGCTCTCAGTCAGGGCGACGATGCGTTGTTGCGGGCTTTTATGCGCCTGCTGGAGCGATACGGCTTCAAAATGGTAGGAGCGCACGAAGTCGTGCCAGACCTGTTATCGCCAGAGCCTGCACGCTGTCTCACACGATTGACACCGGATTCGCGCGAGCGCCGTAATATTACGCTTGCGATGGAAGCAGCTCTTCGGTTGGGGGAACTTGATGTCGGGCAGGGTGCAATCGCAGCCGGCGGACGGGTTGTCGCTCTTGAAGGTGCTGAAGGCACTGACCTGATGATTGAGCGCGTTTTTGCCCTACGTCAGGAAGGCAGAATTCCCAAGCGTGGCGGCGTACTTGTAAAAATGGCCAAGCCAAGACAGGATGAACGCGCCGATTTGCCAGCCATTGGCGTGTCGACAGTGGAAAACGCTGCACGCGCAGGGCTTTCCGGCATCGCGATTGAAGCGGGACGCACCTTCATTCTTGGGCTGGGAGAAACCTTGGCTGCGGCAAACGAAAAAGGCCTGTTTATCGAAACGATCAGTCGAAGCACAAAGGACACGACAGGGTGAGCAAAACCAGCCGGCCATTGAAAATCGCAATCGTGGCCGGAGAGGAATCCGGCGATCTACTTGGTGCCGACCTGATTGATGCGCTTCGCAGCCAGACTGACAGGCTGGTCGACATCGTTGGCGTTGGCGGCGAGCATTTGACCCAGCGCGGATTGAAAAGCTTTTTCGATCCGCATGAAATTGCTCTGATGGGCCTTGGTGCGATCCTCAAGAATCTTCCCGGTCTTATTCTGCGTATCCGACAGACGGCGAAGCGTATCGTTGCCGAGAAGCCTGATTGCGTTCTGCTGATTGATAGCCCTGAGTTTACGCATCGGGTTGCAAAGAAAATAAGGGCGACGGATTCTTCGATCCCAATTGTGAAATATATCGCACCGAGTGTTTGGGCCTGGCGTCCACAACGCGCGAAAGAGATGCGGGCCTATGTTGATCATGTTCTGACGGTGTTGCCGTTCGAGGTTGATGTGATGAAACGGCTCAACGGGCCGCAATCAACTTATGTCGGGCATCGTCTCAGCAGTTATGCACCCATCTTGCGGGTGCAGGCAGCGCAAAAGGCTGCCGAGCAGAAACGCTGGCCTGATGACACTCGTTGCCTGCTGCTGCTTCCTGGCTCGCGTCGCGGGGAACTCCAGATGCTTATGGAGCCGTTCGGCAAAGCGGTTGCCGAATTGGCGACACGTGTGGAAAAGCTGGAAGTCATCCTGCCGACGTTGCCTCGTATTGAGGAAACAGTGCGTGAGATGTCCAAGGACTGGGCAGTTAAGCCGTTGATCGTGACGGGAGACGAGGCAAAATGGCAGGCTTTTGCTCGCGCAGACGCGGCATTGGCTGCATCGGGCACAGTCTCATTGGAATTGGCGCTGTCGCATATTCCAACCGTTCTTTCTTATAAAGCGGATTGGTTTGCGCGTCAGTTTCTGATCTCCAAAATTACGATCTGGAGTGCAGCACTGCCTAACATTATCGCAGATGCGCCTGTTGTACCGGAATTTTTCAATGAATCCGTGAGGCCCGGCAACCTGGCGCGCTACATCGAGCAATTGATGCAGAAAGGTGCTTTTCGGCAAGCTCAGCTTGATGGCTTCGATAAGGTGACGTCGATCATGGCTACCAAGCGGCCATCAGGTGAGATCGGTGCGCGCGTTCTACTTGATCTTGCTGAAAACGGCAGAAAGCGCTGACCTTTAAAATCGTTACAAACAAAAACCCCGGCAATTTGCCGGGGTTTTTTTATTGTGTATGGATTACTTACGCTTTGCGACTGGTACGTAATCGCGTTCTGCAGCGCCGGTGTAGAGCTGACGCGGACGACCGATCTTCTGTTGTGGATCTTCGATCATTTCTTTCCACTGTGCGACCCAGCCAACTGTACGGGCGAGCGCGAACAGAACCGTGAACATTTCGGTCGGGAAGCCGAGCGCCTTCAGTGTAATGCCGGAATAGAAGTCGATGTTTGGATAGAGCTTCTTTTCGATGAAGTATTCATCGGTCAGAGCGATCTTTTCCAGTTCCAGAGCGACGTCGAGAAGCGGATCGTCCTTGATGCCGAGTTCACCGAGAACCTCATGACAGGTCTTCTGCATGATCTTGGCGCGTGGATCGTAGTTCTTGTAAACGCGGTGACCAAAGCCCATCAGACGGAATGGATCGTTCTTGTCCTTGGCACGGGCGATGAATTCTGGAATGCGGTCAACCGAGCCGATTTCAGCAAGCATGTTAAGCGCGGCTTCGTTTGCGCCACCATGAGCAGGGCCCCAGAGGCAGGCAACGCCAGCTGCGATACACGCGAACGGGTTTGCGCCTGATGAACCGGCCAGACGGACAGTCGACGTCGAAGCGTTCTGCTCGTGATCTGCATGCAGGATGAAGATACGATCCATAGCGCGGGCTAGAACCGGATTGACCTTATATTCTTCGCAAGGAACGCCGAAGCACATGTGTAGGAAGTTCGACGCGAAATCGAGGTCGTTCTTCGGATACATGAAGGGCTGGCCGATGTGATACTTATAGGCCATCGCAGCCAGCGTTGGCACCTTGGCGATCAAGCGGATCGAAGCGACCATGCGCTGATGTGGATCGGTGATATCGGTCGAGTCGTGGTAGAAAGCAGACATTGCACCAACGCAGCCTACGATCACGGCCATCGGATGCGCATCACGACGGAAGCCTGTGAAGAACTTCGTCATCTGCTCATGGATCATCGTGTGACGGGTCACGCGATAATCGAAATCAGCTTTCTGAGTTGCCGTTGGCAGTTCGCCGTAAAGCAGCAGGTAGCATGTTTCGAGGAAGTCGCCGTGTTCAGCAAGCTGATCAATCGGATAGCCACGATAGAGCAATACGCCTTCATCGCCATCGATGTAGGTGATCTTGGATTCGCACGAAGCAGTCGACGTGAAACCTGGATCGTAAGTGAAGGCATTCGCATTCTTGTAAAGTGGACCGATGTCAACGACGTCCGGCCCGACAGTGCCTTGTCGTACAGGCAGGTCGAACGTTTTGCCGTCGAGGGTAAAGCTAGCTGTCTTATCTGACATCGTGTTTCCTTTCGTGTCCACTTTGCCGTCTTTGCGACGGCTGAATTTTAATCGTCGTTATAACTTGTCTTTCGCAAATTCCGAATGTTTCCCGCTTGCGCGGGAAACTTGCTAGTGGTCTTTTTTATTCCGATGCTTGTAACCGAAGGGCGCAAATGTCGGAATCAGACCACTAGTTTTGAACGTATTATCCAAACGATTTCGACCGCCAAACTATCCCAATGATTTTGCGATGCAATGCGTAATTTGGACTAATTAAGCCCGTTTTGTCACGTCAGCGTGAATGCTAACAGTTCAAACGATTTGATCTTTTATGCGTGCAAGTGACTCTTCACGACCGAGCACAAACAGTACATCGAATACACCCGGAGATGTAGCGCGACCCGTAAGGGCAGCGCGCAGTGGTTGTGCCACCTTTCCAAGCTTCAAGCCTGTGGCTTCAGCATGGGCGCGAACCGCCGCATCAAGTGCTTCCACAGTCCATTCTTTGACTGATTCCAGATGCGGAAGGGCAGCCGCCAGCACTGCTCGGCCTTCGTCATTAAGCAGGGATGCGGCCTTTTCATCAAATTCAAGTGGGCGCTTGGCGAAGATGAACTTAGCACCGTCTGCGAGTTCGACGAGTGTCTTTGCACGATCTTTTAGACCGGGCATTGCTGTGAGAAGCTGTTCACGGCCTTTGTCGTCCAGAGAGGCTTCAAGTTCTTTGCCGCCTTCGATCTCAGGCAAGACAGCGATCAGAGCATCAAACAGTGCCTTGTCGTCGCTGTTGCGCATATAGAGGCCATTGATTGCTTCCAGCTTCTGGAAGTCAAAGCGCGCAGCACCTTTGTTTATATCCTTCACGTCAAACCACTCGATCATCTGTTCGGTCGACATGATTTCATCGTCGCCATGGCTCCAGCCAAGGCGAACCAGATAGTTGCGCAGAGCTTCCGGCAGATAACCCATGGCGCGATATGCATCGACGCCAAGTGCGCCGTGACGCTTGGAGAGCTTCGCGCCATCCGCACCATGAATGAGCGGAATATGCGACATCTGAGGAACTTCCCAGCCCATCGCATCATAAATCACCGTCTGACGCGCAGCATTGGTCAGATGATCATCGCCGCGGATAATGTGGGTGACGCCCATATCATTATCATCGACGACAACGGCGTGCATATAGGTTGGCGTACCGTCGGAACGAAGGATGATGAAATCATCTAAGTCCTTGTTTGGGAAACGAACATCACCCTGAACCGCATCGCGAACAAGGGTTTCACCTTCCTGCGGTGCCTTGATTCGGATGACCGGCTTTACACCTTCTGGTGCTTCGGATGGATCGCGATCACGCCAGCGACCATCATAACGCGGTGGGCGGCCTTCGGCACGTGCCTTCTCGCGCATGTCTTCCAGTTCGGCTGGTGTCGCATAGCAATAATAAGCTTTGCCTTTAGCGACCAGTTCTTCGGCTACTTCGCGATGGCGTGGGGCGCGTTCAAACTGTGAGATGGCATCGCCATCCCAATCAAGACCTAGCCATGTGAGGCCATCGAGGATCGCTGACGTTGCAGCATCCGTGGAGCGCTCACGATCTGTATCTTCGATGCGTAGCAGCATCTTACCGCCGCTATGCTTGGCATAAAGCCAGTTGAACAGGGCGGTCCGGGCTCCGCCAATATGTAGGAAACCCGTGGGCGAAGGGGCAAAACGGGTTACGACCGGTTTCGACATGACAGCTCCACTATAACAGGCCTCGTTGGGCTGCAGCGGATGCGCAGTGCGAGGCGGAATTTTGAATATGTAGCGCCCGATTGCACTCAGTCTACGGGCGTCAAGGATTCTCGATGCGGGAACCCTCTCGATTTTGGCTGGCGTTCATGTACCATAGGCAGCACAGCGCGCAAGGGCTTGAAGTTTCTTTCGCGCTAATCCGGTATTCTTCTTGAGAAATCGGGGAACACTTTTGCAGTCAGGCGGGGGCATGACGAGCATAAGCGAAACGCAGGAGATTAATGAACGGGTGTTTGTCAAAGACATGCCCGACGGTCTTGCGCGTTCCTTATTGCCCGAACCATGGCTACCTTATAAACCAACTGAACAAACACCGCCAGTTCAGCCGTCAAGACAACAAACACCGTCTGAACGGCTAACGGCGCTGGCATCCATTGTCCGGCAGAATTTTTCTGCAGCCATGACGCGGGAAATCGGCAGAGGGATGTTTTTCCTACTGTTTCCGGTTTTCATGGGCGTTGGAGCGGTTATCTATTTTTCAGTTTCGTTCGAACCTGCATGGCTGCCACTTGTTTCGGTTCTCACAGCGTCTGTTCTTATTCGTCTTCTTTCTCGCAAACACTTCCTCGTATCACAGCTTCTGACGCTCGTGATGGCACTCCAGCTGGGAATAATTGCGGGAAAGATCGAAACAGAGAGACGCGGAACCCAGATGCTCGGTTCCGAAGTGGCGACCCGCGTGACGGGGAGGGTAGTTGCTCTCGAATATAGGGACAATGGCAGCTGGCGTGTCACGCTTGACTTGATTGAAACGCAAAGGCCCAAGTTGCGTTATTCGCCGCAACGCATCCGGATTACTGCGCGCGATATTCCGGCTTCAACGACAATCGGAAGCGGCTTGAACGGTTTTGCACGCCTGCGCGTGGCGTCCGGTCCGGTACGGCCTGGAAATTACGATTTTGGCTTTCACGCTTATTTCGGTGGGATCGGCGCAAACGGCTTTTTTCTGGGGACGCCGAAAATTGTAGATGTACCCGGCCCAAGTAATATGGCCGCAAAAATTTCCGGTTCTATAGCACAGTTACGCGTACATGTTTCAGAGCGGATTGCAGAGGTGTTGTCCGGTGAAGATGGCAGCGTTGCGGCAGCGCTGATCGCCGGCGAGCGGGCAGGGATCAGTGAGGAGACAAATGAGCATCTGCGCAAGGCTGGGCTTGCGCACATCCTATCGATTTCTGGCTTGCATATGGTGTTGGCTGCAGGAGTCGTCATGATGTCGTTGCGGTCCCTGTTTGCCCTGTTTCCGGCCTTCAGCGCGCGATACTCCGTCAAGAAATATGCTGCTTTTCTTTCGCTGCTGAGTTGTACGTTCTATCTCGCCATGTCCGGAGCCGATGTGGCGGCACAGCGCAGCTACGTGATGATTGCTGTGATGCTTTGCGCGCTTCTGGCTGACAGAGCGGCTATCAGTATGCGCAATCTGGCGATTTCAGCGATAGCGATGATCGCGATCTCGCCGCACGAAATATTGGGTCCAAGTTTTCAGATGTCATTTTCAGCAACGGCGGGACTGATTGCGGCGTTCGCTTGGTGGAGTGAAAGGAAGGCCCGCAAACAGTCAGGTATGGAAAACCGCACGGCATCGCCGCGCGGGATTCTGTCAAGAATACTAGCGCCGACAATCGCCACAGCTGCGACATCAATTGTAGCGGGTGTGGCCAGCGGGATATTTGCCGCTTACCATTTCAACAATACCGCCCCTTTGGGGCTTGTTGGCAATGTACTAGCCTTGCCGGTTATTTCGATACTGGTGATGCCATTTGCAGTCTTGAGTCTATTGTTGATGCCCCTGCAACTCGATTGGCTGCCATTACAGGTCATGGGGTTTGGCGTTCTACTTGTGCGACATATTGCAGAATTCGTCGCCAGCCTATCGCCCGATGGCAATCCCGGTGTCATGCCAGTCATCACGCTCATTCTCTGGACAGTTGCGCTTTTGATTGCTGTTGTTTTCACAACTCGGCTGCGGTTACTGGCGCTTCCATTCGTTGTGTTGGGACTGATCGCATTCATTCGGACGCCGATGCCTGATGTTCTTGTCAGTGAAGATGCGAAGTTTGTGGCGGTGCGACTGTCGGATGGGAATTTTGCTGTTAATCGCAGCAGGCCACCGCAATTCACAGCACAGAACTGGCAGACAGCCTATCTGGTTGAAACGTTTGTTTCTCCGCACATAATGAAAAAACAGCCCGTTCCCGTTGATGAGAACGCTTTCCTTTGTGAGGACGGCCTCTGTACCATTCCCCTTCGGGACGGTCGAATGCTAGCCTATACCACCCAGGAAGACATGCGCGAGGTCGCCTGTAATGTGGGGGATATTGTTATTCTTGCTATTGCCGGAAAAAAACTAAGCTGTGAGCGGTCCAACGCGCTCGTGATCGGCAGGCAAGAATTAGCCCTCAAAGGAACTCTTGAAATAAGATTTGGACAAAAATTAAACGCAGACAAAGTGGCTCAGGCAAAGTTTTTGGGGCAAGAACCAGTCAGTGAGGGTGAGGCTTATCGTTTCGCGCCTGCTGTACCTCGGAATATCAGCGACTATGCGGACAAACTGAGTTTTTCAGTCGATGCACCTACAAGACCTTGGCATCTCTATCGACTTTATTCACGAGCGGCGCGCGGCTTGCCTGATCGTGAGTATCGGAAGAAAGCTGGAACAGAAAATGCAATCGGCTCTGATCTTCCGCAATAACTCCGGAGCGTTTCTTTGATTTAACAAAAACGCTCTAAGTTTTTATCCTAGCGCATTTCCTGTTTAAGATGAATCGTTAGAAATGCGTCTAACTGTTTGTTTTTACGCATATCTTTATACCAAAACCGGTTCCAACTTTTGGGAGATATGCTCTAGTGCGCATCTTGTCCGAAAAATGCTTTACACATTTCAGGATGGGTAGATTCAATAGTTGAGAGCGTTCTTCGTGCGCCCAAGAGGGCGCACGGCGCTCTAGTAGCGTCGGATCAGACCGATCAGCTTGCCCTGCACACGAACACGGTCAGGACCGAATATCCGCGTCTCATAGGCAGGGTTTGCAGCTTCGAGCGCAATGGATGCACCTTTGCGGCGGAAACGTTTCAGCGTCGCTTCTTCGTCATCCACCAGTGCAACGATGATTTCGCCTGGATTGGCTGTGTCGCCGCGCTTGATGATGACAGTATCACCATCGAAAATTCCGGCTTCGATCATCGAGTCGCCCTTGACCTCAAGCGCGTAGTGTTCACCTGCACCAATCATTTCTGGCGGAAGGCTGAGCGAATGGGTCTGATTCTGGATCGCCGAGATTGGTACGCCAGCAGCGATACGACCCATCACAGGGATGGAAACCATGGTCGATACGTCGTCATTGGCTGTTGTCGGAGCAGGGCGCGCAGGCACGGGGGCAGGTGGCATCTTGCCCAGACTGCCTTCGATCACACTTGGCGCAAATTTCTTTTGCGAATTCAGTCCGGGAGCAATGGAATCTGGCAGACGGAGCACTTCCAGTGCACGCGCCCGATTTGGGAGTCTGCGAATGAAACCGCGTTCTTCCAGCGCTGTGATGAGCCGATGAATGCCCGATTTCGAGGCTAAATCGAGAGCCTCTTTCATCTCGTCGAAAGACGGAGGAATGCCCGTCTCTTTTAGACGTTCATGAATGAACAGCAGAAGCTCGTGCTGTTTACGGGTCAACATGCGCTACACCCTCCAGACCAGAATCAAATAAAAACAAAACCAGAACGAACACTATATGTTCCAGTCTTGTTCTGCAATGGTTTTAAAATGATTAACGGACTGGCGGAATTGGATAGGTTCGTTACAGCATCAATATCAAGCACGATTCACCGGTCGCTGCAGCTGGTGCATTTTCATCTCTGATTAGCAGCGCATTGGAGCGGACTAAGGCAGAAAGCATCGACGAATCCTGGAGAGGAAAAGGTGTTGCGATCAATGTTCCATCAGTGTCCTGTTCGACTGTTGCCCGAACAAAATCGCGCCGGTGATCATTAGAATTCATCGCCTGACCAAGCTTTGCGGGACGAATATCTGCGGTCAAATCCGTGCCGGATAGCTTGGCTACCAATGGACGTAGAAATACGAGGCCGCAAACGAGGCTAGAAACAGGGTTTCCCGGCAGGCCGATGACGTGCACTGTTTTGCCTGAAACTGTCTTGCGGCCATACATCAGCGGTTTGCCGGGTCGCATGGCAATTTTCCAGAAATCGAGATCAACACCGCTGTTTTTCAACGCGCCATGCACGTAATCACGATCACCTACTGATGCGCCACCGATAGTGACAAGGATATCGATGCCATCGTCGAGCACTTGGCTTATCGCTGATTCGATTTTGGCGGGGTCGTCAACGATGATGCCCATGTCTTCAGGCTTGCCACCTGCGCGACGCACGATCTCGGCTATTCCCACGCTATTGGAGGCCACAATTTGATCAGGTCCGGGAATTGTTCCGGGTGGGACGAGCTCGTCGCCTGTGGCGAGAATGGCAATTCGCGGCTGCTTGAAAACAGAAATCGTTGCATTGCCGCTCGCTGCAGCAAGAGATAGCGCCGGGGCGTCAAGTTCGCATCCAACTGGAAGAACAGTGTCGCCGGGTGCAAAGTCGAGGCCCGCACGCCGAATGTGGCGGCCTTTATCAAGCCCTTGTTGGATCGTCAGTTTGTCACCAGAACGCTCGGTGTCTTCTTGAATGACGATGCAGTCAGCGCCAACTGGCATAGGTGCGCCGGTGAAAATACGCACAGCTTCACCGGCGGCAAGCTTGCCTTCAAATCTTTTTCCAGCGGCCGATTCGCCGATCACTGTAAGTTCAATCGGATATTCAACATTCTGAGGCGCGATGAGCGCATAGCCATCCATGGCGGAACAATCAAATGGCGGCTGGAGCAGTTTCGCAGTGACCTGCTCGGTAACAACACGGCCTCCGGCTGAAGCAAGTGGTATCTGCTCAAAACCATGCGGCTCAGCCGCGCTTAGGATGCGGGCAAGTGCTTCATCGACCGGGAGAAGGGACATAGGGTTTCCTCTCGTCTGAATGTTCAGGCTTTCCAGTCGCCTGACTTGCCGCCGCTTTTTGCCGAAACACGGATGTCGGTGATCTCCATATGGCGATCAACTGCTTTGGCCATGTCGTAAATGGTCAGGCAGGTGACGGAAACGGCAGTCAAGGCTTCCATCTCTACACCAGTGCGGCCTTTAAGCTTTGCAGTAGCACGAATACGCAGACCAGGAAGTGTCAGATCAGGCTCGATATCAACCGATACTTTTGTCAACATCAGAGGGTGGCAAAGCGGAATAAGATCTGCCGTTTTCTTTGCGGCCATAATACCAGCGAACCGTGCGGCGCCGATAACGTCACCCTTGGCTGCATTGCCTTCCAGAATAAGCGCCAGCGTTTCCGGCTTCATCCTGACTGCGCCTTCTGCCGTGGCCTGACGTTCAGTCTCAAACTTGTCCCCAACATCGACCATATGGGCAGCGCCTGTCTGGTCGATATGGGTGAGCTTGGTCGCCATATCTCAGGCCTTGCCGGTCAGAAGTTCGCGGGTTGCGGTCGCAACATCATCTTTGCGCATCAGGCTTTCGCCGATGAGGAAGGTGCCGATATTCGATTTTTCGAGACGCAGGCAATCATCATGGGTGAAGATGCCGCTTTCGCCGACCAGCAGGCGATCGGAAGGAACCATCTTTGCGAGACGTTCGGAAACCGCGAGGTCGACTTCAAATGTGCGCAGGTTGCGATTGTTGACGCCGACGAGGCGCGAAGAGAGCTTGAGCGCGCGTTCTGTTTCCTCTTCGTCGTGCACTTCAATCAATGCATCCATGCCGAGTTCAAATGCGGTTTCTTCAAGCGCCTTGGCGAGATTGTCATCGACGCTTGCGAGAATGATCAGAATACAGTCTGCACCCCAGCTGCGCGCTTCATAGACCTGATAGGTATCGAAAAGGAAATCCTTGCGCAGAGCTGGCAGAGAGCAGGCATCGCGTGCAGCCGTCAGAAACTCTGGTGCCCCCTGAAAGGATGGCTTATCGGTCAGCACGGAAAGACAGGCAGCACCGCCTTCTTCATAGGCCTTGGCCAGTGCCGGTGGATTGAAATCCGGGCGAATAAGGCCCTTCGACGGGCTTGCCTTTTTAATCTCGGCGATAAGCGCAAACTTGTTTGCAGCGCGCTTTGCTTCAAGTGCCTTCAAGAAGCCGCGTGTCGCAGGCTGATCCTTAGCCTGCGCTTTTACTTCTTCAAGTGGAAGGCGAGCCTTGGCGACAGCGATCTCTTCGCGCTTATAAGCTTCGATTTTCCGCAGAATGTCGGTGGACATGGTTTGATCCTCTCCGTCAGAGCGGTTTGTCGTTGGAGACGGCGATAACTTTTTGCAGGACTGCAAGTGCTGAACCGCTGTCGATAGATTGCGCGGCAAGAGCAATGCCGTCCTTCAAGTCTTTTGCCTTACCTGAAATGACGAGTGCTGCCGCAGAATTCAGCAACACGATATCGCGATAGGCGTTTTGATCTCCTTCGAGAACGCCAAGCAGAGCTCTGGCGTTTACTTCGGCTTCGCCGCCCTTGAGTTCCAACATATCGACACGGCGCAAGCCCACATCTTCAGGCTCAATCTCGAATGTGCGAATCGTACCGTGTTCAAGCGCTGCGATTTTCGTGGTGCCTGCCGTAGTCATCTCATCTAGACCATCGCCATAGACAACCCATGCGGTTTCAGAACCAAGTTCTTTGAGGACCTGCGCCAAAGGCTCGACCCATTCTGCCGAAAATACGCCGACCAGCTGACGCTTGACGCTTGCCGGGTTTGATAGCGGTCCAAGCAGGTTGAAAATCGTGCGGGTGCCGAGTTCAACACGCGATGGACCTACATGCCGCATAGCGGAATGGTGAGTCGGTGCGAACATGAAGCCAAGACCAGCTTCATTGATGCTGCGGCCAATCGTATCTGCATCGGCTTCTATGTTGACCCCAAGGGCTGCGAGCGCATCGGCGGCACCCGAACGGGAGGAGAGGGCGCGATTGCCGTGTTTGGCAACGGGAATGCCTGCACCTGCGACGACGAAAGCCGAGCAGCTCGATACATTGTAGGAGCCGGACTGATCGCCGCCGGTGCCAACGATATCAACAGCGTTAATTGGTGCGGATACCGGCAACATGCGCGAACGCATGGACGCAACAGCCCCGGCAATCTCCGGCACTGTTTCACCACGAACGCGGAGAGCCATCAGGAAACCACCGATCTGCGATGGGGTGGCCTGTCCGGACATCATGATGTCAAAGGCTGCTTTGGAATCCTCAAACGACAATGGATTACCGGAGGCAGCCTTGGCGATATAGGGTTTTAAGTCAGCCATTATTTCATGTCCGCCGCTGATCAGAAGGCCAATGCGTTGTTGATGACGGTCTGGTTGATCCGCACCGGATATTGCTTCTGCAATTCGCCAACCAGCTGTTCGAGAACGTCATCGGTAAGCGTGGTCGACAGATAGGTCTGCTGCTGTTCAGGAATTGCTTCCGGACCCGCAGCAGTTGGTTCTGTGACTTCGATAACCTTGAACAGAATCTGTGCATCGTCAGATGCAGCTGCAGCCGTACCTGTGTGATCGTTTGGCCCACGGAAGACCTGTGCGGTCGCAGCAGAGCTGAAATCAGCATCGTTGGTGTTCCGAGTGATGCCGCGCTTGGTCTGCTTTTCAACACCCGCTTCTGCGGCAATCGCGTCAAGCGTTTCACCGCCGTCGAGGCGCTTCTTCAGATTTTCCATGCGCTGGTTCAGGCGCTTCACAGCCTCGTCACCCTTCCATGCTGCTACGACCTTGTCCTTGACTTCGTCAAGCGTGCGGTCGCGAGCAGGGGTGGTGCCATCGATTTGATACCAAAGGTAGCCGGTATTGCCCATTGTCAGAGCGTCGTTGTCAAAGCCTTGTTCAGCTTGGAATGCAGCAGCGAGAAGCGCTTCGGAGTTTGGTAGTTCAACAGCGTTGCCGGCAGGATCGTTGCCTTCGGCATCAACGGATTCGATAGTGACAGTCTTGAGGCTCAAACCCTTGGCAACTTCGACCATGCTTGCGCCGTCTGAACGCTGCTGTTCGTAGGAATCGTGAATGCCGTTGATGCTGCTGATTGCAATGTTGGTTGCAACGGTATCGCGAATTTCGCCTTCAACGTCCGATAGCGACTTGACGTTCGCTGCATTCACCTTGGTGACACGGAGGATAACCGGGCCGAATGCACCCTTGACCACGTCGCTTACACCGCCTTCGTTGAGTGCAAATGCTGCCTCAGCGATAGTCGCATCAGGAAGAGCAGACTTTTCAAAGGTTCCGAGAACCAGATCGGCTTCGCTCTTGCCTTGTTCTTTGCCGATATCAACAAAGCTCGTACCAGCTGTAATTTTCTGCTGCGCGGCTTGAGCTGCAGCTTCGTCTGCAAAGTTCAACTGTTCGATGGTGCGCGTTTCAGTGGTGCTGAAGCGGCTCTTATTCTTTTCATAATACTCGTTGATTTCGTCCTGCGTGACTGCAGCTGCATCGGCAATGTCCGAAGGCTCAAGCTTCACATAGGTGATCTTGCGATATTCTGGAGCCTTGTATTCATCCTTGTGCTCATCAAAGTAAGCCTTGAGAGCTTCATCAGATGGGGCAGGAACTGCATCGGCTTTTTCGGCAGGAATGGTGATGTAATCGGCGCTGCGGCTTTCACCCTGATAAAGAGCAAGCGCTTTCAACATAGTATTCGGCATTTTCAAGCCATCGGTAGCGGCTTCAACAACCTGCTGGCGACGAGCAACTTTTGCACGATTGTCGAGATAGTCCTGCGCACGAATGTTGGACTGACGCAAAACCGCATCAAACTGGGCACGGCTAAAATTGCCACTTGCATCCTGAAATGATGGATCTTCACCAGTTAGACGCGCGATACCATCTTTGGAAAGACCAAGCTGCATGTTGCGAGCCTGTTCATCCAGGACGACGCCAGCTGCGAGCTGTGCCAGAACCTGATTTTCAACGCCGAGCTGTTGAGCCTGTTCACGGGTCAGTCGCTGACGGAACTGCTGCGACAAACGCATCAGCTGTTGCTCATAGGCAAAGCGATAATCTGTTGCGCTCACTTCCGACTTGCCAGCGCTGAGCGCTGCACTGCCAGACGTGTCGCCCCGGAATGCATCTGCGATGCCCCAGACTGCAAAACTCAGAACGAGGAGGCCGAGAAGAAGCTTAGCAACCCAGGATCTGGCGGCATCACGCATACTGTCGAGCATTGGAAACCCTTTAAGAACAAAACATAGCCCGGCCATCGATAAAGATAAGCCGTGTGAGGGGATAACCTTAAGCTAGGCCCCGATGCAAGTTCTCATTGAGTATAGACCACCAAGAACGTTGCATTGCGTGACGAATACGCTTAGTCAGTGGCAAAATTTGGCGCCGCATACCTGTTTTAGCAGGTTGGCGCCGTTCAAGGCGAGGAGAATGATATGACTCCGGGAATCCGTCCGCTGGTTGCTGGCAACTGGAAAATGAATGGCACGGGAGAATCCCTAACGGAACTGCGCGCGATTGCTGCGGGCCTGAGTTCCGATCTGGGTCGTAAGCTTGACGCTGTCATCTGCGTTCCTGCTACATTGCTCTCACGAGCGGCTGAAACGCTTGAAGGTGAAACCGTTGCATTGGGTGGACAGGATTGTCATCCAAAGGTGTCGGGCGCGCATACCGGCGATGTTTCAGCGCAGATGCTTAAAGAAGCTGGTGCAAGCCATGTCATTCTTGGCCACTCCGAGCGCCGCACAGATCACCGCGAAGCCAATGATCTTGTTCGCAGCAAAACCGAAGCTGCATGGGCAGCTGGTCTTATAGCGATTGTCTGTGTTGGCGAAACGGCTGACGAGCGCAAGGCAGACCGCACGCTTGACGTGATCGGCGATCAGCTTGCCGCTTCACTTCCAGAAGGTGTGAAAGCCGAAAAGACTATTGTTGCCTATGAACCAGTTTGGGCAATTGGCACAGGCTTGACGCCAACTGTGCAAGACGTTCGCGCCGCTCACGCTTTTATACGTGAGAAGCTGACCGAGCGCTTCGGTGCCAGTGGTGCGCACTTGCGTCTTCTGTATGGCGGTTCGGTTAAACCGGCCAACGCCATTGAATTGCTGAGCGTGCCCGATGTTGATGGCGCATTGGTGGGCGGAGCCAGCTTGAAAGCAACGGACTTCCTCGCCATATGCGAAACCTATCGCAATCTGTGAGAAGTATCTGCGTCCTCAGTTTATCTGGGGCCAATCTATCTGGGGCAGAGGGCTTGGATTATCACACAATAGCGTGTAAAGAGCCGCTCTATCTATTTGTATCATCGCTATCCGGGGCGGAAATCTTGTGGTTTTTCCCGGTTACGCATTAGTCCAGAGATATAAAGACCGTAACCTATGCAGACCATAGTCATCGTCATTCATTTGTTGATCGTTCTGGCGCTTGTTGGCGTTGTGCTCATCCAGCGTTCCGAAGGCGGTGGCCTTGGTATCGGCGGTGGTTCGGGCTTTATGACGGCACGCGGCGCAGCTAATGCGCTGACCCGTACGACAGCTATTCTCGCGATTGGCTTTTTTGCCACTTCGCTTGTTCTCGGTATCATGGCCCGTTACGGCGAAAAGCCTACGGACATTCTGAACCGTATTCCGGCTGCTGGCAGCACACAGAATCCTCCAGCCGGTGGAACTGGTACTGGCGGCGGCATTCTCAATCAGCTTGGTGGCGAGTCTTCGCGTACCAATGAGACGGAAACGCCTGCTTCTGGCTCGGCTCCAACGACTGCACCAACGCAGCCTGACAGCACGCAGCCGCAGGCTCCACAGGTTCCAAGCTCCCAGTAACGAGCTTTATAATCTCAGAAATTTGAAAACCGACTCGAAAGGGCCGGTTTTCTTTTTGTTAAACTTGAGTTCGCAAAGTGTTGCACGCTGGCAATAGCCCCACTCGAATCGTGCGGGATAGCCATTGTGGATAATTGAGTAGTGCGACTGTTTACAGTATGGAGAGCGAAAGCCTGAACGCGATACTGCGACAGGTGTTTTCCGCATTGCTTGGGTTTTCGGGAAAAGATCATGTCTTCACGTTTTATTTTGATGGCTGGCATTGCAAGCCTTTGCATTGGACTTACGGGCCCAAGTTTTGCTGCAGGTGTGGCCGGTGCTGAAGCCGAGCTTACCGCTGCGGCAACAGGTGTTCAGCAGGTCGCTGTGGCTAGCGACACCAAGGAAAAGCCTGCCAAGAAGAAAAAGAAGAGCGCTTCGAACGCAGGTGCTGCGAAGAAGGTCGGCCTTAACCGCTACAACATCGACCCGCGTTATCAGGCGCAGTCCGTTACCTTCACTGGCTACGAAGCAGGTACGATCGTAATCGATCCGTCGAAGTATTTCCTTTATCTCGTTGAAAGCTCGACCACTGCTCGCCGTTACGGCATTGCTGTTGGCAAAGTCGGTCTTGAATTCAAGGGAACCGCGACCGTCAGCGCGAAGCGCGAATGGCCGCGCTGGATTCCTACCAAGGAAATGATCGAACGCAATCCTGCGCAGTATGGCCGTTACAAGAACGGCATGGATGGTGGTCCGGGCAATCCGCTTGGTTCACGTGCCATGTATCTGTTCCAGGGCAACAAGGATACGTATATCCGTATTCACGGCACCACTCAGCCATGGACAATCGGTAGCCCGGCTTCGAACGGTTGCTTCCGTATGACCAATGACGACATTCTTGATCTCTATGATCGCGTCGGCATGGGCGCAAAAGTCGTCGTTCTCTGATCTTGCTTAAAAATACCCGAAAGGCCGGGATTCTTCCCGGCTTTTTTTGTGCGCGTATAAAACTGAAGTGTCAAATTTCACGCACACGTATTTCGTTATTTACGTCTGACCTTTCGCTTTATGCGCGTAATCAGATGTGAAGATGCTGGAAAAAACGCCAACCGCACATTTTTTTAGTGGCGGAATCAATCAGAAGGGTCTAACGACATAAGCCCATGGCGCGATATGTATTCATCACAGGCGGCGTGGTTTCTTCCCTTGGAAAAGGCATTGCCGCAGCAGCTCTAGCTGCACTCCTTCAGGCACGTGGTTACCGCGTGCGTATCCGTAAACTCGACCCTTATCTCAATGTCGACCCTGGCACGATGTCGCCTTACCAGCATGGTGAGGTGTTCGTCACTGACGATGGTGCTGAAACAGACCTTGATCTGGGCCATTACGAGCGGTTCACCGGTCGTCCTGCAAATCAGCGGGACAATATCACCACCGGTCGCATTTACCGTAATATCATCGAAAAAGAACGCCGTGGCGATTATCTCGGCGCGACAGTTCAGGTCATTCCACACGTCACTGATGAAATCAAAAACTTCATCCTTGAAGGCAATGACGATTATGACTTCGTCCTGTGCGAAATCGGCGGTACGGTTGGCGATATCGAAGCCATGCCGTTCCTTGAAGCCATTCGTCAGCTCGGTAATGAACTGCCACGCAACAGCGCGGTCTATATCCATCTCACACTGATGCCGTACATTCCTGCTGCGGGCGAACTCAAGACCAAGCCAACGCAGCATTCGGTCAAGGAACTGCGTTCGATTGGTATTGCGCCGGATATTCTTCTGGTGCGTGCGGATCGTGAGATTCCAGCTTCCGAACGTCGCAAGCTGTCGCTGTTCTGTAATGTGCGTGAAAGCGCAGTCATTCAGGCGCTTGATGTTTCGTCCATTTATGATGTGCCGATTGCGTATCATAAAGAAGGTCTCGATAACGAAGTTCTCGCAGCTTTCGGTATCGAGCCTGCTCCGAAGCCTCGTATGGAGCGCTGGGAAGAAATTTCCCATCTCATCCATAATCCTGAAGGCGAAGTGACCATTGCCGTTGTAGGCAAATATACTGAGCTCAAGGATGCTTATAAGTCGCTGATCGAAGCGCTTCAGCATGGTGGCATTGCCAACAAGGTCAAGGTCAATCTCGACTGGATCGAAGCTGAAGTCTTTGAAAGCGAAGACCCGGCTCCGCATCTGGAAAAGGTACACGGCATTCTGGTGCCCGGTGGCTTTGGTGAACGCGGTGCGGAAGGCAAGATTCTTGCCGCAAAGTTCGCTCGTGAACGCAAGGTGCCTTATTTCGGTATCTGTTTCGGTATGCAGATGGCATGTCTCGAAGCCGCGCGTAACCTTGCCGGTATCGAAAATGCTTCATCGACCGAGTTCGGTCCGACCAAGGAACCTGTTGTCGGTCTGATGACTGAGTGGCTCAAGGGCAATATGCTCGAAAAGCGCACGAAGTCAGGTGATCTGGGTGGCACCATGCGTCTGGGAGCATACGAATCCACGCTTAAGGCTGGAACGCGTATTGCTGAGATTTACGGTTCAACCGATATTTCCGAACGTCATCGTCACCGCTATGAGGTGAATGTTGACTATAAGGATCGTCTGGAAGAATGCGGTTTGGTGTTCTCTGGCATGTCACCTGATGGCGTTCTGCCAGAGACGGTCGAATATGCCGATCATCCATGGTTCATCGGCGTTCAGTACCATCCGGAACTGAAATCTCGTCCGTTCGAGCCGCATCCGCTGTTCGCTTCCTTCATCGCTGCTGCGATGGATCAGGGTAGACTGGTTTGATGCATGAATAACCTTCTTGCGCGCAATGCTCGTTCAGTTGACCATCTCGTTTTGCCGGTGGCTCAGCTTAAGGAGGCGCGCAAGAGGCTTTCTCTCTTAGGATTTACAGTGGCGCCGGCTGCGCAACATCCATTCGGTACTGCCAATGTCTGCAGTTTCTTTGCAGACGATACCTATGTCGAAATGTTGGCTGTGGACCGCGCACCGCTTTATGAAGCCGCTGCGCAGCGCAACAACAGCTTTATCCAGCGTGATTTGTCTTACCGCTTTCGCAACGGCGATGACGGCTTTTCCGGGATAGCTTTCAAGACCGATGATTCGCGTGGTGATCATGCGGAATTCAAGCGCCGCGGCATTTCCGGCGGTCGCATGGTCGAGTTTTCACGCAGCTTCATCTCATCGGAAGGGAAACGTGAGAAGGGCAGCTTCCGGCTGGCTTTTGCAGCGGATTTGCGCGCGCCGGATGCATTCTTCTTCACCTGTCAGCGTTTGGCATATCCCAAGACTGACCGTTCGCACCTGATCACGCATGAAAATGGCGTAACAGGCTTACGCGAGATATTGCTGTGTGAAGAACAGCCGCAAGACTTCTCCGATCTCTTGCAGGGCGTATTTCATGCCGCTGCTCGGAGACGTGAAGATAGTTCCCTGGCAATCACGGCTAAAAATTCCAATATAGAGGCCATGACGCCGACACAGTTTAATCGCTGTTTTGGTTGGTCGCCGGAACTGCATGGCCGTGGCTTACGTCTATCAGGACTGGTTTTCTCGGTTGCTTCGCTTTATGCGGTTGAGCAACTCCTCACTCGTAACGGAATCGCTTTTACAAAGAGCGATGGTCGTGTTCTCGTCTATCCTGCCGCAGGTCAGGGGACATTGTTTGTATTTGAAGGTTCACAATCATGACGACCGCTAATTCTGCCGTGAAAATCGGCAATGTTACGTTCTCCAATAGTGCGCCGCTGGCTCTGATCGCTGGGCCTTGCCAGATGGAAAGCCGTGAACACGCGTTCGACATGGCTGGCCGACTGGTTGAGATCACCAATAAGCTTGGTATGGGGCTTGTTTATAAGTCGAGCTTTGACAAGGCGAACCGCACTTCGCTCAGCGCGCAGCGCGGTATTGGCCTTGAAAAGGCACTCGAAGTTTTTGCTGACCTTAAGAAGGAATTCGGCTTCCCCGTCCTGACTGACATTCATACCGAAGAACAGTGTGCGACCGTCGCTGGGGTCGTCGATGTTCTGCAGATCCCAGCATTTCTTTGCCGTCAGACTGACCTTCTGGTTGCGGCTGCAAAGACGGGCCGTGCGGTCAATGTTAAGAAGGGCCAGTTTCTGGCGCCTTGGGACATGAAGAACGTGCTTGCCAAGATCACCGAGAATGGCAATCCGAATGTTCTGGCAACAGAACGTGGTGCATCTTTCGGTTACAACACACTTGTTTCCGACATGCGCTCGCTGCCGATCATGGCTGGCTTTGGTTCGCCTGTGATTTTTGACGCGACCCATTCGGTGCAGCAACCCGGCGGGCAGGGTGGATCTTCAGGCGGTCAACGTGAATTTGTCCAGACACTTGCAAGTGCAGCCGTGGCTGTTGGTGTTGCCGGTGTTTTCATTGAAACGCATCAGGACCCGGACAATGCACCGTCTGACGGGCCAAACATGGTGCCAATCGATAAAATGGCCGCACTTCTCGAAAAGCTGATGGCCTTCGACCGGATTGCTAAATCGATTTAAAATTTCATCAGGAATTCACAGGCGGGGGATTTTCCTCTGCCTCTTATTTCTATAATGAAGATGTGAAATCGGATTTCTTCAATGTGTCTCGACAAAGAGCGAGGCAATCTACTGGGAAGGACCTGCTCCTATGACTGCAATCATCGACATCGTTGGCCGCGAGATTCTCGATAGCCGCGGAAACCCGACCGTCGAAGTTGACGTAGTGCTTGAAGACGGCTCTTTTGGCCGCGCTGCTGTGCCATCGGGCGCATCGACTGGCGCACACGAAGCTGTCGAACTGCGCGACGGCGGCAGCCGTTATCTCGGTAAGGGCGTTGAAAAGGCTGTTGAAGCGGTCAATGGCAAAATCTTCGACGCAATCGCCGGTATCGATGCTGAAAGCCAGCTGCTGATCGATCAGACACTGATTGATCTCGATGGTACGCCAAACAAGGGCAATCTCGGCGCTAATGCAATTCTCGGCGTTTCGCTTGCTGTCGCCAAGGCTGCCGCACAGGCAACCGGCCTTCCACTCTACCGCTATGTTGGCGGCGTCAACGCCCATGTTCTGCCAGTTCCAATGATGAACATCATCAATGGTGGCGCGCATGCTGACAATCCAATCGACTTCCAGGAATTCATGATCCTGCCAGTTGGCGCTTCGTCGATCCGCGAAGCTGTCCGTTATGGTTCGGAAGTGTTCCACACGCTCAAAAAGCGCCTGAAGGATGCCGGTCACAACACCAATGTTGGTGACGAAGGCGGCTTTGCTCCAAACCTCAAGAGCGCACAGGCTGCTCTCGATTTCGTACTGGAATCGATTGAACAGGCTGGATTCAAGCCAGGTGAAGACATTGCAATTGGTCTCGATTGCGCTGCGACTGAATTCTTCAAGGACGGTAACTACGTCTACGAAGGTGAGCGCAAGACCCGTGATCCAAAGGCTCAGGCCAAGTATCTTGCCAAGCTTGCTGCTGATTACCCAATCGTTTCGATTGAAGACGGTATGGCAGAAGACGATTGGGAAGGCTGGAAATACCTGACCGATCTGATCGGCGATAAGTGTCAGCTCGTTGGCGACGATCTTTTCGTCACCAACTCGGCTCGTCTGCGCGATGGTATCAAGATGGGTGTTGCCAACTCAATCCTCGTCAAGGTCAACCAGATCGGTTCGCTCAGCGAAACGCTGGATGCTGTCGAAACCGCTCACAAGGCCGGTTACACCGCTGTCATGTCCCATCGTTCGGGCGAAACGGAAGATTCGACCATTGCCGATCTCGCCGTTGCAACCAACTGCGGTCAGATCAAGACTGGTTCGCTGGCTCGTTCTGACCGTACGGCGAAGTACAACCAGCTCATCCGTATCGAAGAAGAACTTGGCAAGCAGGCTCGCTATGCAGGCCGCAGCGCGCTGAAGTTCATCTAAGCTTTAGTATTTTATAAGTTGAAAAGGCGGGCTTTGGCCCGCCTTTTTCTTTGCGACTTTGTGTCGACATATTTGGTTGGTTTTTAAAGGAGCGCGCTGGGCGCAATTGGGGAGCAGAGTTATGTCGAGCGATACGCTGGGTTTTTATGCGAATAATGCAGCCGCCTATGCAGCCCGTTCCAGCGTTAATCCAAGACTGGAGAGTTTTCTCATACTCGTGCGGCCTACAGGTCTTGTTCTTGAGCTTGGCACAGGGAGCGGCCAGGATGCTAAAGCTATGCTCGAACAAGGCTTTGACGTCGATCCGACCGATGGTTCAGGAGAACTCGCTGCAGAAGCTGCATTGCTTTTGAAGCGCCCCGTTAAACAGATGCTGTTCCATGAACTTGAGGCGGTCGAGCGTTATGACGCCATCTATGCATCTGCTTCGCTTCTCCATGCAAATCGTGCAGACCTACCCGATATTGTGCGGCGTATGCACCGTGCACTAAAGCCCGGCGGTTGGTTATGGGCGAGTTTTAAGGATGGCCCAGGAGAAGGTTATGACGCACTTGGGCGATACTATAACTATATGAGCGCCGATGAGATCGTCAGCTTTTGGAACAGCAATGCATCGTGGAATGCAGTTTCTTCAGAAAGCTGGGAGGGAAGTGGTTATGATCTCGCTCCTACCTTATGGCATTCGGTAACAGCGCAGCGGTGACTGCCCAACGATTCTTTTTTCGACCATTTCCTTTTACGCGAGCCCTTCATCCAACCTACACGTTGAGGCTCAGAGCCTCTTCTTTTTACGCTGAGCAGGTAGTCATGCCTTATTTGACAAATCAATTTACATTGATATCAATGTAAATGCTGTTGCCAGTTAAGTTTAGTGACCTATTTCAGAGGAAAGTGAACCGAGGGCAAACGCAGTCAATGAAACGGGCGGAAAAAATGGGAGAGAGAAATGGCTTATATCGAAGGATTTGTTGTCGCTGTTCCTAAGGCGAACAAGGACACATATCAGAAACATGCCGCCAAAGCGTCGGCGCTGTTTAAGGAATTTGGCGTGACGCGGATGGTCGAAGCCTGGGGTGACGATGTACCCGATGGCAAAGTCACCGATTTTCGCCGTGCAGTGCAGGCGACAGCCGATGAGGATGTGGTCTTCTCGTGGTTTGAATATCCAGACAAAGCCACAAGAGATGCCGCGAACGAGAAGATGATGAGCGACCCGCGCATGAAGGAAATGGGCGATACGATGCCTTTTGACGGCAAACGCATGATCATGGGTGGCTTCTCGACCATTCTCGATGTGTGATTTCCACAATTATTAATGATCAAATGGCGGCTATAGTGGATTGAATTTGACGTTTGAATTCGGATGACATCGTTGCTGTTTCAAACGTCAAATTCGAAAAATCCACTGGATTCATAAAGTTGCAAGTGGTCTTTTGATTCCGACATTTTTTTGATGCCTGTCACTGAGGGATGCAAATGTCGGAAACAGGTCACTATCTGCCATTTGTGATTCTGTGTGCCCAATCGCTGAAATAAAGCCTCTTTTCAAAGAAATATGCTCGATAAGCTTGCGTCATAGGGCTGCGGTAAATCTCTGTTAAGCAAAATAATGCTTCATGGTGGAAATCGGATTGACGGCTTTTTGACGAGAATCAAAGCCGTTTTGAGTATCCGGGAAGGAAGCCGAAATGTGGACCAAGCAGAAACGTAAATCTATCCGCGGGCGCTTTGTGCTCCCTATTTTGACGGCTGCGTTTCTTAGCTATTTCGGTTTTCACGCCTATCATGGCGAGTTTGGTCTTTATTCCCGTATTCAGCTTGAAGAACAGAAAAGCCTGCTTAGCCAGCAGCTTGAGAAAGTGACTGCCGACAGGGCCGCACTTGAGAAGCGCGTCACGCTTTTGCGCGATGGGTCGATCGAAAAGGATATGCTTGACGAGCAAGCGCGCAGGGCGCTTAATCTCTCCCATCCCGACGAAATGACGATAATCATTTCAAAGGAAGACAAGTCGAATTAACTCAAATCCAGTTAATTGTCTTTTTGTGATATGTTTTTAAAGGCTTGGCGGCATAGCAGCTATGCTCTGGGTGCATATTGTATCTTGTAAATTGCCCGTATAACGTCACAATAGAACAACAATCTTAGAGCGCCGTTTGCCCTACGGGTGCGTAAGGGTCGCTCTGGTAATTTGAATCGACGCATCATGTCTTCCGAAAATCGATCCCGATTTTCGGGGGGATGCTTAAGGGAGCGAGATATGGCACCGAGGGCTAAAAGGGCGCCTGCCGGCAAAATGCAGGCGTCTTCTGTTACAACCCCCAAGGCACCTGCGCCTGCAAACTTCGACAAGAAGCAGGAACTGGCCGCTTATCGTGAGATGTTGTTGATCCGCCGTTTCGAAGAAAAGGCCGGTCAGCTTTACGGTATGGGCTTCATCGGCGGTTTCTGCCATCTTTACATCGGTCAGGAAGCCGTTGTTGTTGGCATGCAGACAGCGCTGAAGGAAGGCGATCAAATTATCACTTCCTACCGTGACCATGGTCACATGCTTGCTACCGGCATGGAAGCACGTGGTGTCATGGCCGAGTTGACCGGACGCCGTGGAGGTTACTCCAAGGGCAAGGGCGGCTCCATGCACATGTTCTCGAAAGAGAAAGGCTTTTACGGCGGCCATGGTATCGTTGGCGCTCAGGTTCCGCTTGGAACTGGTCTTGCCTTCGCGAACAAGTATCGCGGCAATGACAATGTTTCCGTGACCTATTTCGGTGACGGCGCTGCCAATCAGGGTCAGGTCTATGAAAGCTTCAACATGGCTTCGCTGTGGAAGCTCCCTGTGATCTATGTGATTGAAAACAACCGTTATGCGATGGGTACGTCAGTTTCGCGTTCTTCTGCTGAAACAGACTTCTCCAAGCGCGGTGTTTCGTTCAACGTTCCGGGCATCAAGGTTGACGGCATGGACGTTCGCGCCGTTGCCGCTGCTGCCGAGTTCGCTGTTGATTGGGCACGTTCCGGCAAGGGTCCATTGATCCTTGAAATGGAAACCTATCGTTATCGCGGTCACTCGATGTCCGATCCTGCGAAATATCGCTCGAAGGACGAAGTGCAGAAGATGCGTTCCGAACACGATCCTATCGAACAGGTAAAACAGCGCCTGATCGAAAAGGGCTGGGCCACTGAAGAAGAGCTGAAGGAAATCGACAAGGAAGTTCGCGACATCGTCGCTGATTCCGCCGATTTCGCTCAAAACGATCCAGAGCCGGATGCTTCCGAGCTCTACACGGATATTCTGCTCTAATTCGAGAAAGGTGTTGTCATGCCCGTAGAAATTCTCATGCCTGCCCTTTCTCCTACGATGGAAGAGGGCAAACTTTCCAAGTGGCTTAAAAAAGAAGGCGACAAGGTTACGTCTGGTGACGTGATCGCGGAAATCGAAACCGATAAGGCGACGATGGAAGTTGAAGCCGTTGATGAAGGCACAATCGGTAAAATTCTCATCGAAGAAGGTACGGAAGGCGTGAAGGTCAATACGCCGATCGCAGTTCTGCTCGGCGATGGTGAAAGCGCCTCTGATATTGGCTCTGCTCCGGCGGCCAAGGCTGAAGCACCGAAGGAAGAAGCAAAAGAAGCGCCAAAGGCTGAAGAAAAGAAAGCCGATAGCGTTCCAGCTACTCCAAAGGTTGAAGTTGCTGCTGATCCGGATATTCCAGCCGGTACAGAAATGGTTTCGACAACTGTGCGTGAAGCACTGCGCGATGCCATGGCCGAAGAAATGCGCCGTGACGAAAATGTCTTCATCATGGGTGAAGAAGTTGCCGAATATCAGGGTGCTTACAAGATCACGCAGGGTCTTCTCGACGAATTCGGCCCGCGCCGCGTCGTTGATACCCCGATCACCGAACACGGTTTTGCCGGTGTTGGCGTTGGTGCCGCAATGGCTGGCCTGAAGCCGGTCGTTGAATTCATGACGTTCAACTTCGCCATGCAGGCGATTGACCAGATCATTAATTCGGCAGCCAAGACGCTTTATATGTCCGGTGGTCAGATGGGCGCACCAATGGTGTTCCGCGGCCCTTCGGGTGCAGCTGCCCGCGTCGCAGCTCAGCACTCTCAGTGCTATGCTGCATGGTACAGCCAGATTCCGGGCCTCAAGGTCGTCATGCCTTATACGGCAGCTGACGCGAAGGGCCTGCTCAAGGCTGCTATCCGTGATCCAAATCCGGTAGTCTTCCTCGAAAACGAAATCCTTTACGGTCATCATTTTGATGTGCCGAAGCTTGATGATTTCGTTTTGCCAATTGGCAAGGCCCGCATTCATAAGCAGGGCAAGGACGCGACCATCGTTTCGTTCGGTATCGGCATGACCTATGCGATCAAGGCTGCAGAAGAGCTGGCCGGTCTCGGTATCGATGTGGAAATCATCGATCTGCGCACCATCCGTCCAATGGACATTCCGACAGTTGTCGAATCGGTCAAGAAAACTGGCCGCCTCGTGACTGTGGAAGAAGGCTATCCACAGTCGTCCGTTGGTACTGAGATTGCCACCCGCGTCATGCAGCAGGCTTTCGATTACCTCGATGCGCCGATCCTGACGATCGCTGGCAAGGATGTGCCGATGCCATATGCGGCAAATCTTGAAAAGTTGGCTCTGCCAACTGTTGCAGAAGTGGTAGAAGCGGTGAAAGCCGTGACCTACACCGCCTGAGGAGGTACTGGACATGCCGATTAAAATCACCATGCCAGCGCTTTCGCCAACGATGGAAGAAGGCAATCTTTCCAAGTGGCTGGTCAAGGAAGGCGACAAGGTAACGTCCGGCGATGTGATTGCCGAGATCGAAACCGATAAGGCGACGATGGAAGTCGAAGCTGTCGACGAAGGCGTTGTTGCCAAGCTGGTGGTTCCTGCCGGAACCGAGGGCGTCAAGGTCAACGCGTTGATCGCAATTCTCGCCGAAGACGGCGAGGATGTTGCTGAAGCTGCCAAAAATGCAGCAGGGGGCGGTGATGCTGCTCCTGCACCACAGGCTGAAGCACCGAAGGACGAGCCTAAGAAAGAAGCTGCACCTGCAGCCGCCCCGGCTCCTGCGAAGGCTGAAGCTCCTGCGGCCGCTTCTGCTGCAAGCAAAGGCGCTGAGAACAAGGGTGAACGCGTCTTTGCATCACCACTTGCTCGCCGCATCGCTAAGGATGCAGGCGTCGACGTTGCGGCTGTAAAAGGCTCTGGTCCATATGGTCGCGTCGTTCAGCGTGACGTTGAAGCTGCTATTAAGTCTGGTGGCGCGAAGGCTGCATCTGCTGCACCGCAGGCCACTGCATCGGCTTCGAAGCCTCAGTCGGATGATGCCATCCTCAAGCTCTTTGAAGAAGGCACATACGAAATCGTTCCTCACGACGGCATGCGCAAGACGATTGCCCGCCGTCTGGTGGAATCGAAGCAGACTGTTCCGCATTTCTATCTGACGATCGATTGCGAACTGGATGCACTTCTGGCTCTGCGTTCGCAGATCAATTCAGCTGCACCGCTGATCAAGACAGAGAAAGGTGAGGTTCCGGCCTACAAGCTTTCTGTCAACGATCTGGTGATCAAGGCTGTGGCTCTTGCGCTGCGTGATATTCCTGAGGCCAACGTCTCCTGGACGGAAGGCGGCATGATCAAGCACAAGCGTGCGGATGTCGGCGTTGCTGTGTCGATCCCGGGCGGTCTGATTACGCCAATCGTGCGTCAGTCGGAATCGAAGACATTGTCCGCCATTTCCAATGAGATGAAGGACCTTGCCAAGCGTGCGCGTGACCGCAAGCTCAAGCCTGACGAATATCAGGGTGGTTCGACCTCTGTGTCCAACCTTGGCATGTTTGGCGTCAAGGACTTTGCCGCGATCATCAACCCACCGCATGCGACGATTTTCGCAATCGGTGCGGGCGAACAGCGGGCAGTGGTCAAGAACGGTGAAATCAAGGTTGCGACAGTTATGTCCGTAACTCTTTCGACCGATCATCGTGCAGTCGATGGTGCTCTTGCTGCTGAACTGGCACAGGCCTTCAAGCGTCACATCGAAAACCCAATGGGTATGCTGGTGTAATATGACATTAACGCCAAGGCTTTTCGTTGCCTCTACTATCGGGAAAAGCCTTGGCGGCGTCTCTGCTGTCAAGAAACATGCATTGATGCGCAAGTTGCTTGCGTGGCTTGGATTTGCTTTTTTTTGTTTTATTTTCCAATTTATTGATCAAATCCATATTCCACGGAGCCGTAACGCATGAAGTCTATTTTATGCTTTGGTGACTCATTGACGTGGGGCTATCAGGCTCCCAATGGCGCGCGTCTTCCATTGGAAGATCGCTGGCCTTCAGTTTTACAGAACGCGCTCGGTTCGCAGGCCAACGTCATTGCCGAAGGGCTGAACGGCCGCACGACTGCCTTCGATGACTATACGGCAGCAGAAGACCGCAATGGCGCTCGTATTCTGCCAACATTGCTCGGCACACACTCCCCACTTGATCTGGTTATTATCTTGCTTGGTAGCAATGATATGAAGCCACAGGTCGTGGGTGACGCTTTTTCAAGCCATTCTGGCATGCGCAGATTGATACAGATCATTCGTTCGCACCCGTATGGTGAAGGTTCGACCGTTCCTGAAATCCTTATCGTAGCGCCACCACATATCAGCGAGAGCGCTGATCCGGCTTTTGCTTCGATGTTTGCGGGCGGTATTGTTGAAACCGCCAAGTTAGGTCCGTTGCTTGCCGGACTTGCCGATGAAATGAAATGCGCGTTTTTTGATGCTTCGACTGTCGCGAAGACGACTTCGCTTGATGGTGTGCATCTGGATAGAGAAAATACCCGGGTAATCGGACAAGGGCTGGAGCCTGTTGTTCGTGCAGTGCTCGGTTTGTGAATTATTGGGCCGATGATATCGGCTTTTTGAACAGTGAAAGATATGCCGGTGAGCCGGCATAAAGACCACTCGAGGAGAATGAGCGTGTCCAACAGTTACGATGTTATTGTTATCGGATCGGGTCCTGGAGGCTATGTCGCCGCTATTCGTGCAGCACAGCTTGGGCTCAAGACGGCTGTTGTAGAGCGCGAACATCTTGCTGGTATCTGCTCCAACTGGGGTTGTATCCCTACCAAGGCGCTGCTGCGTTCAGCAGAAGTGAAGCACCTCGCTGATCATGCAAAGAATTATGGCCTCAAGCTTGAAGGTTCGATCACTGCAGACATCAAGGCTGTTGTTTCCCGCTCGCGCGGTATCGCCGAGCGCATGAATGGCGGCGTTGGCTTCCTCATGAAGAAGAACAAGATCGACGTGATCTGGGGTGAAGCAAAGCTTTCCAAGCCGGGTGAAATCGTTGTTTCCAAGACCTCCAAGGCACCGATGCTACCACAGGCGCCACAGCCAAAGAACACGCTGGGCGAGGGCACTTACAAAGCGAAGCACATCATCGTTGCGACTGGTGCGCGTCCGCGTGCGCTTCCAGGTATCGAGCCAGATGGCAAGCTGATCTGGACTTATTTTGAAGCCATGGTTCCACAAGAACTGCCAAAAACCATGCTGGTCATGGGTTCTGGCGCAATCGGTATCGAGTTCGCTTCGTTCTACAATGACATGGGCGTTGACGTTACTGTCGTTGAGCTGATGTCGAATATTATGCCGGTTGAAGACGCGGAGATCTCGACTTTCGCGCGCAAGCAGCTCGAAAAGCGTGGCCTCAAGATCATTACGGACGCCAAAGTTTCGAAGGTTGAGAAGGGCACAAACAATGTGACCGCTCATATCGAAACCAAAGACGGCAAGGTTCAGACGCTGACCGTTGATCGCATGATCTCGGCTGTTGGCGTTCAGGGCAACATCGAGAATATCGGCCTTGAAGCACTCGGCATCAAGACAGATCGCGGTTGCATTGCCATTGATGCTTATTGCAAGACGAACGTTGATGGCATCTATGCTATCGGTGACGTTGCTGGTCCACCAATGCTGGCTCACAAGGCTGAGCATGAAGCCGTTATCTGCGTCGAAAAGATTGCCGGTTTGCCGAATGTTCATCCGCTCGACCGCAACATGGTCCCCGGCTGCACCTATTGTAACCCGCAGGTCGCCTCCGTTGGCCTCACTGAAGCCAAAGCGAAAGAGCTGGGACGTGACATTCGCGTTGGTCGTTTCCCATTTGTCGCCAACGGCAAGGCAATCGCACTTGGTGAAGATCAGGGTCTGGTTAAGACCATTTTCGACAAGAAAACCGGACAGCTGCTGGGCGCACATCTCGTCGGCGCAGAAGTAACAGAGCTTATTCAGGGTTTCGTTGTCGCGATGAACCTTGAAACCACTGAAGAAGAGCTGATGCATTCGGTCTTCCCGCATCCAACCATTTCCGAGACAATGAAGGAAAGTGTGCTGGATGCTTATGGCCGCGCGCTGAATATGTAATTTAGAAGGCTCTTACATAGGAGTAAGCACATTCCACTGATCGATAATGGAGGGCCTTGGCGGCGTGCCGCCTGGCCCATGATAAAATGGTGTACCGCAGGCGGTCTTGCACTGGGTTTTCTTGCCGGAAGCTTTAGCTTGATCGGCGGAAACACTATATCGATCAACGGAATGGCGATTGTCGGCTGGTACGGTGTCTGGACACTGACCTTGGCACTTGGCTTCGGCGGCCTTATATTCGGTCTCATATGGGCTTTGGTTTTCAGAGCGATTGGGATTGCAGCGAGACGGTAAGCCGCAGTTATGGGCATTGCGTAGCAGTGCTTCAAATTGTTAGGGCATGCCATATTCAGGGGTCTACCCATTGTTGGAGCACAAGGCCTGCAGGCGTTTTGTTCCAGATAGGCAGGAAACAGCATGGTTACAGTTCTCGATACAGTGAACCAGAGACGTCAACGGCACCCTGAAAAGGCTCACCGTCCAGACAATGAAGTTTTGAAGAAGCCCGACTGGATCCGAGTCAAGGCCCCCGTTTCGCGTGGCTATAATGAAACGCGTGAGATCGTCCGCTCCAACAAGCTTGTCACTGTTTGCGAAGAAGCTGGTTGCCCGAACATTGGTGAGTGCTGGGAAAAGAAGCACGCAACCTTTATGATCATGGGTGAGATCTGCACCCGCGCTTGTGCGTTCTGTAACGTTTCCACTGGTATTCCGAAGGCTCTCGACCCGAATGAGCCTGAAAATGTGGGTCGCGCCGTCAAACAGATGGGGCTGACGCATGTTGTAATCACGTCAGTCGATCGTGACGATCTGGCCGATGGAGGTGCGCAGCATTTTGCCGATGTCATTCTTGCGATCCGTGAAGCCGCGCCAAAGACGACGATCGAAATTCTGACGCCAGACTTCCTGCGTAAGGAAGGCGCGCTTGAGGTCGTGGTCAAGGCACGCCCGGACGTGTTTAATCACAATCTGGAAACGGTGCCTTCGAAGTATCTCAAGGTTCGTCCCGGTGCGCGCTATTTCCATTCGATCCGCTTGTTGCAGCGTGTGAAGGAACTCGACCCGACGATCTTCACCAAATCCGGCATCATGGTTGGCCTTGGCGAAGAGCGGAATGAAATTCTGCAGTTGATGGACGATCTTCGCTCCGCCGACGTGGATTTCATGACGATTGGCCAGTATCTCCAGCCAACCCGTAAGCACCATCCGGTTATCCGTTTTGTGACGCCGGACGAATTCAAGTCCTTCGAGACGATTGGTCGTACCAAGGGCTTCCTGCTTGTTGCGTCCAGCCCGCTGACACGTTCATCGCACCATGCTGGCGATGATTTTGCGAAGCTAAAGGCTGCACGTGAAGCGCAGGTCGCAGCACAGGCTTAACATCGCATGCCGCAATTTACGAATGTCAGACGCGTTCACCACAGGGCAGACCAGATGTTTGCCCTGGTTTCGGATGTTGAAAAATATCCGCAGTTTTTGCCCATGTGTGAAGCTTTGTCGATCCGATCACGCAAGGAGAAAGACGGTAAGACGTTTCTCATTGCTGATATGACGGTGGGCTATAAGCTGATCCGCGAGACTTTTACCAGTCAGGTGTTTTTGAAGCCTGAAGAGAACGTCATCGACGTGAAATATGTCGATGGTCCGTTCCGCTATCTTGATAATCGCTGGACGTTCAAGCCGGTTGGTGATGGCTATGAATGCGATGTCGAATTTTTCATCGACTATGAATTTAAGAGCAGGACGCTTGGACTCCTGATGGGGTCGATGTTCGATCTGGCTTTCCGCAAATTCTCAGAAGCATTCGAGAAGCGTGCTGACGCGATTTACGGGCTTGCCTAAGTCTAAGCCAGTTCTGACGATTTAAGCGCTTCAAGAACCAGCGCCAGTGCAGCAATCACGGTTTCGTGGCGAATATCTTCGCGTGATTTTTCACCAAAGCGGCATTCTTTGTGCAGTGTTGCAAAGCCTTTACGAGCGCTCGCGATATGCACAAGGCCAACGGGCTTTTCAGCTGACCCGCCGCCGGGACCTGCAATACCTGTCACAGCGATACTGATGCCTGCGCGAGAATGAGCGAGCGCGCCCTCTGCCATGGCAATGGCCACTTCCTTTGAGACAGCGCCGATCCGATGGATCAACACAAGCGGAACGCCGATCATTTCGTTCTTGGCTTCGTTGGAATAGGTGACGAAACCCCGATCCACCACATCAGACGAACCGGCAATGTCTGTCAGCGCGCCTGCGATAAGTCCACCTGTGCAGGATTCTGCCGTTGCAATCATGGTGCCGTACTTGCGGCATGCATTGAGAACGTCAATGGCCTGAGCTTCCGCAATGAATGTCATTCCGGAACCTCCCCGGGATAGATCACTGTTGCTGTTACAATAGCAGCAATACCTTCGCCACGGCCAACAAAGCCCATTTTCTCGTTGGTAGTCGCTTTGACGGACACACGGTCGTGCGAAATTCCGAGCATATTTGCCATGGCTTCCGTCATAGCGGGACGGTGCGGTCCAATCTTTGGCTCTTCAGCAATGATCGTCACATCGGCATTGGCAATGCGCCCACCAGCTTCGCGGACGATTTTCACTGCATGTTCAACGAAAATATGGGATGCGGCACCTTTCCATTGCGGATCGGAGGGCGGGAAATGCGTACCGATATCGCCCGCGCCACGGGTTGCAAGCAATGCGTCGGTCAAGGCGTGCAGAGCGACATCTGCGTCGGAATGGCCGTTCAGCTTCTTGTTGTGTGGAATGGCAACGCCGCAGAGCGTGACATGGTCGCCGGGTTCAAAGCTGTGAACGTCATAGCCATTGCCGGTGCGGATATCTGGAAATGAAGTCATGCCATGCCTCAAGCGTTTGTCGGCCATTTCGATATCTTTGGCCCACGTTAATTTCGTATTGTCTGCGGAACCTTCAATGATGCGGACTGAAAGCCCAAAAGATTCTGCAATGGATGCATCGTCAGTAAAGTCTGAGCGCCCGCTGATGAATGCTTTTTCGTGCGCGTCGAGGATCGGCGCAAAGGGAAAGGCCTGCGGCGTCTGCGCAGAGAAAAGACCGGCACGCGGAACAGTTGTCTTGACCGTTCCATCGCTGGCCGATTGCTTCAATGTATCTGATACGGCAAGCGCGGGCAGTACACCTTCTTCTGGCGTCAGATTGTCAAAAATCCGCGCGAGAAGGTCCTGCTCAATGAAGGGGCGCACGCCATCATGAATGAGCACATATTGCGGCGCATCTGCGGTAAGCGCCAGTAGCCCGAGCCGTGTCGATTCCTGACGCGTGGGGCCACCGGTTACAACGCGCACATTTGAATAATGATCTGCTATGGCGTTCTCATAAAGCGTTGCATCGTCCGCATGAATGACCACGACAATCTGGTCAATCTCAGTGCATCGAGCGAAAACACGCAGCGTACGCGCAAGCACAGCTTCGCGACCGATGCGCCGATATTGTTTCGGCCCTTCGGTGCTCTGTCCCGCCCGTTCGCCACGCCCTGCGGCTACGATGACTGCTGCTGCCCGTGAAATGTCGGTCGCCTTTGCCAAAAGATTCATCTATTCAAACAATCGTCTGCAAGCCGAATAATGCCTTGCGCAAATAATTGCCAGACGGCAATCGATTTATCATCGCAGGCATGTGCTTTTCCTTGCGTTCAACGCATTGAATGATTAAAGTGTGTGCTAATTGCATCATGCACATCAAATGGGCATTTCTTGGTGACTCTCCTCGAACAACCTCTAAACATACGTGGCGTGGCCCTTCAAAACCGCGTTTTTCTCGCGCCCATGTCGGGTGTTTCCGACCTCCCATTCCGAAAACGCGCTGCCGAGGCTGGGGCTGGCATGGTCGTTTCGGAGATGGTTGCGAGTGCAGAGCTCTGCAATCGGCATAAAGAAAGCATGCTGCGCCTTTCCGGTGAAGGGCTGGGTACGCATGTTGTGCAACTCGCAGGACGTGAAGCGCACTGGATGGGTGAAGCCGCCAAGATTGCCGAAGGCGAGGGTGCGGATATCATCGATATCAATATGGGCTGCCCCGCCAAGAAGGTGACGGGCGGCTATTCCGGTTCAGCGCTGATGCGCGATCTCGACCACGCGATGACATTGGTTGAAGCCACAGTTAATGCCGTCAAAGTTCCGGTTACACTCAAAATGCGTCTTGGCTGGGATGAAAACAGTATCAATGCGCCGGAATTGGCAAAGCGCGCCGAAGATGCGGGCATTGCGATGGTGACGGTGCATGGCCGCACCAGATGCCAGTTTTACGAAGGTAGTGCTGATTGGGATGCCATTCATGCTGTACGCGATGTGGTGAAGATTCCACTGGTTGCCAACGGTGATGTGTTATCGCGTGACGATGCAAGAGAATTGTTGCGCCGTTCGGGCGCGGACGCCGTGATGGTTGGGCGCGCTTCCTATGGTCAACCGTGGCTTGCGGGCGCTATTGCAGGCAGCGATTTCGCTCCGCGTTCTCCAGAACAAATTCTTTCTTATGTTATAAGACATTACGAAGATATGCTCGACCATTATGGCAGCAAAACTGGTATCCGTCATGCGAGAAAGCATCTCGGCTGGTATCTGGATCGCCACGTGGACAAGGCATTCTCGTCGCCAGAAAAATCCAAAAAAGCTAAGGCTGAAATCATGACGCTCACCGACCCTGAAGCGGTTATCGCAGCGCTCGCCCGCGTTTTTCTGCGTGATGCAAATCATGCAGACGCAATCAGAAAGGTCGCATGATGGTCGGAAGAGCCGAAGCCGGTGGCATCCCGGGCATAATTCTGGATGCGATCAACCAACCTGTTATCATGGTCAGCACTGACAATCACATCGTTTACGCTAATATGGATGCGGAGCAGTTTTTTCGCTCAGGCTCCTCCATTCTGGCACGTAACCGGCTGGAGTCCTTTCTTCCTTTCGGAAGCCCGCTATTGGCTTTGGTCGATCAGGTTCGCACCAGCCAGGTACCGGTTAACGAGTACCGCGTCGATATCTCGTCTCCCAAGCTGGGTGCCGAGCGCATTGTTGATCTTTATGTGGCTCCGGTGATCGAGACGCCGGGCGCTGTGGTGATCCTGTTCAAGGAAAAGACCATGGCGGAGAAGATCGATCGCCAGATGACGCATCGTGGTGCTGCGCGTTCGGTCACAGGGCTTGCTTCCATGCTGGCGCATGAGATCAAAAACCCGCTTTCAGGTATCCGCGGTGCAGCACAATTGCTTGAACAGGTAGTCACAGATGAGGATCGCGCGCTTGCGCGGCTCATTACCGATGAAACTGATCGCATCGTGAAGCTCGTAGATCGTATGGAAGTGTTTTCCGATGAACGACCTATCGAGCGCACTGCAGTGAATATTTACTCGGTGCTTGATCATGTGAAGGCAATCGCACGCAACGGATTTGCGCGGCACATTCGCTTTGTTGAGGAATATGATCCGTCATTGCCACCGGTCTTTGCCAATCGGGATCAGTTGGTCCAGGTGTTTCTCAATCTGGTGAAGAATGCAGCTGAGGCTCTCGGAAGCCGCGAAGGGGCGGAGATCACGCTATCAACGGCTTATCGTCCGGGCATTCGGCTACAAGTTCCGGGTGCGAGCGACCGCGTAGCTTTGCCACTCGAATTCTGCGTGCACGATAACGGCCCGGGTGTGCCTGACGATATGCTGCCGCATCTGTTTGATCCCTTTGTGACCACAAAGACCAATGGTTCAGGCCTGGGGCTGGCGCTTGTTGCCAAGATCATCGGTGATCATGGCGGTGTGATTGAGTGCGACAGCCATCCATCCCGCACGACATTCCGCATACTGATGCCTGCGTGGAAGAGTTCTGCCGATAATGTGGGTTCAAAAAGCCCGAAGATGTCTGCAAAGACAGGAGATAACGCATGATTGCCGGACGTCCGACAGGTACGATTCTCGTCGCGGATGACGATGCTGCAATTCGCACAGTGCTTAATCAGGCGCTGTCCCGTGCAGGTTATGATGTTCGGGTGACGTCCAATGCAACATCACTCTGGCGCTGGGTGGCTGCTGGTGATGGTGATCTGGTCATTACCGACGTCAATATGCCGGACGAGAACGCGTTTGATCTGCTCCCGCGCATCAAGAAGATGCGCCCTGATCTGCCAATCGTGGTGATGAGCGCGCAGAATACTTTCATGACCGCAATCCGTGCCTCTGAGGCCGGTGCCTATGAATATCTGCCCAAGCCCTTCGATCTAACTGAGCTCATCAATATTGTTGGTCGTGCGCTTTCTGAGCCAAAGCATAAGCCTGCAGCCGCTATGCCTGATGAGCAAGCCGAAAACATGCCGCTGGTGGGGCGTTCACCTGCAATGCAGGAAATCTATCGCGTCTTGGCTCGTATGATGCAGACCGACCTGACCATGATGGTCACAGGTGAGTCGGGCACAGGCAAGGAATTGGTTGCGCGCGCACTGCATGAATATGGCCGCCGTCGCAAAGGACCGTTTGTTGCCATCAATATGGCGGCTATTCCGCGTGATCTGATTGAATCTGAATTGTTTGGCCATGAAAAAGGTGCCTTTACCGGCGCGCAGAACCGTTCAAGCGGACGTTTTGAACAGGCCAATGGCGGAACACTTTTTCTCGATGAAATCGGCGATATGCCAATGGAGGCGCAGACGCGTTTGCTGCGCGTGTTGCAGCAGGGCGAATATATGACGGTCGGTGGCCGCACGCCGATCAAGACCGATGTGCGTATCGTGGCCGCGACCAACAAGGATTTGCGCCAGCTCATCGCACAGGGTCTGTTCCGCGAAGACCTTTATTACCGTCTGAATGTTGTGCCGCTGCGCTTGCCGCCATTGCGTGAGCGCAGTGAGGACGTGCCAGATCTGGTGCGCCATTTCTTCAAGCGAGCCGCTGAAGAGGGGCTGCCGGAGAAACGCATTACCGCTGCGGGTTTCGACATGATGCGTCGCTATCCATGGCCGGGCAACGTGCGCGAGCTGGAAAACCTTGTGCGCCGGTTGGCAGCGCTTTACCCGCAGGAAGAAATTTCTCCAGAGATAATCGAAGCCGAACTGAAGGCGGAGCTTTCAAAGCCCGATGTTCCGGTTGCCACATCTGGCGATATCGAAAACATCACCATTTCACAGGTGGTGGAGCACAATATGCAGCGCTATTTCGCATCCTTTGGCTCTGATCTGCCACCACCAGGTCTCTATCATCGCGTTCTGGCAGAATTGGAATATCCGCTCATCCTCGCTTGTCTCACCGCTACGCGTGGCAATCAAATCAAGGCGGCGGAGATTCTTGGGTTGAACCGCAACACGTTGCGGAAGAAGATCAGGGAACTTGGCGTCAACATCTATCGCGGCGCTAAACAAAGCTAAACCATCATTACACGCCGAAACGGCCCGAAATCCGCTCACCCTTTCGACACTCTTATTTTAGCTGTAAACAATCGTTGCATTTTCGCCACAATGCGTTGCATAGATGCAACGCTATTGGGTAACATGGTTAACATGAACACAGCGAATCTGACGACGGATATAGACGGTGAAGAGCGATCATCACGCGCGGGTGAGGGGCGCAGGCTTCTTGCGTTGCCTGGTATTATCACCGTTGTTTCAGCGCTGATCACGGCGTCGATTTCTTTTGCCATTCTTATTGGTATCACGCCAATCACGCCTGACCGCAATGTGACGATTGCGTTGGTTATCGTCAATGTTGCGTTGATTGTTTTCTTGATTCTGCTGATTTGCCGCGAGATTTTCCGCATCGTCTCGGCTCGTAGATCGGGGAAGGCAGCTTCCCGGCTGCATGTCCGCATCGTCGCGCTGTTTTCATTGATCGCAGCTGTTCCCGCTATCGTGGTGGCAATTGTTGCCTCGGTAACGCTCAATCTCGGTCTTGATCGCTGGTTTGATACCAACACGCGCGACATCGTAAGTTCATCGCAAAGTCTGACCACTGCGTATATTCGCGAAACGGCACTCAATCTGCAAAGCACGTCGTTCTCGATGTTGCAGGAGCTGGATGCCCAGCGCACGCTTTACAGCCTCGATCGGGGCGGGTTCATTCGCTACATGACTCTCCAAGCGGGTGGTCGTGGCTTGCTGGGCGCATTTCTGGTGCGTGAAGGCGGCGATGTCGTTGTAAAAAGCGAAACTGGTGTCGAGACACGCCTTCCGCCGCCCACCGAGGATGCGTTGAAGACTGCTGTTGATGGTAAGCCTGTGATTATTCCACCCGGCAACAGTAATTTCGTCGGTGCGGTCATCAAGATGCGCGAAATACCGGATCTCTATCTCTACACGGTCCGTGCCGTCGATCAGCAGATTCTGGAAGCCATGCGCCTGATGGAAGCCAATACAGCTCGTTATCAGGAGATGGATGCCAACCGTATTCCGACCCAGATAGCTTTCGCGCTGCTCTACTTCGGTTTGACGCTGATTGTTTTGCTATCGGCTATATGGACTGGTATTGCTGTCGCTGACCGCCTTGTGCGCCCAATCCGCCTGTTGATTGGAGCGGCTGATGATGTGGCGGCGGGCAACCTCGATATTTCGGTGCCAGTCCGTTCGTCGGACGGAGACGTCGGCGCGCTTTCGGGTACGTTCAACAACATGGTTGCGGAGCTGAAGAGCCAGCGTAACGAGCTTCTTTCTGCAAAAGATCAGATCGATGAGCGCCGCCGGTTCTCGGAAGCGGTGCTTTCAGGCGTAACCGCAGGTGTTATCGGTATTGAATCTGATGGTTCCATTTCGATCCTCAATCGCTCCGCTGAACATATGTTCGGGGTGAGTTCACAGGATGCAATCGGCAAAAGCCTTAGCAGTATCGCGCCGGAAATCGGGCAGGCCTTTGAGGTTGCACGTACGACAGAACGCACGGTGCATCGCGAACAGGTCAGCATGACGCGCGGAGGTGCGGCACGTAACTTCAATGTGCAGGTTACGGTGGAAGATGCAGAATCTGACGATTATTCCTATGTCGTGACTGTCGATGATATTACCGATCTTGTGCAGGCGCAGCGTTCTTCGGCATGGGCCGATGTTGCGCGCCGTATCGCACATGAAATCAAGAACCCACTGACCCCGATTCAACTTTCTGCAGAACGTATTCGTCGTCGCTACGGCAAGGTAATTACGGAAGACCGCGAAGTCTTTGATCAATGCACGGAAACGATCATCCGGCAGGTCGGTGATATCGGTCGCATGGTTGACGAGTTTTCAGCTTTCGCACGGATGCCGAAGCCGGAAATGCGCGCAATGGACTTGCGCGAGGCGCTTCGGGAAGCATCTTTCCTTATCGAAGTCAGCCGACAGGACATTCATTTCAACCATGAATATGGTTCTGAAAAGCTTATCGGTTCATTCGATAGCCGGTTGCTTGGGCAGGCCTTTGGTAATGTCATCAAGAACGCCAGTGAGGCGATTGATGCGGTTTCCAAGGAAGAGCGCGGGGATGGTTATATTCTCGTTCGTTCGCAAAAACTCGACGGGCAGCTGGTGGTGGATGTTATCGACAACGGTAAAGGCTTGCCGGGTGATGACCGTCAGAAACTCCTCGAGCCCTACATGACCACACGTGAAAAGGGCACGGGGCTCGGTCTCGCCATCGTTCGCAAGATTGTTGAGGAGCATGGCGGACATTTGGAATTGCATGATGCGCCAGCAGATTTCCACGGAGGACGTGGCGCAATGATACGTATGATCTTTCCTGAGGTTTCCACCGGTGCAACCGGTACGGAAGAGGGAAGTCACGGAAACAAGATAATTGGACAGGTGAATTGATATGGCAGCCGATATTCTTGTAGTTGACGACGAAGCGGACATTCGGGAACTCGTTGCAGGTATTCTGAGCGACGAAGGCTATGAAACACGTACCGCTTTTGACGCTGACAGCGCGCTTGCAGCCATCGACGATCGTGTGCCGCGTCTGGTGTTCCTCGATATCTGGTTACAAGGCAGCCGTCTTGATGGGCTTGCATTGCTTGACGAGATCAAGAAGCAACATCCGGAGCTGCCCGTTGTTATGATTTCCGGTCACGGTAATATTGAAACAGCGGTGTCCGCGATCCGTCGCGGTGCGTATGATTTTATCGAGAAACCATTCAAGGCCGACCGTCTTATTCTGGTTGCGGAACGCGCTTTGGAGACATCCAAGCTCAAGCGTGAAGTTTCCAACCTGCGTAAGCGCAGTGGCAACAGTATGGATTTGATCGGTGCTTCGTTGGCTATCAATCAGCTCCGTCAGACAATTGAGCGCGTGGCACCAACCAATAGTCGCATCATGATCACTGGTCCTTCGGGCGCTGGCAAGGAATTGGCCGCACGCGCCATTCATGCGCAATCAACCCGCGCCAATGGACCGTTTGTGACAGTCAATGCTGCGACCATTACGCCAGAGCGTATGGAAATCGAGCTGTTTGGCACAGAAATGGATGGCGGAGAGCGTAAAGTCGGTGCGCTTGAAGAAGCGCATGGCGGCATTCTCTATCTCGATGAAGTTGCCGATATGCCGCGCGAGACGCAGAACAAGATTTTGCGTGTTCTGGTTGATCAGCAATTTGAGCGTGTGGGTGGAACAAAGCGTGTGAAGGTGGATGTCCGCATCATTTCTTCGACCGCACAGAACCTCGAAGGCATGATTGCCGAAGGCACTTTCCGCGAAGACCTGTTCCATCGTCTTTCGGTGGTGCCGGTGCACGTGCCAGCCCTTGCAGCGCGCCGCGAAGATATACCGGCGCTGGTCGAATATTTCATGACGCAGATTGCCGAACAGGCCGGTATCAAACCGCGCAAAATCGGTTCCGATGCGATGGCGGTTTTGCAGTCGCACAGTTGGCCGGGCAATATTCGCCAGCTGCGCAATAATGTGGAACGCGTGATGATTCTGGCGCGTGGCGACGATCCAGAAGCGCCAGTAACAGCAGATCTTTTGCCGGCCGAAATTGGTGACACGCTGCCGCGTGCACCAACGGAATCCGATCAGCACATCATGGCGTTGCCTTTGCGCGAAGCACGTGAGCGTTTCGAGAAAGAATATCTGATTGCACAGATCAACCGCTTTGGTGGCAATATCTCGCGTACTGCCGAATTTGTCGGCATGGAACGCTCGGCTTTGCATCGCAAACTGAAATCGCTAGGCGTATAACAGTTTTAGTTAGTTTAGGGCAGGCGGATTGATATGCGCGTTATTGTGTGCGGAGCAGGGCAGGTCGGCTACGGCATAGCTGAGCGGCTCGCGGCCGAAGAAAATGACGTCTCCGTAATTGATACTTCTGCACGACATATCGAGATTGTGCGTGACACGCTGGATGTCCGCGGATTTGTTGGCCATGGGTCGCAGCCTGACGTGTTGGCCGCCGCCGGTGCCAACGAGGCTGACATGATTATCGCTGTCACACTATCTGACGAAGTCAATATGGTGGCTTGTCAGGTGGCGCATTCGGTTTTCAACGTGCCGACCAAGATTGCACGTATTCGCGCGCAGTCCTATCTCAAGGCCGAGTATCAGGACCTGTTCCTGCGTGAAAACCTGCCCATCGACGTCATTATTTCACCGGAACTGGAAGTTGGTGAAGTTGTCTTGCGGCGCATCGCGTTGCAGGGGGCGACTGACGTCCTGCGATTTGCAGACGATAAGATCATCGGTCTTGCAATCGAGTGCCTTGAAGAATGCCCCGTCATCAATACACCGCTTAAGCAACTGTCGGACCTGTTTCCGGATCTTGCTGCTACGGTCGTTGGCGTTGTGCGCAATGGCAGTCTCTTTATTCCGCGCTCGACAGATCAGCTTCATGCCGGTGATCTCGCCTATGTGGTGACAACGCGTGAACAGGTGCGCAGAACGCTGTCATTGTTTGGACATGAGAAGCCGGAAGCACATCGTATTGTCATTGCTGGCGGCGGCAATATCGGCCTCTATGTTGCCAAGGCGATTGAAGAGCGCAAATGGCAAACGCGGATCAAGATGATCGAAAGTGAGCATGAGCGCGCTTTTGCGATAGCAGATCAGTTGAATCGGACAATGGTTCTGCATGGCAGTGCGCTTGATCAGGCGCTTTTGCAGGAAGCCGATATTGAGGATGCCGATCTGTTTGTTGCACTGACCAACCAGGATCAGGTCAACATTCTCTCAAGCATCATGGCGAAGCGACTCGGATGCAAGGCGAACATGGCGCTGATCAACACGGTCGCATATCAGGACTTCACCCACATGGTGGGAATCGATGCCTATATTAACCCAAAGGCAGTGACCGTATCGAAGATACTCCAGCACGTGCGTCGCGGACGTATCCGAGCGGTCTATAGTGTCTATCGTGACATGGCTGAAATTATTGAGGCAGAAGCGCTTGAGACCTCCTCATTGGTTGGTGCACCTCTGCGTGACCTTGATCTGCCGGAAGGTTTGCGAATCGGCGCGATTTATCGCGACGGGCAGGTCATTCAGCCCAATGGTAATGTCCGCATCAAACCGAAAGATCGTGTGGTGATTTTCGCTACTGCGGACGCAATCAAGCATGTGGAACAAATGTTCCGTGTTAGCCTTGAATTTTTCTGATTACCCGGCGTTTATTTAACGCGTCGGCATTTTCCTCGGGGCTTTTATGGATATCTGCACGTTCTGGTACGGACCGCGGTTACGTGAAGTTGATCGTATGTGTCTGGCCTCCATGGTGATGACTGGCCAGCGTGTGAAGCTTTTTTCATACGCACCGATTGAAAATGTTCCTCCAGGTGTGGAATTGCATGACGCCAACAAGATACTTCCTGAGCTGGTGTTTAAAAGGCTGGACCCGGGTTATCCGCATTTTCGTGACCAGATCACAATTGTTCAGTTCAGCGATATTTTCCGTATCATGCTGATGAAGCACAAACAGGGCGTTTGGCTTGATACAGACGTCTATCTGCTCAAACAGTTTCATCCCGATCCATCGAAGCCCTACGTAGCACGGGAAAATCGTTTCCGTGTCGGAGTGTCGGCGCTTTATCTGCCACACAATCATCCGATTATTCGCGAATTTGAAGCATATGTTGCGGCAACCTATGCATTGCCGCGCTGGCTTGGCCTGAGGCGCGGTAAGCTGCGGCCCTTCTACTATCGAATGACTGGTAAAGAAGTCACGCCAGCATCTATTGGTATTACTATCTTTGGCAATGACGGCATTTCACGTCTCGCCAGAAAATACGGTATTTTCAAAAACGCGGCGCCGCAGGAGAACTTTTATTACTGGGTCGGGAAGGAAGCTACCCGCATCTATGATCCTGCTTATGGCTTGGAGCCAATAAAGCATCCAGACTTTATCGGCTTTCATATTCATAAGAAACACAAGGAAGTCGTTTCTCTCCAGCCTGGAAGCTTTTATATGTGGGCAATCGACCGCGTGAAACCATTGCTGGATGCGCCGCGCCAAGAGGTTCTCACGACAGCTCAATAAACTGTCCGATGGCCTTTTCCTTTCAGCTCATTGAAAATTATGCCAGATTTGCGAAGCCTGTAAGATTTGCTTACCCGCATTTGAAATTGCCGGTTGCGCAAAGATTCCCATCCTGTTAACCGAAGCTAAAGAGCGAAGCAGTTGTCTTTCCACAGCAATTGCGATCAGCGACCGGTTTTGCGCAATCCGGGAGCTTGATTTATGTGTGTGCGCGTGTTCGTCTGGCATTTGGCGAGCTGACTGCTGATCGATTAAAGGAATAAAAACAATGGCTGAACGATCGCAAAATCTTCAAGACCTTTTTCTCAACTCTGTACGCAAGCAGAAAATTTCACTGACCATCTTTCTTATCAATGGTGTGAAACTCACGGGTATCGTGACGTCTTTTGACAATTTCTGCGTATTGCTGCGTCGCGATGGCCATTCGCAGCTTGTTTATAAGCATGCAATTTCGACCATCATGCCAAGCCAGCCTGTGCAGATGTTCGAGGGCGAGGAAGTCTGACGCTTACCAGTTTATCTGGCCAGTTTTTCGCTGGAGCGTGGTGATTTCGCAAAGCTGTCACTCCGCTCCAGTTTTTTCGATTCTAATCCGGCCAGAAATGGCTTTCGGATTGTGATTTGATTAGCCGGGGCGTCTTCTATTTGAAACCGCTTGTGCGGAGACCTATCTGCGTAGGTAGTTCGTTTCCGTATCCCGGAGTAAATTTATTTGTCGAAATTCAAAGATAAGAACGTATCGCCTGCAGATGAAAAAAAGGGATTTGGTCTGTCTGAACCAGAACCTACCAGAGCAGCGGTTATCGTTCCTATATTGCCAGAACGGCACAATACAAGCACTGCAAGTGAAGAAGGCGAAAGGCCCCAGTTTCAGCGTTCTAATGAAGCGCGGCTGGAGGAAGCCGTTGGTCTTGCACGTGCGATCAATCTTGAAATTGCTCACGCCGAAAATGTAGTGGTGAACACACCGCGTCCCGCAACCTTGCTGGGAACAGGTAAGGTAGAGGCGATTGCTGAAATTCTCGAAGACAAGTCAATCGGGCTTGTTATCGTCGATCATTCGCTGACGCCGGTTCAGCAACGCAATCTGGAGAAAGAGTGGAACGTCAAGGTCATCGATCGTACGGGTCTCATTCTCGAAATTTTCGGTGAGAGAGCACGCACCAAGGAAGGTGCGCTGCAGGTCGAACTTGCGCATCTGAATTATCAGAAAGGCCGTCTTGTCAGAAGCTGGACCCACCTTGAGCGTCAGCGCGGTGGCGGCGGGTTCCTGGGTGGTCCGGGTGAAACGCAGATCGAAGCCGATAGGCGCATGTTGCAGGACAAGATTCTGCGCATAAAACGTGAGCTTGAAACCGTTGTTCGCACGCGTACACTCCACCGCCAGAAGCGCCGTAAGGTGCCGCATCCGGTCGTGGCGCTCGTTGGTTATACGAACGCGGGTAAGTCGACATTGTTCAACCGCATGACTGGTGCCGACGTTCTCGCCGAGGATATGCTGTTTGCGACGCTGGACCCGACGCTTCGTCGTATCCGCCTTCCGCACGGCGAAACGGTTATCTTGTCCGATACCGTGGGTTTCATCTCGAACCTTCCGCACCATCTGGTCGCGGCGTTTCGTGCGACGCTTGAAGAAGTCGTCGAGGCTGACCTGATCTTGCATGTGCGCGATATTTCCGATCCGGATAATGCTGCACAAGCAGAGGACGTCGAGAGTATTCTCGCCGGTCTTGGTGTCGAGCCTCATGACCACAAACGCGTGATCCAGATATGGAACAAGATCGATAATCTGGATGAATCAGGGCGCGAGGCAGCATCTCGTCTTGCGGCGGCTGGCAGCGATGAGGGGCGTCCGATTCCGCTTTCAGCCTGGACGGGTGAGGGTGTTGACAGGTTGCTTTCGCTTATCGAGACCCGCATTGCAGGGGCGCTGGGTTCGGTCGATGTCGTGTTGTCTCCGTTTGAGATGCATATCCTTGACTGGATTTACCAGCACGGCAGCGATGTAAAACGCGAAGATCTCGAGGATGGGTCGGTCCGTATCCGTGCACGTCTGACTGAGACATCACGTAAAATGCTCGATGAGAAACGTGGCATTAAGCCTGTCATTGATGATTCCGACTGGGATTGATCGGCATCTTGCGGAACAGGGCTGCAAAGCCCTATGTATGGGTAATCCATACGATTCAAATTCGTCCTATTCGCCATAAATATCCAGAGGCCCATAATGAGAGATCCCATTGAAACCGTCATGAACCTCGTGCCGATGGTGGTTGAGCAGACCAACCGTGGTGAGCGGGCCTATGATATCTTCTCGCGCTTGCTGAAAGAGCGCATCATCTTCGTCAACGGTCCTGTCGAAGACGGCATGTCGATGCTGATTTGCGCGCAGCTTCTCTTTCTTGAATCGGAAAATCCGAAGAAAGAGATCAACATGTATATTAACTCGCCCGGCGGCGTTGTGACCTCCGGTATGGCGATCTATGACACGATGCAATTCATCAAGCCGCCCGTTTCCACGCTTTGCATGGGTCAGGCTGCGTCGATGGGCTCGCTGCTGCTGACCGCCGGTGCAACCGGTCAGCGTTTTGCGCTGCCAAATGCTCGTATCATGGTGCATCAGCCGTCTGGTGGTTTCCAGGGGCAGGCGTCGGATATCGAGCGACATGCGCAGGACATCATCAAGATGAAGCGCCGCCTCAACGAGATTTACGTCAAGCACACCGGTCGTGATTACGAGACGATTGAGCGTACACTTGATCGTGATCACTTCATGACTGCGCAGGAAGCGCTGGAGTTCGGTTTGATCGATAAAGTGATCGAATCACGCGAAACTGGTGCTGAAGAATCGAAGTGAACAGGAGCCGGTTTACCCGGCTTACTGTAATTTTAGCGTCCTCTGCCACAAAAGCGGCTTATTTCTTGGTCGTACGTGAAAGTTAACGTGTCGCGTTAAGCATCTGTTGGGGTTCAGGGCGCTAAAATTGTTCAGATTATGCGGAATCTCGTCGGGGAACCTGATTTTTCAATTGTTCCCCGCTTTAGGTTCTGCAAAAGTCATCACTTAAGGCTTCTTCGGTCGGGAAGCCTGCGGTGACTGGAATCCCGAGACTAGAAGCAGCGCGTTGAAGCTGCTGATGGACCGCCAAGGAAGTGTGTTTTGCTTCCCAAATGGATCCGAACCGGAAAAAACGATCGAAATGAACACGCGATGAGGTTGTCGTTCATTTCGGTTTATTGAAAGGAAACTGCAATGAGCAAAGTCAGCAACAGCGGCGGCGATTCAAAGAATACGCTTTATTGCTCGTTCTGTGGCAAAAGCCAGCATGAAGTGCGTAAGCTGATTGCAGGTCCGACCGTATTTATCTGCGACGAGTGCGTCGAACTTTGCATGGATATCATCCGCGAGGAAAACAAAACCTCGATGGTGAAGTCACGCGAAGGTGTGCCTACGCCGCAGGAAATTATGGACGTTCTTGACGATTATGTCATTGGCCAGAAGGATGCGAAGCGCGTTCTCTCGGTTGCCGTGCACAATCACTATAAGCGTCTCGCGCATCAGTCGAAGAGCAGCGATATCGAACTTGCGAAGTCCAACATTCTGTTGGTCGGTCCGACAGGTTGCGGCAAGACCTATCTTGCTCAGACGCTCGCTCGTATTATTGATGTGCCGTTCACTATGGCCGATGCAACGACATTGACCGAAGCCGGCTATGTTGGTGAAGACGTCGAAAACATCATTCTGAAGCTTCTTCAGTCGGCAGATTACAACGTTGAACGCGCGCAGCGCGGCATCGTTTATATCGACGAAGTCGACAAAATCAGCCGCAAGTCGGACAACCCTTCGATCACGCGTGACGTGTCGGGCGAAGGTGTTCAGCAGGCGCTTCTGAAGATCATGGAAGGCACTGTCGCTTCCGTGCCTCCTCAGGGTGGTCGCAAGCATCCACAGCAGGAGTTCCTGCAGGTGGATACGACGAACATCCTGTTCATCTGCGGCGGTGCTTTTGCTGGTCTCGACAAGATCATCTCGGCTCGCGGTGAAAAGACGTCGATTGGCTTCAGTGCAAATGTTAAGTCAGCCGAAGACCGTCGTATCGGCGATGTGTTCAGGGAATTGGAACCAGAAGATCTTCTGAAATTCGGTCTTATTCCGGAATTCGTTGGTCGTCTGCCAGTGATTGCAACACTCGAAGATCTCGATGTTGACGCGCTGGTACAAATTCTGACGGAGCCAAAGAACGCGCTTGTGAAGCAGTATCAGCGCTTGTTTGACATGGAAAATGTCGAACTGAGCTTCCACGAAGACGCACTGCGAGCCATCGCCAACAAGGCTGTGGAACGCAAGACGGGTGCACGTGGTCTGCGCTCCATCATGGAAAAGATCCTACTCGACACCATGTTCGAGTTGCCAACGCTGGAAGGTGTGCAGGAAGTCGTCATTTCCGGTGATGTGGTGGATGGTAGTGCGCGTCCGCTCTACATCTACGCAGAGCGTCAGGAAGAGAAGGGCAATGCGTCTGCCTGACGGATTGCTTGATTTTTCGAAAAAGGCCGCGCAAGCGGCCTTTTTCTTGTCTATGTCTTGGCTGATGCTGGATACAACGGGAGCTTGTTATTGTACAAATTTCTGTGACGGCGCAGGATAGATGACGATTCTATGAATGCTGCCCTGTAAGCAGCTTGAATTTAGGAGTTCGACACTCCAATTATGGACCGACGCACTGGTTGTGGACTGCCTCGTAATGAAAGGGGCCACAGCTTGTGGCAATCGGGTCGAATGACCTGAGAAAGGACTGAATAATGACGGGTATTGAACAGAAGACCCCAGCGAATGGCGAAGACGGGCTGTATGCCGTTCTGCCGTTGCGCGATATCGTAGTCTTCCCCCATATGATCGTTCCGCTGTTTGTCGGACGTGAAAAATCGATCCGTGCCCTTGAAGAAGTGATGGGCGTGGACAAGCAGATTCTGCTCGCAACGCAGAAGAATGCAGCCGACGACGATCCGGCACCGGATGCAATCTACGAGATCGGCACGATTGCCAATGTGCTGCAGCTTCTCAAGCTGCCAGACGGTACCGTCAAGGTTCTCGTCGAAGGCACTGCACGCGCCAAGGTTTCCAAATTTACCGATCGTGAAGATTATCACGAGGCCTATGCCGCGGCTCTCCCAGAGCCCGAAGAAGATGCCGTCGAAGTTGAGGCCTTGTCTCGTTCGGTGGTCTCGGACTTTGAAAACTACGTCAAGCTGAACAAGAAGATTTCGCCTGAAGTGGTTGGCGCTGCCAGCCAGATCGACGATTATTCCAAACTTGCCGATACGGTTGCTTCGCATCTCGCGATCAAGATTCCTGAAAAGCAGGAAATGCTGTCGATTCTTTCGGTGCGTGAGCGCCTGGAGAAGGCGCTTTCGTTTATGGAAGCCGAGATTTCGGTTCTTCAGGTTGAGAAGCGCATCCGTGGCCGCGTCAAGCGCCAGATGGAAAAGACGCAGCGCGAATATTACCTCAACGAGCAGATGAAGGCGATCCAGAAGGAGCTTGGTGATGGCGAGGACGGTCGCGATGAAGCGGCCGAGCTCGAAGAACGCATCAACAAGACCAAGCTTTCCAAGGAAGCACGCGAAAAGGCACAGGCTGAGCTGAAGAAGCTACGCAGCATGAGCCCGATGTCTGCAGAAGCTACAGTCGTGCGCAACTATCTCGACTGGCTTCTGTCTATTCCTTGGGGCAAGAAGTCGAAGATCAAGCAGGACCTGAACTTCGCCGAAGAAGTGCTGGGTGACGATCACTTTGGTCTTGAGAAGGTCAAGGAGCGCATTGTCGAGTATCTCGCAGTGCAAGCTCGTTCGACCAAGATCAAGGGTCCGATCCTTTGCCTCGTTGGACCTCCCGGCGTTGGTAAGACCTCGCTTGCTCGCTCGATTGCCAAAGCTACCGGCCGTGAATACGTCCGTATGTCGCTTGGCGGTGTGCGCGACGAAGCTGAAATTCGTGGTCACCGACGCACTTATATCGGTTCGATGCCCGGTAAGGTCATCCAGTCGATGAAGAAGGCGAAGAAGTCCAACCCGCTCTTCCTGCTCGATGAAATCGACAAGATGGGCCAGGACTTCCGTGGCGATCCGTCATCGGCAATGCTCGAGGTACTGGACCCAGAACAGAACTCGACCTTCATGGATCATTATCTTGAGGTTGAGTACGATCTGTCGAACGTCATGTTCGTGACAACGGCCAATACGCTGAATATTCCTGGTCCACTCTTGGATCGTATGGAAGTCATTCGTATCGCTGGTTACACCGAGGATGAAAAGCTTGAGATTGCCAAGCGGCACCTGCTGCCAAAGGCGATCAAGGATCATGCTTTGCAGCCGAAGGAGTTTTCGGTCACGGACGATGCGCTGCGCAATGTTATCCGTCTTTACACACGTGAAGCCGGTGTGCGTAGCCTTGAACGTGAGATGATGACTCTGGCGCGTAAGGCCGTGACCGAGATTCTGAAGTCGAAGAAGAAGTCGGTGAAGATCACCGACAAGAACCTCTCCGATTATCTCGGTGTCGAGCGCTTCCGTTACGGTCAGATCGATGGCGAAGATCAGGTCGGTGTTGTTACAGGTCTCGCCTGGACTGAAGTTGGCGGCGAGCTGTTAACCATTGAAGGCGTCATGATGCCCGGTAAGGGTCGTATGACCGTCACTGGTAACCTCCGCGACGTGATGAAGGAATCGATTTCTGCGGCGGCATCTTATGTCCGTTCGCGTGCGGTTGATTTCGGCATCGAGCCTCCGCTGTTCGACAAGCGTGACATCCACGTGCACGTGCCGGAAGGCGCGACGCCAAAGGATGGCCCGTCGGCTGGTATTGCCATGGTTACAGCAATTGTCTCAGTTCTGACCGGTATTCCGGTTCGCAAAGACATTGCAATGACGGGTGAAGTGACCCTTCGTGGCCGTGTGCTGCCAATCGGCGGTCTCAAGGAAAAGCTGCTTGCCGCATTGCGTGGTGGCATCAAGAAAGTTCTGATCCCTGAAGAAAACGCCAAGGATTTGGCGGATATTCCGGACAATGTGAAGAATAATCTTGAGATTGTTCCTGTGTCGCGCGTCGGTGAAGTTCTTGAGCATGCACTGCTTCGCAAGCCGGAACCAATCGAATGGACAGAGCCAGCGACTCCTGTTGCGGCGGCCCCAGCGGACGATGAAGCAGGCGTTTCGACAGCTCATTGATCATTGCTAGTGGCTAATAAGATAACAATGCCGGGCTAAATGCCCGGCATTTCTGTGTTTAACCCCGGGTTTCTGGGCTTTTTTCATGTTGACAGGCTTGGTTTGTCAACCGATTTGAATAAACTGCACGCAATCCGGTCGCGTTAATCGTTCCGGTAGATAAAGAAAGGAAATGCCTATGAACAAGAACGAATTGGTCGCCGCTGTAGCGGAAAAGGGCGGTTTGACAAAGGCCGACGCAGGAACTGCTGTTGACGCTGTACTCGCAGCTGTCACCGGTGCACTCAAGGCTGGTGAAGAAGTTCGCCTGCCAGGCTTCGGCGTTTTCTCCGTTTCGCATCGTGCAGCTTCCACTGGCCGCAATCCTTCGACCGGCAAGGAAGTTGCTATTCCTGCCCGTAACGTGCCGAAGTTCTCGGCTGGCAAGGGCCTGAAGGACGCCGTTAACGGCTAATCTTATGAACTGACGCGATATGATCGCGAACAGTTTTGCGAGAAGGCCCGGTTTACCCGGGCTTTTTTCATTTCAACGGTCTATGGTTTTGATTGGGGGAGGTTTCGCGATGCGCTTTCGTAAAATGAGTATGGCACTCCCGGCTATTGGCTTTGCAGGCTTGCTTTTGGGTATGCAATCGGCGCTGGCGGAAACCTGCGACGAGCAGGTCTTTCAGGACACAAAATTCATAATCTGCACAGTGAAGGCCGAAGAAAATCTGCGTCTCTTCTGGAAGGACTCTGACGGCGAGCCATATCGCAGTTTCTCGAAAGTGGCAGACGCTGTAACGCAAGACGGCAAGACGTTATCATTTGCCTTGAATGCAGGAATGTATCAGGTCGATTTTACGCCTATGGGACTATACGTCGAGAATGGGCAGGAGTTGGTTGTGGCCGACACCAATGCGCCCACGCGTTCCTCTGGCCCGATTCCAAACTTTTACAAGAAACCCAATGGCATTTTCTATTTCGGAGATGACGGCGCCGGTATTGTTTCAACCGACAGGTTTTTGAAGCGCAAACCGCAGGCGCATTTTGCCACGCAGTCCGGGCCTATGCTGGTCATTCAGAACAAGCTCAATCCGATTCTGATTAAAGGATCGACCGACCGGACCCGTAGAAGTGGCGTTGGTGTCTGCAGCGATGATTCCATCCGCTTTGCCATCAGCGAAGATGCGGTGAATTTCTACGATTTCGCCATGCTGTTCCGTAATGGGCTTAAATGTCCCAACGCCTTGTTTCTTGACGGCGGTGGCGGCGCTGGAATTTATAATCCGGCCATGGGGCGAAACGACATCTCATGGCATGGTGGATATGGCCCGATTGTCGGGCTTATCGAGTAATGAAAAAGCCGGGTGTGAAACCCGGCTTTTCTATACTCATTCAGCAGCTTCAGCCTTGCGCCTAGGGCGGCGTTCAAGCAGCTCTTTGAGGAACTGCCCTGTATAGGAGCGTTTCTCCTTTGCGACGTCTTCTGGACGCCCCACGGCTACGATCTCACCGCCACCATCACCACCTTCTGGACCGAGATCGATCACCCAGTCAGCAGTCTTGATGACTTCGAGATTGTGTTCAATGACCACGACCGTGTTGCCCTGTTCGACCAACTCGTGCAGCACTTCGAGAAGCTTCGCGACATCATGGAAGTGCAGGCCGGTGGTTGGCTCATCAAGAATGTAGAGGGTGCGTCCGGTAGCGCGGCGTGACAGTTCCTTGGCGAGCTTCACACGCTGCGCTTCACCACCGGAAAGTGTCGTCGCCTGCTGACCAACCTTGATATAGCCGAGGCCGACCTTGACGAGTGTTTCGAGCTTGTCGCGAACCGCAGGAACAGCCGAGAAGAACTCAGCACCTTCTTCAACCGTCATATCGAGCACGTCGGCAATTGATTTGCCTTTGAAGTGTACTTCAAGCGTTTCACGATTGTAGCGTTTGCCGTGGCAGACGTCACAAGTGACGTAGACGTCGGGCAGGAAGTGCATTTCGATCTTGATGACGCCATCACCCTGACATGCTTCGCAGCGTCCGCCCTTGACGTTGAACGAGAAACGACCCGGCTGATATCCGCGCGCTTTTGCTTCAGGCAAGCCTGCAAACCAGTCACGCATCGGTGTGAATGCACCCGTATAGGTGGCAGGATTGGAGCGCGGTGTGCGGCCAATCGGCGACTGGTCGATATCGATGACCTTGTCGAGGAACTCCAGTCCCTCAATACGATCATGTTCTGCAGGATGTTCACGAGAACCCATGATACGGCGCGATGCGGCCTTGAACAAGGTCTCGATCAGGAAGGTGGACTTGCCGCCGCCTGAAACACCCGTGACTGCCGTAAACGTTCCCAGTGGGATATCTGCGGAGACATTTTTCAGGTTATTGCCGCGTGCGCCGACGATCTTGATGCGCTTGGCCTTCGAAATTTCGCGACGTTCTGCGGGAACAGCGACTTCCAGAGCGCCCGACAAATATTTGCCGGTGAGCGAGTCGGGGTGGGACATAACATCGTCGGGCGAACCTTGCGCAATGATCTTGCCACCGTGAATGCCTGCAGCGGGTCCGATATCGACGACATAGTCAGCCGTAAGGATGGCATCCTCGTCATGTTCAACCACGATAACCGTATTACCGAGGTCGCGCAGATGACGCAACGTATCGAGAAGACGCGCATTATCGCGTTGATGCAGGCCAATGGAAGGTTCATCCAGAACATACAGCACGCCCGTAAGCCCAGAACCGATTTGTGAAGCCAAGCGGATACGCTGACTTTCACCACCTGACAGTGTACCGGAGTTCCGCGCAAGCGTCAGATAATCAAGGCCGACATCGTTCAGGAACTCCAGACGTTCGCGGATCTCCTTGAGGATACGCGCAGCAATTTCGCGCTGCTTATCGTTGAAGCTGCCGTCGATATCGCGAAACCATGCGTCTGCATTGCGGATCGACATGCTGGTAATTTCGCCGATGTGCTTCATGCCGATCTTTACGGCGAGAGCTTCAGGCTTCAAACGGTAGCCGTTACAAGCCGGGCAGGGCGTCGAGGACATGAAGCGTTCGATTTCCTCACGCGACCAGGCTGAATCGGTTTCTTTCCAGCGGCGTTCCAGATTGGGAATGACACCTTCAAAAGCCTTTGTCGTCTGATAGGAGCGCAAACCGTCATCATAGTTGAAGGTGATTTCTCGTCCCTTCGTGCCATGAAGTATCGCGTTCTGCGCTTCATCTGGGAGGTCTGACCAACGAGCACCAACCTTGAACCCATAGGCCTTGCCGAGCGCTTCAAGCGTCTGGTTGTAATAAGGTGACGAAGAACGTGCCCATGGTGCAACGGCACCATCTTTCAGAGAGACTGAATGATCGGGTATGATCAGATTTGGGTCGATGGCTTGCTGCGTACCAAGGCCATCACAGGTGGGGCAGGCACCAAACGGATTGTTGAAAGAGAAAAGACGTGGCTCGATTTCAGGAATCGTAAAACCTGAAACCGGGCAGGCAAACTTTTCCGAAAACATAACGCGTTCATGCGTTTCATTGGCAGATTTATTCGCACCACCACCGGCCGACGTATCTTCGGCCAGCAAGGGCTTGTCTGCAAATTCCGCTATAGCCAGACCTTCTGCCAGTTTGAGAGAGGTTTCCAGACTGTCGGCGAGGCGGGTCGAAAGATCGGAGCGCACAACAACGCGATCTACGACCACATCGATATCATGCTTGTACTTCTTATCGAGTGCGGGGACGTCAGCGATTTCGTAGAAAGTGCCGTCCACCTTGACGCGTTGGAAGCCCTTCTTCTGCAGCTCCGCCAGTTCCTTTTTATATTCGCCCTTACGACCACGCACGATGGGGGCCAGAATGAAAAGACGGGTGCCTTCCTCAAGCATCAGGATGCGGTCAACCATCTGGCTGACCGTCTGGCTTTCAATAGGTAAGCCGGTTGCAGGCGAATAAGGAATACCCACACGCGCAAACAGCAGGCGCATATAGTCATAAATTTCGGTGACTGTGCCGACTGTCGAACGCGGATTGCGGCTCGTTGTCTTCTGTTCAATAGAAATGGCAGGAGACAGACCATCAATCTGGTCCACATCGGGTTTCTGCATCATCTCCAGAAACTGACGCGCATAGGCCGAAAGGCTTTCGACATAACGTCGCTGACCTTCCGCATAGATCGTATCGAAAGCGAGTGAGGACTTTCCCGAGCCTGAAAGGCCCGTCATCACGATCAGCTTGTCGCGTGGCAGATCAAGATCGACATTTTTCAGATTGTGTTCACGCGCACCACGTATGGAAATGAATTTCTGATCGCTCATTCCGCGTCCTGCCTGTTTGGTCATGTCATGGAGTGTTCGGGCGCCGAACTCTGCGTCGCGCCGCTCCATAATATGGGGATGAACCCCTTCCAGGGAAAGGGGGCTGTTCAATCGTTCTTCGCACATTTAGCACCAGAACAAAGATCGAACAACCAGCCTTCTGATAGGCGATACGAAATGTGAACGCAAGAGCGTTGACTGTCACTCCTGACAGGAGCAGACTACCTGTGCTCACTGGTTGCGGAGAGATATCGGAAAGGGATGAAACGATATCGGCAAGAGGTCCCGCCAGTTGAGTAAGCGAACCGGGAGGTAAAGGAGCATGAGTCCACCTGACTACGTTGCATAGCTTTCACATCGATGAAAGCACAATCGCTTGCGGTCATAATTGCTTCATTTGCAAGGAATGACGCTTTTTTGATTGAAATGAGTGATTGCAGAAATTTTGAAAAATGCGCGGCGATCTGGTCTCATATTTCAGATTTCCGATTAGATTTATCGGCGAAGTACTGTCGATATAAGAGCTTTGCTCAACCCCAAGCCCTGCGCGCCAAAGAAACAGTGAGCGGCAGGGCTTTTCCTTGTAAGATCATTTGAGAGTTTACCATTTGGACCTCAAGCATGTGAAAAATGCATGGAAATCTATCTGCGTACTTGTAATTTGAACAAAACAAGAACATAACTTCTGTGGACATTGGTTGAATTCGCAGCGCAGAGATGAGCGCAGCAGTGGCTGCTGCTGTAAGGTGGTAGCTGAATTTCAGGTCAATACATTCAGGTGGTTGGCCATTCTTTAGGAGCAGGCACCGTTTTGCAGGGCAAAAGTCCGCTCAACGTGTGTATGCGAGAGATCCGGAGTAAGTTTTCGATGGCTGGTAGCGTCAACAAAGTCATTCTGGTCGGCAACCTTGGTGCTGATCCAGAAATCCGTCGCCTCAATTCTGGTGATCAGATTGCTAATCTGCGCATCGCAACCTCGGAAAGCTGGCGCGACCGTCAGAGCGGCGAGCGCAAGGATCGCACCGAGTGGCACAGCGTTGTCATCTTCAATGAGAACCTCGCCAAAGTGGCTGAGCAGTATCTGAAGAAGGGTTCCAAGGTTTACATCGAAGGTGCGCTCCAGACACGTAAGTGGCAGGATCAGAACGGCAATGACCGTTACAGCACCGAAATCGTGCTGCAGAAGTTCCGTGGTGAACTTCAGATGCTCGATAGCCGTGGCGAAGGTGGCGATCAGGGCCGCTCGTTTGGTGGCGGCGGCGGTGGCAATCGCAACCAGGTGTCGGACTATTCCGGTGGTGGTGACTTCGGTTCGTCCGGCCCATCCAATCAGGGTGGCGGCGGTGGCGGTGGTTTCTCCCGCGATCTGGACGACGAAATTCCATTTTGATGTAAAAAAAGCGGGCGCTATAAGCGCCCGCTTTTTTAATTATATTGAGTCATTACAATATCTTTATAAGTCCTTGTTTTAAATTATTAATCCAGCGGATCGCTTTCGATAACGAACTCCATTCGATCTGCTGAAAAGCGCGTTAGTGAATATTGAATTGGCTTTCCCGCAGTATCTATATTGATTGCGCGTGCCGTCAGAACGATAGCGCCCGGGGATAGTTTAAGATGTTTGAGGTCGTCTGGATCGGCATGGCGTGCCGATACCACGGTGGATTTTCTGAAATAATCGCTGACGCCTGCCGCTTTGAATGCGGACGTGATTGAGCCGCTGGCCGTATAATCTTCAGTGAAAGTCGGAAAGGCATTTGCATCCACCCAATGGGTTGCTATGGAAATCGGATGGCCATCCGCACTGTGCATGGTTTCAAGCTTCAGTGTTTCGGAACCAGTTTCTATTTCCAGCGCTTGAATGATGTCGGCAGCCGCTGTTTCTACATGGGAACTCAGCAGGATGCCTTTGGTCTCGCTGACTTGTGGTGCCAGCGCTTGTGAAATGCGGGTGCGGCGGCCAATCTGATAGGTAAGCCGTTTCGCATTGGCCACAAAAGTACCGCGGCCTTGTTCCGCGCGTAGCACACCTTCCTGCGTCAGTGCCGCAATTGCGCTGCGCACTGTATGGCGATTGACACCAAATCGATCTGCCAACTCCATCTCGGCGGGCATCCGTGCACCTGTTGCAAGTTTCCCGGCCATGATGTCGCCGCGTATCTCGTCCGCGATCTGGCGCCAGATGGCCACGCCGCTGTTTCGTTCAATTCGTTTCGTCTTTGCCATGCTTTGTCATCGTCCTGTCATTGGCAGGGTATATGAATGGTGTTATTGTATAGTTGTCTAGATAAATAGACAATTAGAGCGATAAAGTCAACGAGATTAGGGTAGGGCGGATAAGCTCATGCAGACGACGCAGCATAGCACGGGTGAAAGTGGAGCGGGCTCCACGACTGGAAACAGAACGGCGCCGGATGCGACGCAGATTGCACGTCAGGCCAGCTTGGCAATTCTTGCACGCGCCAGCGGTGAAGAACTGAAATCATTTTGGCAGAATTGGCCGAATAAGCCAGAATTCGAGGTTCTGCGTGGTCCTGAAACTGGACTTGTTATGCTGCGCGGTCGCATCGGCGGCGGTGGTGCGCCTTTTAATGTCGGTGAAGCGACCGTCACCAGAGCGACCGTTCGTCTGTCCGATGGCTTAGTCGGGCATTCTTATGCACTCGGACGCGATCAGGAAAAGGCGAAACTCGCCGCTCTGTTCGATGCGCTTTGGCTCGATGAAGACCAGCGCGACACTGTTGAGGCCAAGGTGCTGAGCGTGTTGCGCAGCCGCATTGATGATGCGGATACCAAGCTGCGCGCCGAGGCCGCTGCCACCAAGGTCGACTTCTTCACTATGGTTCGGGGGGATAACTGATGCTCCACTCTTCTTCTGCTTTCGAAGGCGGTCTGGCTGATCCGGTTAATGAGGCGCAATCGGCGTTTCATGCTGTGATGCACGCTATTGCAAATCCCGGCCGCATTTATTCGTTGGTTCAAGCTGCGACGCCACCACAGCCGCTAACGCCTGAGCTTGGTGTGATTGCTGCAACATTGCTTGATCACGACGCAAGCGTCTGGGTCGATGCTAAAATTGCAGCCAACAAGGACGCAACGGCATGGCTGACATTCCATACTGGTGCGCCAATCGTTGGGGATCAATCGAAAGCGCAGTTCGCACTTGTAACGGATGCGCAATCGCTACCGGTACTTTCTTCCTTCGCGCAGGGAGACCCTGAATTTCCGGATCGTTCGACGACTGTTGTTCTAGCAGTTTCGTCTCTGACGAGCGGGCAGGGTTTCTGCCTCAAAGGCCCCGGCATCAAGGATGAGACTGTGCTGAACGTTGATGGTTTGCCGCAGGATTTTGCTGCGCAATGGCGTGAAAATGGCGCGTTGTTCCCGCTGGGTATCGATCTGGTGCTCGTCGCTGACGGTAAAGCCGCAGCGCTTCCCCGTACAACCCGTGTCGAGTCTCTGGAGGGTTAACTCATGTATGTTGCTGTAAAGGGCGGTGAAACCGCTATTCGCAATGCCCACCGTCTGCTTGATGATCGTCGTCGTGGCGACCGCTCGGTTCCGGCATTGCGTCTTGATCAGATTGTCGAACAGCTTGGCCTCGCCGTTGATCGTGTGATGGCCGAAGGCTCGCTTTATGATCGCGAACTTGCGGCACTTGCCGTGCGCCAGTCGCGTGGCGACCTGATTGAAGCGATCTTTCTGGTGCGTGCCTACCGCACGACATTGCCGCGTTTTGGCTATTCGCTTCCGCTGGAAACGGCGAATATGTTGATCGAACGCCGAATTTCGGCCACCTATAAGGATCTGCCCGGCGGCCAGCTATTGGGACCGACATTCGATTATACGCATCGTCTGCTTGATCCGGAACTGGCGGGTGATGTCAGCGTTCCTGAGCCGGAAGTGCGTGCGACTGAGCCTGAAGAAACGCCACGCGTGACCGATATTCTCGGTGTCAACGGGATGATCGAAGAAGATGGTGCAATGCCGGATGGGCATGAGCCGGGCGATCTTACCCGCGAACCGTGGACGTTTCCGATGCCGCGCGATCTGCGCTTGCAGGCTTTGGCGCGTGGTGATGAAGGCTTCCTGCTGGCGCTGGGGTATTCCACGCAACGCGGTTATGGCAACACGCATCCATTTGTCGGTGAGATCCGCATTGGTGAGGTGGAGGTTGAGTTCGATGTGCCCGAGCTCGGCTTTGCCGTTTCGCTTGGCCGTGTTCAGCTGACCGAATGCCAGATGGTGAGCCAGTTCAAAGGCTCGTCCAAGCAGGCACCACAGTTCACGCGCGGCTATGGTCTGGTGTTCGGGCAGAGTGAACGCAAAGCCATGTCGATGTCGCTTTGTGACCGCGCGCTTCGCGTTCGCGAATTCGATGCAGATGTGACAGCCCCCGCGCAGGACGAAGAATTCGTCATTTCCCATTCTGACAATGTGCAATCGACCGGCTTTGTCGAGCATCTGAAATTGCCACATTACGTGGATTTTCAGGCCGAGCTCGATCTCATCCGCCGTATGCGTGCGGAATATGAACAAGCGAACAACGAGACTGAAGTTTTGGCAACCGAAGCAGCAGCCAATATCGGCACAGGCAAGGAAGCAGCAGAATGAGCGATCTAGCCAATTACAATTTCGCCTATCTGGACGAGCAGACGAAGCGGATGATCCGCCGTGCTATCCTGAAAGCCATCGCTATTCCGGGCTATCAGGTGCCGTTCGCAAGCCGCGAAATGCCGATGCCTTATGGTTGGGGCACAGGCGGTGTGCAGGTAACTGCCGCAATCCTCGGTCAGAATGATGTGCTGAAGGTGATCGATCAGGGTGCTGATGATACGACCAATGCCGTCTCCATCCGTGCATTCTTCCAGAAGACTGCGGATGTTGCCGTGACCACTCATACGGGTGAGGCGACGATCATCCAGACGCGTCACCGCATTCCGGAATATCCGATGAGTGAGGGACAGGTGATTGTATATCAGGTTCCAATTCCTGAGCCGCTGCGTTTTCTGGAGCCGCGTGAAACTGAAACGCGCAAGATGCACGCGCTTGCCGAATACGGCCTCATGCATGTGAAGCTTTACGAGGATATCGCGCGCCACGGCCATATCGCCAAGACCTATGATTATCCGGTGATGATCGAAGGGCGCTATGTCATGGCACCGTCGCCAACACCGAAGTTCGACAATCCGAAGATGCATATGTCGCCAGCTCTGCAGCTTTTTGGTGCCGGTCGTGAAAAGCGCATCTATGCCGTGCCTCCTTATACGGATGTCGTGAGCCTCGATTTCGAGGATCATCCATTCGAAGTGCAGAAATTCAAAGAGCCTTGCGCATTGTGTGGCGCACGCGGCGTTTATCTCGACGAAGTCGTGCTCGATGACCGTGGCGGCTCGATGTTTGTCTGCTCCGACACCGATTATTGTGAAGATCGTCAGGCGAATGGCCACTTTGGTCATCTGGCAGCGAATAAGGAGGCCGCGGAATGAGCGTCGAACCTCTGCTGAAAGTCAGCAATCTCTCGAAGTTTTATGGCAGCCGCCGTGGTTGCGCAGATATCGATTTCTCGCTGTGGCCGGGCGAAGTATTGGCCATTGTCGGTGAATCCGGTTCGGGCAAGACGACTTTGCTCAACTGTCTGGCGACCCGTCTGGAACCGACATCGGGCAGCGTGGAATATAGGATGCGCGATGGCGAGTTCCGCGATCTTTACAAGATCGGGGAGGCTGAACGCCGCTTCCTGATGCGTACCGACTGGGGCTTCGTGCATCAGAACCCTTCCGATGGTCTGCGTATGACCGTTTCGGCGGGTGCCAATGTCGGTGAACGGCTGATGGCTGTTGGCGAACGCCACTATGGCAATATTCGCAACACGGCAACTGAATGGCTCGGACGTGTCGAAATCGCTGCTGACCGCATCGACGACCAGCCCCGCGCTTTCTCTGGCGGTATGCGTCAGCGATTACAGATTGCACGCAATCTGGTGACGGCACCCCGTCTTGTTTTCATGGATGAACCGACCGGCGGTCTCGATGTGTCTGTGCAAGCGCGTCTTCTCGATCTGCTGCGCGGTTTGGTGAGCGATCTCGGCCTTTCGGTTGTCATCGTGACCCACGATCTCGCAGTAGCGCGTCTTCTGTCCCATCGCATCATGGTCATGAAAGACGGCCATATTGTCGAACAGGGCCTGACCGACCGCGTTCTGGATGACCCGCAAGCGCCTTACACGCAGCTGCTCGTGTCGTCTATTTTGCAGGTTTAGTAAATTAAAACAGATGTTTGCAGCGTGTTGTTCGTAAATTAGCGAAACTTCATGCGTGAGGTGAGAAATGACACAAGTTAGAACAATCTCTCCGCTGGCCGTGTCGGGTCTGGCGAAGACGTTCACGATGCATTTGCAGGGTGGCATTCAGTTGCCAGTCGTAAGTAACGTGGACTTCAATCTGGAAGCGGGCGAATGCGCTGTGCTTGGCGGACCATCCGGTGCGGGTAAAAGCTCCATCCTCAAGATGGTCTATGGCAATTACGCAGTGAATGCTGGCTCGATCCTTATTCGTCACGAAGATCGCATGGTGGATCTGGCGGCTGCCGATCCGCGCGAAGTGCTGGCCGTTCGGCGTGATACGATTGGATATGTCAGCCAGTTCTTGCGCACGTTGCCTCGCGTGGCGGCAATCGACGTCGTTGCGGAGCCATTGGTGGCGCGTGGTGTTGATCGCGATGCTGCTCGCAATCGTGCAAGCGAATTGCTCGCGCAGCTCAACCTGCCGGAACGGCTCTGGGCATTGCCGCCTGCAACCTTCTCCGGTGGTGAGCAGCAGCGCGTGAATATTGCGCGCGGTTTCATCACGGATCATCCGGTGTTGCTGCTTGATGAGCCAACGGCTTCACTTGATGCCAAGAACCGCGCAGTCGTTGTTGATCTTATTAAGGCCAAGAAAGCTCAGGGCGTCGCAATGCTTGGCATCTTCCATGACGAAGATGTGCGTGAACAGGTTGCCGATCGGATTATCGATGTTACCGCTTTCTCTCCGAGGGCCGCGGCATGACTAAGCTCTCGGTAGAACCTTTGATTCACGATACTGCCGAAGTTAACGGCAGCAAGTTTGGCCGTTACACGGAAGTCGGCGCGCGTAGCCGGGTTTCGGAAACTGTGCTTGATGACTATTCCTATCTCGGTATCGACTGCGAAATCTGGTGTGCAGAGATTGGCAAGTTTTCCAATATTGCCAGCCATGTGCGCATCAATGCGACCAATCATCCGACATGGCGTCCGACACTGCATCATTTCACCTATCGTGCAGGTGATTACTGGCCGGGTGAAAAGGATGAAACCGAGTTTTTCGAGTGGCGACGCGGCAATTCTGTGAAGATTGGTCACGACACATGGCTTGGCCACGGTTCGACCATTCTGCCGGGAGTGACGGTTGGCAATGGCGCGGTTATTGGAGCCGGAGCAGTCGTCAGCAGGAACGTGGCTCCTTATACGATCGTCGGCGGCGTCCCTGCACGTCTTATCCGCGAACGGTTCGATACCGCTACCGGCAATCGTTTGGATCGACTGGCTTGGTGGGATTGGGATCACGAGCGTCTGCGTGATGGACTCGATGATTTCCGCACGCTCGACATCGAAGCTTTCCTCTCGAAATACGAAACGGCCGCCAATACAAATGCGGTTATGAAAGAGCTATCCAATGGCTAACGAAATCGTTCTTAAAAATGCTCGCATCGTGCTTGCTGACGAAATTGTCTCTGGATCGATTCTGATCCGCGATGGCAAAATTGCAGCGATTGATCAGGGCAACACCAATGGTGGTGATGACATGGATGGCGATTATGTCATTCCCGGTCTGATCGAGTTGCACACCGACCAGCTCGAAAGCCATTACGCACCACGCCCTAAAGTCCGCTGGAATGTCGACGCTGCAGTTCAGGCGCATGACGCGCAGGTCGCAGCTTCCGGTATTACAACTGTGTTCGATGCCATGCGTGTCGGCTCAGACTATGACCGCGATTTTGCTGGCAAGGATATGCGTATGCTTGCAGATGCTATTGAAAGCGGCGTGCGCGAGAACAGGCTGCGCGCTGATCACTTCCTGCATCTACGTTGTGAAGTTTCATCGGCGGATTGCCTCGAAAGCTTTGCACTTTTTGAAAATGACGACCGGGTCAAGCTCGCTTCGCTTATGGATCATGCGCCTGGACAACGGCAATTCGTTGATCTTGAGACCTATCGCACCTATTACATGCGCAAGATGAAGCTCACGGATGAGGAGTTCCGGGTGCATTGTGAGAAGCGCATGGCAGATTCAGATGCCTATTCTGCAAAACATCGCCGCGCGATTGCTGATTTATCGGCGCATCGCGGGATCGTTTTGGCGAGCCATGACGATGCGACGAGCAATCACGTCGATGAATCGCTTGATCATGGTGTGCGGATCGCTGAATTTCCAACCACGATGGAAGCAGCTCATGCTTCCAAAGGTGCAGGATTGTCGATCCTGATGGGCGCGCCAAACATCGTTCGCGGCGGCTCTCATTCTGGTAATATTGCTGCTCGCGATCTCGTTGATAATGGCAGCCTCGATATTCTGTCTTCGGACTATATTCCGTTCAGCCTTATCCAGTCGGCATTCGGCCTTGCTTCCGGTGAACGCCCGATTGCTTTGCCCGATGCAATTCGTCTCGTGACCAAGAATCCGGCTGATGCCATGGCAATGGATGATCGCGGCGAAATCGCTATCGGTAAGCGTGCGGATCTGGTTCGCACTCGCACCAAGGGTGCTATTCCAGTTGTACGTACAGTCTGGCGCGAAGGTGAGCGTGTGTTGTGATGCCAGCAGACAATAAGCCAATTGGATGTTTCGTCGCCGTTGTCGGTCCCAGTGGGGCCGGCAAAGACACGATTATGGATGCGGCGCGTGTGGCTCTCGCGAGCGACATGCGTTTTCATTTTGTCCGTCGCATTATTACGCGCCCGCAAATGCCGGGCACGGAAGATCACGATAGCCTTGACGAAGCGGCTTTTGCGAAGGCTGCAGGCGAGGGTTCTTTTGCCCTGCACTGGCAGGCGCATGGGCTGAGCTACGGATTGCCCAAATCGCTCGATGAGAAAATCGCAGACGGAACTGTTGTGATTGCCAATGTCTCGCGTCGGGTGCTCGGTGATATCCGCAGGCTTTATTCCGAGCGTTCAGTTGTCATCATTTCGGCACGCCCGGAGGTGCTCGCCGAACGGCTCGCATCGCGCGGTCGTGAAAGTAGAGAAGAAATCGCTCTGCGACTTGCGCGCGAAGTGAGCTTTGATGACGGTGCTGACGATGTTGTCATAATAGACAATTCGGGTGAAGTCGCTGCTTCCACAGATGCCTTCCTGCGCCATCTGGATAAAATTAGCATTAAAACAATTGCCTAAATTAAAAACTTAAAGCGGAATGTAAGTTTACACAAACGTCATGGTCCGTTCATTGCAGTGTCATTGAACGGATCAATAGTGAGCATGAATGGAGACGAATTCATGCTTCAACTAAAAAACGTAACGCGCCGTTATAATGATAAGGTGGCGGTTTCGGGTGTTGACCTCGAGATCGAGCCGGGCTCGTTTGTTGGAATTATCGGGCGTTCGGGCGCGGGCAAGTCGACGCTGCTGCGTATGATCAATCGCCTCGTTGAGCCTTCAGAGGGAACAATTCACTGGGACGGCCGCGACGTTACAGGGCTTAAAGGTTCTGGGCTGCGCGCCTGGCGTGCGCAATGTGCGATGATCTTCCAGCATTTCAATCTGGTTGATCGACTTGATGTTCTGACCAACGTGCTTATGGGCCGTTTGAACTATGTTTCCACCCCTAAGTCGCTCTTGCGTATCTGGAGCGATGAAGAGCGTCTGATTGCCCTTTCCGCTTTGCAGCAGTTTGATATCGCCCATCTGGCAGCGCATCGCGCCGATGAGCTTTCCGGTGGCCAGCAACAGCGTGTGGCGATTGCCCGCGCTCTTGTTCAGCAACCACGTATTATCCTAGCAGATGAACCAATCGCTTCGCTCGACCCGCGTAATACGCGCAGCGTCATGGATGCATTGCGTCGTATCAATCGCGAATATGGAATTACGGTTCTCTGCAATCTGCACTCACTCGATATTGCGCGCAATTATTGCGACCGCCTCGTCGGCATGTCTGCTGGCAAGATCGTGTTCCGAGGAACGCCGTCAATGCTGACCGATATGGCATCACGCGACCTTTACGGCATGGAAGCCGATGACGTCATCGATCAGGATGATGCGACCGAGCCAATGTCGATGCCAGTTCCGCAGCCGGCAGAAGCCGTTCTGCGCCAACTTTCCGCCTGAGCCAACATAGCTCCGGAAAATTTACGCTCCAAAATCAGGGATTAACAGGAGAGACTTATGCTTAACCGTAGAAACTTTCTGGCGGCTGCTGCGCTTACCGCTACGCTGACCTTGCCAATGATGGCTTCCACTGCTCAGGCAGCTGACTGGAGCAAGGATTATCCAGAAATCGTTCTGGGCGTTATCCCAGCTGAAAACGCTTCGACCACTTCCGACCGTTATGCGCCTCTGGCAGCTTACCTCGGTAAGGAACTCGGCACGAAGGTTACGCTGCGCGTTGCTAACGACTATGCAGCTGTTATCGAAGGCCAGCGCGCTGGCAATATCCAGATCGCTTTTTATGGCCCGGCTTCATATGCTCGTGCAGTCATGACCGGCGTTGAAACCACTCCGCTCGTCAACCAGCGTCACGACACTGGCGTAAACGGCTATTACTCGGTTGTTTATGTTCGGGCCGACAGCCCGTACCAGAAGATGGACGACCTCAAGGGCAAAGCGATTGCTCTGGTTGATCCAAACTCGACATCGGGCAACAACGCGCCACGCTTCTTCTTGAACCGTGACGGCTATAGCGTCGATACGTTCTTTGGTAAGAACTTCTTTGCCGGCAGCCATGAAAATGCAGTTCTTGCTCTCGCACAGGGCACCGCAGACGCTGCTGCAAACTCCTGGAATTCGGAAGACGATTCCAACCTTACCCGCATGATCAGCCGCGGCGTTCTCAAGGATGCAAACGGCAAAGCAATGACGAAGGATGATTTCCGCGTCATCTTCAAGTCGGACTTCCTTCCAGAAGGCCCATTTGCTGTCCTCAGCACTCTGCCAGACCAGCTCAAGACCGACATCAAGCAGGCTTTCCTCGATATGCCAAAGAAGGACAAGGCTGGCTTTGACGCCCTTTCCGATGGCAAGGATCAGGAATTTGTAGCGACCGAAGCCAAGGAATATGAGCCAATCATCGAGATGCTCAAGTTCAACGACAAGGCTCGCAAGTCCTAATCCGTAGAACAATTGAAATGCCCGGAACGTACCCCGTTCCGGGCATTTTTTAGAGCATGATCCCGAAAGGTGGGAACCGGTTTTCGGATAAGATCATGCTTGATTAAAGGAATCTCGCATGACGGTATCCTCACTCGACGGCAACGGAGCTAAAGGCTTGCTTGCCGATTATCGCAGAGAAGTCGGCAAACGGCGTCTCTACGGTATCGCGCTCCTCCTTGCGCTTGTCGTTATCGCCATAGCTGCCTCCGTTGTTGCCGATGTTCGGCCGGGCACACTGGTCGAGAACCTCTTTCGCTTTACAAGCTATCTTGGCCGCATTCTGCCAGAACTGACGATTGCCAATTTCTGGGGCGATCTTGCTGCCTGGTACTGGAATATCGGTGGGTGGCTCAAAATGTTGTTTGAGACACTGCTGATTGCTTATCTGGCAACATTGATTGGCGCTGTGATTGCCTTTGCGGCATCCTTTGCAGCCTCATCCAATATGGCGCCAAATTCCACTGTTCGCTTTATAGTTCGTCGTGGGCTTGAGTTGCTGCGCACCGTTCCTGAAATCGTATTTGCGCTTTTGTTTGTCATCGCCTTTGGTCTTGGACCGATGGCTGGTGTACTCGCGCTTATGCTTCACACCACCGGCGCATTAGGCAAGCTGTTTTCGGAAGTTGTTGAGAATATAGACATGCGGCCTGTTGAGGGTATCCGGGCTGCCGGTGGGTCAGGACTGCAGGTTATTCGTTTTGCTGTGCTGCCACAGGTGGCAGCGAATTTTGCATCCTACGGATTGCTGCGTTTCGAGATCAATGTTCGCGGCGCTTCTGTCATGGGCTTTGTCGGGGCCGGTGGCATCGGGCAGGAACTGCTCACATCGATCCGCCAGTTTTACTACAGCGACGTTAGCGCCATCCTGCTTCTGATTATCGTGACCATCGTCGTCATCGATCTCATTACGCAGCGGGTTCGCCACGCGCTTCTTGGCCGTATAGGCTAAATGGGAGATTACCATGACTGATGTAGCACAAAGTCTCTCCCGCGAAGCGCACGCGCATGAAAAAGAACTCAGGGCCGAACATGGCGAATTGTTCGGGAATGCGCGCGCATGGCGCAATCTGGCGATTTTAACCGTATCTGTGATCGCTTCGGTCTGGTTTGCCTTCTATTGGCTCGATTTCTCGCTGCTGCGCATTCTCAATGGGCTGGGGCGTCTTGGAGATTTTGCGCTGATGATGATGCCGCCGTCATCCGGTGGTCGTTTCAGCCTTTATCTGTGGTCCATGATGGAAACACTGGCGATCGCGTATCTTGGCACATTGCTGGCCGCGCTTCTTGCGTTCCCATTCGGTTTTCTGGCTGCGAAGAACATTATTCCGAATATCTTTCTCCACTTCGGCATTCGTCGCTTTCTCGATACCATTCGCGGCGTCGATACACTGATCTGGGCATTGATATGGGTATCTGTGGTAGGCCTTGGACCGTTCGCTGGCATTCTTGCAATTGCCTGCTCGGATTTCGGTGCATTCGGGAAGCTGTTTTCCGAAGCCATTGAAGGCGCGGACAAGAAGCCAGTGGAAGGCGTTGTATCTTCCGGGGGCAACAGACTGCACGGCTATCGCTTCGGTATATTGCCGCAGGTTTTGCCGCTCATGGGCAGTCAGGTGCTTTATTTCTTTGAATCCAACACTCGTTCCGCGACGATCATCGGTATTGTCGGGGCAGGTGGTATTGGTGCCCACCTTGCAGAACAGATCAAGGTTCTCAATCTTCAGGACGTTTCATTCCTGATCCTGATGATCCTCGTGGCGGTCGCCGTTATCGACTGGTTCTCGTCCAAGCTTCGCCACGCGATGATTGGCAAGAAAGCAATGAAATCTGTTTAGAGCACCGTGCGTCCTTTCGGACGTGCAAAGCATGCTCTAACTCTTTGATTCTACGCATCGTGCTTTACAAAAATTGATTCCGATTTTTGCGCCGATGCGCTAACCGTTGATTAAAGACTTCACGCCGTCTGCGACGAATTGAACTGCAAGCGCTGCGAGGATGACACCCAGCAGACGGGTTAGGATAGAACGACCGGTTTCGCCAAGAAACCGGTCGACGCGTTCTGCGAGCAACAGCACAAAATACGTAATCAACAAACAAACAGCTATCACCCCGAGCAGAGCGGCCCGTGGGCCGATGCCGTCAAAGGAATCCGATGTCAGTACGATTGCTGAAATCGCACCCGGGCCGGCGATCAATGGAATGGCGAGCGGGAAGGCGGCGATATTGCGGATATGATCCTTGGTGATGGCTACCTCGGCGCTCTTTTCCTTGCGCTCGGTTCGTTTCTCAAAAATCATTTCGAAAGCGATCCAGAAAAGCAACAAGCCACCTGCGACGCGGAAAGCACCGATGCTGATGCCGAACATTCCCAATATCTGTACGCCAGCTATGGCAAACAGCGCCATGACAATGAAACCGATGATGGATGCGCGCAGCGCGACCTGCCCGCGATGGCTGCGGTCCATGCCCGGTGTGAGTGCTAAAAATAGCGGCGCAAGGCCGGGTGGATCGATTGTGACGAGAAGGGTGACGAAGGCGCTGAAAACCGTATCGTAGAACCCCATGCTAAACTCGCCCCTTTTGTTGATATTCTTTACCTGAATTGTAAACCAGATTGTACCTGATGAAGGACGCTCGGTCGACGGAAAGCGCGCTTTGCGGCAACATCATTGCGCGATCTTTATGTGAATATCTTTTAAGTTATTGATTTTATAATGGAAATAAGCCGGTTGAAATGGTCGCGAAATTGGCGTTTTGTACCGTTTTACTTTATAAAGTGACTTTATCGATTCTGTTGAGAAAGATATCTGAATAGTGTCAGATCAAACGCCTCCACCCGGTTCCGAAGATATGAATGACGGCCCGAGCGGCCCTACAGGTATCGAACCGATTTCCATTATTGAGGAGATGCAGCGCTCCTATCTCGATTACGCAATGAGCGTTATCGTGAGCCGCGCTCTGCCTGACGTGCGCGACGGCCTCAAGCCTGTGCATCGCCGTATCCTCCATGCCATGAACGAGATGAACCTCGCTTACAATCGCCCCTACCGTAAATCGGCAGGTGTGATCGGTGAAGTGATGGGTAAGTACCATCCGCATGGTGACGCATCGATTTATGACGCCCTCGTGCGTATGGCGCAGGACTTCTCCTTGCGTGATCCACTTGTGGATGGACAGGGCAATTTCGGTTCCATCGATGGCGATCCGCCAGCGGCAATGCGTTACACCGAATGCCGTCTGGAAAAAGTCACTGAATCCCTTCTGTCGGATATCGACAAGGATACGGTTGATTTTCAGGATAACTATGATGGCCGCGAGCGGGAACCGATGGTTCTGCCTGCACGCTTTCCGAACCTGCTTGTCAATGGTTCTGGCGGTATTGCGGTCGGTATGGCGACCAACATCCCGCCGCATAATCTTGGCGAAGTCATCGACGGCTGCGTAGCGCTCATTGAAAATCCAGCCATTGAGCTGGAAGAAATGATGGAGATCATCCCTGGTCCGGATTTCCCGACCGGTGGTATTATTCTCGGACGCGCTGGCATCAATTCTGCCTACACCACGGGTCGTGGCTCGGTCATCATGCGCGGTCGCGTAGCGATTGAACCAATGCGTGGCGACCGCGAAGCTATCATCATCACCGAAGTTCCCTATCAGGTGAACAAGGCTTCGATGATCGAGAAAATGGCCGAACTGGTGCGCGACAAGCGTATTGAAGGCATTTCCGACCTGCGCGACGAATCTGACCGCGAAGGCTATCGCGTTGTGGTCGAACTGAAGCGCGATGCGGTTGCTGATGTGGTGCTGAACCAGCTTTATCGCTACACGCCATTGCAGACCTCGTTTGGCTGCAACATGGTGGCGCTGAACGGTGGGAAGCCGGAACAGCTCAACCTTCTCGATATGCTGCGTGCATTCGTTGCCTTCCGCGAGGAAGTGGTTACGCGTCGCACGAAATTCCTGCTCAACAAGGCGCGTGATCGTGCACATGTCTTGGTTGGTCTGGCTATCGCTGTCGCCAATATTGACGAAATCATCGCTCTCATTCGTCGTGCGCCGGACCCGGCAACCGCGCGTGAGCAGTTGATGGAACGTCGCTGGCCTGCCGCTGACGTTGCACCACTGATCCGTCTGATTGACGATCCGCGTCACCGGATCAATGAAGACAACACCTATAACCTTTCTGAAGAGCAGGCTCGTGCTATCCTTGATCTGCGTCTGCAGCGCCTGACAGCACTTGGTCGCGACGAAGTTGCGGACGAGCTGAACAAAATCGGCGAAGAAATCCGCGACTATCTGGATATTCTTGGCTCACGCATTCGCGTCATGACAATCGTCAAAGAAGAGATGATTGCCGTTCGCGACGAGTTCGCCACGCCACGCCGCACCGAGTTCGGTCTCGGTGGCGCGGAAATGGACGATGAAGACCTCATCGCCCGTGAAGATATGGTCGTGACGGTTAGCCATGCGGGTTATATCAAGCGTGTGCCACTGGCGACTTATCGTGCGCAGCGTCGTGGCGGCAAAGGCCGCTCCGGCATGGCAACGAAGGACGAGGATTTTGTAACCCGTCTGTTCGTTGCCAATACGCATACGCCGGTGCTGTTCTTCTCCTCGCGCGGTATCGTCTACAAGGAAAAAGTCTGGCGTCTGCCGGTCGGTAATCCGCAATCGCGCGGTAAGGCACTCATCAATATGCTGCCATTGCAGCAGGGTGAGCGTATTACAACAATCATGCCATTGCCGGAGGATGAAGAATCCTGGGCAAACCTCGACGTCATGTTCTCGACGACGCGCGGAACCGTGCGCCGTAACAAGCTTTCCGACTTCGTTCAGGTCAACCGCAACGGTAAGATCGCGATGAAGCTGGAAGAAGAGGGCGATGAAATCCTTTCGGTCGATACATGTACCGAATTTGATGACGTTCTTCTGACTTGTGCCGGTGGCCAGTGCATTCGCTTCCCTGTGACTGACGTTCGCGTCTTTGCAGGCCGCAATTCGATCGGTGTTCGCGGTATCAATCTGGCGGATGGCGATAAGGTCATCTCCATGGCGATCCTGCATCACGTCGATGCCGATGCTTCGCAGCGTGCTGCATATCTCAAGCGCTCGATAGCCGAGCGCCGTGCACAGGGTGCAGACGATGCGGATGATATCGTTGTTGTTGGAGAAGAAGTCGCGGTTGAAGCAGAACTCAACGAGGAACTTTATCAGGAGTTGAAGGCGCGTGAACAGACCGTTCTCACTGTTAGTGAGTATGGTTACGGCAAGCGTTCTTCGTCTTATGAGTTCCGTGTTTCGGGTCGTGGCGGCAAGGGCATCCGTGCAACAGATACTTCGAAAGCCGAAGAAATCGGCAAGCTCGTTGCACTGTTCCCTGTTGAAGCAAGCGACCAGATTCTTCTGGTCTCTGACGGCGGTCAGCTGATCCGTGTCCCGGTCGGCGGCATTCGTATTGCCGGACGTTCAACTAAGGGTGTCACGATCTTCAACACGGCTGATGGCGAAAAAGTTGTTTCGGTCGAGCGCATTTCGGAAACAGAGAGCGACGAAGAAAACGGTGTTGTTGAAGCTGGTGATTCTGGCCCTGAAGGTGAAACGCCAGTAGCACCAAGCGAGGAATAAAATGAGGAGCCCGGTACTGAGAAGTATCGGGCAATCCTTGAAGCAAAGCAAAAAGGCCGATGGGATTTCCATCGGCCTTTTTCAGATGCCAAGACTGGAGGATATTGGCGATCTTCAGAAACTCATTGTTACAGACTAACGCGAACTCAATTTACGCATGGTGCTGAGGCTAAATGCCGTCGGACGTACGCGTTGGCGCTTCGCTTCGGTCTCTTCCAGAAGCAATACAATCGCCGATGCAGCCATCGCTACCATCATGGATAATGCCAGAAGAAATATCATCATCGCGGTATCCTTTCGTTATAGATACGCTTGAGAAGCGAAAAGGTTGCACCAAATTTGCGCCTATCTTGGTAAATCGGTTGTGAACTTGTCGTGAAATCGTTGTTCATATCGCATTCATCTGTTTTCTTGGTTTCTGATTTCTTTCCAATTGTGGTTGTTGTTGAAAATCTGACGAGAAAAGGCTAGCTGGAAGAAATGACGATAGCGATTTATGCTGGCTCCTTCGACCCGGTGACCAATGGCCATATGGATGTACTGAAAGGCGCGCTGCGCCTTGCGGACAAGGTTATTGTCGCCATTGGCGTGCATCCGGGCAAAAAACCATTGTTCAGTTTTGAGGAACGCGTCGAGCTTATCGGTGCGAGCGCCGAGGTTATTCTGGGTAAGGATGCCAATCGGCTTTCTGTGATTTCATTCGATAATCTGGTGATTGATGCCGCGCGCAAACATGGTGCGCAGCTGATGGTTCGTGGATTACGTGATGGCACAGATCTCGATTATGAGATGCAGATGGCCGGCATGAACGGCACCATGGCGCCGGAACTTCAGACTGTTTTTCTACCTGCCGATCCTGCCGTGCGCACGATTACTGCCACATTGGTTCGTCAGATTGCCTCTATGGGCGGTGATATTCGTCCTTTCGCTCCCGCAGCCGTTGCCGCTGCGCTCGAAGCCAAATTCAAATCCTGATCGCAGGGAGTTTTCCGATCATGCCATTTATTCGTTCGGCGCTTGTCGCAGCTAGCATCGTTGCATTTTCTCAAGGTGCAGCCTTTGCTGCTGACACCCTCAATTTGCAGCTCAAAGACGGCAATGTCGCTATTGAGCTGAACCCAAGCGTTGCACCCAAGCACGTCGCGCAGATTGAAAAGCTGGTGAAGGAAGGCGCTTATAACGGCGTGGCTTTTCATCGCGTGATTCCAGGCTTCATGGCTCAGACAGGCGACGTGAAGTTCGGCAACATGGAAAAGGGTTTCAATGCTTCGCGCGTTGGCACAGGTGGTTCGGAACTGCCAAACATTCCGGCTGAGTTTTCCAAGGAACCTTTCGTGCGCGGTACGGTTGGTATGGCTCGTAGCCAGGACCCGAATTCGGCAAACTCACAGTTCTTTATCATGTTCAATGATGGCGCATTCCTGAACGGCCAGTACACTGTTGTTGGCAAGGTTGTCAGTGGTATGGACGTAGTTGATAAGATCAAAAAGGGAAGTGAATCCGACAATGGCTCGGTTGAAACCCCTGACAAGATCATCAAGGCCACGATCGACAAGAAATAAGTTTTAAATTCAATACGCATCCCTTGTCTCAAGAATCATTCAACATTTTGGGATGCGTTTAATAGGAGAGGCCCGATGGCTTACAAAGACCCAGAAAACACCCTCGTTCTTGAAACCACCAAGGGCAATGTCGTTCTCGAACTCTATCCAGACCTGGCTCCTGGCCATGTAGAACGCATCAAGGAACTTGCGCGCGAAGGCGCTTACGACGGCGTTGTATTCCACCGCGTGATTGATGGTTTCATGGCGCAGACTGGCGACGTGAAGTTCGGCAAGACGGGTGGCGCACATTTCAACGGTTCGCGCGCTGGGATGGGCGGCTCTGAAAAGCCTGATCTTAAGGCAGAATTCTCGAACACGCAGCACAAGCGTGGCACGGCTTCGATGGCACGTTCGCAGAACCCGAACTCGGCCAACTCGCAGTTCTTCATCTGCTTCACCGATGCGCCTTGGCTTGACCGTCAGTACACTGTTTGGGGTCAGGTCATTGAAGGTATGGACAATGTTGACACGATCAAGCGCGGCGAACCGGTTACGGATCCAGACACGATCGTAACTGCACGCATCGCAGCAGACATCTAATCCTGTCGTTTCTATAGAAATACAGCGGCTCCGGTTTTGCCGGGGCCGCTCTTGCTTTGATGCATTTCCGGTCGTGACATTCCGACAGAAATGCTCTGATGAGGTTTATGATGCGCGTTGATCTTTTCGATTTCGATTTGCCGGAAGAGAGCATTGCTCTGCGTCCCGCCGAACCGCGCGACCACGCCAAGCTTTTGCGTGTGCGTCCCGGCCAGCCATTCGAAGATCGACAGGTATTCGAGCTGCCTGATCTGTTGCAGCCGGGCGATGCGCTCGTTTTCAACGATACAAAAGTCATTCCTGCGCAGCTTGAAGGTATGCGCGAGCGCGACGGCAATATTTCGCAGGTCAGTGCGACACTTCACATGCGTACCGGCCCTGATCGCTGGAAAGCATTCCTGCGTCCTGCCAAGCGCGTGAAGGAAGGCGACCGCATCCGTTTCGGCCATTCCGGTTCAAGCTGCTTCCTTGGAACACTCGACGCAACCGTTGCCGAGAAGGGTGACGCGGGTGAAGCTCTGCTGGTGTTCGATCTTTCTGGCGCGATGCTGGATGAAGCCATTGCTTCGGTCGGCCACATTCCTTTGCCGCCTTATATCGCATCCAAGCGCGCTGAAGATGAGCGCGACCGCAGCGATTATCAGACTGTTTATGCGCGTGAGGAAGGGGCTGTTGCAGCACCGACTGCCGGGCTGCATTTCACACCCGATCTGCTCAAGAAAATCCGCGATCGTGGCATCGAAGAACATTTCGTAACGCTGCATGTGGGGGCGGGCACGTTTCTGCCGGTCAAAGCCGACGACACCACGGACCATAAGATGCATTCCGAGATTGGTTACGTTTCGCAGGAAACTTCCGATGCGCTGAATGCCGTTCATGCCCGAGGTGGCCGGGTAATCTGTGTCGGCACAACATCGCTGCGCCTGATTGAGAGCGCTGCCGGTGAAGATGGCATCATTCGCCCATGGGCGGGCCCGACCGATATTTTCATCACACCGGGCTATAAGTTCCGGGCGGTCGATCTGCTGATGACTAATTTCCATTTGCCGCGCTCGACGCTCTTCATGCTTGTTTCGGCCTTTAGCGGTTTCGAGGTGATGCATGAGGCTTATAAGCGCGCAATCGAGACAGGCTACCGTTTCTATTCCTATGGAGATTCCAGTCTTCTTGAGCGACTTTAGGGCACATCCCGAAAAGCGTGAAACGGTTTCCTTTTCCGGCATAATTCATTAGAGACACGGCATGACCAGCGAAAATTTTGAATTCAAAGTGCTTGCGCGTGATGGCGCAGCCCGTCAGGGCGAAATCTCCATGCTGCGCGGCGTGGTGCGCACGCCTGCCTTCATGCCGGTTGGTACGGCCGGAACCGTCAAGGCCATGTATATGGATCAGGTCAAGGAGCTGGGGGCTGATATCATCCTCGGCAATACTTATCACCTGATGCTGCGTCCCGGTGCTGAACGGGTGGCGCGTCTTGGTGGCCTGCACGAATTTGGCGGCTGGAAAGGCCCGATTTTGACCGATTCCGGCGGCTTTCAGGTCATGTCGCTCGCGCAGCTGCGTAAGCTCAATGAAAACGGTGTGACTTTCCGCTCGCATATCGACGGTAAGCCTTATGAAATGACGCCGGAGCGCTCCATCGAAATTCAGGGGCTTCTCGATAGCGACATTCAGATGCAGCTTGATGAGTGCGTGGCACTCCCATCGCCTGAAAATAATACGGAGCGCGCGATGGAATTGTCGCTGCGTTGGGCAGAACGCTGCAAGGTGGCTTTTGGTACACAGGCTGGCAAGGCGATGTTCGGCATCGTGCAGGGCGGTGACAATGCGCGCCTGCGTGAACGCTCTGCCGAAGCGCTGAAGGCCATGGACCTCAAGGGATATTCCGTTGGTGGTCTGGCAGTTGGTGAACCGCAGAGCGTCATGCTCGATATGCTCGAAGTGGTTTGTCCGATTCTGCCCGCCGAAAAGCCACGCTATCTGATGGGCGTTGGCACGCCGGATGACATTCTAAAATCGGTTGCACGCGGCATCGACATGTTCGATTGCGTGATGCCGACACGTGCAGGTCGTCATGGTCTAGCATTTACACGCTTTGGCAAAGTGAACCTGCGCAATGCACGTCATGCCGACGATCATCGTCCGCTTGATCCAGAATCAAATTGCCCGGCGACGCGTGATTACAGCCGCGCCTATCTGCATCATCTGGTGAAGGCCGGCGAAGCATTGGGCGGAATGCTGCTGACATGGAATAATCTGGCCTATTACCAGTATCTCATGCAGGGCATTCGCGCGGCGATTGCTGAAGGGCGTTTTGAAGATTTCGCGGCAGAAACGACTGCTGGATGGGAGAGGGGCGACATATCCCCCCTTTGAGCATGTATTATAATCGAAAGAAAACGCGCCTTTAGGGCGCGTTCTTTATATCTGAATTCAACAAAATACAGTTTTAGCCAGCTTCCAGTATCTGCTCAAGCCGACAGATTACTGAATGCCGCTCTTCATCACTGATGATATCACAATCAAGCAAACGGCCACATTCCAGACCCGAAAGAGCTAGATAGGTAATCAAAACGAGGTTGGGGTCTGTCGCATCTTTCAACATTCGATCCAGAACGGATCGATGATAATGTCGGACCGGAATCATGAAATCCGGATTCTCGACAAGTGCAGCCAGAATTCCGCTGGCTGGCGGCTCGTCATCGGCCTGAATGCGATAAACGTCGAAAAAGGCGCGTGCAATGCGGTTTTTATCGCCGCTTTGGAGGTTCTCCTGAACATCCATCGCACGTTCATGCTCCTTCATATACTCCTCGACCACACCTTCAAGCAGCTTTGCTTTTGTCGGAAACGAATAAAGCAATCCTCCTTTTGAGAGGCCTGCGCGGGCGGCTACCGCGTCGAGAGATATATGGGCTGGTCCGACCTCTTGGGCGAGTTCCACTGCTGCGCGCAAAATGCGCTCTCGCGAAGAGACCTTATTCTTTGTGTGCAATTCTGAGCGTCTCCTGACAGTTCGATAGTTGACAATACCGTCCAGACGGTACAGTTATTTTCATCTGATATTCAAGTAAAATACGTGCGACCAAATTGTGAGGAACATAAAGGAAGCACGCCAACGACGCCCTGGAGTGCATCCGCAATGATCAAACGCCTTATTCTGGCAATAATTTTCCTCGTGATCGTCGTGGGGGGGCTTGTTGGGTTTAACCTGTTCAGAACACAAGCGATCAAAGATTTTTTCGCTAATATGCAGCAGCCAGCCAAGACGGTTTCTACCGTTACCTTGCAGCCCGGTGTATTGACACCCGGTATCGAAGCCATTGGTTCGGCCAATGCAATCAATGGTGTAGACCTGACTGTCCAGGTCAACGGTATCGTTGATAAAATCAACTTCAAGGCCAACCAGGAAGTGAAGCAGGGCGACGTTCTGCTTGAACTGGAAAACAGCATCGAGACTGCCGATCTGGTGGCAGCCAAGGCTGAAGCCGTTCTTGCTGATCAAAACCTGAAGCGTGCTGAAACTCTGCGCACGCGTGGTGTTGGTGCTGTTTCCGACGTCGATACAACAGCTGCAGCCGCGAGCGCCAAGCAGGCTGCTGTTGCGAAAATGCAGGCTGTACTCGACCAGAAAACCGTTACTGCTCCCTTTGATGGCGTAATTGGTATTTCGAAAGTCGATCTTGGGCAGTATCTGACCCCCGGTACCGTAATCGGCACCTTGCAGGAAACTGACAAGATGCGGATTGATTTCACTGTTCCCGAACAGTCGCTAACCTCACTTAAGCTTGGTCAGGCTGTGAAGGTCGGCCCAAGCGCTGATCAACTCAATTACAACGGGACGATTGTCGGTATTGATCCGAAGATTGACTCGTCAAGTCGTCTGGTTTCGGTCCGTGCAGAAGTACAGAACGATGAACCGCGCCTGACACCTGGGCAGTTTGTTCAGGTCCGCATCGAACTTCCACAAGAAGAAAATGTTCTCGCACTTCCCCAAACTGCAATCGTGACCAGCCTTTATGGTGATTACGCCTATGTTGTTCGTCCAGCGCAGCCGAAGGAAGGTGAAAAGGCTCCTGAAGGACAGGCTGAAAAGCTCGTCGCACAGCAAGTCTTCGTCAAGCTCGGTCGTCGTTATGGCGGCGTTGTAGAAATAACGGATGGCTTGAAGGCTGGCGATATCGTGATCAATGCAGGTCAAAACCGGCTTTCGCCGGGAGCTACTGTAACGATCGACAACACAGTCAATCCGCTGCCTGCGGCTGACAAGTAATAGGCGAGCAAGATGAGCTTTTCCGATATCTTCATCCGGCGACCTGTACTTGCTACTGTGGTCGCTCTCATGATCATTCTTCTGGGGCTTCAGGGGATTGCGCAGCTTACGGTGCGTGAATATCCGAAAGTCGACGAAACCGTTATTACCGTTACTACGGCTTATGCCGGCGCAAGCGCGGAGCTTATTCAGGGCTTCATCACGTCGCCAATCGCTGAATCGGTGGCAACCACTGAAGACATTGACTACGTCACTTCTTCCAGCCGTCCTTCGTCGAGCACGGTGACGGTCCAGATGAAGCTTGGCGCTAACCCGGATGCCGCACTCACCGAAGTGATTGCGAAGGTTAATCAGGTTCGCGGCAACCTACCGTCTGAATCCGATGATCCGGTAATCGTCAAAGGAACTGGTCAGAGCTTCGCTACCATGTATCTGGCAGCGCAAAACCCAAACATGACCAGCGAGCAGATCACAGAGTATCTGGAGCGCGTTATTCAGCCTCGCATGTCCACCATTCAGGGTGTGGCAAAGGCTGAAATTCTCGGTGGCCAGGTCTATTCGATGCGTGTGTGGATTGATCCAATCCAGTTGGCAGCGCGTGAGATCACGGCACCTGAAGTTCTGGCCGCCATCAATGCGTCGAACTTCCTCTCGGCACCGGGTACGACCAAGAACCAGTATGTCTCGTCTTCGATCACACTGGAATCGACCTTGCAGACACCTGAAGCCTTCGGTGCTATGCCGATCAAGACTTCCGGCGATGAGGTCGTTCGTCTTCGTGATGTCGCAAAGGTAGAACTGGCTGCGAAAAGCACAGATACAATCGTTGCGTTCAACGGTTCTGCCGGTACGTTCTTGGGCGTTTACCCAACGCCTGCTGCAAACCCAATTGATATGGCGAACGCCGTTCGCAAGGAACTGCCGTCGATCCAGGCATCGCTTCCTGAAGGCATGAAGCTTGATCTCGTCTATGACGCGACCGAGCAGATCAGCTCTTCGATCAAGGAAGTGTTCACGACCATTGGGGAAGCCGTGGCCATCGTTATTCTGGTCATCATCGTTTTCCTCGGTTCGTTCCGTGCAGTGCTTATTCCAATCGTAACGATCCCGATTTCGCTGATCGGCGTCTGCTTCTTCCTTTATATCCTCGGCTTCTCGATCAACCTTTTGTCGCTTCTCGCGATGGTGCTGGCGATCGGTCTGGTGGTCGATGACGCGATTGTGGTGTTGGAGAATATTCACCGACATATCGAGGAAGGATTGCGTCCAATGGATGCGGCCTTCAAGGGTATGAAGGAAATCACCGGCTCAATTATCGCGATGACCATCACTCTGGCTGCAGTGTTCGCACCTCTCGGGTTTACCGGCGGTTTGACCGGTTCTCTGTTCCGGGAGTTTGCCTTCACGCTGGCCGGCGCTGTTATCATCTCAGGCGTTGCGGCATTGACGATTTCGCCGATGATGTGTGCGCGCATGCTTAAGCATGGCGAAGCATCGCGGTTCCAGAAGTTCATCGATGGCACCTTCTCGAGATTCGAGAAGTGGTATCATCGCATGGTATCGGGCTCGCTTAATTATCGCCCGATTACATTGATGATCGTTATTGCTCTGGTTGGTCTCACAGGCTTCCTGTTCGTCAACACATCAACCGAACTGGCACCTGAAGAAGATTCCGGCGCGCTGTTCTCGATGTTCCAGGCTCCGCAATATGCAACGTCCGCTTATACCAACCTCTATGCCGAGCAGATTGATGGTCTGACCAAAGATCTGCCAGAACTGGATACACGCTTCCAGATCGTCGGTATGGATGGCGGTACGAATTCGGGTATTGCGCTCTGGGTGTTGAAGGATTGGTCTGAGCGTTCGCGTTCGCAAAAGGCAATCCAGCAGGATCTGACCGCACGCATCGATAAGGTGGCTGGTGTTGAAGCATTCATCTTCGCGCCACCATCCCTACCAGGTACGGGCGGCGGTCTACCGATTTCGATTGCTCTTCAGTCGACTGGTCCTTCTGATCAGGTGTTCGAGCTTGCTGAAGAAATCAAGAACGAGGCACAGGCGACGGGTCAGTTCATCATCGTTCAGAACTCGATGTCCTACAATGCTCCGCAGACGACGATTACGATTGACCGCGATCGTGCTGCGACGCTTGGTGTTCAGGTCAGCGACATCGGTTCGACGCTTGGTCTTCTGACAGGTGGTGCAAAGATTGCCCAGTTCGACCGCGATTCCAACAGCTATGACATCATCAGTCAGGTGCCGGATATCTATCGTTCAAACCCGGAAAAGCTTGGCGAATTCTACGTCCGCAGTGTTTCGGGTTCGATGGTGCCTCTGTCATCGGTCATTCAGATCAAGCAGAACGCTTCTCCTGCGGCTATTGAGCAGTTCAACCAGCTCAATTCTGCAACGATTTCCGCTCTGCCAATGCCAAGCGTGACTACGGGTCAAGGCCTGCAGACGCTCGTCAATCTGGCTCAGCAAAAGATGCCTGAAGGCTTCTTCCTCGACTATTCTGGACAGTCGCGTCTCGAAGTAGAGCAGGGAAACACGATTCTGATCGCTTTCGGCCTCGCCGTTATCGTTATCTATCTCGTGCTGGCTGCGCAGTTCGAAAGCTTCCGCGATCCGTTCATCATCATGATGTCGGTTCCGCTTTCGATCTTCGGTGCTATCGTTCCGCTAAACCTTGGCCTTGGAACGCTGAACATCTACACACAGGTCGGTCTCATTACACTCGTGGGGCTGATAACCAAGCACGGCATTCTGATGGTGGAGTTCGCCAATCAGCAACGCCGCCTGCATGGTCATTCGCGTCGTGAAGCCATCATTCTCTCCGCAGAAACTCGTCTGCGTCCGATTCTGATGACGACGGCTGCAATGGCGCTGGGTGTTGTTCCACTGATCATTGCAAGCGGTGCGGGTGCAGCGGCGCGTTACTCGATGGGTCTGGTGATTTTCACCGGTATCACCATCGGCACGGTCTTCACGCTGTTCGTGGTTCCGATGTTCTATACGTTCATCGCCAAGAAGGACGTGGAAGGCGAGTTCGTACCGTCGCAGGAAGATGGCAAGGAGCCTGCGGCAGCAGCCCATCACTGAAACTTGTCCATCACTGAAACTTGTCCATCACTGAAACTTGTATTGAATAATCAGATTAAGGGCGGCCACATGTGGGCCGCCCTTTTTGTTGGGATTTGAGCGTATTTCGATCTGATTTTATCAGATCGGCGCTCTGATTTCTTTCCAACATAATCTTGTCGATCCTCGTTTCACTCCGGTCGGATTACGCTCTGTTGCATTCCAACCGTTCCACACCATATGAGCAGGCATGATACCTTTATCCGTACTCGATCTTTCACCCGTCCCTGAAGGCAGCGATGCAGGACAGTCTCTGCGCAACACGCTCGAATTGGCCCAGCAGGCCGAAAAACTGGGCTTTACGCGCTATTGGCTGGCCGAGCATCACAACATGCCCGGTATTGCCAGTGCGGCTACCTCGGTCGTTATCGGCCATGTGGCAGCGGGCACATCCACCATCCGCGTTGGTGCGGGCGGCATCATGCTGCCAAACCATTCGCCATTGGTGATTGCCGAACAATTCGGCACACTGGCGTCATTGTTTCCGGGTCGTATCGATCTGGGCCTCGGTCGTGCGCCGGGTACCGACCAATTGACCGCGCACGCGCTTCGCCGCAATCTGGAAAGTAGCGCCAATGATTTTCCGCGCGATGTCGTGGAGCTTCTTAATTACTTCAAGCCTGTCGACCCGGCGCAGCGTGTGCAAGCCGTACCTGGCGCTGGGTTGAATGTTCCAGTCTGGATTCTCGGGTCCAGCTTGTTTGGTGCGCAACTGGCTGCAATGCTTGGGCTGCCGTATGGATTCGCTTCGCATTTCGCGCCCGCTGATATGGAACGTGCTGTCGAACTTTATCGTGAACGCTTTGAGCCATCCGAATATCTTCAGAAGCCATACGTGATGCTCGGGCTCAACGTGATTGCGGCCGATACGGATGAAGAGGCACATCATCTGTTTACGTCGCAGTTGCAGGCATTTGTGAACTTGCGCAGCGGTCGTCCGGGTAAATTACCTGCGCCTGTCGCAGGTTATCAGGAGCAGCTTGATCCTTCAGCACAAGCGCTTGTTCGCCAAATGCTGTCATGTCGTGTGGTGGGTGGCCCTGAAACCGTCGATAAGGGCATTCGTGAATTTGCCGAACGGACAGGCGCTGACGAGTTGATGGTAACTGGTATGATCTATGACCATCAGAAGCGTCTTCGTTCCTATGAGATCGTCAGCAACTCGATGGCGTGAGGATCAAACTCCCGGTTGACTTCGGTAAGAAGCCAATCTCGAAAAGCTTTGACCGCAGGCGTGTTTGCGCGCGCCTGCGGTGTTACAAAGTAATAGCTGCTCGGGCTTTTGACCGTGTGCTGGTAGGCAACAACAAGCTGCCCGCTTTCAATTTCGGCGCTGATTAGAAACAGCGGCATCAGCGCAATACCAAGCCCAGCTACACAAGCCTGAGAAACATTCGAGAATTGCTCGAAGCGCATTCCGCCCGCTATTGGCGCTGCAATGTCGAGGCTTTTGAACCAGTGGTTCCATGCGCCGGGTCGTGACGCCATGTTGAAAAGCGGCAGTCGCAATAAGTCGCTGGGTGCAGTAACCGGGTGCTGTTTCAGAAAAGCCGGGCTGCACACAGGCGCAACCGTTTCCTCCATCAAAAATGTGCAGTCTGCATTGGGCCAGTTCGGTTGGCCAATATGAATTGCTGCATCAAGTCCCTCTCGTTCAAAGTCGAACTGACCTATACGCGTGGCAAAATTTAGAATGATATCTGGATAGTGAGCGACAAAACGAGGTATTCGCGGGATCAGCCACCGCGTTCCAAAGGTTGGTAGAAACGCCAGATTGAGTGTTGTCCCACGCATTTGCGACATGACCTGTAGCGAGGCTGCGCGGATGGAAGCAAGGGCTGGACTGATAGCATTCCGATAGGCGCGTCCGGCATCGGTCAGCAAAACATGGCGGCTGGTGCGGTCAAACAGGGCGGCACCGAGTTGTTCTTCCAGTGTTGCAATCTGGCGACTTACCGCGCCTTGCGTCAACGAAAGCTCTTCTGCGGCGGTAGAAAAGCTCTCGTGTCGCGCCACCGCGTCAAATGCGGCAAGCGCGCTCGTTGATGGAAGCAGGCGTCTCGATAGTGATGTCATCATCTATTACTAAACGGAATAGATGGATGAGTAAACGTTCATTGCATGACTCCGCTTTTCAGGCCACATTTGGGCAACTGAATTTGAGGAGATTATTCATGTCGCGTGCCGTATTTAACTGGGAAGATCCGTTTCTGCTCGATGAGCAGCTGACCGAAGATGAGCGCATGATCCGCGATTCGGCGCAGGCTTTTGCGAGCGATATTCTCCTGCCGCGCATTGAAAAAGCTTATCTTGATGAAACGACCGATCCCGATCTGTTTCGTTTGATGGGGCAGGCTGGTCTTCTTGGCGTAACGCTGCCTGAAGAATATGGCGCAGCCAATGCTGGCTATGTTTCTTATGGTCTGGTGGCGCGCGAAGTTGAGCGTATCGATTCTGGCTACCGCTCCATGATGAGTGTGCAGTCTTCGCTCGTGATGTATCCGATCTACGCTTACGGCTCTGACGGGCAGCGCAAGAAATATCTGCCGGGTCTGGTTTCTGGCGAGTTGATTGGCTGTTTCGGTCTGACCGAACCGGATGCGGGTTCCGATCCTGCTGGCATGAAAACGCGCGCCGACAAGATTGATGGCGGTTATCGCATCAGCGGTTCCAAGATGTGGATTTCCAACTCGCCGATTGCCGATGTGTTTGTGGTCTGGGCCAAGTCGACAGCGCATGACAATGCAATCCGCGGCTTTGTGCTCGAAAAGGGCATGAAGGGACTTTCGGCTCCAAAGATTGGCGGTAAGCTTTCGCTGCGTGCGTCTGTCACCGGCGAAATCGTCATGGATGGCGTGGAAGTATCTGAAGATGCAATTCTGCCGAATGTTTCAGGTCTTAAGGGGCCGTTCGGCTGTCTTAACCGCGCTCGCTATGGCATTTCGTGGGGTGTGTTGGGTGCAGCAGAAGATTGTTGGTTCCGCGCGCGCCAGTATGGGCTTGATCGCAAACAGTTCGACAAGCCGCTGGCTGGAACGCAGCTTTATCAAAAGAAGCTTGCTGACATGCAGACCGAAATCACCCTTGGCTTGCAGGCATCGTTGCGTGTTGGCCGTCTGTTTGACGAAGGCAAGATGGCGCCTGAGATGATTTCTATCGTCAAACGCAACAACTGCGGCAAGGCACTGGATATTGCGCGTCAGGCGCGCGACATGCATGGCGGCAATGGCATTCAGATCGAGTATCACGTCATGCGCCACGCCCAGAACCTTGAAACCGTCAATACCTATGAGGGTACACATGACGTTCATGCGCTGATCCTCGGACGTGCACAGACCGGCATTCAGGCTTTCTTCTGATCGCAGTTTATCGCTCGGAGAGGTTTTGAGAAATGCAGAATACACCGCTTGCGGGTCTGAAAGTCATTGAACTGGCCCGCATTCTGGCGGGCCCATGGGTCGGGCAGACGCTGTCCGACCTTGGCGCGGATGTTATCAAGGTTGAAAGCCCGGAGGGTGATGATACCCGCAAATGGGGCCCGCCATTTATCGACGTGGAAGGTGAAAAGTCGGCAGCCTATTTCCACGCCTGCAATCGTGGCAAGCAATCGATCATTGCCGATTTTCGCACTGATGAGGGCAGGGAGCTTGTACGCAAGCTCGTTGCCGATGCGGATGTGGTGATTGAGAACTTTAAGCTCGGTGGACTTGATAAATACGGCCTCGACTACGAAAGCCTGAAGGCGATCAATCCGCGCCTCATCTATTGCTCTATCACGGGTTTCGGCCACACCGGGCCTTATGCAGAACGTGCGGGTTATGATTTCATGATCCAGGGCATGGGTGGCATTATGGATCTGACCGGCGAACCCGATCGTGAGCCGCAAAAGATCGGCGTGGCCTTCGCAGATATCTTCACAGGGCTTTATAGCGTCATTGGTATTCAGTCGGCTCTCATCATGCGTGAGCGCACGGGCAAGGGGCAGCACATTGATATGGCGTTGTTTGATTGCATGTCGGCAGTTCTTGCCAATCAGGCGATGAATTATATGGCATCTGGGGTTTCGCCCAAACGTATGGGCAATGCGCATCCGAACATCGCGCCTTACCAGACGCTGCCGGTCTCAGACGGTTATTTCATCATTGCCTGCGGCAATGACGGGCAGTTTGCGAAGCTGACGTCTCTTTTGGGGATAGGTGAACTGGCGAGTGATTCCCGCTTTCTTACCAACTCGTCCCGCGTTGCCAATCGCGATGCGCTCACCGATTTGCTCGAAGAGCGCACGAAGCAATGGTTACGTGACGATATTCTGGCAGCACTTGCCAAAGCAGGCGTGCCTGCTGGGCCGATCAACACGGTTGAAGATGTGTTTGCCGATCCGCAATTCATCGCGCGCCAGATGAGAATCGATCCCGATGGTGTGCCGGGTTTGCGTACGCCAATCCGATTCTCGGACGCTGAACTGAAATTGGATAAGCGATCCCCCAATCTTGGTGAACATAGCAATGATATTTAACAAAAACCCCGCTTTAAGCGGGGTTTTTAGTAGGTCAGTCGTCGGTGGCGACCATCACGTCTGATGCTTTAACGACTGCATAGGCCGTCTTGCCAACCTTGAGGTCAAGTTCATCTACGGCTTCGTTGGTGATGGACGAGGTAACGACGACACCATTTCCAATGTCGATTCGGATATGAGCCGTGGTGGCACCCTTGGTGACATCAACGATTGTGCCTTTAAGGCGATTGCGAGCGCTGATTTTCATATTGTCTTCCCGAAGTTGATTAGCGTCTGATGGAGGCAATACTGCATTTGAGCAGCAACAATAACATCTCCAAATGGAGAAGCTATTGATAACCACAGCGCTACAAATAGGAGTATTCTCGGGAAGAGAATGGTGCGGTCGAGAAGACTCGAACTTCCACGGGTTGCCCCACAGCGACCTCAACGCTGCGCGTCTACCAATTCCGCCACGACCGCACGTGGTAGAGCTGAACAATGTCAGCGAGTGGCGATGTAGCAAATCACTTTCGACTGCACAAGACCATTCTTTCAGTTCAGCACAATTGAATGAAATAAATTTATCACAAGCTTAAATGTATGATTTTAAAACGCAAAAGACCCCGCATTCTCTGGGATGTAAACCAGATTGCAGAGTTTCGTCATAAGTGCATCATAAATTAGGAGAGAGAATGGTGCGGTCGAGAAGACTCGAACTTCCACGGGTTGCCCCACAGCGACCTCAACGCTGCGCGTCTACCAATTCCGCCACGACCGCACGTGGTAGAGCTGAACAATGTCAGCGAGGAGGCATCTAGCAAATCGATCCGAAAGGTACAAGCCTGTTCTTGTGCATCTGCCAATCTTTTTCATAAAAGAGTGGGTAAAAGTCGAAATACTGCAATTTCAGGCGCTTAAAACTTTAATTTTCCTGGCTTTTTTGTGTCAAGATTTTGGCTATTTTGGGAGTTTAAGCGCTGATCTATGTGAATTTGGCATAGATCGTGACGAATCTTTTTCGTTCCATCAACCGCTTATGCCCTGAAGCCTTTTGATGTCTTCCAGTCGTTTAACGGTTTCCGCGTAGCCAATATCGATTGCTTCCGATGCGCGGTGAAAGTCGGCTAGGCCGATTTGTCCGACGGTTGGCATCAGCGAAACATCGGGTGGATCGCCAGCCATGCGGGCACGAGAAATGCGGTCCTGGATAATGTTGAAAGCCTCCATCATCACGCCGGTAATACCGAGTCGGCTTTCCTTCTCTCCATGGATCGTTTCGCTGAGCGTGTCCTGCCGTGACTGTGCATGTTTGATAACAGCCGCGCGGCCGAACTGGTCGTAGTGGAGATTTACGGCAAGCACGAGCCGCTGTTCATAGGCACGACACACCGAGACGGGGACTGGATTGACCAGCGCACCATCGACCAGCACACGCTCTTGCCAGCGCACAGGTTCGAACACACCGGGCAGGGCGTAGGACGCACGCATGGCTTCGACAAGTGGGCCAGTAGAGAGCCAGATTTCATGGCCAGTGCGCAATTCGGTACAAACCGCAACGAATGGACGATCCAGATCTTCAAGGCGCAGGCCGTCGAGGTGCTCGCGCATTCGTCCATCGAGCTTCATGCCGCCGAACAAACCACTGCCGCGAAATGTGATGTCGAGAAGGTTGAACATGCGCCGCCGCGTCAGGCTGCGCGCGAATTCTTCGAGTTGATCAAGCTTGCCCGCCAAATAGCAGCCGCCGACAAGCGCGCCGATTGACGTGCCGGCAATCATTTCAATTTCGATTCCTGCTTCATCGAGTGCGCGTAGAACACCGATATGAGCCCAGCCGCGCGCGGCACCGCCGCCCAATGCGAGAGCAATGCGACGCGGTTCATGCCTGACTTGCGGCAGATCGATGATTTCTTCTTCCGGCTTCAAGGGTTGCGTATTGGCTGCCTTGCGCCTTTGACCCCATGCGAGCATATCGACTGAGCACCTCTTGTTTCGGTTAGAGTATTTCCACCTTTGATTGAATAAGGAGAAACGCTCTCAGTATTTGTTCTGTCGCATTGTCCTACGCAAAACCACTACGCACTTTTGCTGGAAATGCTTTCATTTATCAAAACACTGTATCGAAACAATAAATGCTGCAAATTGAAGGCGCGAGAGAAAATCGCGCCATCACATCGATTTGAGCGAGTTCATAGATCGTGAGAGAAAATTAGTGTTCGTGCTCGCACGAGCCATTCAGGGAAAGGCTAACCTTGCCATCTTCAGACTGAACCTGACGATAAAAGCACGAGCGACGGCCCGTGTGGCAAGTGGGGCCATCTCCAGCAACGCTGACCTTCAGCCAAAGCGCGTCCTGATCGCAATCGGTGCGCAGTTCGACAACGCTTTGCAGATTGCCGGAGGTTTCGCCCTTTTTCCAAAGCGTGTTGCGTGATCGCGACCAGTAGTGAGCAATGCCGGTTTCGAGCGTCAGGCGCAACGCTTCCTCGTTCATATGGGCGACCATCAGCAACTCACCATCACGCGCGTCTGTTACGATAGCAGTGATAAGACCTGATGCATCGAAGCGCGGCATGAAAACCGCGCCTTCTTCAATGGCCTTCTTGTCAGAGGGCTGGGCAGGAAAAATGCTCATTGTTGCGCCTGAATATATGTCTTACTTGCGAATAAGGCTCATGAAACGAACCTGTTCGTTCACTTCTTCCTTAAAAGTGCCAGTAAAGGTCGTCGTGATTGTGCTTGAACCCTGTTTGCGGATACCGCGCATCGCCATGCACATATGTTCTGCATCAATCATAACCGCAACACCGCGCGGTTTCAGAATGCGCTGAATGCTGTCTGCGATCTGTGCGGTGATGCTTTCCTGTGTTTGCAGGCGGCGCGCAAAAATATCAACAACGCGCGCAATCTTCGACAGACCAAGCACCTTGCCATCTGGCAAATAGGCGACATGCGCTTTACCGATGATAGGCACCATATGATGCTCACAATGCGAGAAGAAGGAAATATCCTTCACCAGCACCATGTCATTATAGCCGGAGACTTCTTCAAAGGTGGTGCCAAGAACATCTTCAGGGCTTTCGGCATAGCCGCCGAACAACTCACTGTAGGATTTGGCAACGCGCTTTGGTGTATCGAGCAATCCTTCACGGTCAGGATTATCTCCTGCCCAGCGAAGCAGTGTGCGTACAGCGGCTTCTGCTTCGGCCTGCGTTGGCTTTGGCAAATCTGCGGGCAGATTGGATTCGTCATCGATTTTAAGGATGCGAGCGTCCATCAGTATTCTCCAGTAGTCTCCTTCGAGGAGGAGACGAGTTAAACGGACAATACAACGATGCGCTTTGCGAGCGGGCGATGTATTGATCCGGCAACACCAAGCTGCCGGACGGAAAATCGTGCGGCTGCTCATAACCATGTGATAATCTGTCCATGGCGCAGTCACGACTTGCCTATTATATAGACAGGAAAATGCAACTTCAAACGTTAACCGGGCGACAAATTTACGTTTTTATCCGGTGAGGCGGAAGGTTTGTCTAAATGATCGACGAAGTTTACAACAAACGTATCCTTGAATTTGCGGGGAATATCGAGCGCATAGGGCGAATTGCTGCCCCAGATGCGGTAGCAACTGTTCACTCAAAATTGTGCGGGTCGACCGTTACTGTCTATTTGAAGATGGTTGACGGTGTTGTCACGGATTTCGCGCATGAGGTGAAAGCTTGCGCATTGGGGCAGGCATCGTCGTCGGTTATGGCACGAAATGTCATCGGCTGCTCATCAGAAGAGCTGAGAGCTGCACGTGACGCGATGTATAAGATGCTCAAAGAAAATGGCCCTGCACCGGAAGGCCGTTTTGAGGATCTGAAATATTTCGAGCCAGTGCGTGAATACAGGGCGCGCCATGCTTCGACGCTTCTGACTTTCGATGCGGTTGTCGACTGCATTCGCCAGATCGAAGAAAAGGTGCAGGCCGCCTGATATGTGCAGTTGCGGAAAGGATCACCTAAATAACGCTGCGACAACGAAGAATCGTCAGACCCGCAACTTTACCGATCCATGGCGGAAAACACCGGGCAGGGTGCTGGGAACAAGCTTCATCAGGCTTTATCAGCTCACGCTGTCCTCATTCATCGGCAATTCCTGCCGCCATATGCCGACCTGTTCAGAATATACCTACGAATCTGTCGCTCGTTATGGTTTGTGGAGCGGTAGCTGGATGGGCTTGTTTCGTATTATGCGTTGCGGTCCGATGGGCACACATGGCTTTGATCCAGTGCCAAAAGATTTGCCTGGCCATTACCGTTGGTATCTGCCGTGGCGTTACTGGCGGGTTTCCTCACCGAAAAACTGACAGCATTATTTTCATCAGGCAGACAAAAAACTGTTAAGTTAATCATGCTTGATTAGAGTTCGTTAATAATAAATCGGTTTTATGCGGAAAAGGAAATCAGGTTGATCGGGCGTCTTTTTGACGCCGCAATTGACCTTCATTTGCATCCAGTTTTCTTTTCTTGCGAGTCATTATGCCGAAATCGTCGTCCCGCACCTCCCTGCTAGTAGCCGGTGTTGCGCTTGGTGCCAGCATTCTATGCTCCACTAGCGCCATGGCGAATGTATCGTGGGTGGTTTTCGATGCCGATACCGGTATCGTTCTGGGACAAGACGATGCAACGGAGCAACACGCTCCCGCATCATTGGCCAAGATGATGACGCTTTACCTGACATTTGAAGCGCTCAAGACCGGAAAACTGCATTGGGATGATGAAATGCCCATCTCCAAGAATGCAGCTGCAAAAGTTAGAATGAAGCTGTATCTGAAGGCTGGCGAGACGATTTCCGTCCGTGATGCCGTCAACGGTATGGTCATTGTTTCTGCAAATGATGCCGCAACCGTTGTTGGCGAATATCTGGGTGGTTCGGAATCAGGTTTTGGTCGCCTCATGACGCAGAGAGCCCGGAACCTTGGCATGAAAAGCACATATTTCGCCAACCCATCGGGCTTGACCGCAAAGATGACACAGCTGACGACCGCCCGCGACATGGCCGTACTTGGCATGTCGCTCCGTCGTGATTTCCCGCAGGAATACGCGCTGTTTTCCCAGCGTTCGTTCACCTACAAGGGCCGTCCGTTTAACGGCCATAACAACCTGATGTATCGTTATCAGGGCGTTGATGGGATCAAGACCGGCTATACCGATGTTTCGGGCTACAATCTTGTTTCTTCTGCAATCATCAATGACAAGCATCTTGTGGGCGTTGTGCTTGGTGCCGGTTCGTCGCGGGAACGTGATGACCGGATGGCAAAGCTACTAACGCGCTTTGGCACTGAAGGCACTGGAACGGCGACCGAAGAAATTGTTGCGGCAGTTCAGACACCATTGCCGGTTATCTCGCCGCTTAAGCCTCAAAAGCCGAAAGTCGATGCTGTAGCGGACATGATCGACGATTCCAAAATCGAGCAGGGCGATGGTGGCTTTCTGGTGAAATCTGCAATATCTGCCTGGCGCGTTCAGGTTGGCGTGACCCCATCGCGCAAAGGTGCAGACGAGTTACAGGCCAAGTACATGCCTGTTGTGAGCCGTTTGGTTCCGGGTACGAAGGCTGAAATTTCGACGGCTCCGCGTGGTCGCAAGGTTTATCGTGTTCGTTTCACAGGCTTCAAAGATTCGGATGCCGCTGAAAAGACCTGTGCGAAGCTCAAGCAGCAGGGCGTTCCCTGCCTCGCCATCCGTAACTGAGTTCATTTAGTTTTTGGAGTTTTAACGGTGCCGTGATGCAGTTTGCCACGGCGCTTTTGCTTTACGGACTGGCGAAAAAAGATTAATAGCCAGTCTTCATTCAAAGTTGCATAAGCATTTTAATCGAAATGTAGAGCAGCAAAAGGGCAGTTCTGTACTTATATTGGTGCAGTGCTGCTTCGTGCGTAAACCACCCGCAATCGTTGGCGGGACTGGATAAGGAAGAATATGATGTCGAATGTTTCCATGCAATTTCCCGATGGCTCGGTGCGCGAATATAATGCCGCCACAACCGGTGCCGAACTTGCAGAATCAATCTCCAAATCACTTGCAAAGAAGGCTGTGGCTTATGCCGTAGACGGTACCGTGCGTGATCTTTCTGATCCGCTTGGTGCTTCCGGTGCCATCGAAATTCTGACCCGTGAAGACCCGCGCTCGCTGGAACTGATCCGTCATGACACGGCTCACGTTTTGGCTGAAGCCGTGCAGGAGCTTTTCCCGGGAACGCAGGTAACGATCGGCCCAGTCATCGAGAATGGCTTTTATTACGACTTCGCGCGTAATGAACCGTTCACGCCTGATGACCTGCCAGTGATCGAAAAGAAGATGCGCGAAATCATTCAGCGCAACAAGCCGTTCACCAAGCAGGTTTGGTCGCGCGAGAAGGCCAAGCAGGTTTTTGCCGATAAAGGCGAGAGCTACAAGGTTGAGCTCGTCGATGCGATCCCTGAAGGCCAGGATCTTAAGATCTACAATCAGGGCGAATGGTTCGATCTTTGCCGTGGCCCGCATATGGCGTCCACTGGCCAGATTGGCAATTCATTCAAGCTGATGAAAGTTGCAGGCGCATATTGGCGCGGCGATGCCAATAACCCGATGTTGACACGCATCTATGGTACGGCATTTGCCAACGACAATGATCTTCAAGCCTATCTCCATATGCTTGAAGAAGCTGAAAAGCGTGATCACCGCCGCCTTGGCCGCGAAATGGACCTGTTCCATTTCCAGGAAGAAGGTCCGGGCGTTGTGTTCTGGCATGCCAAAGGCTGGCGTATGTTCCAGACGCTGGTAAGCTATATGCGTCGTCGTCTCGACAGCCATGGCTATCAGGAAGTGAATGCGCCACAGGTACTGGACAAGTCCCTTTGGGAAACGTCCGGTCACTGGGGCTGGTATCGCGACAACATGTTCAAGGTGACTGTTGCCGGTGATGATACCGACGATGATCGCGTGTTTGCGCTCAAGCCAATGAATTGTCCAGGTCACGTTCAGATATTTAAGCATGGTCTTAAGTCTTACCGCGATCTGCCTATAAAGCTTGCAGAGTTTGGCAATGTGCATCGCTACGAACCATCGGGCGCGCTGCATGGTCTTATGCGTGTTCGCGGCTTCACACAGGACGACGCGCATGTGTTCTGCACCGAAGAACAGATGGCTTCAGAATGCTTGCGGATCAATGATCTCATTCTGTCGGTCTACAAAGACTTCGGCTTCAAAGGGATCACGATCAAGCTGTCCACACGGCCTGAAAAGCGCGTCGGTTCGGACGAATTGTGGGATCGCGCTGAAAGCGTGATGATGACGGTTCTTGAACAGATCAAGGAACAGTCGGATGACATCAAGACCGGTATTCTGCCGGGCGAGGGTGCGTTCTACGGTCCGAAGTTCGAATATACGCTGAAGGATGCCATCGGTCGTGAGTGGCAGTGCGGAACGACGCAGGTTGACTTCAATCTGCCGGAACGCTTCGGTGCATTCTACATCGACAGCAATTCTGAAAAGACCCAACCGGTTATGATCCATCGTGCAATCTGCGGTTCGATGGAGCGTTTCCTGGGCATTCTGATCGAGAATTTTGCTGGACACATGCCGCTTTGGTTTGCGCCGATTCAGGTTGTTGTTGCGACAATTACCTCGGAAGCTGATGGTTATGCAGCTGAGGTTGCGGCCAAGCTCAAGGCTGCTGGCTTGCAGGTCATCACCGACGTGCGCAACGAGAAGATCAACTACAAGGTCCGCGAGCATTCGCTGCAGAAGGTTCCTGTCATTCTCGTTTGCGGTATGCGAGAAGCTGAAGAAAAAACGGTCAATATGCGTCGTCTTGGTTCGCAGGCTCAGGTGTCGATGACGCTGGACGAAGCGATTGCTCAATTGTCAGAAGAAGCAACGCCACCTGATCTGGTACGTTTGAAGAACGATGCGAAATAATAAAAAGGCCCGCGAAAGCGGGCCTTTTTTATGAAAATGCGTGTTCAATCAGTCTTGCCCTGAGAAACCGTCATCAGGTGCTTCGGATTCACGGTTTGCGACCACTTCTACTTCGCCATTTGCGCCAGATGTCACTTTGAAATCGCGCTGATAGATTCGGTCTTTGTTCTTGGCGACAGCAACATAGTCGCCTTCAATCAAAACCATCGACGAGTAAGCACCAGCGCTTTCACGTACAACATCGCCAGAAGCGTTCAGGATTGACCATGACGTGTCGGCAAGAGCCTCGCCGCCTTTTTCACGCACCAGCTTCAAGACAACTTCCGCCGCGCGATGCTGCACTGTTGCTTCGGTCAGCTTGCCTGCTTCAACGCGAATATCTGCGCGGATAACAGCATTTGCGGAGCCATAGTTTGAAACCACGTGATAAGTGCCGCTATTCAATCGGATGATTGTTTCCGGCTTCACATCCGGGACAATGAGAGAACGGTCGTTGTTATCTTCGTCGGCATAAATGGAGAAGCGAACGAGATCGCCTTTGATCTTACCTTCATCCGGCAGGACAGCACTCAGCTTCATGCCACCCGCATCGAGCGTCATCACTTCATGACGACTGGCATTGGTGAGTGTAATGCGCTTTGTCGCGCCCGCACGGCCATAAGCGGCATGCACCAGATAACTGCCTTCTGGCAGATTGAACACTGTACTGCCGCCTTTTGACGAGGCGATGAGAGCCAACTGTCCATCCGGTCCAACCTCTGGTGCAAAGACGCGCCATACAAGGCCGGTCGAAATATCCGGGCCATCCTCATTGAGACGTGCTTTCAGGTCCAGCTCACTCGTTTTGACCAGAGGATTATTCTCGGGGCTTGTCGGGTTTGCATAAGGGCTGAGTGTTGGCAAATTGAGCTTTGGTTCCGGAAAGTTCGGAAGACCAATCGTGCTGTTTGTCTGTACTGCTCCGTTGCTACCCGAGGGAGCCGGTATAGCAGGGGCCGGTGCAGGTGGTTCTAGTTGGAAACCCGGTAGTTTGAATCCGCCATCAGAACCGCCTTGCCGACCACCGCCAAAGCCATCACCCATTCCGCTACCCATGCCACCGCCAGGGCCACCCGGCCCGCCAGGGCCTTGAGCGAATGCAGAAGAAGCAATCAGGACAACCGACAGCGCCGCCACAAATGACTTGCTGCGCGATGATTTTGCACTGCTTGTTTGAAACAGACCCAGAATATCTGACATGATGATGTTTTGAACCCAAGCGGGTGGCGAATTCAAGGCCAAATCGACCGTTATCATGGCAAATTTATACACGAGAGATATGCTGCGTCACAGATTTTGGGCTTTACACCTTTATGATGTCGCGCGAGAAGAACCCGCCTCCGTTGAGAGTGCGTTCGATCTGATTTTATTAGATTAGCGCTCCGAAGTTTTCTGGTTGAAGCATAATCTTATCGATCATTGTTTCATTCCTGTCGGATTATGCTCTAAGTGGAGTCATATATGCAGATTTTAGCGATGAGGGATTTCCGTGACGCATCCGGTGTTTGATTTTCTGGCCCAGCGCAGCTCTACGCCTATTTCCGCCATTTCAGAACCAGCACCGCAGGGGACTGAACTAGACGAATTGTTGAAAGTGGCAGCACGCGTACCGGATCATGGACGTCTTACACCGTGGCGCTTTATTCTTTATCGTGGTGACGCTCGTCACAAGGTTGGCGAATATCTGGCCAAGCGCGCAGATGAGCGGGAGGGGCCTTTGAATGATAGCCGCAAAGATCAGGAACGTGCGCGCTTTGCTCGCGCACCGTTGGTCATTGGCATTGTTTCGTCACCAGTTGCCCATGAACGTATCCCGGTATGGGAGCAGTTTCTTTCGGCCGGTGCCGTGGCCATGAATCTTTGTACCGCTGCGAACGCGCTTGGCTACGCAACCAACTGGATCACCAACTGGTATTCAGACGATGCGCCTGCTCGTGCGTTTCTTGGTCTCTCGCCTGAAGAGCGGGTTGCTGGGTTCGTTCATATTGGTACGGCGCAAAACAAGATGCCCGAGCGCCCGAGAGCTGAAATGGACAAGATTGTCTCTGATTACAGCGGGCCGTGGTCATCCTGATCTTTCGCTTTATAGCTCAGCCTTAACTAATGGAAAAACAGATGTTTTATGAGCCATCAGTCGGTCATAATCTTCCTCACAATCCATTCAAAGCGATTGTCGCACCGCGTCCGATTGGCTGGATCGGGACGCGGTCAAAAAATGGCGCGGTCAACCTCGCTCCATATTCATTCTTCAATGCAATATGCCATACGCCGCCGATGATAATGTTTTCATCAAGCGGCTTTAAAGACAGCGTTTCGTTTATTGAAGAGACGGGCGAGTTCACGGCCAATCTGGTGAGCGATCATCTCAAAGAGAAGATGAACGCTTCATCGATCAACGCTCCGCGCGGGACCAGCGAATTTGAATATGCTGGGCTGACGATTGCGCACAGCAAACTCATCGCGGCGCCATATGTGAAAGAAGCCTACGCTGCGCTGGAGTGCGTCGCCGTGGAGATTAAGCGCTTGCAGGACAAAGAGGGCAGGCCGACCGACAACTACATGGTGATTGGCGAGGTCGTTGGTGTGCATATTGACGACCGAGTGCTTACGGATGGTCTGTTCGACATTAAAAAAGCTAAGCCGGTGACCCGACTTGGCTATATGGATTATGCGACCACAGAGGGCGTCTATCAGATGTTTCGACCAAAGTGGGAAGACAAAATTTGAATTATCGGGGCTGGTTACAGCCCGTTTTTCTTTGCCTCGACCCAGATTGCTTCCATGTCATCGAGCCGTGCTGCCTCAAGGCTGCTGCCTGATTCCTTCAACGACTTTTCGATGAAATCAAAGCGACGCTTGAATTTGTCGTTCGCTGCAATGAGCGCTGTTTCGGCATCAATTTCCAAATGCCGGCCGAGATTGACCATTGCGAAAAGCAGATCGCCATATTCTTCCGCAATATTGGCTTTGTCCTGCGCCGCCATTGCTTCTTTGAGCTCGGCTGTTTCTTCCGCGATCTTGTCCAGTATAGGTGCTGCTTCCGACCAATCGAAACCGACTTTGGCTGCCTTTTGCTGTAGCTTTAACGCGCGTAGGAGAGCCGGGAAGGCGTTCGGGATATCATCAAGATAACGTGTTTTATCAATAGTTTCCAAGCCGAGCTTAGCGCGGCGTTCTGCGCGCTCGGCCTTTTCTTCTGCCTTGATGCGGTTCCAAGAGCCTTTGGCCATGCCAGCGCTTCGGGCTTCTGCGTCGCCAAACACATGCGGATGGCGACGGATCATTTTGTGCGTGATGGCCTCAACGACGTCACCAAAAGCAAACTGGCCCTGTTCTTCCGCCATGCGTGAATGAAAAACCACCTGCAGCAACAAATCGCCGAGCTCTTCACGAAAATCATCAACATCGTCACGCTCGATGGCATCGAGGACCTCATAGACTTCCTCGAGTGTATAAGGCGCGATTGATCTGGAGGTCTGTTCTACGTCCCAGGGACAGCCCGTTTCGGGGTCACGAAGGGCAACCATGATTTCGAGAAGACGGTTGATATTGCGGGAGGGTTCCATCTTCGCTCCATTAAAATTGATGTCGCATTCTTGAGGCAGTCTGCAAGAATCGGAGGGTTTGGGTTGCAGTTCGCTACGGTTTTTGCATAGTCAGCCAACAAACGCTCTCGGGATCGCACATTGGGGCTGTATGTTCAACAAGCAGGTATTTAAAGCATGACGATTCTTGTAACTGGTGGCGCCGGATATATCGGTTCTCATACATGTGTACAGCTGATCGAGGCCGGCCATGATGTGGTGGTGGTCGATAATTTCGATAACAGTAATCCGGAAGCTCTCCATCGCGTGGAAAAAATCACTGGTCGCGCACCTATTCGCGAACCGGGCGATATTCGCGACCGTACTTTGCTGGAACAGATCATCACGCGTCATAAATGCACGGCTGTCATCCATTTTGCCGGTTTGAAAGCAGTGGGTGAGTCGAGTGAAAAGCCGTTGCATTATTATGATTGTAATGTGCTTGGCACGCTGCGTTTGTTGCAGGCTATGGAAGCCACAGGCGTCAAGACACTTGTCTTCAGCTCGTCTGCGACGGTTTATGGCGATCCAGAAAAATTGCCGATTACCGAAGATCAGCCGCTTTCCGCGACCAATCCATATGGGCGCACGAAGCTTATTATCGAAGATATGCTGCGCGATCTTTATAACAGCGATAACAGCTGGAAGATCGCGATCCTGCGTTATTTCAATCCGGTCGGCGCGCATGAAAGCGGCCTGATCGGCGAAGATCCCAAGGGTATTCCAAACAACCTGATGCCGATCATCGCACAAGTGGCAACCGGCCGCCGCGAAAAGCTCAACATCTGGGGTAATGATTATAATACGCCGGATGGCACGGGGGTTCGTGACTATATCCATGTCGTTGATCTTGCTGCCGGACATCTCAAGGCGCTCAAGAAACTTGATGAACCAAAGTGCTTTTCTGTCAATCTGGGGACAGGGCAGGGCTACAGCGTTCTTGATGTAGTAAAAGCCTTCGAACACGTTTCAAATCGTGAAATTAAATATGAGCTTTCGCCACGCCGTCCGGGCGATGTGGCCGAGTGTTATGCCGACCCTGCTTTTGCCCGTGATTTCCTTGGCTGGACTGCCGAGAAAAATCTTCAGGAAATGTGCAAGGACATCTGGAACTGGCAGTCGAAAAATCCAAATGGATATGAGATGGATTGAGGGTTGAAAGGCCCTTATGCAGCTCATTTTCCCGGAAAAGTGATCCGATTGGCGGCTAACTCCGTCCTTTAGTGTTGTGCCGATTTCTGATCGGCTTATTACAAACTAGTGGATTGAATTTGACGGTTGAATACCGACTGACACACATGCTGTTTCAAACGTCAAATTCGAAAAATCCACTAGATTCATAAACTTGCTAGTGGTCATCTTGATTCCGACATTTGTCCGACGCCAGTATCCGAGGGATGCAAATATCGGGAATCAGACCGCTAGGGATCACAACTAGCTCGGAACGTTCTCGGAGGCATGTGTGTGTTCTCGGGGAGCGTTCAAGTATGAAGTGCTGAAGGACTGACGAGAAATGCGTTTTCTGCCCGATAAGTTCACCTGCATGTTGATTGCGACCATTCTGCTTGCATCATTTCTTCCTGTGCAGGGTGATTTTGCTGAATGGTTCGGTATTGCAACCAAGATCGCAGTTGGACTTCTGTTCTTCCTGCACGGCGCGCGTTTGTCGCGTGAGGCAGTTGTGGCTGGCGTCACTCACTGGCGACTGCATCTGGCGGTCGTCTGCTCAACATTCGTCCTGTTTCCAATTTTGGGACTGACCGCAGGCTGGACTATTCCGGGGCTTGCGCAATCGCCGTTTTATCTCGGTATCCTTTATCTCTGCGTTCTTCCTTCAACCGTACAATCTTCAATTGCCTTTACCTCTATGGCTGGCGGCAATGTTTCTGCGGCCATCGTTTCTGCATCTGCATCGAATATTTTCGGCATGTTCCTGACGCCGTTGCTTGTCGGGCTGCTGTTTGCGGTTAAAGGCGGCGGCGGGATTTCAGTCGATGCGCTGGAAGCGATTTTGCTGCAATTGCTTGCACCATTTGTTCTGGGGCAAATCTTGCAGCCATGGATTGGCAATTTCATGCGTCGTCACAGCAAATCGCTTGGCTTTGTCGACCGTGGTTCGATCCTGATGGTTGTCTATCTCGCATTCAGCGAGGCTATCGTTGAAGGCCTGTGGCACACCGTTTCCTGGAGCGATCTTGGCGTCATGATCGGTGTAAATATCCTGCTTCTGGTGATCGTCATGCTGGCCACATGGTATGGAAGCAAGTGGTTCGGCTTTAATCACGCTGACCGCATCACCATTATGTTTTGCGGTTCGAAGAAAAGCCTCGCCAGCGGCGCGCCGATGGCCAGTGCGATCTTTGCTGGCGCGAATGTCGGTAGTGTCGTGCTGCCGCTCATGCTGTTTCACCAAATTCAGCTGATGGCTTGCGCAGTGATTGCGCGCAAACTTGCCGATCATAAGCCTGCTTCCAGTACGGCAACTGCGGCGGCTGAATAGAACTGGTTCTTGCTGTCATCTTCATATGAGGGTAGGAGGGCAGGCGAGTGGTTCGCCTCGCCCTTTCCATCTATGGAACACGCGCCGTAACCCGTATAATAGCTCTCTACTGGCCTTTTCAGTTCGCTGACGGCTCAACAAAAGGCAACGCAGATGTCCAAGCAGAACGGCAAATCCCATAACACGGATACTCTTGATCAAGAGGCGCTGGCTGAGGCTTACAACCATGCGCTTGCCCTGGAAAAGGCTGGCGATCTGGATGCTGCTGCTGAGGCCTATAAAGCAGTTCTCGAAATTGATCCCGAAGACCACGGTGGCGCTGCCGTACGTCTCGCAAGCATGGGGCGAGGAACTGTGCCGCCGAAAGCACCGGACGCTTATGTTGCAACGCTGTTTGATCAGCATGCCGAGATGTTCGATACAATTCTCGTTGATCAGCTTGGTTATGACGTGCCGCTGCAATTGCGTGAAATGCTTCTGGAACTGGATGAAGAGTTTCAGGCCGAGCGCATGCTGGATCTTGGCTGCGGTACCGGGCTTTCTGCCGATGCGCTGGACGACATGGCCGATCACAAGACCGGCGTCGACATATCTGAAAACATGATCGAAGTGGCTTATGAAAAAGGCGATTACGATGCGCTTTTTGTCGGCGAAGCAGTTCGTTTTCTTGAGACCACAGAGGAAGACGCTTGGGACCTGATCGTCGCAACAGACGTGCTGCCTTATATGGGCGAGCTTGACCGCTTTTTCTCGGGCGTTGCGGAGCATCTGCGGACTGGAGGCTATTTCGGGTTCTCCAGTGAAACGCAGTCAGATGAGCGTTTCGCTGGCCGTGATTTCATGGTTGGCGATTTTCAACGTTTTGCACATGCGCAGTCCTATGTACGTTCGCTGCTCTCAGAACACGCTATGGACTGTATTCGTTGCACGGATATCACTGTTCGAAGTGAGCAAGGATCGCCAGTTCCAGGACATCTCTACATAGCTCAGCGTCGCTAACGTTTATTGGGTCTTGTGTGCGAACTTAGATCGTCTTGTTCCATAATCTATCTTATGTGATTACGACATGTAGGGGCTATTTAGTAATGCGACAGTTGGGCCAGTTAGAGATGCGACGTGTCGCCTCTTGAGGTGCTGGTCAATGTCAACGTTGGAGGCAAGG